>JBGAPZ010000063.1:0-16907 GCA_044220975.1 Micropepsaceae bacterium | reverse complement strand
GGAGACCGACCATGTCGCCGCGTGCCAAATACATGCACGCCGAAGCACACAATACCTGTTGGCATGTGCCCTTATCGCTCTCGCCGGTTACTTGATCTACAACATCCCGACCCTGCCGAACGACGTGCAGTTCGTGGGCCTGCTCGCGACCGCGGCCGCGGTGGGTGTACTGATCGCTGGACTTGCGCTGACTCCTCTTCGCGTTGCCTGGCAGGCCCGTAGACTGTTTCACCAAACCAAGGGCCTCACCGAACCGACAGCCATTTCCTGGGACAATGAGCGCGTATCGTTCAAGGCCGAGACCTGGTTTGTGACAACGCTCTGGAGCGACTTCCTCAAGTGGCGAGAGGGGCCAGATCACATTTTACTCTACCTCAACAACATATCGTTTCGCCTCATTCCGAAGCGCGACTTCGCGGACCAAGCCTCGTTAGAAGACTTCACCGCATTGATGAAGGCAAAAGTAAGAGCCGCCTAGGGCGCAGTCTCACCGAGCGACAACAAGCTAGCATTGCCGCCAGCGGCGGTCGTGTTCGTGCAGGCCGTGCGCTCAAGCGCAAAGCGGTGCAAATAATACGGTCCGCCCGCTTTCGGTCCCGTCCCCGAAAGTCCCTCGCCGCCAAACGGCTGAACCCCGACGACAGCACCGATTTGGTTGCGGTTGACATAGAGGTTGCCGACGCGCGCCCGTGCACGAATACGCTCCGCGGTACCTTCAATGCGTGTGTGCACGCCGAGCGTCAGCCCATAGCCGGTCGCGTTGATCGCATCGATCACGTTGTCCAGCGCGTTCGCCTCGAACCGCACGACGTGCAGGATCGGCCCGAACACCTCGCGCTGCAGCTGAGAGATCGCATCGATCTCGAAGGCGCGCGGCGCGAAGAAGAAACCGTCGCGCGTCTCGGACGAAAGCGGCGCCTCCGCGATCAACCGCCCATCACGCGTCATATGCTTTGCATGCGCTTCAAGTACGGCAAGCGCGTCCGCGTCGATCACCGGCCCGATATCGGTCTCAAGCTTCATCGGATCGCCGACCTTGAGCTCTGCCATCGCGCCGGCGAGCAGCTTCAAAACCTTTGATGCGATGTCCGACTGCAGAAACAACACACGCAACGCCGAGCAGCGTTGCCCCGCGCTGTCGAACGCCGACGTAACGGCGTCGCGCACAAGCTGTTCGGGCAGCGCGGTCGAGTCCGCGATCATCGCGTTCAAACCACCCGTCTCGGCGATGAACGGTGGAATCGGTCCCTTGCGCTCCGCCAGCGACAGATTGATCAGCCGCGCCGTATCCGTCCCGCCCGTGAAGGCGACCCCCGCAACGTTCGCATCGCGTGTAAGCGTCCCGCCGATCTCCGCCCCATCACCCGGCAGAAGGTGCAACACGTCGCCGGGAACGCCTGCCTCATGCAGCAAGCGTGTCGCGGCAAACGCGGTCAGCGGTGTCTGCTCGGCCGGCTTCGCAACAACGGTGTTGCCTGCGGCAAGCGCACCTGCGATTTGCCCGGTGAAAATCGCAACCGGGAAATTCCACGGCGAGATACACGCGAACGCGCCACGCCCGTGCAGCGAAAGCTCATTCCGCTCGCCGGTCGGCCCGGGCAGCACCTTCGGTCCCGAGAAATCCTCCCGCGCGAGATTTGCGTAGTAACGAAGGAAATCGATCGCCTCGCGCACATCGGCCAACCCGTTCGCAACGGTCTTTCCCGCCTCCCGCACGCACAGCCCGATCAACAGCGCCGCGTCACGTTCAAACAGGTCTGCGGCCTTCGAAAGAATCTCAGCACGCTTCAACCCGCCCAAAGCGTCCCAGTCGAATTGCCCGGCCCGCGCCGTCGCCGCCGCTTGCGCAGCGAGCGCCGGCGTCGCCTCGACCACCGAGCCGATCCGCCGCGACCGCAAGCTCGGGTCGAAGACGTCGCGCGTCTTACCGTCCCTCAACACGCCGCCGATGATCGCCCGCGCATCGAGCGGTTGCGCGACGGCCTCATCGATTGCCTTCAACAGAGGCTCGGCACGGGTGGGATCGCTGAGCAGGACGCCGTGCGAGTTCTTGCGGTCGCCGAACAAGTCGGCGGGCAACGGAATGCGTGGATGCGGTTTGGTGGGCATGGCTTCCACTTGCGTGACAGGATCGGCGATGATGGTTTCGATCGGCGCTTCATCATCGGCCAGACGATTGACGAACGAGGTATTGGCGCCGTTCTCCAGCAAACGGCGAACAAGATAGGCGAGCAGATCTTCGTGCGCACCAACAGGCGCATAGATGCGGCACTGAACACCAAGCTTATCGCCGCCGACCGCCTCGTCGTACAACTCCTCGCCCATGCCGTGCAGCCGCTGAAACTCATAGTCGTCGCGCGCGCCGGCCAAGGTCTTCACCGCCGCCAGTGTATGCGCGTTGTGCGTCGCGAACATCGGGAAGAACGCTTGCGCGTCGGCCAGTAACTGCCGCGCGCAGGCAAGATAGGAAACGTCCGTCGAAGCCTTGCGCGTGAACACGGGATAGCCGTCGATGCCAAGCTCTTGCGCCCGCTTTACTTCGCTATCCCAATAAGCGCCCTTGACCAGTCGCACGGGCAGTCGCCGCTTGTGCGCTCGCGCCACTGCAGCAAGCCACGCGATCGCAGCCGGCGCACGTTTTTGATAGGCCTGAACCGCAAGGCCAAGCCCGTCCCAGCCCTTCAACTCTTCGCGCGCACAAAGCGCTTCGAAAATGTCGAGTTGCACCTCCAGCCGGTCCGCCTCTTCCGCGTCGATCGTAAAGCCGATGCCGGCGTCGCGCGCCGCAACGCAAAGCGGAACCAATCGCGGCAGAATCTCCTTCCGCACACGCTCCCATTTCACAAACTCAAGCCGCGGATGAATAGCCGAAAGCTTCACGGAGATTGAATTGCGCGTGAAGATATCACCCTTGCGCGCGCCCTCGTATTTGGCGATCGCGCCGATCGCATCGGCGTAGGCGTGGGCGTAACGCTCCGCATCGTCGTGCGTCATCGCCGCTTCGCCGAGCATATCGAACGAGAAGCGGAAGCCGCGCTTTGACTCGTCCGCGCCACGTTTGAAGGCTTCTTCGATGGTCCGGCCGAGCACGAATTGCCCACCCATGATACGCATAGCGGTCAGCATCGCCTGCCGGATCACCGGCTCACCCGACCGCTGCACCAAGCGCCCGAAGATCGTCGACCAATCGCGCTCGCCGCCGTCGAGCTTCACCACATGACCGGTGAGCATCAATGCAAACGTAGACGCATTCACGAACAGCGACGACGACTGCCCCAGATGCTTGTTCCAGTTCGCCGACCCGATCTTGTCTTTGATCAGCTTGTCCTGCGTCTCCGTATCCGGCACACGTAGCAGCGCCTCGGCGAGGCACATCAAAACGACGCCCTCGTCCGTCGACAACGCATATTCCTGGAGAAACGCGTCGAGCCCGCCGCGCTTACGCTGCGCACGCACGCGGCTCACCAGGTCGCGCGCCAAACCTTCGGTCGCCAGCGCCTCAGCTGCACTCAGCCGTGCGCGCGGCAACAGCGCGTTCACAACCTCGGTCTCGTCGGCCAAATAAAGTCGCGCCATCTCGGCGCGCGCAGGATGCACCCTCATGGGGCGGGACAATCCTACGCTTAAGGGGGCTGGCGCAAGGTGCCCTAACGGCGGAACTGGATGGTCGGTTCGCCCTTGAAATCCGTCCGCGCAAACTCGCGGTATCCACATTTTTCAGCGACGCGAATCGATGCGCGATTGCCCGGGCCAATGATGCAAGTCGTCGTCTTACCCTCGAAATACTTGTCGCCCCAGGCAATCGCCGCCTTCACCGCCTCCGTCGCAATCCCTCGTCCGTGCGCCTCCGGTGCAAACGCCCAACCGCTCTCCGGCATCCCGTCCAACGACGGCACGATGTCGCGCTTCCAATCCGCGAAGCCAACATCGCCGATATGCCGCCCTTCGCCCTTCACCTCGACCGCCCAATAGCCGAAGCCGAGCAACGCCCAGTGCCCGACATAGCGTGTGAGGCGCGCCCAACTCTCCTCTCGCGTCGAAGCTCTACCGCCGATGAATCGCGTGACGCCGGGATCAGCCCACATTGCGGCCAGCGTCACGAAGTCATCGAGACGGTGCCCACGCAAAACCAGCCGCTCGGTTTCGATCACGGGCACAGTCATGAGCTACAACAACCCCAGCTCGGCCAACTCGCGCCGCAGTTTGTCAGGCATCGCCTTTCCGGCCTTTCCAACATCGGGCGCCGCATCCTTCGCCTCAAGATAGCGCCATCCTTGAAACGCGCGCCGGGGGCGCGGCGCGACCAAGATCAAATCCTTGCCGTAGACCAGGTGACAGCGCCCCACGCCCTCCTTGTCGACGAACGGGCGTATGTCGAGCAGGGGCTGGCGCGCGGCGATGTAGCCCTTAATCACCCAATAGAGCGAGCCGCCGGCGAGCAACTCGTCGCGCCGCTTTGGCACCATGCGCGTGGTGTGCTTCAGCTCGGGCTTCTGCCCACGCTTTTTCAATTGCGATAGCCGTTCCGTCTGCCACTCCCGCAAATCTTCGACGGAATCGACACCCACGCAGAGTTTAATCAGATGAAGCGTCAACCCTTCATCTCGTTCGCATCGAGGAAGCCGTCGCCGTTCTTGTCGAGTTCGCCGAAGCCTGCCATCTGGCCTTCCTGCAATTCCTCAACTGAGACCTTGCCGTCGCCGTTCGTATCGAGCGCCTTGCGTTGGTCGCTCGTGAGCTTCGCTTCGCCATCTTCGATCACGCCGTTTTTGTTCTTGTCCGCAGCGAACGCCGAACGCGCCGCTTGGTTACGAAATTCCTCGCGGCTGATCCGTCCGTCGCCGTCATAGTCGGCCGCACTGCCCGCAGCCCACGCGGCCGAACCGGCCGCAATGAGGACGCTAAGAGAAACGAGAATACGCATGTGCATTTGTTGGGAGCTCCATTTGCAGGACCAATTCACCTGAAGCTACCCCGCCGCGCGAACCTCTTGCAAATCAAGCCGCGAACTGTCTAATCCGACGTGAGGCAAAGTTCGGAGACGGATGATGACACTGAGGACAATGTTGAAAGCGACGATCACGGCGGCAGCTTTGGGCGCAGGTCTGATCGCAACATCCGCACCGGCCGCAGCGGCCGATGTGCGCTGCAATTCGTCTGTAGGTGGCTACAACTACTGCCGCACAAGCACGGCGGGCGGCGTTGTCCTCAAATATCAACACTCGTCGTACGCCTGTTACCAGAACGATACCTGGGGATTTGACGGCGGCGGCGTTTGGGTGGCCAACGGTTGCAGCGCGACATTCCGTATCGGCCGCCGCGACAACGACGGCGACACAGCCGCAAAAATCGGTCTGGGAATCTTGGCGCTCGGCGTGATCGGCGCACTCGCCGACAACAACAATGACGACGACGGCTACAACAACCAACCGCCGCCCCCACCGCCGCAGGGCTACCCGCCATACGATCCGAACTATCCGCAGCAGGGCTATCCGCAAGGTGGCTATCCCCCGCAACAGGGCGGTTACCCGCAGCAGGGTGGTTATCCGGAGGACCAGTACGGCGACGCCTACACGATCTCCTGCGACTCGAAGAACAACAAGAGCCGCTTCTGTCCTGTGCCCATTCAAAACTACGCCCAGCTGATTCACCAGCGCAGCCGCTCGGCCTGCCGGTTCAACAAAACCTGGGGTTTCGACCGGCGGGGCGTCTGGGTGAAAAGCGGTTGCCGCGGCGACTTCGCGATCTATTGACCCACGAACACGCGGAGGCGCCTCGCGCCTCCGCCGTTACTCAAAGCTAACAACGACCGCACCCTCGCCCACCTGATCACCCGCGCGGAACGGCACGTCTTTGACGGTCACGTCGCCGGGCGCCGAGAGCGTATGCTCCATCTTCATCGCCTCGATGATTGCAAGCGCTTGGCCTTTTCGCACCTGATCGCCAGGCTTCGCCAGGATCTGCACCACCTTGCCCGGCATCGGCGCGCGCAACTCCTTGCCCGTATCATGCACGTGCTCGGCAGCCTCCAGCGGATCGTGGGGTTCGAACGCATAACTGCGCCCCTGCATCAGCACGACGACATTGCCGGACAAGCGCAAAACCCGCGCTTGCGCCCGCCGGCCGTTCAGACTTGCCGAAATCGAGCCGTCGCCGTCGAACACCGCATCCGCATCCACCGAGTGCCCGTCAAGCGACAAGTGCCATCCGTTATTGCGATACAGGACGCTGACGACCCTGTCCGTCTCACCCTCGGTCAGCCGCATTATCTCTTGCTGACGCACGCCGCCAATGCGCCACCCATCGAGATGCCGCCACGGCGAGGCGCCAGCCGCTTTCGCCCGTCGCTCTAACAAAACAAACAAAGCCGCAAACAACACCGCGTCCGATGGCGCCGGCGTTGAGGCTCCGACCAAGCTCTCTTTGTGCCGATCGATGAAGCCGGTATCGATCTCGCCCGCGATGAACGCGTTGTGCCGAAGCGCCGAAATCAGAAACGCCAAATTCGTTTTGACGCCGGCGACCTCGGCGGTCTCTAGCGCGCTCGCCAATCGCGCCAGCGCCGCCGTTCGCGTCTGATCCCAGGCGATCACCTTTGCGATCATGGGATCGTAGAACATCGAAACCTCGCCGCCCTCCACAACACCGGAATCGACTCTCACATGCGCGTCCAGTTGGGGCAGCTTCAACCGCGCGAGCCGGCCGATCGACGGCAAGAACCCTTTCACTGGATCTTCCGCGTAGAGCCGCACTTCGACGGCATGGCCGTTGATCGCCAACTGATCTTGGGTACACGGCAACTTCTCGCCAGCCGCAACGCGCAGCTGCCATTCGACGAGATCTTGTCCCGTAATCATTTCGGTAACAGGATGCTCGACCTGCAGGCGCGTGTTCATCTCCATGAAATAGAAGCCGTCCGCTTTCAGCCCCTTCGACCCGTCGACGATGAACTCGACGGTTCCCGCCCCTTGATAGCCGATCGCTTGCGCGCACTTCACCGCCGCCTCGCCCATGGCACGGCGCACATCCGCTGGCATACCTGGTGCCGGTGCCTCTTCGATCACCTTCTGATGCCGCCGTTGCAGCGAACAATCGCGCTCGAACAAATGCACCACGTTGCCGTGTGCGTCGGCGAACACCTGAATCTCGACATGGCGTGGCGCCGACACATACTTCTCGACAAGGACGCGCGCCTCGCCGAACGCCGCCTGGGCTTCGCGTTGCGCGCCTTCGAGTGCCTTCGCGAGGTCCGCCGACTTGTCGACCCGGCGCATACCCTTACCGCCGCCACCGGCGACCGCCTTGATCAGCACCGGAAAGCCGATGCGCTCCGCTTCCTTCGCAAGCAGCGCAACACTCTGGTCGGCACCGTGATACCCCGGCACGACAGGAACGCCCGCCTTGATCATCAGCACCTTGGCAGCATCTTTGAGCCCCATCGCGCGGATCGCGGCCGGAGGCGGCCCCACGAACACGAGGCCCGCCTTCGCGCATGCCTCGGCAAACGCCGCGTTCTCCGAGAGAAACCCATACCCCGGATGGATCGCTTTCGCCCCGGTCGCACGCGCAGCTTCAAGAATCGCCGCGACGTTGAGATAGCTTTCCTTCGCTGGCGCAGGTCCGATACGCACGGCCTGATCCGCCATCGCAACATGCGGTGCGCCGGCATCGGCGTCGGAATAGACGGCAACGGTCTTGATCCCCATCCGTCGCGCCGTGCGGATCACGCGGCAAGCAATCTCGCCCCGGTTGGCAATAAGCAGAGAGGAAAGCATCAGCGGTCTATTCCGCCCATTTCGGCTTGCGCTTCTCGAGGAACGCCGACAGTCCTTCCTTCGCCTCATCGCTCGCGCGGCGATCGGCAATGCGGCGCGACGTGTCGGCACGCAGGTGGCTGTCGATCGGGTGTCCCGCAACGGCCGCGATCAAGTCCTTCGCCGCCGCAATGGCACCGGGTGCACAAGTGAAGATCTGTTGCACCAACCGCTCGCTCTCTTTGGCCATCGCATCGTTGTCGTCGACCAGAATGTGCACGAGCCCCAGCGCATGCGCCGTCGCCGCGTCAAACCGCTCAGCGGTGAGGAAATAGCGATGCGCGGCACGTGCGCCGATTGCGCGGATCACATAGGGCGAAATGACCGCCGGAATGATCCCGAGCCGCACCTCCGACAAAGCAAACGACGCCGTCTTCGTGGCAATCGCGATGTCGCAAGCCGAAAGGATGCCGCATCCGCCGGCCATCGCCGCGCCATGTACCTGCGCGATCGTTACCTGCGGCAACGTGTGTAGCCGGTGCAGCATGTCCGCCATATCGCCTGCGTCTTCGCGATTGTCGGCTTTCGAGTAATCCGCCGCCGCCCGCATCCAAGCAAGGTCGGCACCAGCAGAAAAACTCGGACCCGCCCCGTCGATCATCACCACGCGCACCTTGTCGGCCGTGCGCAAAGTTTCGAACGTATCGGAGAGCTTTTCGATGACCTGCTGGTTGAAGGCGTTGTGAACCTTCGGCCGGTTCAAGGTGACGACGGCGACGCCTTCCCGCGTCGTATTCAAAAGGACGACGTCTTCGCTATCGCTCATCGAGGCAGCCTTTCCTGCTTGGCCCGATGGAACTACTTCAATGACCGCCGCCGAGCAACTGTTTCACGGCGTAGAACACGTTCACGACGATGAGATAGCCCGCGTAGAGCCGCAAGAAATTCTGCCAGAAGCCAACCTCGACCAGCGGCGGTAGCCGGAACGCGCCGCCGCGGAACACCGGCAGCATCAAGTCGACAAGAAGATGCGCGAACACACAGGCAAGCGCCACCACCAGTACGCGACGCCAGTCGTTCATCATATAGGCGGCGATTGCTGCGATGATGAGACCTTGCGCAACGTTGACGCCGTAGAAACCCGTCTGAAAGAACGACACGATTTGGTTCAAAATTTCCATGCAGCCACAC
The DNA here is from genome assembly GCA_044220975.1 of Micropepsaceae bacterium. Lineage (GTDB taxonomy): Bacteria > Pseudomonadota > Alphaproteobacteria > Micropepsales > Micropepsaceae > SZUA-430. The sequence goes on along the minus strand of JBGAPZ010000063.1, from coordinate 7,962 downwards.
CCTCAACCAACTAACGCGGCCAATCTCCGCGCACCGACAACATGCGTACCTGGCGCGCGCCACAATGCTTCTTGCGCACCTCGGCGGAGCATGACCGCGGCTGCAGGCTCTTGTCGAGGCACACCCACACCTCGGCAAGCTCATTGCGGCTGCATGTTGCCGAAAGTCCATCCTGGGGAATGGCACGATTGGCGTCCAGGAATTCGCGCTTCACATCGTTCGGCGTCGTGACCAAGGGCTGTGCCGGGGCCCGGTACGCCTTCGGCACGTTCACCGAGCCGACGGCAAGAGCTGACGCCGCGAAGTAGTCGTCCTGCGAAAGTCCCGCGCACGTGCCGTGCTTGTTCCATTCGTGCTGCACGAGCTCTGCCGATGGGGACAGCTTGAGTGCCTCTGTCATGTTCGCATTCGAAACGTCGCGTTCAGTTGTTGAACACGATTCCGGCCATCCCCGCTCGTTTTGCGGCCACAACCCATGCAGTACGAACCCGTATGGCCGCCCCGACCGGCACTGCAAATCGTCGTCCCGGCCGCGCCCCGCATCAGACGAACAATGCGTGGGCGACCACGACAGGACGAGTAGATAATAATCGAATTTCCCCTCGCTCTTCGGCACCGCACTGGATGCAGGTTTTGAAGGCGTCTCGATCGTTACGGTCGGTGCAGTTCCGCTCTGCGCGATTGTAGGAGTATCCTTTTGCGCGTCAGGTAACCCTCCGCGGTCAAGCCCAAGCACCGCGACCAGAAGCGCAACCACAACCGCCGCCCCAATCCGTATCAGTGTTCCCTGATCGAGCTTCATCGCCGTCACATCCTGAACACGCCGAAATTCGTCCGCGGTATCGGCGCATTCAGCGTCGCCGATAGCGCCAAAGCCAAGACGCGGCGCGTCTCGCTGGGCGCGATGATGCCGTCATCCCAGAGCCGCGCGGTGGCGAAGTAGGATTGCCCTTCCTCATAACGCGCACGGATCGGCGCTCTTGAACGCTTTCGTCGCCGGCGGACCAAGTCTCCTTGCGCGCCTCCATACCGTCGCGCTTCACCTGCGCAAGCACGCTCGCCGCCTGCTCGCCGCCCATGACGGAGATGCGCGCATTCGGCCAAGCGAACAGAAACCGCGGCCCATAGGCACGCCCGCACATGCCGTAGTTTCCGGCGCCGTACGAGCCGCCGATGATGAGTGTGATCTTCGGCACCTGTGCGCAAGCGACCGCCGTCACCATTTTCGCGCCATCCTTCGCGATGCCGCCCGCTTCGTACTTCGCGCCCACCATGAAGCCCGCGATGTTCTGCAAGAACAGCAACGGGATCCCGCGTTGGCACGCGAGCTCGATGAAGTGCGCCGCCTTCAGCGCCGATTCCGAAAACAGAATCCCATTATTCGCGAGGATCGCGACCGGCACGCCCCAAATATGCGCGAACCCACAGACCAGTGTCGTGCCATAGAGCTTCTTGAATTCGTCAAACACCGAGCCGTCCACCAATCGCGCAATCACCTCGCGCACGTCGTATTGGGTTGAGAGCGATTGCGGCACAATCCCGTCGAGCTCCGCGATGTCGTAGAGCGGTTCCACCGGTTCTCGCATCACGACTTCCGGGCGCTTCACGCGGTTCAGCGTCGTCACGATACGTCGCGCGAGCGCGAGCGCGTGGCTGTCGTCTTGCGCGTAGTGGTCCGTCACGCCAGAACGCCTGGAATGCGTGTCCGCCCCGCCAAGTTCCTCGGCCGTCACCACCTCGCCAGTCGCAGCTTTCACCAGCGGCGGCCCGCCGAGGAAGATCGTGCCCTGATTGCGCACGATGATCGTCTCATCCGACATCGCCGGGACATAAGCCCCGCCCGCCGTGCACGACCCCATCACCACGGCGATTTGTGGAATGCCCATCGCCGACATGTTTGCCTGATTATAGAAGATGCGCCCGAAATGTTCGCGGTCGGGAAAGATCTCGGCTTGGTTCGGCAAATTCGCTCCGCCGGAGTCGACCAGGTAGATGCAAGGCAGCCGGTTCTCCCGCGCGACTTCCTGCGCCCGCAAATGCTTCTTCACGGTGACGGGGTAATACGTGCCGCCCTTGATCGTCGCATCGTTGCAGACGATGACACACTCCTGCCCCTCGACCCGCCCGATGCCGGTGATGATCGAAGCCGCGTGAATATCGTCGTCGTACATGCCGTTCGCGGCGAGCGGCGACAGTTCCAGGAACGGCGTCCCCGGATCGAGCAATCTGTTCACCCGCTCGCGCGGCAACAGCTTGCCCCGCTCCACATGCCGCGCCCGCGACCGCTCATCCCCGCCAAGCGACGCGGTCGCGATCCGCGCCGCCAACTCCGACGTTAACCGCCCCATCGAGGTTGCATTGGTCTTGAAGCGTTCGTCGCGGGTGGAAATCGCAGAGGTCAGGCGGGACATAGGAAAACCCGTTCCAGAGTGGTGAGTCGCAGTTAAACGAAACTGGCCCCAGAAACCAACGCTGGAATTGGTGCACCCATGGTCGCCCCGCAACTGGCAACGCGTTGCCCGCAGTCGCGCCCTCCGTCAGCCGAAGGCGATCATCAGCCCAAAGGCGATCCCCACCGCCGACACCGCCGCAAGCAGCAACCGCACGCCCACCGGCAATCCCATGAAATTATGCATATCGTGTTCTCCTCAGGTTGAACCAGGTGTTTCGTATTGCGCGATCAACGCTTCGAGGCGCCGCCGCTCCGGCACCAGGCGCCAGACGTAACGCGCCGCCATCACGGCAAGTGAGACGGCCAGAGCGCCGCCCATCACGATGCCGGCTTGCGCGATGTTTTGCGGCGACATCTTGCCCGTTTCGCCCATCTGGCCGAGCATCACCGCGAGCAACGGCACGAACAGCACGATCGCGCCGCCGATCAAAAACGTCCGCCACCGCGCCGCCGCGTTCTCGTCGAGCAGCGCGCGAAACACAGCGAGCAACGACGCATCTCCAACCGCATGCCGGCTCTCTTGCAATTTCTGCCGGCGGGCGACCAACGCCAGCACCACGAACGGAATCAGCACAAACGGCACCAGCGCCCACTCGCGCGCGAGGTCGATCGCATCGACCTGACCGGTCGCCGCGTCGAGTCCCACAAGCAACAGCGGAACCGTCAACATCACGAAGGCGAACGCGATCAGGCCGTTGAGCTCGGCCCGCCGCCGCTTCAGCGTCGCCGCGGCATCGTGCAGCAAGGCGGCTGACGCGGCGCCAGACGGAGCGTTGGCGTTCGATTGCCACGCCGCTTGCAGCGTTTCAAAGTTCATCGCTCGTCTCCATCAGCTCCGCCAGTTTCTTGCGCGCCCGCGTCAGGCGCGCCCCCACATTGCTTTCGCTAAGCCCATGAATAGCGCCGATCTCGCCGTAGCTCAGCCCTTCGAGCGCGAGCACCACCAGCGACCGGTCCAACATGTCGAGCCGCCGGATCGCGGCGTAAAGCGCATCGAGCAGCGCCTCGGGCGAACCGGCCTCTTCGACATGCAAACGCTCGTAATCGGCCTCATGACGGCGCCGCACGGTCTCGCGCCGCCGCCACGTCAGCGCGCAATTGTGCGCGACGCGGAAAATGAACGTCGAAGGGGCGCTGTCGCCGCGAAACTTCGGTGCCGCGCGCCAGACCGCCAGCATCAGTTCTTGCATCAGGTCCTGCTGGTCGGCGCCGCTGGCGAATGCCCACGCAATGCGGTGCAGCACGCCGACATGCGCCGCCATCCAGTCCTCGAACCGTGCCTTGTCCTCAAGCCCCATGGCGCCTCTTGTCCGTCCTATTAGACGAAAGACAAGTGGCCGTCCTTACAAGGGGGCGTCAGGGAAAATCAGGCGGTCAGGCCAGTTCGGTCGCGCCGGCGCGGCGTCCGTCCTCCGCCAGGCTGGAAGCGCGGGTCGCGCTAACCGTTGAGATCAACGTAACGGTGGCCACGATCACGATGGCGGCGACGATCGACCAGGCGATCCAATCTCTGGGGTAGCTCTTCATCGGTTTCTCTCCCATGCAGTCGCCATCAGCGTCAGCGCGAAGCCCATGCGCAGCAACTCACGAGTGATTGATAGCGACGGAGCGCACCGAGCCGGCATCGCGTGACGGCCGCACGAACGCGTGCATGGGCACGCATGAAGTCCGTGTCATGCTTCAACATCGCGTGAAACTCATCGTCATGGCCGGGCAAGCGAAGCGCGACCCGGCCACCCAGGGTCACACGCACAATCGTTTCCACCGCGCTTCATGCGTGCGGGCTTGTAACCCTGGGTGGCCGGGTCAAGCCCGGCCATGACGATTATTGGTAGTTTGGATTTTACACCGGCGCCATCCCAGCCAACCCGGCCACCCAATTCGCGATCGCGTGCCAAGCCGGCGTCGTGCTGAGCGGCACGCGGATGAACTGCAGCACAAGGAGAACCGGTCCGCCGATCAGATAGACCCGATGGACTTTGCCGCGTGTGCGCCAGTCGTAGATCATGGCCGCGACGATCAACACGTCCACGAGCAGCCCCGGCGCAATCGAGATCGCAACCGGCCCGGGCGGCGTCTCGGCCGGCGACAAGCCGCTGGCCTCAGGCGGGGCGAGCAGCACGAAGAACCAACGCGCGGCCGCCGCTTGAAGAAGGGAGACGGTGCCGAGCATCATCAGCCGCTTGTGCGTGTCGGGCTTGTCGACGTTCATGATCGCAAGCGTCACGACGACCGCGAAGAAGACGATCGCGCTGAGCGAGACGATGGAAAACTCGCGCCCCGCAAGAGCCGCGCCGAACTCGGCCGCCTTCGCCATGGAACGCTGCGCCGCCAGAACGCCGACGATGCACATCGCGGTCGCGAGCGAGATGCCGAGCATGCCCAAAGCCCGATGCCGCATGACGTTGCCGCGCGCGACGAACCAGCTTTGCGCCAGGAAGAACAGCGTCCACGCCGAAAACAGCAAGCCGTGAATATGAATGATCGGCGCCGCCTGAAAGCTGCCCAACCGTATCCAATAGGTCGGCGCAAATCCCAAGAAGGCGACGCCGACACACGCCCACGCCAGCCAAGATAAAACCGCCGCTCCCGTTCCAACGCCGTGAGCGGTGTATCGACCGAGCTTGCCGTCATGGTTCCAAACCCCGATTGGCGCCGCAGCAAGCTACCACAAAAAATGGCGTCATGGGACCCATGCAAGCGAAGCGCTTCAGATAAGAGTAGGCCAAGACGAGAGTATTTGCTAGTCCACCATCTCAAACGTCAGCCCCGCGTGCTCGACCAGGCGCCGGATCAGCTTCGGGCCCATGGCCGAAGCCGGCGTCCAGAATCCGCCGGCGACGTCGTCCGCCGCCGGGGAGCTCCGCCAAACACATCGCCGCCTCCGCGATCATCTTCGCGGTGGAGCCATAGCCGGGATCGCGGTCGCCGGTGACGCGGGCTTTGAAGACGCGCCCGTCCTTGGCGGTGCCGACGAACAAAAGATCGTAGCTGCCGCGTTCGCGTTGTTCGGCGGTAGGGCCCTCGCCAGGTTTCGGCAGCACGAAGCGGTTCAGAAGCGCGCGCGTGGGCGGGAACGCGGCCGCGAGCCCGAACGCGCCCATCGCGCCGGTGACGGCGACCGCGGCCGGCGCGCCGAGCACGCCGCCGCCCGTCATCATCGCTTCGTCGTACTGGAAGTCGCGGCCATAGGCATAGTTCAACAGCGCATTCGAGCGGTGCACGACGCGCGTGTTGATCGCGCCCATGACGAACGGCGCCGTCCACGACCCAAGGGCGCCGTCATAGGTGACGGGGACCGCGCCCGGCTGGCGCGGCCCTTGGCGCGCGCCCTGCGGGTTTAGCGCGAACGGATTGGCGAGCATGGCGCGCACGGAAGAATCACGCGTCGCCTCTTCCACCAGGTTCATCATGCTGGCGATCGTGCCGCCGCTGGCCCCGCCCTTCATCGACTTCACGCGCATGCGGATGGCGTGCAGGGCGCACCTGTTCGCTTGCGCACCTCTTCGTTCAGGAAAAAGACGCCGAGGTCGAAGGGGATGGAATCGAAGCCGCAGCACGGCACGATCCGCGCGCCGGAGGCGACGGCCGCATCGTGATGCGCGTCGATCATGCGTTGGATCCAAGGCGCCTCACCGGTGAGATCGCAATAGTCCGTGCCCGCGGCCGCGCACGCCGCGACCAGCTCCGACCCGTACTTCGCATAAGGCCCGACGGTGGTGAGCACGACCTTCGTTTGCGCCGCGATCGAATCCATCTCGGCGCGATTCGCCGTATCGGCAACGATCGTGGCAACCCGTTCGCCGCGCGTGCCCAGCGCGTCCTTGACCACCGCGAGCTTGCCCGCGGCACGCCCCGCCATCGCCCAGCGCATGCGATTGCCCCCCGCCCGCGCCGCGAGCACATCGGCGATCAACGCCCCGACATAGCCGGTAGCCCCGACGAGGATGATGTCGTACGGCGGCTCGGTGGTGCGATTGCGTTTGGCCATGATGTCTCTCGTACGTGTCAAAAACGGTGATGCAAATGCGCGTTCCTACCACAGCGAACACCGCAATCCCGCAGAAATCAGCCACCTGAAGCCGGACATTCCGGACAAGAATCGCTGTCCGGAATGGAGTCCGGCATCGCGTCCGGCTTGTTCGACTTCGTCCGAGTTCGTCTCCGTCCCCCAGCCTTACGCGTCATGGCCGGGCTTGCCTGCCCGCCGAAGCGGAAGCAGGACCCGGCCGCCCAGGGCCACCCCACCCACGCCTCCACCCCTCAACGGTCATGGTCCGCGCAGGCGGACCACCCACGACTTTCTTTGCTCACGCGAAGCCGCGAAGAAAAAAGCGCGAAGGCAATTTCGCGTCTTCGCGGCTTCGCGTGAGATCACTTCAAGCGGCGCCGATAGGAAGTCGTGGTGGTCCGCCTGCGCGGACCATGACAACGAGAAATGAGATGTTCGCGCCCGTTGCCCTGGGTGGCCGGGTCCCGCCTATGCCAAGTGGCTTCGGCGGGCAGGCACGCCCGGCCCTGACGAGTTTTTTTCTACCGCCGCCGCGCTTGTGTTGCCACGAACGTGCGCAGTGCGCTGTTGATCTCCGACTGATACCCGCGCCCTCCCGGCGCCCGTTTCTTGAACCACGCAACCACGTCCGCATCGAGGCGCAAAGTCAGCTGCTGCTTGACGGGCCGGTAGAACAAGCCGCGCTTTGCCCCGGACCAGTCCCGCACTTCGGGGATCGTTTCAATGTCGATGTCCTTGTCCGCAAGCCTGGCCAGCGCCTTGAGCTCCGCCCGCTGCTTCGCGGTGAGTGAACTAGAAATTGCCTTCTTCATAGGCCCTCCTTTCGCGTGCTGTTGCCTTTCGCGCACTGATGATACGCCCGATAGGGTCTTCGCCGTCCTCCGCCGCCTCGAGCGCCGTATGGACGATCGGAAGCAGGACATCCGCCACGAAGCCCAACCGTCTGCCAGCGCTCTTCATCCGAAGCCGTGTCGAGCCGCGACACCGCCAACGGATCGTTGAACACAAGCTGCGCCGTCTCGAAGCTCAGACCGTGCTTGCGCTGGTTCGTCCGGTTCTTGTCGGGATGCCAAGTCCAGGGCAAAGGCGATATCCGGTAATGACAATATTGTAGCTACAATGACGCAAAAGTCAACCCAAACCCGACCGTGCCGGCCACAGCGCCCAACGCGGTTATACGAAAACTGCAAGTTTCGTATAACCAGCGCGTGGCGCGCATTGAGGGTGGCAGGATCCGCTTATACCCACTTCCCCCACATACCCATCAATAGCGCCGAATATAGCCGAAAACGCCGAAAGATAAAAGAACAAATTGCGAACAAAATTGTCGCATGGCAATAAGGGGATGTGATTGCGATATCGGGGATGAGTCTTGGCGGTTGGTCTTGGCGTTTGGTCTTCGAGGTTGGTCTTCGAGGTTGGTCTTCAAGTTCGGTCTTCGCCGACAGTCTTGCCCCAAGACCGGCGCCGCCGCGCCCTGGGACCGCCGGCCCCCTTC
>JBGAPZ010000009.1:0-105574 GCA_044220975.1 Micropepsaceae bacterium | reverse complement strand
CGCGATTCAATCGAATACGCAGATCACGCGTTACAACTACCGCCTGACCGCGCAATACGAGTTGCGCGATACGGTATCGGGCGAGGTGCTGGATAAGGGTCTTGCGCGCGCGATCGCTGCGTACAACGTCGCCGACTCGCAGTTTGCGACGCAGTCCGCCGAACGCGACGCGCAAGAACGGGCAGCGCGCGAAGTTGGCGAAGATATTCGCCTGCGCTTGGGGCTCTATTTCGAGCAACGGTTCGGCGGCAAGTCCTAGTTCGCGCCTCATGCGCGTTTCATCGTCTGACGCCGACAAACTGAGTGCAACTCCTCCGAAAGCGTGGGTGGCTGCGCTCGTTTTCGGATCGAACAATGGGCTCGTGCGCGAGCGCGCGGACCGGTTAGCAAAGTCGGTCGTACCGGATTTGAACGATGCGTTTCGTGTCGCCGATCTTGGCGCGGATGTGCTCCGGAAGGACCCGGCGCGGCTCGGCGACGAAGCGGGCGCGATCTCGATGTTCGGCGGGCGGCGGGTCGTGCGCGTGCGCGATGCGACAGATGGGCTTGCTGATTTGTTCGAAGGTTATGTGAGCGATCCGATTGGCGATGCGTTTCTCGTCGTCGAGGCGGGCGAACTCAACAAAACGTCGTCGCTGCGCAAACTTTTCGAGGGCGCGAAGGCTGCTGCGGCGATCGAATGCTACGACGACCGGCCCGAGGATGCGGCGCGGTTGATCCGCGAAACGCTGACGGGGGCCGGGTGGGAAGCCGAGGCGGATGCTCTTGCCTATCTGGCGGATGCGTTGAGCACGGACCGGCGGTTGCTTCGCAGCGAGATGGATAAGCTTATGGCGTATCTCGGGCCCGCTCAGAAAGGTTTGAAGCTAACGCGCGGCGAGGCCGTCACGCTAATCGGGGACAGCGGTGCGGTTGAGATTGATGAGATCGCCGATGCCGTGGTCGAAGGCGACCTCAAGAAGCTCGACCGGCTGATAGTGAAGGCGGCAGAATCCACCGTGTCTTGGACGGGTGCAGTCGGTGCTGCGCTACGCTTGTTTCAACGGCTGGGGTCGTTCGCGGAAGGTGCGGGTGGGCCGTCGTGGGGGCGATCGTCCTATTATGAACAGCGGATGCAGGCCCAGCTTTCGGGCTGGGATCCTGCTCGGCTCATGAAGGCCATGCGCCTGCTCGCCGAGGCGGAGGCACAGACGCGGCTGACGGGCTTTCCGGAAGCCGCGGTCGCGCAGCAGGCGTTGACAGAAGTCGCGCTGCTGAAGGCGCGGCGCTGATCACTCAAAAGCGGCGGCAGCCTCGGGCGGGGGAGCGGCTGGGGTGCGTTCGGGTTTGCGCATGAGCAGCAGTGCAAACGCGGCCAGCAGACTGACCCAGAACATCAGCAGGAAATCGTTCGAATAGGCGACGATTTGCGCTTCGCGTAGGATTTCGCTGCTGATGGCGCTGAGCCCCATCGGTAGGTTCGGGTTAAAGGCCATTCCAGCCGCGCCCGAATGATAGGCAGGATTGAGCGCCGTCACGTTCTCGCCAAGCTGCTGATACATCGTGGCCGTGCTCTGCGAGAGCAGAGCAACGGCGGCCGAAACGCCGATCGCGCTGCCGACGTTGCGCATCAGGCTGAAGAGCGCCGCGCCATCGGTGCGGAAGGCGTTGGGCAGGGTCGCAAAGGCAACGACTTGCAAGGGTATGAACACGAATCCCATGCCGAAGCCCTGCAGCGTGGTCACCCAAACGAGCGTCCATCGACTGACCGAGGGCGTCCATCCGGTCATCAGCCAAAGCGTGAAGGCCATCGTCGAGATGCCGAACAGCATCAATAGGCGCGGATCAACGCGCGTCGCGAGGCGGCCTGCGATCAGCATTGCGAACATCGTGCCGATGCCGCGTGGCGCCATGAGGAGGCCCGCCTCGGTCACCGAATAGTTGCCGAGCCGCTGCAGGTAGGTTGGAAGCAGTGCCGCGCTCGAGAGCAGAACCATGCCGACGATGAACATCACTGCCATGCCGGCCACGAAGTTGCGGTCCGTGAACATGCGCGGCGAGATGAACGGTTCCTTCGCCGTCAACATGTGAACGAAGAAGAGATAGATGCCGAGTGCGGCAAGCAGCGATTCGACGACGATCTCACTCGACGAAAACCAGTCGAGTTGGAGGCCGCGATCGAGCATGAGCTGGAGGGCGCCGAGACCGATGCTCAAGACGCCAAAGCCAAGCCAATCGAATTTCATGTCGCGGCTCTGGTCGTCACCTTTCAGGCAGAACCATAGGCCCAAAACTGAGAGAATTCCGAACGGTACGTTGACATAGAAGACCCAGCGCCAATTGTAGGCGTCGGTCAGCCAGCCACCGAGCGTCGGACCCATGATCGGGCCCACCATCACACCCATGCCCCACAGCGCCATCGCCTGACCGCGTTTTTCGATCGGGTACATGTCGAGCAGTGTCGTCTGCGAGAGTGGTACCAGCGCCGCACCGAAGACGCCTTGAGCCAGACGAAAGAGAACCATCTGCGACAGCGTTTGGGCTGCGCCGCACAACATTGAGGCGACGGTGAAACCGATCAAGGTCACGATGAAGAAGCGCTTGCGGCCGAAGCGCGCTGCGAGCCAACCGACCGGCGCGGTCATGATCGCGGCTGCAACGATGTAGGAGGTCAACACCCAGGTGATCTGGTCTGCGCTCGCGGAGAGTGACCCTTGCATGTGCGGCAAGGCGACGTTGGCGATCGTGTTGTCCAGCGCCTGCATCAGCGTTGCGATCATGGTCGCAGCGGTGACGATCATACGCTGAGCAGCGGGGCTCGCGGGCGACGGGGCGGCAGCAACGTTCATAGCGGCGCCTTAGAACAGCGTCCGCTGATGGCCGGTGTCGATCTCGACGTTCGCACTCATGCCAGAGCGCAGCAGCGGGTCGCCGGCGTGGCGTTCGACGTGTACGCGCACGGGGATGCGCTGCACGACCTTCGTCCAGTTGCCGCTCGAGTTGTTGGAGGGCAGCAGCGAGAAGTCGGCGCCGGTCGCGGCCCCAACGGACTCCACCGTCGCGCTCCAGGTCTTGCCCGGATACGTGTCGACCGTGACGTCGACCTTGTCGCCCGGCTTCACATAAGTGAGGTCGGTTTCCTTCATGTTCGCGTCGACCCAGACATTGTCGGTCGAAACGAGGCCGACGGCCGCCGTGTTGCTGAAGGCGGCCATGGAGGAGACGACATAGACGCCGGGCTGCATGCCCGACGTCTGGGTTGCGATGCCATCGAAGGGCGCGCGAACGATCGTGTTGTCGAGCTGACGCTGGGCCTCATCGACCTGCGCTTTGGCCTGCAGATATTGCGGGTGCGTCGCGGCGTCGAGGTCGGGGTTGCCGGAGAGTTTGGCCAGTTGCGCCTTCGCCTGCTGTTCAAGCGACACTAGCTTTTGCTGTTCGGCGCTGAGTGCGAAGCGCGACTGGTCGTAGGCCGCTTGCGAGACGAATTTCGTTTTCAAGAGCGGAGCGACGCGGTTCAGGTTCGACTGCGCCAGATTCACCTGTGCGCGCTGGGCATCAATGTCGCCCAACATCCGGCGATAGTCCTGCTTCATCGCGTCGACGGCCAGTTGGGTATTCGCCAGGTTCGCCTTCGCGTTTTCGAGCGCGATCTGGAACGGGCGCGGGTCGAGTTTGAAGAGCACATCGCCCTTCTTCACAGTCTGGCCTTCGTGCACGGCGACTTCGCTGACGATGCCGGAGACTTCGGCGGACACCATCAGCTTGGCGGCGCGCACATAGGCGTCGTCGGTCGACACGTAGCGGCCGCCCGTCAGATAGGTATAGGCGAAGGCAAGCAGCACAATCGCCGGCACGCCGATCATGAGGATCGGTCGCGTCAGGTTGCGCTCGCGGATCGTCGTCAGCGTTTGCCTTGCGATGCCGCGAATTCGGGTGACGAATTCGGCGACAATTTGTGCCCAGCTCCTGCTGGCGATTTCTTCGGTTGGCGCGGCGATGGGCCGTTCAAACCGCTCTGAGACTCGTACGTCCATCGGTAAGGTTCGCTTTCATTTTCAAAAGGCCTTCGATCACTTTGTCGATCAGCGCGGGATCGACACCTTCGGTGATCTCGTCGCGTAGTTCGCGTTTGTGTCGATGAATGTCGCGCAGCACTGGTTCGGCCGCGGGTGTCAGATGAAGCCGCCAAACTCGGCGATCCTTTGGATCGGCGCGGCGCTCAAGCAGCCCATGTGTTTCCAGACGGTCGACGAGGCGGGCGACCGTGATCGGTTCGACTTCGACGATCGCGGCGATGTCGTTTTGCGTGAGACCCGGGTGGCGCTCAAGGCGGGCAAGAATCACCCATTGCGCTCGTGTCATGCCGTTCAGGCGCGCGCGCTGGTCGGCGCGCGTTTTCATCAGTCGGGCAACGTCGTTCAGGAGGTAGAGGATTTCGCGGTCGTAGCTGTCGGGCATAAGCAAGCTCATAAAGTGCCCGCTTAAGATAAGCAGCGTTATGATATTTGCAAGCGCAACATAGCCCCTGGGTAAACGGCTGATTTACCTATTGTTTTTGAGCTGTTCGGCTCGAAGCTAGGTCGAGCCGCCGAGCTTGCGGCAGAGATCGTCGAGCTGTTCGAGCGTCTTGTAAGCGATCCGAAGCTCGCCGCCTTTGTCGCCCTTGTGGCCGATCGAGACGCTGAGCCCCAGCTGAGTCGTCATCGATTGTTCGAGCGCACGCGTGTCGGCGTCCTTACCGATCGTGCGCTTCTTTTTGCCCTTCGCTTTGCGTCCGCGTTCTTCGGCGTCGCGCACGTTTAGGCGGCCTTCGATCAACTCCTTCGCCATCGCTTCGGGATCGGGCTGACCGACCAGCGTGCGGGCGTGGCCGGCGGAAAGTTTGCCGCCGTAGATGTAGTCTTGAACCGTCTGCGGGAGTTGCAGCAGGCGCAGCGTGTTTGCGATGTGGCTGCGGCTGCGACCGATGACTTGGCCGAGCGCTTCTTGGGTGTAGTTGAACTTCTCGATCAGCTGGCGATAGCCGCGCGCTTCTTCGATTGCATTCAGGTCGGCGCGCTGAATGTTTTCGATGAGCGCGACTTCAAGCGCCTCCGCGTCGGTGAACGCCCTGATGACGACCGGCACCTCGTGCAGGCGGGCCTTCTGCGCGGCGCGCCAGCGGCGTTCGCCGGCGACGATTTGGTACTCGTCGGTTTGGCCTGGCACGGGTCGGACGATGATCGGCTGGATGATGCCCTTGTCGCGAATCGAGGCTGCGAGCTCTTCGAGTTGTTCGGGATCGAAGTGGTCGCGTGGCTGGAACGGGTTCGGGCGCAGCAGGGCGATCGGCAACGTGCGCGGGGCGCGCGCCTCCGCCGGTGCACCGGGGACCGTGGGTTGGCCCGTAGCTGGCTTCACCTCGGCACTGGCGCTTGCGGCCAACACCTCTGATTCCACTTCCCCCAGGAGGGCGGAAAGACCGCGCCCAAGGCCTGCAAATTTTTTGACCGGTGTCATGCTGCCTTACGGGACTTTTCGCGTTGAATGAGTTCGCCTGCGAGCTTGATGTAGGCCTGGCTGCCCGCGCTCTTGAGGTCATAGAGCAGGGCCGGCAGACCGTGACTCGGTGCCTCTGAGATGCGTACGTTACGAGGTATTATCGTTTGGTAAACTTTCTCACCAAGGTGTTTACGAACGTCCTCGGCGACCTGTTCGGAGAGGTTGTTTCGCTTGTCGAACATAGTGAGAACGACGCCCTGGATTTCGAGCGCCGGATTCAAACTGCCTCTTACCAGATCAATGGTACGTAACAGCTGACTTAAACCCTCAAGCGCGAAGAATTCGCATTGCAGCGGGACGAGCAGTCCGCTCGCGGCCGTCATCGCGTTGATGGTGAGCAGGTTCAGCGACGGTGGGCAGTCGATCAGGATGTAGTCGTAGTGCGTGAGCTTTGTGACGTCGGTCGAGACTGCCGTCGATTCCGACTTGTCGCCAGTGTCGGCAAATTTATGCATGTACGTGTCGAGCGAATCGCGCAGGCGAAACGAGCGGCGCGGCACGCCGACAAGTTCCATCTCGGCACCGGCAAGTTCAGACGTCGCGGGGATCACATGCAGACCAGGGATCTGCGTCGGCACGATCGCTTCGTGAAGCGGGGCGTGGCCGATGAGCACTTCGTAGATCGATACACCGCGCTGATGTTTCGAGATGCCGAGGCCCGTGGACGCGTTGCCTTGCGGGTCGGCGTCGATGACCAGAACCTGTTTGCCGACGGCGGCCAGCGCAGTACCCAGGTTGATCGCCGTCGTGGTTTTGCCAACGCCGCCCTTCTGGTTCGCGATGACGATGACACGCGTCTTTTCGTGCCGCGCGCGACGCGGCTCTAGGACGGTTTCGGGGAGCTGCGCCAAGGGGTCAATCCTGTGACTCGCACTACGAATCCCGAGGGGTCAGAGCGGCTCGGGATGGGGGTTGCGGCAAGTCTCCAGGATTTGGTTGCAAGGGTCAATTCGTCGTTGAGCGATCTCCCCTTGAGAAACAGGGCGATTGTGCCAGGCCGGAAGAAGGGGTGGGCCAGGGGTAACAGGCGATCGAGCGGCGCCACCGCCCGGGCAGTCACCACATCAGCCTTGAGGCCCTTCAGGTCCTCCGCTCGGGTCGCATGGACCTCGGCCGGGGCGCCTGTCGCGGCAATAACGGCCTCCAAGAATCGGCACTTCTTTTGGGTCGATTCGACCAGGTGAACCCGCAGCCCGGGCCGGTCCGCCAGCATGATCGCGAGCACCAGACCGGGGAAACCGGCCCCGCTGCCAAGATCAACTATAGACTTCGCCTCAGGCGGAATCAGGGGTGCCAGCTGAGCAGAATCGAGCACGTGGCGGCGCCAGACGTCCGGGATTGTCGACGGGGCAACGAGGTTCACGCGCTCGTTCCACTCGACGAGCAGATCCACATATGTGGACAAACGACTCAGCGTTTCACGTGTGACTCGCGTCTCGTTATTGAAGTCAAGCGGCCCGTAGGCGGACGTGGGCGCGTTCACGCGACCTGCCTGGCGCGGGACTTGATCTTCAGCAGCAGCGCCGTAAGAGCCGCCGGAGTGACCCCTTCGATGCGGCTCGCCTGCCCCAGCGTCGCGGGCCGGATGCGAATGAGTTTTTGGGCAGCCTCCGTCGAGAGCCCGGCCACATCGGCGTAGTCGAGGTCGTCCGGCAGGGTCAGTGATTCGTCCCGGCGGAAGGCTGCGATGTCGGCGGTCTGGCGATCGAGGTAGCCGCTGTAGAGCGAATCAGCTTCGAGCTGGTCGAGGACTGCAGGCGCGATCGCGCCGAGCTCAGGCCAGAGTTTCAAAACCTCCGCCCTGCCCGCTTGCGGATGCGCGATAAGGTCGAGCGCGGAGCGACGTTGGCCGTCTTGGTTCAGCGCGATGCCAGCGCGCTTGGCTGCGGCCGGCGTGATATTGAGTGCACAAAGCTGGTCGCGTGCTGCGTCGAGCGTGGAGATCTTCACCGCAAACGCAGCGCTGCGCACGTTGCTCACGCAACCCATCGAGATGCCCATGGGCGTCAGCCGCTGGTCGGCGTTGTCGGCGCGGAGTGTTAGCCGATACTCGGCGCGCGATGTGAACATACGGTAGGGCTCGGTCACGCCGCGGGTCACCAGATCATCGATCATGACGCCGAGATAGCTTGAAGCACGATCGAACGTGGTGCCCTGCCCGCCGCCGGCGATCTGCGCGGCGTTGAGGCCCGCCACCAATCCCTGAGCGCCGGCTTCTTCGTAGCCGGTCGTGCCATTGATTTGACCTGCGAGAAACAGGCGTGGGAGCTTCTTCAATTCTAGCGTCGCTTGGAGTTCGCGCGGGTCGACGTAGTCGTATTCAATCGCGTAACCGGGACGGACCATGGTAACGCGCTCGAGACCAGGGATCGTCGCCAGCAAGTCGCGCTGAACGTCTTCGGGGAGCGAGGTCGAGATACCGTTTGGATAAACCGTGTCGTCGTCGAGGCCTTCCGGCTCCAGGAAGATCTGATGGTTCTCGCGCTGCCCGAAGCGGACGACCTTGTCTTCGATCGATGGGCAATAGCGCGGGCCGGTGCCTTCGATTTGGCCCGAGTACATCGGTGCCCGATGCAGGTTTGCTTTGATGATCGCGTGGGTCGCCGGGGTCGTGCGGGTGATACCGCAGTCGACCTGACGGTTCTCGACGGCGTGGGTCAGGAACGAAAATGGCACTGGCGGGTCGTCGCCGGCCTGCATCTCGAGCGAAACCCAGTCGATCGTACGGCCGTCGAGGCGGGGCGGCGTCCCGGTCTTCAGCCGGCCGAGGATCAGACCGACGGCTTCGAGGGTCTTGGATAGGCCGAGCGCCGGGGCTTCGCCCACGCGGCCTGCGGGGATCTTGCGCTCCCCCATATGGATCAAGCCGCGGAGGAACGTGCCGGTCGTCAGCACAACGGCGCCCGCTGCATACCGGCGGCCCTCGCGCGTAACGATCCCCGCCGTATGACCGTTCTCGACGATCAGGTCGTCGGCCTCGGCGGCGATCAGGGTCAGGTTCGGGTAGGCCGCCAGCTCGGCCTGCATGTGGCGGCGATAGAGCTTGCGATCGGCCTGGGCGCGCGGGCCGCGCACTGCGGGACCTTTGGATCGGTTCAGAAGGCGAAACTGGATGCCGGCGGCATCCGCCATACGCCCCATGACGCCGTCGAGCGCATCGATCTCGCGGACCAGGTGGCCTTTGCCCAGGCCGCCGAAGGCCGGGTTGCAGGACATCTCCCCGATCGTCTCGATCTTATGCGTGACCAGTGCCGTCTTCGCACCCGAGCGGGCGGCTGCGGTCGCGGCCTCACAGCCGGCGTGGCCGCCGCCGATAACGATGACATCGAAACGCTCGCTCATGGGGCGCAGGCGATACAGCAGGACGAGCGCTTGAGTCAAAGCTCAGCACACGGAGCGTGTGTCTCATGTGAATCCGTTTCATGTGAGTCTTAACGAGTCTCAGCGGTCTATTTACCGATGCAGAACTCGCGAAAGATCACGTCCAACAAGTCTTCGACATCGACGCGTCCGGTGATGCGGCCAAGTGCGCGAGCGGCGATGCGAAGATCCTCGGCGGCGATGTCGAGAGCCTGAGCTTTGTCGAAACGCGCGAGTGCGGCTCTTGCATCAACGAGTGCTTCGCGATGACGAGCTCGCGTCATCGGCATCGACTCCGAGCCACCAGCGCGCGCGATGACTTGCGCCTCGAGCCATGCGAGCAATTCGTTGATGCCCGCGCCGGTCTTCGCGGAGATGCGCATTTGATGCAGCGGGGCCGCCACCGTTTGCCGGCCGGCGTTCGCCGCATCGCATTTGTTGAGTACGACCGCATCACCTTCGGAGAGCTCACGCGACACACGTGAATCAATTGGAGACGCAGCCGCATCAATGACGCCGAGGCGAACGTCCGCGTGCTGAGCTTTCGCGCGCGCACGTTTGATGCCTTCGCTCTCTATCTCGTCCGTTGTGTCCCTGAGTCCTGCGGTATCGATCAGCGTGACGGCGTAGCCGCCGAGGTCGAGATCGACCTCGATGGTGTCACGCGTCGTTCCGGGTACGGAGGAAACGATCGCAACGTCGCGCCTCGCCAGCGCGTTCAGAAGCGACGACTTGCCGACGTTCGGAGCGCCCAGGATGACGACGGTGAAGCCGTCCCGGACGATCTCACCCCGGCGATCATCAGCGAGGTGGGCGTCGATCTCGGCGCGGAGCTTGGTGACGCGCGGCCCGACGCTTTTCGCTAGGTCGTCAGGGAGATCTTCGTCGACGAAGTCGATCGTGGCTTCGATATGGGCGAGCGCTCTGAGGAGCGCGCCCCGCCAGCGCTCGTACTGCTCCTTCAGTCCGCCTTGGAGTTGGCGTAGGGCCAGGCGACGCTGCTGCTCGGTCTCAGCGTTGATCAGATCGGCCAAGCCTTCGGCCTCGGTTAGGTCGAGTTTGCCAGCGATGAAGGCGCGGCGTGTGAACTCGCCGGCCTCTGCCGGACGCATGCCGGGGAGTTCGCTTAGGCGGCGGATGAGCGCACCGATTACGGCGGGGCCGCCGTGCAGGTGAAACTCGGCTACGTCTTCGCCGGTGAAACTGTGCGGACCCTCGAACCAGAGCACGAGGCCGCGATCGATCAGCATGCCGTCATGCAAGCGCACATCACGCAGGGCCGCTTGCCGGGCCGGTGGTACCGGTGCGCCCGTCAGCGCTTCCACCGCAGCCCGGCTGGCCGGCCCGGATACCCGAAACACGCAAATGCCGGCGCGGCCCTTCGCCGAGGACAGGGCGAAGATCGTACTGCGGCGTTCCATGGGTGATCAGGCGCGAGGCTTCGGGCGGTGGGGCGGTGGTTCTTCGTCTTTGCCACCGCGCGCACTGCTGCCGCCGGTCGCGGCACGCATGAAGTTTTGGAAGGTCTCCATGCCTTGGGCGCTCCACGGCACCCAGTTCTTCAGCAGCTGTTGGGGGTCGGTCATGGAGAGCGCCTGCATGACCCGGCGTTGGACCTCGCCCATCACTTCGGCCTGCAGGGGTTCGACGTCCGGCAGGCCCATGTAGGCCCGCGCTTCTGCAGGTGTACAATCGACCTCAATTGTGATTTTCATCGCCCCGCTCAGCCTTCCGCTTGATGTTGTCGCGTCATCGACCTTAGCGCGGGAAACGGCTGGGTGCAGCACCTGCTTTCGTGATCTCCAGACGCCCCTAAGGGAGCCTTTCGCCCATGAATATGCTCGCCCAATCGACGAGCCCTTATTTGCTTCAACACAAGGACAACCCGGTCGCGTGGCGGCAATGGGGACCGGAGGCGCTGGAGGAGGCGCGCGCTGCGAACAAACCGATCCTGCTTTCGGTCGGCTACGCGGCTTGTCACTGGTGCCATGTGATGGCGCACGAGAGCTTCGAAAACGAAGCCACCGCGGCGGTGATGAACGACCTCTTCGTCAACATCAAAGTCGACCGCGAGGAGCGTCCCGACATCGACGCGATCTATCAGACCGCGCTCAACATGATGGGCGAACAGGGCGGCTGGCCGCTTACGATCTTTTTGACGCCGCAGGGCGAGCCGTTCGGTGGCGGTACGTACTTTCCGCCGGAACCGAAGTTCGGCAAGCCCGCGTTCCCGGATGTGCTGCGCGAAGTCGCGCGGCTCTACCGGGAGAACGGCGAGCAGGTCACGAAGAACACGACGACGCTGCGCACGGGACTGACCCAATTGTTCGAGGCGAACCGTGGTGGGCAGCAGCTTGACCCGACCACGCTTGAGCTCGCGATGAAGCGGCTGTGTCAGCAATTCGACGTGTTCCACGGCGGATTGATGGGTGCGCCGAAATTCCCGAACGTGCCTGCGATCGAACTGTTGTGGCGCGGCTATCTGAACACGTCGATGCCGCAGTTCCAGCATGCGGTCGACATGACGCTGATCACGATGTGCCAAGGCGGCATCTACGATCACTTGGGAGGCGGGTTCGCACGCTACTCGGTCGACGAGCGCTGGTTCGTGCCGCACTTCGAGAAGATGCTCTACGACAACGCGCAGATGATCGACATCCTGACGATGGTCTGGCTGCAGAATCGCAATCAGACTCTTCGCACCCGGGTCGAAGAAACCGTCGGTTGGGTGCTGCGCGAGATGCTGACAGACGGCGGCGGGTTCGCATCGTCGATCGACGCCGACTCCGAGGGCGAGGAGGGTGCGTTCTACGTCTGGAGCGAAACCGAGATCGACGATCTGCTCGGCAAGGATGCGGAGCTGTTTCGTCAGGTCTACGACGTGCGCGCCGGCGGCAACTGGGAGGGCAAGAATATCTTGCACCGTCTGCGCACGCCGGTGCCGCTACCGGCCGTGCAAGAGGGCAAGCTGAATGCGCTGCGCGAGAAGCTGTTCCTCGCGCGCGAGAAGCGGGTGAAGCCCGCTCGCGACGACAAAGTGCTCGCCGACTGGAATGGGCTCATGATCCACGCCCTTACGCAGGCCTCGGATGCGTTCAGCCGCGCGGACTGGCAAGCCGCAGCGGTGAAGGCGTTCTGGTTCGTCGCCGACACCATGGGCAAGGACGACACGCTTTCGCATAGCTGGCGCGCCGGCAAAACGGGGACGTCCGGTATCGCAGACGATTACGCGAACATGGCACGCGCGGCGCTGGCGCTTTACGAGATCACGGGCCATCAGCCGTACTTGGAAAAGGCGCTGCTCTGGACGAAGACGCTCAACGAAAAATTCTGGCGCTCCGATATCGGCGGCTACTCGCTGACGCCGTCCGACGGCGAGGCGCTGATCGTTCGGGTGAGGACTGCGATGGACGGCGCGACGCCGTCGGTCAACGGCACGATGGTGCACGTGCTCGTGCGGCTGAACGCGATCACCGGCGACGTCGATCACGCGGAACGCTTCAGCGTTATTGCGCAAGCGTTCGGCGACGATGCGCGGCGACAAATCGTGTCGGCGGCGACGCTCTACAACGGCTTCGACCTCATCTTGCGTGCGCAGCAGATTGTGATCGTCGGGCAGCGCAACGAAGCCGGCGTCAACGCGTTCCGCGACGTGTTCCGCCGCCTGAGCGCGCCGAACAAGATCATCACCGTCGTGGCTCCGGGCGAGGCGCTTCGGGCGAGCCATCCGGCGCACGGCAAGGGGCAGGTCAACAACCGGGCGACGGTCTATTTCTGTGCGGGCGAAACATGCTCTGCACCGATCACGGATCCGGTGCAGTTGGAGTCGGTGCTCAAGTTGCGTGTCGTGAGCGACGGGCCGGCGGCACAGAGGTTCGCTTAGGATTGTTGAGCGCTGCGGTTCGAAAGGGCTGCTGCGCCATTTTTGACCGAGGATTTCGATGACGAACGCGATCAGGTTTGAGCGCGTCGGCGGTGCCGACGTTCTGTCGTTTCAAGACGTCGCTGTGAAGCCGCCAGGCGAGGGCGAGGTTCGCGTCCGGCATACCGCGATTGGCGTCAATTTCATCGACATCTACCACCGCAGCGGGCTCTACAAAGTGCCCCTGCCCTCCGGCCTCGGGCTTGAGGCGGCAGGCGTCGTGGAGAGTGTCGGTTCCGGCGTCACCCGCTTTCGCGAAGGCGATCGCATCGCTTACGCGTCGGGCCCGATCGGCGCCTATAGCGAAGCGCACAACGTGGTTGCGAACCGGGCCGTGAAAATTCCGGAGGGCGTTAGCGACGACATCGCGGCTGCGATCCTGCTCAAGGGGCTCACCGCGCACTTCCTGCTGCGTCGGACCTACAAGGTGAAGGCAGGTGACACGATCCTGTTCCACGCAGCCGCGGGGGGTGTCGGCATGATCGCCGTGCAGTGGGCCCGCTCGCTCGGCGCGACCGTGATCGGCACGGTCGGCAACGACAACAAGGTCGAGCTGGCAAAGCGGCTTGGCTGCCATCATGTGATCGTCTCTTCGCGCGAAAACATCGCGGCGCGGGTGCGCGAGATCACCGGCGGCAAGGGCGTGCCGGTCGCTTACGATTCCGTCGGGCGCGACACGTTCATGGCGACGCTCGACTCGCTGGCGCCGCTCGGCCTCTTCGTCAGCTTCGGAAACGCCAGCGGCCCGGTGCCGCCGTTCGACGGCGCGTTGCTCGCGCAGAAGGGGTCGCTCTACTTCACGAGACCTACGCTGATGAACTATGTGACCACGCCCGAAGAGCTCGACACGGGGGCTGGCGAACTCTTCGACGTGATCGCGCGCGGCGTTGTTCGCCGCAACGAGCCGAAGCGCTTTCCGCTTGCACAGGCGGCCGACGCGCATCGCGCACTCGAGAGCCGGCAGACGACGGGATCGTTGGTGCTGATTCCGGGCTAGGGCGAGGGACTTCCCGCCAGCTTGTGATTCAACTCTTCGAGCAAGGTGCGCAGCTTCTTCGCGTCGTTGGCGCCCAGAAGTTTGGCGACGTGCCGTTCGTAGAGATCACCCAACCTACGGGACGCGGCGAGTAGGCTTTCACCCTTCGCTGTCGGCACGACGAGCTTCGCCCGACCGTCGGTCGGGTCGGGCGCGGTGGTCACGTAACCCAAGCCGATCAGATCTTCGACGAGGTAGGCCATGCTCTGCTTCGTCATGCCGGCGCGGTCGGCGAGGTCGGTGACGCGGATACCTTCAGCGGACATGCGCCTAACCACAGTGCTATGCGCCGCGCGTATATCCGGGAAGCCCTCTTCCTTCAGGCGGCCGTAGAGCCACTGCAGATAGGTCTGATAGGGCTCTCGAAAAAGTGAGCCGAAGGTCTGCCGGTTCGGCTGTCCGTTGTGTCGGCCGTCACTTCCCATCGTCAGGCTCTCTGTCTATTTAGACATATAGACTGACGGTATCAGGAACTGGCTCGCGGTGACAGCACCGCCCCTGCTTTTTGAGTGGAGAGACGACATGACACCCGCAACGATAGGATTGGCGTACGCGACGCTTGCCACCTATCCCAAGCTCCCGTTGATGTCCTTCGGACACCACGCGCTTCGGCTTGCCGTGCTGCTGGTACTGGCCCTCAGCACCGTCAGCCTCAACATCACAAGTTAACTGCCGAGCTGCTGCGTCGCTATTCGGCGGCGGCGGCTTTGTCCTTGCGGAGATAGATCGAGTTCTTCGGGCGTGCGAAGACGCGGTTGATCATCGGCACGAAGGCGTCGAGCGGCATCGACTTGAAGGCTGGGTCGAACGAGTTCTGATCGTAGAGATGACAGAACTGCGCGCAGGGTTCGAAGTTTGGGTGGCCGCGGAACTGGTCGCGCATGTCGCGATCGAGACCTAAGTGATGGAAGAAGTAATAGCCCTGGAACATCGCGTGCTTCTCGACGATCCAGTGATTTTGCTCCGACACGTATGGCTTCACCATCGCGGCGGCGATGTCGGCGTGATTGGCTGGGCCTAACGTGTCGCCAATATCGTGTACGAGCGCACAGACAACGTACTCTTCGTCCCGCCCTGCTTGGTGTGCGCGGGTTGCGGTTTGCAAAGAGTGTTCAAGGCGGTCGACCGCGTAGCCGCCGCAGTCGCCTTTGAGAAGATTCAAGTGAGCGATAATGCGGTTCGGCAAATCTTTTTGAAACGGCGCCGCGGCCTTTACGATAATCGCCCAGTCCTCGGCGGTGCTGTCGATCATGGCGTGGTACTTCGCTTGGTCGTGCGATTTTCCGTCCATTGCCGTAGGTCTCCAAATTTCACATTGGATTGAGCGTGACCTGACTTTCGGGTGGCGTCAAATCGCGTTGTTTGACGCGCCGCGGAAAAGGCGCGCACACTCGTAAAACACGTGGAGGATCGAAATATGGCCGGGAAACTTCAAGGACGCGTCGCACTGGTGACCGGCGGAGCGCGCGGGCTTGGGGCTTCGTCGGCTGCGGCCCTCGCTGCGGAGGGTGCCGCGGTCCTCATCACCGACGTGCTCGACGCAGACGGCGAGGCGACGGCTGCTACCATTGCATCCAAGGGTGCGCGCTCGGGCTATATGCATCACGACGTCCGCGACGAGGTTCAGTGGCAGGCCGTCGTAGCCGAGGCCGAGCGGCGGTTCGGCGGGCTCGATATTCTGCTCAACAACGCGGGCATCTTTTTCTTGAAGCCCATGGCGATGACGACCATCGAAGAGTTTCGCAACATGCAGGCGATCAACGTCGAGAGCGTGTTCCTCGGCATGAAAACAGCGATGGGCGCGATTGGTAAACGTGGCGGGCAATGGGCCGGGGGCGGATCGATCATAAACGTGTCGTCGGTCGCGGGGCTCACCGGCGCTGCGTTTGCGGTGCCCTACAATGCGTCGAAGGGTGCGGTCCGATTGATGACAAAAGGGGCGGCACTTGAATGCGCGCAGTTGGGGTTGAAGATCCGCGTGAATTCGATCCATCCCGGCGTCATTGAAACGAAAATGGGGCAACAGGTGCTCGACGATCTGGTGGCGGTGGGCGGCGGTGGCGCCAACGAAGTGCGCGCCAATGCGATTGCGCTGCATCCGCTTGGGCGGCTGGGCGTGCCGGCCGACATTGCGAGCGCGGTCGTGTTTTTGGCGTCGGACGACGCTTCGTTCATGACGGGGTCCGAGGTCGTCGTCGACGGCGGGATGACCGCGCGCTGAGCTACTTGTGAAGGCGCCAGATGCGCCCGTCACCTTCATCGGTTGTGACGTAGATCGAACCGTCTGGCGCTTGGTCCACGTCACGGATGCGGTCGCCGAGTTCGATGCGCTCTTCGCCCGTGACCTTGCCGCTTTCAATCGTCAACCGGACGATGCCGAGGGGTCCTAAACCTGCGATCAGCAAATTGTTTTTCCAGGTCGGGAACATCGCACCGGTGTAGAAAATCATACCGGAGGGGTTGATCGAGGGGTTCCAATATTTGACCGCGTCGGTGAGGTCCGGGCGGGTTGACGGTTTGGCGATTGGGCGGCCGTCATAGTGGTTGCCCCAGCTTACAAGCGGCCAGCCGTAGTTCTTGCCCGCTTCAGGCCGGTTCAATTCGTCGCCACCGGCGGGACCGAACTCGATCGTCCAAAGTGCGCCGGTGACAGGGTCTATCGCGGCACCTTGAACGTTACGATGGCCGTAGGACCAAATCTCGGGCTTCGCGTCAGCGCGGCCGACGAAGGGGTTGTCCGGCGGGACGGTGCCGTCACGGTTGATCCGGATGACTTTGCCGAGATGGCTTTTCAGATCTTGCGCGGGTTCGAACTTCTGCCGCTCGCCGGTAGTCAGGAACAGATGGCCCTCGCGCGCGATGGCGATGCGTCCGCCAAAATGGCCGTTGCCGGTGACCTTCGGTAGTTGGCGGAAGATCAACTTCACGTTCTCAAGCTTGCCCTGGCCGAGCGTTGCGCGTGCGAGTGCCGTAGAGGTGCCGCCTTCGCCCGGTTCGGCGAAAGAGAGGTAAATCGTCTTGTTCGTTTTGAACGCGGGGTCGAGCGCGACATCGAGCAGACCGCCCTGCCCGGTTGCTTGCACCGCCGGCACGCCTGTAAGCGGCGCCGACAATTTCTTGTCCGTGCCAAGAATGCGAAGCCGCCCCGCGCGCTCTGTCACCAGCAGCTGGCCATCGGGCAAGAAGGCCAAGCCCCATGGATGGTCGAGGCCAGTGGCAACTTCCTCGACGGCGAGAGCGCCGGCGCTCGTTTGCACTGTGCGCGGCGCGGCCGGATCGCTCTGGGCGCAGGCAATCGTCAAGCTCAATGCGGAAAGGGCCACGAGTGTCGTGTGGAGATGTGACATCGCTAACTCCACTTGGATGGGTTCAGCTGCGGGACTGGAAGCCTTTGCAGCGGACGTACGTGCGGTGCCATTCGGGTATGGCAATGCCGTCGGGCTTTGTCTCGACATGAATCGTTTCGGGCGCCGCTTTCGCGTTGTCGTAGTCGTGCATGCGGATGACGAATTTCTTGCCGTCGGCACGCGCGTTTTCGATGCGCCAATCGGACACGGAATCGAGCGGCAGTTTTACCGGGGTCTTTACGGCGAGCTTGTCGGCAATTGCAAAACTGTTCCAGCGGCTGAGGCGAAACTCGGCGGGTCCAATCAGGACGAAGAACAAGTACTGCGTTTCTTGCACCGCACAACGATCGCCTGTCTTGGCGGCGTGGCGCTCATCGATGAAGAACGCTTCGTCGCCGGGGAGGTCGGCCGCGAGGAATTTGAGCGCACCGTCGTCCAACGCAATCGCCGCGCGGTCGGCGGCGGGTTTGCAACGCTTGAACACCATCGTGTCGACATCGCCGCCGAGCGAAGCGGACGAGCGCACGCGGTACATGACGTCCTTCGTTTCGGGGCGGAAGCGCCAGGCCTCGTTGCCAATCGTGAGCGAGACGACGCCATTCGTCTCACTGGCCGAAACGATCGGTCCGCGGCCCGCAGCTTCGGTGCCGTCATCGACGAACGCCACACCGCCCGAGCGCATGAACTCGATCGCGAGCGTCGTGGCCTCGGCCGGCGGCTCCGTCGTCGAGCATAGCTTGTTTGCGCTGACCTCGGTCGGAACGCCGCTCCACACGCCTTCGAGATAGGATTGGCGCTCTTGCGAGATGCCTTCAGCGTGGGCTGCGATTGGAAGGATCAGCGAGACGACAGCAGCGAGAAATGAATGCGCGCGCATGGGGTTCCCAGTTGGCTTTAGCCCTTTCCCAAGCTCTAAGCCTAACGGAGAAAAGGCCCGGACGGTAGGTCCAGGCCTTTTGAGCTTTTTAGGTGTTCATTGCGTCGAAGAAGTCCGAATTTTGCTTCGTGCTCTTCAGCTTGTCGAGCAGGAATTCGATCGCATCAGTCGCGCCCATCGGGTTCAGAATACGGCGCAGCACGTACATCTTCTGCAACGTAGCCTTTTCCGTCAGCAGCTCTTCCTTGCGGGTGCCGGACTTCAAGATGTCCATCGCCGGGAAGACGCGCTTGTCTGCGACCTTACGGTCGAGAACGATTTCCGAGTTACCGGTGCCCTTGAACTCTTCGAAAATAACTTCGTCCATGCGGCTGCCGGTGTCGATCAAGCCGGTCGCTATGATGGTTAGCGAACCGCCTTCTTCGATGTTGCGCGCGGCACCGAAGAAGCGCTTTGGACGCTGCAATGCGTTCGCGTCGACACCGCCGGTCAACACCTTGCCCGATGACGGGACAACGGTGTTGTAGGCACGGCCGAGGCGCGTAATCGAGTCGAGCAGGATCACAACGTCGCGCTTGTGTTCGACGAGGCGCTTTGCCTTCTCGATTACCATTTCGGCGACTTGGACGTGGCGCGACGCCGGTTCGTCGAAGGTTGAGGAGATGACCTCGCCTTTCACGGTGCGTTGCATGTCGGTGACTTCTTCCGGACGCTCGTCGATCAGAAGAACAATCAGGAAGCATTCGGGATGGTTGGCTGCGACCGATTTCGCAATGTTCTGCAGCAGTACGGTCTTACCCGTGCGCGGCGGCGACACGATCAGCGCGCGCTGGCCTTTGCCCAAAGGCGCTACGATGTCGATCACACGGGCCGAACGGTCCTTGACCGTCGGGTCGGCGATTTCCATCTTGAGGCGCTTGTCGGGGTAGAGCGGCGTCAAGTTGTCGAAATGGACTTTGTGCTTCTGCTTCTCCGGGTCCTCGAAATTGATCGAGGTCACTTTGAGAAGCGCGAAATAACGTTCGCCGTCCTTAGGCCCGCGGATCGGACCGTCGACCGTATCGCCCGTGCGCAGTGCGAAGCGGCGAATCTGGGTCGGGCTGACATAGATGTCGTCGGGGCCCGGCAGATAGTTCGACTCAGGCGCGCGGAGGAACCCGAAGCCATCGGGAAGAACTTCGACGACACCGGAGCCGGTGATTTCGACTTCTTGCTCGGCGAGCTGCTTGAGGATCGCAAACATCATGTCTTGTTTGCGCATCGCGGATGCATTCTCGATCTTCAGCTCTTCAGCGAGCTCGAGAAGCGCGGCAGGCGTTTTGTTTTTTAGGTCTTGGAGCTTCATCACTTCTTGAAGCGACATTGGAACTTACTCTCTGATGAAATTTAGAAAGGCGGTGGTGGGAGAATCGGTCATCGGGCGGTGTCAAAAGCCGATGCCTTCGAAGGGGAGATATTGGTCGTCCGGAAGCTGCTCGGCGCTGTGTTTGGAGAGCCGGTCCGTCGCTGGCCTTGTCAGTTACGTCGCGCTCGCGCGCGATGCGATGGCCCCGTTGGCGGACAATTTCCGGACGTTTTCGTAAGGTGGCCTATTATGTAGCCCACCCCGCAGGTGCTGAGAAGGGGATGTCCTGACTTTAATTTTCGGCGTGAAACCGGGCTTTAGCGGTCAGAAGGGTTTCACAACGACGAGGATAACAATGGCGGCCATCAGGACGGCCGGCACCTCATTTATGATCCTGTAGAAGCGTTCGGAGCGGGCGTTTTTGACTTGCTCGAAATCGCGCCGAAAGCGTGAAAGTGCCCCATGCACGGCCGACAAGCCGATAACGAGTGAGACCTTCATCTGAAACCAAGGCTGGTTCCAAACGTCAAGCGCGGTTGCGAGAAGCAACCCTAAGATCCATACCGCGCCCATCGACGGGTTGATGATGACGCGCATGAGCTTGCGTTCCATCACGACGAACCGGTCGTACTCTGCCGTGCCCGGTGTCGTTTGGCAGTGGTAGACGAAGAGGCGCGGGAGATAGAGCATGCCCGCCATCCATGCGATCACGGCCATGATGTGAAACGCCTTGAGCCACAAATAGTAGGGCATGAGCATTTCGTTCATGCGGCTTTCCTCTCAAGCGGACATTGCCGGCACGGTTTAGGACAAACACGCGCACCGCCTGCCGGCCTGACGCCGTCACGGTCCATTGCTTCCTTCACGATCTTAGCCAGGCCTTCGATGAAGCTTGGGTGGGTTCCGACCGACGGCACGCGGGTGTAGCTCATCACGCCACTCTCGGCAGCGAGCTTGGCGTAATCGATATCGAGTTCGACCAGCGTTTCGGAATGTTCCGACACGAAGGCGATCGGTGCAATCACGATCGCAAGCCCTTCGGCCCCTGCCCGCTTGATCTCGTCATCAGTTGCGGGCCCGATCCATTTCAGCGAGCCGACGCGGCTTTGGTAGCAGACGCGCCAGTCGAGCTGTGGGCGCGCAAGCTTGTCGGCCAGCGCTTTCGCCGTTTGCTCGACTTGAGCTTGGTAGGGATCGCCGCCGGTTACGATCCGTTCGGGAAGGCCATGCGCGGAGAACAACAAGCGGAACCGCACGTTCGGTGCAAGCGCCGCGATGCTTTCGGCGATGAGGTCGGCCTGCGCAGCGATGAAGCCCGGGTCTTGCGGGTAGCAACAGACAGTCGCCACGGGAGCTTTGATGTCGCGTGCAAGCCTGTGCCACTCGCGCAGCGACGAACGTGACGTCGTGGTCGAGAATTGAGGGTAGAGCGGCAGAAGAACCACGCGGTTCGGACGGAAACGGCGCACTTGTTCCACGACGTCGGAGGCACGAGGGGCTGTGTAACGCATCGCGACGAAGGTCTCGAAATTGATGCCGTCGTCGTTTGCGAGCGCCGATTTGAGCGCTGAAGCCTGGCTATAGGTTTGGCCTAAGATTGGCGATGCACCTCCCATTTTCGCGTAGATTTCTCGTGCGATCGGGCCGCGTTGGCGCGCAATCCATTTCGCCAAAGCCCACCGCATGGGCTGCGCCATTTGAATGATTGCGGGGTCGTTGAACAGATTGAACAGAAACGGTTCGACCGCTTCGAGCGACGATGGTCCGCCTAAGTTAAATAACACAACCGCAACTCTCATGCGTGGTCGACCCGGGTGCGCATAGGGGGCGCATCGGCGAACATCACGGTCACGTCGCGAAAGTTCAAAACCACCAGATCTCCAGTTCAAGGAGCACGTTCAAAAACACCAACTACCAATTTATTTATAGAGATCTATTAGGATGTAGGAAGATGATTGGCGTGTGGAGAATTGGGACAAATAGCCCCTGTGCGCTCGGTCCCCAAGGTCATGCCCAGGCCTCACGTTGATCCACATTTGGGGAAGGTGAGCGAAAGCGCAGATATATAGCGGACGCGCGCATCGTACGCAGTGTGGATGGGTTGTTTGCGCGTCGAGTTATTCAAAGCCTGGGATGAGCATGGTTGGGAGAGGCGCTGCCGTGGAGATCTATACGCCTTGGGACTGGGTTGTCTCGGGATCAATGGGATGGTCCTTGCATCCATGGTTTGTCCCGGGTCTTATCAGGCTCGATTTACACAGGCTGATCTTCAAGGCGTGTCGTGCACAATCAGCGCAGCGCAGGCATCTACTACCATCTTCATCTCGTGTCGGATTCAACCGGCGAGACACTGAATGCCGTCGCGAAAGCCGCGTGCGCGCAGTTCGATATGGGGCATGCGATCGAGCATGTGTATCCGTTGGTTCGTTCTCGCAAGCAGCTGGAACGCGCGCTCGCCGAAATCGAAGGTGCACCGGGTCTCGTATTGCATACGATGGTCAATCAAGAGCTTCGCGAGGCGCTGGAAGTTCGCTGCCGTGAACTGGGACAGCCGTCGGTTGCAGTGATCGATCCGGTGATGAACCTTCTGGGTGCCTATCTCGGTGCGGAGGTTAGTCACCGTCCAGGCGCGCAGCATGAATTGGATGCGCGTTACTTTGCGCGCATCGATGCGCTCAATTTTACAATGGCTCATGATGACGGGCAGAGTACGGAGACGCTTGACCGGGCCGATGTCGTTCTCGTAGGCGTCAGCCGGACGTCGAAGACGCCGACCTGCATCTATCTCGCCAATCGCGGGATTAAGGCGGCGAACGTGCCGATCGTCCTGGGGGTCTCGCTTCCGCCCCAGCTCTTTACCGTCAAGCGGCCGCTGGTGATTGGGTTGCTCGCTAGCCCGGAACGATTGATACAGATCCGGAAGAACCGGCTTTTGTCGCTGAATGAAGAGGATGAAACCGACTATGTCGATCTCGATGCGGTGCGTGCTGAGGTCGCCTTTGCGCGCCGCCTCTTTGGGGAAAAAGGCTGGCCCGTCATCGATGTGACGCGCCGGTCGATTGAGGAAACGGCAGCGGCCGTGATCGCGTTGCACTCGCGTGCGCGTCAGCCGCTCGAATGAGCGCCATCGTCCTCGCCTCAGGTAGCGAGGCACGCCAGCGGCTTCTGCGCGCGGCTGGCGTGGCGTTCAGCGTCGAAACTGCGGGTGTTGACGAGGCGGCCGTGATCGAGTCGCTGACGGCAGAGAAGGCGTTGCCACGGGATGTCGCGGATTTCCTAGCTGAAATGAAGGCCGTGAAGGTGAGTGCGCGGCGGGCCGACGCCTTTGTAATTGGGTCAGATCAGGTCTTGAGCGTCGGCGCGGAGATATTTCAGAAGCCCGGTACGCTGGAAGGAGCGCGGAACCAACTTCGCCAACTCCGCGGCCGCTCACATGTGCTGTCGTCAGCTGTCTCGGTGGCGCGCGATGGTTCGGTTGTCTGGCGAGGTGTGCAAGAAGCACGGCTGACGATGCGCGACTTTTCCGACGAGTTTCTGGAGACCTACCTTGCGAATGCAGGTGAGGACATCTTGGGGAGTGTCGGTGCGTATCATGTTGAAGCGCTTGGAATTCAGCTTTTTTCGCGCATCGATGGCGATACGTTCACCATTCTGGGATTGCCGCTCGTGCCGCTCCTCGATTTTCTACGCACGCATGGCATGTTGAAAGCATGACGATTTCCGGTGCAGCGAAACTGGCAGGCGTTGCGGGTTGGCCGATCGGGCACAGCCTGTCGCCGGCGTTGCACGGGTATTGGATCGCCGAGCACAAATTGGATGCCGCCTACGTGCCGCTAGCGGTCGCGCCGGATGGGTTTGCGGACGCGTTTAAGGCGCTGCCGAAACTTGGGTTCCGCGGATTGAACGTAACGTTGCCGCATAAGGAAGCTGCCTTCGGCTTGGTCGACACGCGCGACGACGCGGCGGAGGCGACGGGCGCGGTCAACACGATTGTGTTCGAAGGTGGGAGAGCGCTCGGTCGCAACACTGATGTGTTCGGGTTTGCGGAATCTCTTCGCGAAGCCGGCGTTGGGTCGCTTGCCCTAGAAAATGTTGTTGTTTTGGGTGCGGGTGGTGCCGCGCGCGGCGTGGTTGCCGCGCTGCTATCGCTCGGTGCGTCTCAGGTGCATCTGGTCAATCGAACGGCGGAGAACGCGCAAGCGGTGGCCGCGTATTTTGCTGGGCGCGTTTCGGCGGGAATTTGGAATGCGTTGCCTGCCTTGCTCTCTACAGCGGAATTGCTTGTAAACACGACGAGTCTTGGCATGCTGGGACAGCCGCCGCTGGAGATTGATTTGAACCCGATGCGGCAGGGTGTTGTGGCCGACATCGTGTACCGGCCGCTTGAGACGCGGTTGCTTGCGCAGGCGCGACTGCAGGGTCTGAAGACGGTGGATGGTCTTGGGATGCTGCTGCACCAAGCGCGGCCGGGTTTTGCTGCGTGGTTTGGTGTGGAGCCGACCGTGAGCTCGGCGTTGCGCGGTCACCTGGTTTCCATTCTGGAGGGGCGGCGCTGATGTTGATCATCGGACTGACCGGTTCGATCGGAATGGGTAAGACCGAGACCGCGAAGATGTTCGCGCGGCATGGCGTGCCGGTATGCGACTCCGACGCGACGGTGCATTTTCTTTATGACAAAGGCGGGCTCGCTGTCGGGCCGGTTCAGGCGTTGTTTCCGGAGGCTGTCGTCGACGGGCGTGTCGATCGCGATTTGCTGGGGCGTGCGGTGCTCGGCAAGCCTGAGGCCATGAAGAAGCTCGAGGCGGTCGTGCACCCGCTCGTCGGCCTGGCGCAGCGCGATTTTCTTGAACGCGCGGCGTCCTCGGCTGCTTCGATGGCGGTTATCGACGTGCCACTGTTGTTCGAAACGGGCGGCGAAAAGCGTGTGGACGTTGTCGTCGTCGTGTCGGCCCCAGCGGAATTGCAGCGTGAGCGTGTGTTGGCGCGGCCCGGCATGACGGTCGAGAAACTCGATCTCATCGTGCAGAAGCAAGTGAGCGATGCGGAAAAGCGCAGGCGCGCCGATTTTGTTGTTGATAGCTCGAAAGGCCTTGCGCACGCGGAAGCCCAAGTCGTTGCGATCATCGAAGCGCTGAAGCATCGTCCGGGCAAGATTTGGACTGCGAATCAGCCACATGCGCGAGATCGTGCTGGACACGGAAACGACGGGACTTGATCCGGCGCAGGGGCACCGCATCATCGAGATCGGCTGTCTCGAACTGCACAACGGCACACCGACCGGCGCGCGTTATCACACGTATCTGAACCCCGAACGGGACGTTCCAGAAGAGTCGCGGCGGATTACGAATCTTTCGACGGAGTTCTTGGTCGACAAGCCGCTCTTTGCGGACGCGGTCGCCGGATTTTTGGAATTCATCGCCGACAGCCCGCTGGTGATTCATAATGCGGAGTTCGATCTTAAGTTCTTGAACTCGGAACTTGTGCGGGTGGCGAAAGCGAAGCTCGATCCGGACCGCGCGATCGACACGATGCTGATTGCGCGGCGGAAGTTTCCGGGGTCACCCGCGTCGCTCGACGCGCTTTGCAAGCGCTTCAACATTGCGCTCGACGAACGCCAAACGAAGGGGCATGGCGCGCTACTCGACGTGGAGCTGTTGGCGCAGGTCTATCTGGAGCTTTCGGGCGGGCGGCAGGCGGCCCTGGAGCTCGTGGCGTCCGATGCTGCAATGGGGAAGGGGGCTAAGGTCGTGCATATGCCGATCCCGCCGCGGCCGATGCCGCTGCCTGCGCAAATTACGATGGACGAGCTTTTCCAGCACGAGGCCGCAATAGCAGGCCTCGGCGCTGGTGCGATTTGGCGGAACTAAACCGCGGCTTGCGGTTGTTGCGCTTTTTGTTGCGCGAGTTGGGCGCGATAGAGTGTCAAGAAGTCGATCGGATCGAGCATCAAGGGCGGGAAGCCGCCGTCACGCGTCGTGTCGGCGACGACGCGGCGTGCAAACGGGAACAGCTGACGCGGGCATTCGATCAACAGGATCGGCTGGATATTTTCTTGCGCGATGTTCTTCAAGACGAACACACCGGCGTAAGAAACTTCGCAGACGAAGATCGTTTGCGTCGCGGCCTTTGCGTCGGCGCGGATGCGGATCGTGACTTCGTATTGGTCGATGCCGAGGCCGCGAGCTTGGACGTCGACGCCGACTTCGAGCGCGGGCTTTTGGCCCTGTAAGCTCATCGGCGCGGCCGGGTTCTCAAATGACAAGTCTTTAACGTACTGGGCGAGAACCTGGATTTGGGAGGCGGCGCTTGCATCCATTTGATCCGGCGGAACCGAGCCGTTCGTGGGCGTGTCAGTCATCTGTTGTCCTTGAGAAAAGCTTACGCAAATGCCGCAAACTTGTGCGGGCGGGTGGCTATCACGGGTTCGAGGGCACGTACAAGCGATTGTCTTGGTTCATATGGGCGTTGCACCGAAATTGAACACCACCCAGCCGGTAGTTTCGACGGGCGCTATGGACCGGAAAGGATTGTGGCTGTAGGGTTTATCCCCAAGTGCACGCCGTTTGTGGCCACCTGTCGTTCGGGCCCATGCGGCAAAAAAGAGTGGGTCGGTGCGCTATCCCGGAAATGGATTGGGTCGATGACCGGAACGGTCTTGGAATTGGTGATCCTGGCAGCGTTCGCTGCTTTTGTGTTCTTCCGTTTGTTCTCGGTTCTGGGCAAGCGCACCGGGAACGAGCAGCAACCGCGGTATGATCCGCGTCGTGTCGAGACGCGCCGTCCGCAGCCCGCGAAAGAAGACAATGTCGTACCTCTACCGCGCGCTCGCGAGATGCCGCCGCGGCCGATCGTGCGCGACAGCGTAATGGCGAAAGTTCTGCCTGGTTCGCCCGTAGCACTCGGCGTGGAGCAAATTCGCGAAGCCGATGGCAACTTCGACCCGGATGGTTTCGTCACCGGCGCGAAAGTCGCGCATGAGATGATTGCGCGCGCCTATGCCGACGGTGACCGCCAAGCGCTGAAGCCACTGTTGAGTGAGGACGTCTACGCAAGCTTCGATGCGGCGATTGCCGAACGCGAGAAGGCTGGACACAAAATCGATTTCTCGTTCGTCGGCTTGAAGCAAACAACTCTCGACGATGCAGGCCTGCGCGGGCGCATTGCCGAAGTGACGGTGCGCTTCGTCAGCGAACTCATCAGCGCGACGCGCGATGCGGCGGGCGCCGTCATCGAAGGTGCGGCCGGTGTCGTGCGCGAAGTGACCGACGTTTGGACATTCGCTCGCGATACGCGCTCGGGCGATCCGAACTGGAAACTCGTCGCGACCGCGGCTCTTTAAGCACGATCACCTCATGCGCTTCTCACGTGCGACCAGCGCGGCAATCCTGATTCTGACGGCGGCATGCGCGCCGCTCAGCGGTGTCGTCGGTGAGAAGCCGGTCGATGAGCTTCGGCTGGAACCAACAAGTTTTGCTGAGCTCGACGATTGGGCTGTCAGCGATCCTAAGGGTGCGCTCGCCGCGTTTGCTTGGTCATGCAAGAGATTGGTGAAACGCAACGACGCCGACGCGTTCGGCGGTGTCGCGGCCTACGGCACGGTCGGCGATTGGCGCGGGGCGTGCAACGCTGCGCTGCAGCCGCCGGGCAACGCCCGGCAGTTCTTCGAAGCATGGTTTGAGCCCGTCGTCGCATCGAACCGCGGCGAGGAGATCGGGCTCTTCACCGGATACTACGAGCCGGAGTTGATGGGTAGCCGCGTTGCGGGCGGCAAGTTCACGACGCCGCTTTTCACGCGGCCCAGCGATCTCGTGTCGGTCGATCTCGGTACATTTCGTCCGACATTGAAAGGTGAGCGGATCGCGGGGCGAGTCGACGATGCGAAGCTCGTGCCTTACGCCACGCGCGGACAGATCGTGTCTTCCGGCCTGGGCAGGCGTTCGAGTGTGATCGCTTACGTGAACGATCCGGTCGACGCGTTCTTCTTGCAGGTTCAAGGATCGGGGCGGGTGAGGTTCGCGAACGGCGAGATCATTCGCGTCGCTTACGACGGGCAGAACGGGCATCCCTACACAGGGATCGGCCGCGTGCTGATCGACCGGGGCGAGGTGAGGCGCGAAGACATGTCGATGCAGCGCATTCGCAGTTGGCTCACTGCAAATCCCGCGAAGGCCGACGCTTTGATGAACGAGAACGCCTCGTTTGTGTTCTTCAAAGAGCAGCCGATTGCGGATCCAGCGCTGGGTGCGGAAGGCGCGCAGAGTGTGGGGCTGACGCCGGAAGCGAGCCTCGCCGTCGATCTCAAGTTTCACGGGCTTGGCGCGCCGATGTGGATCGACGCCACGGCGCCGGCGGAGAGCGGGCCCGACGTGGCGTTTCGCCGTTTGGTCGTGGCGCAAGACACGGGTGGCGCCATTCGCGGTCCGGTTCGGGGCGACGTCTATTGGGGCGCTGGCAAACGGGCCGAGGAAATTGCCGGGCGCATGGCGCACAAGGGACGGCTCGTCGTGCTGCTGCCGAAGGCCGTCGCAGACCGGTTGAACTAACGAATGGTGCGCAAGCGCGATCTTCGCGAGGACGAGCGCGAATTGTGGGAGCACGTGACGCGCGACGTGCGCAAGCCGCGCACGCGGGCGCCAAAGCCTCCGACGAAAGCAAAGGCAGAAACGAAGTCCGCGCCGCGACCGAAGGCCGTCGATGCGCCAGTGCGAATCGCTGCACCCGTCGCCGTGAAGCGGCCCGCGCCGTTCGGTGTGGATGGTGCGACGGCAGAGCGGCTGCGGCGCGGTAAGATCCAACCTGACGCCACGATCGACCTTCATGGGATGACACAGGCGCAAGCGCATACGCGGCTTGTCGCGTTTGTGCGACGCGGCCACGAACTCGGTAATCGCTGTGTGCTGGTGATCACCGGCAAGGGCTCGCCCGTGGCGGCGAGGGAGGAAAGCAGTCACCGCTTCGTCATGCCGGAGCGATCGAAGGCCGGCGTCCTCCGGACGCTCGTGCCGCTATGGCTTGAGGAACTGCGCGCGCTTGTCACGGGCGTGCAGTCCGCGCATCAGAAGCACGGGGGTGGCGGCGCGTTCTACGTCTATCTCAAACGAAAACGCGCGCCCTAGTAGTCGCCCATCAGCGGGTCTTTCACCGAGTCCAATTCCAGCGCGGCACGCTTACCGGTGCTTGCTGGCGCGGGCTGCGTGGCCGGGCGCAGCGTGATCAGCAGTTGCGAGCCTGCACGTGCCGTGGTGATCTGGTTGCGCGGTACGCCTTGGCGGACGAGTTCGTCTTCGATCACCAGGCGACGGCGACGCCATGTGTCGTCGTCTTCCTTGGGCCCAAGCGCCACGGCACGGATTTTGGCAGTCCGACCCAGCTGGATGACTTGGCTTGCGGCCGACGCGAGTGCGTTCATCGCGTCCGACGTCAGGCTCGCTTTGCCTTCGAAGAAGGCGACATGGAACACCGGGACCGGACCCAAACGGGGTGGCTGAGCCGTTGTTGTGGTCGGCGAATCCGGCGTCAGCGTCGGTGCAGCGGGTGCCGGTGAGGTTGCCTTCGGCGGTGTTTGCGTCGATGTGACGGGTCCCTTGGCTATCCCTGGGTAACTGGACGGCGGCTGCGCCGACGTACTTGGGTTCGCAGATGGGACCACGGCAGGCGTTTGCATGGGAACGCTCGGGCTGGTCGTCGGGCTTTTGACGCCCGGGTAAGTCGCAGGCGGCTGTGCGGGTTCGCTGACCGGTTCCTTTGTTGGCGTGGCAAGGCCAGGTGCCGGGGTCGATGAGTCGGGCGGCCGTGAGGTGCCGTCAGGCTGCATTGCAGGCGAGCTTGGTTGCGCATCCGACGGCACGTTTACCGGCGGCGGCATCACGCGCATGTCCTGCGGACGGAACGACGTTCCGCATGCGCCCGTGAGCGGGCACCAGAGGAACATCGCGATCAAACCGATGGCGGTCAGCAATATCACGCCGCCGACGAGCCACTGGAAGACGTTGTCGAAGGCTGGATCGGCGTTTGCCGCCACCGTTGCATGCGGCTCGTCGCAGCATCGCGCGGTGTCGCCCGGTTTCGCGCCGATGCCCTGGTAACACCAGCTCGGGTATTCGCCGAGGAAGAAGCGGCCGTCGGCCGGTTTGTCCGCCGGCTTTTTCTCGAGGACCTTGCGCAGCGTGCGCTCTTTGCTGGTGAAGCTTGGACCTTCGCCGAACAGCCAGCTCAGGATGCTTCCGGGCGACGACAGGACGCCGTCTTTGAGCTTGCCGCCTTCGTAGAGGAACGTCGCACTCTTTGCCGAAGACACCGTGATTGGTGCGCGGTCGAACACGAAGCCGTATTGCTTTGCAACGCGCGAAATGTCGTTGAACGGTTTCAGCCACTGATCGGCGCTCGACTTCTTCACCAGCGGGCGCACCATCGTCATGATTCGCGTCGTCA
This sequence comes from Micropepsaceae bacterium, assembly GCA_044220975.1. Taxonomy (GTDB): domain Bacteria; phylum Pseudomonadota; class Alphaproteobacteria; order Micropepsales; family Micropepsaceae; genus SZUA-430. Next base: position 75,733 of record JBGAPZ010000009.1, on the reverse strand, counting down.
CTGTTGCGGGCAGCGTGAGCGCGTCTTTGGGAGGCGCCGTTTCGCCACGACGGCCAATGAGCAAATATTGCGTCGTGTTCTCGGGCAGGTCGGGCGCGCCGAACGAGTAGACGTTCAAGAGTACGAGCAGCTTACGGAGCAGCGAGACGATCTCGCCCAGCGAGCCGGGTTGGTCCCAGCCTTCCGGGTCGCCAGGTGCATCTAACAACCCCGCGGCCACGAGCGCGGCCGGGGCCTGAACGGTGTCGAGGACACGAGCGGTCGTGCCCAGCATGATGCTGCCCCCGGAGCGATCGCTATTTCTGCCGGAATTCTGTTCGACGCGGCCGTATTTCATCATCTGCATCATTTGGTCGGAGCGCGACAGCTCTTCCAAAATGCGCAGTGGGTTGCGCGAGAGCTCGACCGTCGAGTTCTTGAGATCCGGGCGGATCAAACGGCCACGATACTGTTCGTCGGCATGTGCGCCGACATAGATGCGTGTCAGAAAGCGCGTGTAAATCTTGGCCTTATCTTCAGGCGACGCGTCAGGGCCTAAGTCTTTGACTGAGGTGTAGGTCTGCAGGAATTCGTCGATGTAGTCGGTGTGGGCGACGAGAACATAGCTCGTGGGCATACAGACTTGCGCGAAGACTTCGTAGCCGCCGCTGGCAAGCGCTTTTAGCGTCGCGCCGTCCCACTGCGTGATCGAATTGTAGAAAGGCACGACCGCGTAGGTCGCTTGACCTGCGGCCACTGCCTCAAACGACTCGGCGACGGTGTTGCGAAAGAGAAGGTGCGCGATGCTCTTCGGATTGAAGATTTCGCGGGCGGCCAAATACGAATGGCCCCCGTCACTCTCGGGAAAACATACAAAGAGGTTTCGCTCTGGCACCCGCGACCCCAACTGGTGCGCCTACCGTGAATCCGGGGGGAGGATTCGACCCGATGGCGCTGCTCTGCTGCGAAGCAGGCTAACGCGATTCGTTGGGGAGTTCCAGGTTTCTCAACATGTTAGAGCGCATATTTATTCGTTTATCTGAGCTCTCCTGGTGAGTGTGTGTGCCACCGACCTCGCGTCAAAGTATGAAGCGCGAGAGATCGGAATTCTTTGCCAGCGCGCCGATTTCGCGGGTCACAAAGTTCTTGTCCACACTGATACGTGCACCCGAGCTATCAGGCGCGTGGAAGCTTACCTCTTCGAGCACTCGTTCCATCACAGTCTGCAACCTGCGCGCGCCAATGTTTTCCACCGTCGCATTCACCTCTGCGGCGGCATCGGCCAGGGCATCTATCCCGTCCTCGGTGAATTCAAGGGACACCCCTTCGGTCGCCATCAAGGCTTTGTACTGCTTGATCAGGCTCGCCTCGGGCTCGGTCAGGATGCGGCGGAAGTCGTCACGGGTGAGCGCTTGGAGTTCGACGCGGATCGGCAGTCGGCCTTGCAGCTCGGGCAGTAGGTCGGAGGGCTTTGCGGTGTGGAACGCGCCCGAGGCGATGAAGAGGATATGATCCGTCTTTACTGGTCCATGTTTCGTGGACACGGTGGTACCTTCGATCAGCGGCAGCAGATCGCGCTGCACGCCTTCGCGGCTGACGTCGGCGCCTCCGCGTCCCCCGCCCTCGCGCGCGCAGATTTTGTCGATCTCGTCCAGAAAGACGATGCCGTCGTTTTCGACCGTCTTGATTGCATCTTGGACGAGCGCTTCATTGTCGATCAGCTTGTCGGATTCTTCGGCGATCAGTGGTGCGTAGGCGTCGACGACTTTCATCTTGCGCAATTTTTGGCGACCGCCGAGCGCTTTGCCGAGAAGGTCGTTCAGATTGAGCATGCCGACGTTTGATCCGGGCATGCCCGGGATTTCGAACTGGGCCATAGGGTTGCCGCTGTCGGCGACGTTGATGCCGATTTCGACGAGATCGCGAACGATCTGTTCGACGTCGCGGCCGACGTAGCCGACTTCGGTGAATTTCGTTGCTTCGACCTTCAGAAAGGGCGCGTTGGCGAGGCGCGCAAGCCTGCGGGAGATTTCCGTTTTGCCGACGCCGGTTGGGCCGATCATCAGGATGTTCTTCGGCATGACTTCTTCGCGCAAGTCCGGGGTCAGTTGCTGGCGGCGCCAGCGGTTGCGTAGCGCGATCGCGACGGCGCGCTTGGCCGCCGCTTGGCCGACGATGTAGCGGTCTAATTCGGAAACAATATCGCGCGGGGTCAGGACGCTCATGAACCAAGGCTTTCCAGTGTGACTTCGTGGTTGGTGTAGACGCAGATGTCGCCCGCAATCTTCATCGCACGGCGGGCGATGTCTTCGGCGGTGAAGTCGAGGGGCAAGAGTGCGCGTGCTGCAGCAAGCGCGTAGTTGCCGCCGGAGCCTATGCCGATGAGGCCGTCTTCCGGTTCGACGACGTCACCGGAACCGGACAAAATCAGACTTGTCTGCGCGTCTGCGACCGCCAGCATTGCTTCGAGACGGCGGAGGTAGCGGTCGGTGCGCCAATCCTTCGCAAGTTCCACGGCGGCTCGCGTGAGATTGCCGGGGTGGGTCTCGAGCTTGCTCTCCAGACGTTCGAACAACGTGAAGGCATCGGCCGTGGCGCCGGCGAAGCCCGCGATCACTTTGCCTTGGCCCAAGCGGCGAACTTTGCGCGCGTTGCCCTTCATTACGGTCTGACCGAGGCTGACCTGACCGTCGCCGGCGACGACGACGCGGCCGCCCTTACGTACGGAAAGGATCGTTGTGCGACGCCAGATCTCGCCCTGCCCTGCCCCGTCAACCATGCGCTATTCCGCCTTTCGCTCTAAATTAGGACAACCTGCTATATGACGGCGGACGGTTCGTCCGCAAAGGGCTTGAAAGGCTTATTTCCATGCGCAAAGCGAGCGTCGATCGCAAAACGCGCGAGACCGATATTTCCGTTTCCGTCGATCTTGACGGGACGGGCACGTACAACGTTCAGACGGGTATCGGCTTCCTCGACCACATGCTGGAGAGCTTTTCGAAGCATTCGTCGATCGACCTGAAGGTGCGGGCGAAGGGCGACACCCATATCGACTTTCACCACACGACCGAAGATACCGGCATCGTGATCGGGCTCGCGATCGCGAAAGCGCTCGGCGACATGAAGGGCATTCGCCGGTTCGGGCAATCGCTGATCCCGATGGATGAGACGCTGACGCGGTGTGCGGTCGATGTTTCCGCACGGCCTTATTTCATCTGGAGGGTATCGTTTAGCCGGGCGAAGCTTGGCGAGATGGACACGGAACTCTTCAAGGAGTGGTTCCAGGCGTTGGCGCAGAATGCGGGGCTCACGCTCCACATCGAAAACCTGTACGGCGAGAACAATCATCATATCGCCGAAAGCTGCTTTAAGGCATGCGCACGGGCGCTGCGGCATGCGATCGAGTTGGACCCGCGGTTTGCGGGCCAGGTGCCGAGCACGAAGGGTAGCTTGGGGTCGTAGCGCCCCGCCTCTTTGTGTCGTGGTCGGTCCTGGGTACTCCCGACGACCGTCGACGACTTTCCGCCGCATCGAACGCTGCAAGTCGTGGGTGGTCCGCCTGCGCGGACCATGACAAAAGAGGGGCGCAATCGGGACGTCGCAGTGAGCGGGCTTGTCGCCATCATCGACTATGGGTCGGGGAATTTGCGTTCCGCCGAGAAGGCGTTGGCGCGCGCGATCGCAGACGGCGGGCTTGGCGCGCGGGTTGCCGTGACGAGCGATGCTGAGGTGGTTCGTGGTGCCGAGCGGATTGTGTTGCCGGGCGTCGGCGCGTTTGCCGATTGCATGAACGGCTTGCGCGGCGTGCCAGGTATGACCGATGCGCTGACCGAGGCTGTGTGCAAGCGCGGCGTTCCGTTCCTTGGGATCTGCGTCGGGATGCAACTGATGGCCACGCGCGGGCTTGAGCACGGAACGCATCAAGGGCTTGGGTGGATCGAGGGCGACGTCGTTCGCATCGCGCCCAGCGATAGAACGCTCAAGATTCCGCACATGGGTTGGAACACGCTCAACATCTCGCGCCCGCATCCTGTGATCGCGCACGTGCACGGTGATGGCGCGCATGCTTACTTCGTTCACAGCTTTGCGTTCGCCGCCGAGCATGGTCGTGATGTTGTGGCCACTACCGACTACGGCGGGCCAATCGCGGCCGTTGTCGCGCGTGACAACATGATCGGCACGCAATTTCATCCTGAGAAGAGTCAGGCCATGGGTCTGCAGCTTTTGCAGAATTTCGCACGGTGGCGGCCGTGATTTTGTTTCCCGCGATCGATCTCAAAGGCGGCAAGTGCGTTCGCCTTGTGCGCGGCGATATGGCGAGCGCGACCGTCTTTAATGACGATCCGGCGTCCCAAGCGCTGTCGTTTCAAGCGCTCGGTTTTTCGTGGCTGCATATCGTCGACCTCGACGGCGCAGTCGAGGGGACGGCGAAGAATGCGTCTGCTGTCAGCGAGATTTTGAGGCGCACTGCCCTGCCTGTCCAACTCGGCGGCGGGATTCGCGAGCGGGCGGCGATCGAGCGCTGGTTCGAGGCTGGCGTGAAACGCGTGATCTTAGGGACGGTCGCGGTGAAGAACCCCGACCTTGTCCGCGAGGCTGCACGTGCGTATCCGGGACGAATTGCCGTCGGCATAGATGCGAAAGCCGGACGCGTTGCCGTCGATGGCTGGGGCGCGGTGACCGATGTCAGCGCAAGCGATCTTGCGCGCCGATTCGAAGATGCGGGCGTAGCCGCCTTGATCTACACGGACATTGCGCGCGACGGTACGGGGCTTGGACTTAACATCGACGAGACCGCGGCGATAGCAGATGCGGTTGCGGTTCCGGTGATCGCGAGCGGTGGCGTCGGGTCGCTTGACGACCTTGGCGCACTGAAAGCGCGCGCACATCCCAACATCGCCGGCGTGATTTGTGGCCGCGCGCTCTATGACGGACGGGTCGATGCGGCTGCAGCGTTCGCCTTGCTTGGGGGCCGCTGATGCTGAAAACGCGCATTATTCCATGCCTCGACGTGAAGGACGGGCGCGTCGTCAAAGGCGTCAAGTTCGTAAACCTGCGCGATGCGGGCGATCCGGTGGAAGCAGCGCGTGCTTACGATGCCGCTGGTGCCGACGAGCTTTGCTTCCTCGACATCACGGCGAGCCACGAGAAGCGCGGGATTTTGCTCGACGTCGTACGGCGGACGGCGGAGGTCTGCTTTATGCCGCTGACGGTGGGCGGCGGCGTTCGTGCGATCGAGGACATTCGAACGCTGTTGTTGGCCGGCGCGGATAAGGTTTCGATCAATACAGCTGCCGTTGAGCGGCGCGAGATCGTGCGCGAGGCGGCGGAGAAGTTCGGGTCGCAGCTTGTGGTCGTGGCGATCGATGCGAAACGCGTGGCCAGCGAACGATTCGAGGTTTTCACACACGGTGGACGGAATGCGACCGGGCTCGATGCGGTCGCTTATGCGCGCGAGGTGGTTGAGCTGGGCGCCGGTGAAATCTTGCTGACCTCGATGGATCGTGACGGCAGCAAGGAAGGTTACGACCTTGCGTTGACGCGTGCGGTCGCGGACGCGGTCAGCGTGCCCGTCATCGCGAGCGGAGGTGTCGGTACGCTCGATCACCTGGTTGCCGGCGTGCGCGAGGGGCATGCGAGCGCTGTGCTTGCCGCCTCAATCTTCCATTTCGGTGAAGCCACTATCTGCGAAGCCAAGGTTCACATGGCGCGAGCAGGAATTGCCGTGCGCAGCGCATAAGAACATTGCTGCAACGCGCGGCCAAGAACCGACGCGAAATGTGACAGTTTGATGACGCTTGAACGTTGCATCGTTCTTCCCGCCAATAACGGGAAGGACCTTGGGGCACTACGCCTCCGTACTTGATGCGATGGGACACGAGACCGAGCTCAAATTTGTTGGGCCCGAAGCCGCCGTTGCGCGTCTTCAGGCGTCGCCGACCCTGCTGGCCTACTCCAAGCTTCAGCATGCGCGTACGCGTGCGCTGAAGGCGACCTATTTCGACACCGACGATTTGGCGCTGCGCAAGGCCGGCTACGTACTGCGTGTGCGCGATGAAGGCGGGCACTTCGTCCAGACGGTGAAGACCGTCAACGGCAAGAGCGTTGCGACGCGCACCGAGATCAAGTCCATCGTGCGCAAGCAGGCACCCAACATCAAAGCGATCGACGACGACGGCGTGCGTTCGGAAATTGCAAAGCTCGCCGGCCGGCGCAAGCTGAAGCCCATCTTCGGGACGAAGACGCGGCGTACGACGATGCGGATCGCGCCGGAGCCTGGGAGTGAGATCGAAGTTGCGTTCGATGCCGGGGCCATCACCTGCGGCGAGGACGAGCTTCCGATCCATGAGGTGGAGCTGGAGTTGATGCGGGGCAGCCCGTCGGCGCTTGTCGCGTGCGCGCGGACGCTGATGACCGGGTCGGATCTGGTGCTGTCGCTGCAGTCGAAGTCCGAGCGCGGGTATGTGCAGGTTCAGCAGGCGACGTCGTTGCCGGTCTCGGCGGAGCGCGTGCATCTGCCGCCGCGTGCGAACGCGGACGAGGCCTTTGGTTCCATCATCTCGCATTGCTTGCGTCATATGACGGGGAACTGGGCGGCCGTGGTGGAGGCGCGCGACGCGGAAGGCGTGCATCAGATGCGCGTTGCGCTGCGCCGCTTGCGCAGCGCGCTGTCGTTGTTCGCGGCGCCGTTTCGGCCGGCGATGGCGCCGCTGGAGGACGAGGTGCGTTGGATCGGCAGCGTCTTGGGCCGTGCGCGCGATCTCGATGTGTTGCTCGATGAGGTCTACAAGCCCGCGGCTGAAGCACATGGCGACGACATGCGGCTTCGCGCACTCGCCGAGCTTGTCAGCGAGCGGCAAGAGCGGGCGTGGGGCGAACTGTTGGCGGCGCTCGGGTCGGAGCGGTTTCGTGCCCTCGTATTCGAGACGTCGGCGGCGACTTTGCTTCGCCCTTGGGCGCAAGCCGCAGTCGGTGGCGGTGAGGCGTTGCTTCCGGCGGCGGTGTTCGCGCGCGAGCGGCTCCAGGCGCGTTATGCGCGCGTCCACAAGATGGGCAAGCGCATCGGCGAGCTCAACGAGACGGAGCGCCATGCGCTTCGGATCAAGCTCAAGAAACTGCGCTATGCGGTCGACTTTTTCGCGTCACTTTGGCCCAAGCGGCGGACGGAAGCGTTTCGAGAACGGCTTGGCGCGCTGCAGGATGTGCTCGGCCAGATGAACGATGCCGCAGTTGCTCGTGCGCTCGTCGCCGACATTTTGGCGGCGCAGAGCAACACGGCCGATGCGCAGGCCGTCGCCTATGCCGCCGGCGTCGTCGTCGGCTGGCATGTCGGACATTTGCGCGAGCGGGCCGAGAAGCTCGAGAAGCGCTGGCTTTTGTTTACGGCTGCTACGCCGCCGTGGAAGAAGTAATTACACGTTCAGCAGCAGATGCTGGCGTTCCCACGGGCTGATCACCTGCTGGTAGGCGTCGTGCTCGGACGCTTTGACGTCGGAATAGAGATCGACGAACGCCTCGCCCAACAATTCGCGTAGGTCTTGCGAATTGCGGAAGCGCAGGATCGCATCAAGCAAATGGCGCGGCAGCTGGTAACGGAGCGATTCGTAGGCGTTGCCTTCCATCGGCTTCGTCGGCATCAGGTTTTGCGTCATGCCGAGATAGCCGCAGGCGAGCGTTGCCGCGATCGCAAGATACGGATTTGCGTCGGCGCCAGGGATACGGTTCTCGATACGGCGGTTCTTCGGCTCGGATTCCGGAACGCGCAAGCCAACCGTGCGGTTCTCGTGACCCCAGTGCGTGTTCACCGGCGCCGAGAGATAGCGCACCAGGCGGCGGTAGGAGTTCACGTAGGGCGCGATCAGGGGCATCGCGGCGGGCATGTATTTCTGCAAGCCGGCGATGTAGGCGAGGAAGAGGCGTGTGTCATTGCCCTTCTTGTTCGAGAACAGGTTCCGGCCCTTGCCCGTGTCTACGATGCTTTGGTGGATGTGCATGGCACTGCCCGGTTCTTGCTCATAGGGCTTGGCCATGAAGGTCGCGTAAATGTCGTGGCGCAGCGCCGCTTGGCGGACCGTGCGTTTGAACAGGAACGTCTGGTCGGCCAGAACCAACGGGTCGCCGTGGTTGAAGTTGATCTCGACTTGGGCGACGCCGTCTTCATGAATGAGGCTGTCGATCCCGATCTCTTGCGCCTCGCAGTAGTCGTAGACGTCTTCGAACAGCGGATCGAACTCGTTGACGGCATCGATCGAATAGGCTTGGCGGCCGGTTTGTGGCCGGCCGGATTTGCCGGCGGGTGGCAGAAGCGGGTAGTCGGGATCGATGTTCTTTTGCGAGAGGAAGAACTCGAGTTCGGGCGCGACGATGGGGCGCCAACCTTTGTCTTCGTACTTCGCAAGGATGTTCTTCAGGATTTGACGCGGGGCGACCGGGTTTGGCTTGCCGTCGCGGCGAACGCAGTCGCAGACGACTTGCGCCGTCGGCTCTTTGTACCAAGGAACGATGCAGATCGTGTCCGGGTCGGGAACCAGAATCATGTCCGGCGCTTGGTACGTCAGATTTTCCGTGTCGGAATCGGCGCCGGTCACCATCTGGCCGAAGATGCTCTCCGGCAAGCGCAGCGTGTCGTTGTCGAGGCCCGACAGAAACTTGCTCGTCGGAAAGATCTTACCGCGAGCGATACCGGCCATGTCGGGCACGAGCAGCTCGATTTCGGTGATCCGGCGTTCTTTCATCCATTCGCGCAGTTCGATCTTGCTCATCGCATGGCCTCCCCGAACGCTGCGAAGAGGGCTTTCGAGAAATCGTTTTCCCAATAACGCCACTCGGGGTGCCACTGAACGCCGAGCGCGAAGCTGCCCGCGTCCTTCACGCGCACGCCTTCAATTTGGCCGTCGGGGGCGGTCGCTTCGACGACGAGGCCGTCGCCCAAGCGATCGACGCCTTGGCTATGCAGAGAGTTGACCTTGATTGTGCGCTTGCCCGCAATCCGCTCGAGCTCGCCACCCGGCGTCAGCTTCACGTCGTGCGTTGGTGCATATTGGATGTCGAGGGATGCGGTTTTGTCTTCGCGATGATCGATGCGGCCGGGCACTTCCTCGACGTGTTGGAACAGTGATCCACCATAGGCGACGTTCAATTCCTGAAAGCCACGGCATACCGCGAGCAGGGGCGTCTCATGAGCGACGATGGCGCGAATCAAGGGCAGCGTGGTCGCGTCGCGACGTTCGTCTTGAAGGACGCCCTCGCGCGGGCTCGCTCCGCCATAGCGCTTGGGCGCAACGTTCGACGGCGAGCCCGTCAACAAGATGCCGTCGACCGTCTCCAGGATTTCTTCGAGGTCGATTGGCTTGTCGAGAACAGGGATTAGCAGTGGGATCGCGTTCGCGCCGTCACGGACGGCGACGATATATTTCTCGCCGACCGCATGAAACGGATGCGGTCCGATCATGCGGTGGTCGCATGGGATTCCAACGATGGGTTTTTTACGGGCGGGCATACGCCCAATGGCCTAGCCCGGCCCGCAAACGCCCACAAGGTGAACGCGGAAATAAGCCTATTCGGTGCGGCGGCCGAATTTGTCGACATCGCGCAAAATGAAGAGCTCGGGCGCCAATTGCACCTCGGTCTTCGTGTTTTTCAACGCGATCATGGTTTGCAACCCTTGAGCGTCGGTAATGATCCATTGACGCAGCTCAGTCGCCGGGTACGCGAAGATTAGGGTTACTGCGCCTTTCATCGGCCCCGATTTCTCGGTCGCCGTGATGCGCAGCGTTCCGGCCTGACGCTCAACCGCCGTGATGCGGTTATCGCGCGAGAGATCCACGCTTTCACGAAGGATCAAGTTCAACGGATTGTCGATAAGTGGATAGCGATCGACCGTGCCCAGCTTTTGGTTCGCGACCGCGATTGTCGTGCCGTCGGAGACGATCAGATACGGGCTCGGCGGCGCATACTCGAAGCGAAGCCGTCCGGGCTTACGCGCAGAGATCGTTCCTTGGTCCAGTTCGCCGTTCGGGCCGACCTGCACGAAGCTCGCCTGTAGCGAGGTAATCGCGTTCAGGTAGGCCGAGACCTTGTTCAAATCGGTGACATCTTGTGCCTTCAAGGGGGCGGCTTGAGCCACCGCACCGGTCGCAAGAATTGCCGCAAAAGCGGCCAAGAGGCTGAGGGCTTTAAGCATGGTCGAAGCCTGTATTGGGGGAGTGTGGCAAAATCAAGAAATGGCGGCTGGCGGGCGGCCTTCGATCCGGTCCAGAATAGCATGATTGGGGCGGTCGGCCATTAAATCTGAGATAAGGCCGGTTCGGGCGTTGGGGGACGTCATGGACGACATCACGAAGTATCTATTCGACCCGAACGGGCCCTTGGGCCTGACCTCCGACTTTTTTCTGAACGTGGTGGCGGAGTTCGGCGGGTTCATCTTGGGCGCGCTCGTCTTTTCGATTCTGATTCCGATCGTGATCGATGCGCGGCAGTCGGCGAAGTGGAAGCCTGCGCGGCTGAATTACGGACAGGAACTCATGCTGCTTCACGTTGCATTCGGCGACGCATTGTCGCGTTTCTTGCGTTCGCCTGCGGGCGATGCGCGCGCGCGTGCCGCGGATGCGGTGGATTATGCGTTCCGCGCGGTTCCGCTTGCGACCAGTCTGTTCGGCTATGCGTTGACGGCGACGATCTCGCGCGAAGTCAACGACTACATGCGCATGCTGCGGGCGATTCGCGATTGGGCGCATATAGCGGCCCATCCCGAAGACATCGCTTTCGCCGCGATTGAGCGGCGCGTGACGCAAACGCGCGATATGTTTACGGGCGCCAACAAAGAGTTCAAAGACGTGCTGGATGCGCTGGGCTTGGCTGGCTTCAACGACGTGCGCTGGAGTGAGGAGCTGGTGACGAACCTCTCGTCCGCGTTCGATCTGATCCAGCGCGAGGGCGTGCGCGCGGCGGCTGCGGCTCGGACTTAGGCTAAGAAGCGTGCCGACGGATCAGTCGTGCCGGCCGGAATGGTCGCCGACCAAGACTTCGCGTTTGCCCGAGTGGTTCGGGGCTGAGATGACGCCTTCTTCTTCCATTTGTTCGATGATGCGGGCGGCGCGGTTGTAGCCGATTTGCAGGCGGCGTTGGATGTAGCTGGTCGAGACTTTTCGATCGCGCGCAACGACGGCGACGGCTTGATCGTACAGCGTATCGCCTGAGCCACCTTCTTCGCCTTCAAGCAGCGAGCCGCCTTCCGGTTCTTCCGGCTCTTCGGTGATCGCGTCGAGGTACTGCGGTTCGCCTTGGGCTTTCAGGAACTTCACGATCGCCTCGACTTCTTCGTCGGAGACGAATGGCCCGTGCACGCGGCGGATGCGGCCGCCGCCCTCCATGTAAAGCATGTCGCCCTGCCCCAACAGCTGTTCGGCGCCCTGTTCGCCCAGAATCGTGCGGCTGTCGATTTTCGACGTGACTTGGAACGAGATGCGGGTCGGGAAGTTCGCCTTGATCGTGCCGGTGATGACGTCGACCGACGGGCGCTGCGTCGCCGTGATGATGTGGATGCCTGCCGCACGCGCCATTTGCGCCAGACGCTGGACCGCCGCTTCGATGTCCTTGCCGGCCACCATCATGAGGTCGGCCATTTCGTCGACGATGACGACGATGTAGGGCATGTGGTCGAGGGGCAGGTTTTCTTCCTCGTACATCGGCTCGCCGGTTTGGCTGTCAAAGCCGGTTTGCACCGTGCGCTTCAGCGTTTCGCCCTTTGCAGCGGCACGTGCGATGCGTTCGTTGTAGCCCTTGATGTTGCGCACGCCGAGCTTCGACATGCGACGGTAGCGATCTTCCATCTCGCGCACGGTCCACTTCAGCGCGACGATTGCCTTCTTCGGATCGGTGACGACCGGCGAGAGGAGATGCGGAATGCCGTCATACGCGGACAATTCCAACATCTTCGGATCGATCATGATCAATTTGCACTGCGCGGGCGTCAGCCGATAGAGCAGCGACAAGATCATCGTGTTGATAGCGACCGACTTACCCGAACCCGTGGTACCGGCGATCAACAAATGCGGCATGCGTGCCAGGTCGGCGATGACGCTTTCACCGCCGATGTTCTTGCCGAGTGCGAGCACCAGTTCTACGTTCTGGTTTTCGTATTCGTGACCGGCGAGCAAGTCGCGCAGCATCACGCGTTCGCGGCGCATGTTCGGCAATTCGATGCCGATGACGTTGCGGCCAGGCACGGCGGCGACGCGGGCCGAGACCGCGCTCATCGAGCGGGCGATGTCGTCGGCCAGCGAAATCACGCGGCTGGAACGGATGCCGGCTGCAGGTTCGAATTCGTAGAGCGTGACGACGGGGCCGGGGCGAACTTGGGTGATCGCACCGCGCACGCCGAAGTCGGCCAGCACGTTCTCGAGCATGCGCGCGTTCTGCTCAAGCGCTTCGTCGGATTCTTTCGGACCGCTCGATGCTTTGCCTTTTTCGAGAAGGGTGAGCGGCGGCAGCTGATGATCGGTCGGCTCTTCGAGGCGAAGTCCCGGCTGTGCGTCGCGTTGTTCGCGCTGACCGCGTTTGGCAGCGGGGTTCGAGCGCAGCACGCGCGGCTCTTTGCGCAACGTCACCGGCTCGTCGCCGGAGGCTTCGGGCACGATATCGATGTCTTCATCGATCACGCGCGGTTCACGACGCTGAATGCGCGGGCGCGAGCGGAACTGCGGGGTGACTGCACGCAGCAGACCGCGGAACGAGCGGCCAATACGTGCGTCAATCGCATCCCACGGCAATGCGGGCAAGGTCAGCTTCAACGGATTGAGGCCCAAGGCCCAGATGTAGAGCATGGTGCCGATGAGACCGGCGGCGACGCCTGCGACGACTTTCGGCGTCGGCAAACCCAGCGGTTCGAGTTGCGTTGCAGCGGCGGCCGACAAGACGTCGCCGACTGCGCCGCCGAGACCTGTTGCGGTACCGGTACCGATCAACTGCGGGAACAGACTCAGGAACATCGCGATGGCGAGCATCGCGCTCACCCACGCAAGCACGCGGCGAACGAGCTTCAAGCCGATGCGGCCGTCGACGAGCCACAAGCCCCACGCGAACGGCGGCACCGCGATCAGCCATGCGCCAAGGCCGAGACTTTGCCAAATCGTGTCAGCGATGTTGGCACCCAAAAGCCCAAGGGCGTTTTCAGCGGCGGCACCGGTGGCGTTGTTCCAGCTGGGGTCGGTGGGTGTGTACGTCACGACAGCCGTGACTGCTGCGATCGCAGCGACTATGAACGAAAGACCGAGGGCGCGCACGACAAGGCGCCGCATCGTGGTCGCGATCGCCGCGCGCCACGTCGTCCATTCTTCTCGACTGAGAAGAAGAGGCACACGTTCGTTCGAGCCGAACACGCCGAAGGCGGATTGCATCTCGCTCATCGTTCCCACCGCGATGCCCGTTCAAGTCCTGTCCGCGCGGCAAGGAGCGCGTTTCAAAGGATTCGGGCGAGCCTCTCAAATGCCTCAGTTGTGCTTGCGGAGTCGTTAACTAAAGCCACGCGAATGAACGATTTTCCCGGATTGCCCGACGCCGTGTCGCGGGCGAGATAGAGACCGGGAAGAACCCTAACGCCGCCTTCACGCCAGAGCTTGGACGCTGCCGCTTCTCCGTCGCCGATATCGAGCCACAGGAAGAAGCCGCCGGCTGGAATTTGGAAGCCGAAACGGTTGCCGATTTTGCTCTTCGCGATTTCGAATTTCTCCCCGTAGAGCGTGCGGTTTGCCTCGACGTGTGTCTCGTCGTTCCAGGCTGCGGTCGAGACCGCAGCGATCGGCAACGGCAGTTGCGGGCCGGTCACGTTGCGGAACTCGCGGAAGCGGGCGAGCAGGGCTGCGTCGCCTGCAACAAAGCCCGAACGCATGCCGGGTAGGTTCGAGCGTTTCGAGAGCGAGTGGAACGCGAGCAGGCGACTGAAGTCGACGTGTGTCTTTCCGCGCACTTCAAGCGCGCCTGTCGGCGGCGCGACGGCGTAGATTTCAGAGTAACACTCATCCGCGAGCACGGTGAAATCGAACTCGTCCGCAAGCTCGAACAGGCGCGTCCAGAATTCTGCGTTCGCCGCGCCTCCTTCGGGGTTCGACGGAGAGCACATATAGACGGCGGCCGTTCGGGCCAGCGTTTCGCGGGGCACGCTTGCGAAATCGGGCAGGAAGCCCGTCTCGCGCGTTGCGTTGACGTAGACGGGCTCGGCACCCGCCGACAGCGCTGCTGCGGCGTAGCACTGGTAGAACGGGTTCGGAATCAGGACGACCGGCTTCTTGCCGTTTTTTTGTTCCGGGATCGCGACGAACGCGGCGCTGAACAGGCCCTCGCGCGTGCCGACCAGCGGCAGGATGTGGCGTGCAGGATCGACGCTTGTGCCCAGCTTGTAACGTCGGCCAAGCCAAGCCGCGATCGACTGGCGCAAATGATCGGGCCCGATGATGGGCGGGTAGCGACCGAAGTCAGCGACGTGCTTGGCGAGGATCTCCCCGACGAACGGCGGCACGGGATGCTGCGGCTCGCCGATATGCATGTGGATCGGCGGCTGGCCGGGGGGCACGCCGTCGAGCAGCTTGTTCAAGCGCGTGAACGGCGAAATGGGAAGGGCGTCGAGACGGGACATGGGGGCAGTATAGGGGCCCCGCATCCGCTCCGCACGCTCGCTATTCCACTTCGGGAGGGAGGGGCTTGACCCGCCCACCCAGAGAGGTAGCCGCATTCTTCCTTGATAGTCATGGTCCGCGAAGGCGAAGGCGGATGACAATAGGTGGGTGCGGGCGTCTAAAAAGTGGCGCATAGAAAAGTCCGCTTCCATGGTGCGAGGTGTCATGAAAGGTCGGCTATCCGGCTCCGCTAGAACCGCGGTTGTCGGTACGATCGAAGCCGTGTGCTTGCTTGGAGCGCTCGCTCTAACTTTACCGGTCGAGCGATCGGATGAGAGCGCCATCCCTCTGCTTCCGCTCGCGCTCTACGCTTCGGTGCTCTTCGCACTCAGCCGAGGCATACGACATTCGATCGTCACACCCAGCGGGCGCAGCGTCGTGCTTTGGCTACTTGAGATCGGCGGCTTCGTCGTATTTGCTTATCTGAACAATAATATCGCCAACGCCCTGTGACGGTCGCTCGCCATGACAGTCTATCTGGACACCGACGGCGGGCGGAACTCTACGCTGCAGCGCGTGAGGCCCGCGCCGGCGAGCGCGCCTTTCACGCGCTGCTGCAAGGCCTTCATCTTCGGGTGATCGAGGTAAGCTTGCATGGCTTTGTCCGCTCCGAACGCACCAGGGGGCAGATCGGCGAACGGCAACGCGATGCGGCAGGCGCTTTTGAGGTCCCCGTCTTCGAGCAAGTAGGTGCCGACCTTCGCGGCCAACTCTGGGTCGCTCAGGATTGAGTAGGCGTTTCCACCGAACGCTTGGCGGCAGTGCTCCACGGCCGAGTAGTCTAGCCCCATGTCGATCTCGAGCTCGCAGAGGCGGATGGCGGCAAAGGCGGGCGTGGAGTTGATCAATACCGCGTATTCGTAGTCCTGATTGCAGACCAGCGGTCGTCCAGCGCGTGATGGCTATCGCCTCGCCGCTCGAACAGATTGCTCTTCCACATCACTAGTTCATCGAACGTGTTGGGTGGCGAGGGCGCGCACGGGAAGCCGACTTGCTTCACCGCCGTCTCGGGGACATCGTGGATCGGCCTGTTGCGCATGTTTCGCATTTCTTCGAGCGCTTGTTCCTTCGTTGGCGGCGGGTCGAAAGCGTGACGATATTTGTTCACTTGCTCCTGAATCTGGCTCGCCTCCGCGCAGGATTGCGCGAGAGCGATGGCGCGCGTGTAGACTGCGATCGCCTCTTTGTGCCGCTTCGTGGCGGCGAGTGCGTCGCCCTTCAGCGCTTGATCCCGGACGCTGGCTTGTTCCTGCGCGAGAAGCGTTTCCGCGTCTTTGAGCGCGTCTTCACCGCGGCCCATCTCGATCAACAACTGGGCGCGCTTGCGGCGGAGCTCGTCGTTGCGCGGGGCGATCGCGAGCGCTTCGGAATAGTCCGCCAAAGCGGCCTCGAACGACGTCTTGGCGCCCTTGTCGCCGGTTGCGGAGCGTTGGCGCTGCAGGAACTCGTGAAGGTGCGCCCTCTGGCTCAGGAGTTCGACACGATCAGTGCTTTGCGCGGGGCGTTGGTCGATCCGTTTCGTCAGGTCGGCGATGCACTGCGCGACGTTCGCGTCGGTCCATTGCGCGTTCGCCGGCGGACAGTCGTTCGTCTTTGCGGCACATGGCGCAGACGGCAGCGCCGCGGCGACCAAGGCTATGGCGATCCAGATGGGATGCTTCATTTGTTTACCCCGACCCTCAAAGCCGATCTCGGAGACTAACCTCGATCGTAGTCGCCGCGAAGCCAGGCCCAGAGGTCGAGGCTCGCGCCGTAAGCTGCTGCGAGGACGATCGTGCCCAACCATAGCGCGACGGCGACGGCCAAACCGCTTGGATCGAACTGGCTGACCAACCCGACGAGGACAGCGCCGACACCAACCGTCGGAAACACGTTGCGTCCGAAATGCGTATCGGGGAACGCGCCCGTTTGCATCATGATGTAGATCGCAACCAGGAGGCCGCTGGCGAGCACAGCGCTCAGGTTGATCAGGATCGCGACGTCGTCTCGCATAGCGATTGGCACAGTCACCGTCCCTGGGTGGCCGGGTCAAGCCCGGGCATGACGGGGGTGGTGGGCATCCACATCGCGACGGCCAACGCGCAGGCGGCGAGGGGCGTGAAAAAGGCGCTCCTTTTGTGAGCGCCTTTTGCCTTGTTTGAACAGGAGAGGAAAGGAACCTAGTGGATGCGTTCGCCGTGTTGCGTGAGGTCGAGGCCTTCGACTTCTTCGTCTTTGGTGACGCGCAGGCCGATCGTGTAGTGCAGGGCGAGTAGGATCACGGTCGTGACCAAGGCGCAGTAGGCGCCTGCCATGCCGATGCCTTGGATCTGGATCCAGATTTGCTCCGGCTTGCCGTCGATCGCGCCTTTGCCGAGGCTGTTGATCGAGGAGAGCGCGAAGACGCCAGTGAGAATGGCACCTGTCGCGCCGCCGACGCCGTGCACGCCGAATGCGTCAAGCGAGTCGTCGTAGCCCATGGCTTTCTTCAGCCAAACGGCGGCAGCAAAGCAAACGACGCCTGCGATTAGGCCGATGTAGAGCGCGCCCGACGGATCAACGAAGCCGGCCGCCGGTGTGATCGCGACGAGGCCTGCGACGGCACCAGAGAGGAGGCCCAAAACGCTCGGCTTCTTTTGTACGAGCCATTCGATGATCATCCACGACAGCGCTGCTGCGGCGGTAGCGATCTGCGTGTTTGCGAGCGCAATGCCTGCAAGCGCGTTCGCCGCGACGGCCGATCCTGCGTTGAAGCCGAACCAGCCGACCCATAGCATCGATGCACCGATCAACGCGTAGAGCAGATTGTGGGGCGACATGTTCTCTGTGCCATAGCCGACGCGTGGGCCGAGCACGTAGGCGCAGACGAGGCCCGCGATACCCGCGTTCAGGTGCACGACGGTGCCGCCTGCGAAGTCGAGTACACCGAGGCTTCCCAAGAAGCCGCCGCCCCAGACCCAGTGTGCGATCGGCGAATAGACCAGCAGCAGCCACAACGTCATGAAGACCAGCATTGACGAGAATTTCATGCGATCAGCGAATGCGCCGGTGATGAGCGCCGGCGTGATGATGGCGAACGTCATCTGGAAGGTCATGAAGACGGACTCGGGGATCGTCGCTGCAAGCGAGTGCGCGACATCCATTCCCATGCCCGCCAACATCACGCGCGAGAAGCCGCCGATGTAGTTTTGGCTGTCGCCGCCGTTCGTGAAGGCGAGTGAGTAGCCGATGACCGCCCAAAGGACGGTGACGAGCGCCGTGATCGCGAAGCTTTGTGCTGCCGTCGCCAAGATGTTCTTCTTGCGGACCATGCCGCCGTAGAAGAGCGCCAAGCCCGGGATCGTCATCATGAGGACAAGCGCGGTTGAGGTCAGCATCCAGGCGGTGTCGCCGGTGTCGAGCTTGAGCGGGACCGCGTGCGCGGGGAGGGCCACGGCCGGGGCTGCAGCTTCTGCTGGAGCCGCTTCGGTTGGCGCCGGCGTTTCGGCAGCAGGCGTGGCGGGGGCTTCGGTAGCCGGCGCCTCTGTGGTGGCCGGTGTTGCAGGTGGCGTTTCAGGTTGCGCGTAGGCCGGCATCAACGTGCCGAGCGCCAGTCCGCCTGCCGTCAGAAGCGCAGCAAAAAGCCTGCGCGAAGAAAAATTCAGAGTGCGAGACATTGGTTTTCCCATTTTTGTCGTCGAGAATTGGTCGAGTTGGTCGCCGGTCATCACAGCGCCTCGTTGTCGGTTTCGCCGGTGCGGATGCGCACGACGTGTTCCAGGTCCATGACGAAGATTTTGCCGTCGCCGACTTGGCCGGACTTCGCGGTCTTGGTGATCGTCTGCACGACGCTGTCGGCGAGATCGCTTGTAACGGCGACTTCGATTTTGATTTTGGGCACAAAGCTGATCGCGTACTCGGCGCCGCGGTAGATTTCGCGGTGGCCCTTTTGACGGCCGAAGCCTTTGACCTCGGTGACGGTCAAACCTTGGACGCCGAGCTTTGTCAGCTCTTCGCGGACCTCGTCGAGCTTGAACGGCTTGATGATCGCCGTGATGAATTTCATGGAGCCCTCGCTTCGTTGGCAATGTTGCAGTGCAATGATCGGGGGTGCTGCAGACGAATGCGTGCCTGAACTATCGGCAGTTTTTTCCGCCCATTGCCGTTAATTTGGGCAAAGGTGCTGCGGCCCTTGGCGGGGTTGGCGCTCCAACATTTCAGGCCTATCTCATTGATCGACATGGCGAACAGCCAAGACAAATTTGAAGTTGTGGTGGCCGGTGGGGGCATGGTTGGGCTCACGCTTGGGTTGGCGCTGGCGCAGGCCGGCGTCGAGACGGCGGTCGTTGACGGGCTCGATCCAGCGGCCGTCGTCGATGCGAAATTCGACGGGAGGGTCAGTTCGTTTTCACCGGCGTCGCGGCGGTTGCTGGAGGCGCTGGGGCTTTGGGCAGATCTGAAGACCCAAGCACAGCCGATCAGCGACATCATTGTCGGCGACGGTTCCGTGCGCGAGGGTGCGTCGGCGGCGTTGCTCCACTTCGATCACCGCGAGATGGGCGAGGCGCCGCTCGCGCACATGATCGAGAACCGGCATTTCCGGATGGCTCTGCAGCGCGGGGTCGAAGGCGTTTCGGCGCTCACGCTGATTGCGCCGGAGCGCGTGCAGGCGGCGACCGTCGAGCGCAATTTTGTCGACGTTCAACTTGGTTCCGGGCGGCGGCTGAAGGCCTCGCTCATCGTGGCGGCGGATGGGCGGGAGTCGCCGCTGCGCGAGGCCGCGGGGATCAAGACCGTCGGGTGGTCGTACAAACAGACGGGGATCGTCGCCACGATCGGGCACGAGAAGCCTCACGACGGCACGGCGTATGAACTGTTCTTCGGGTCGGGGCCTTTCGCGATTTTGCCGATGAAGGGGTATCGCTCATCGATCGTGTGGTCGGAGCGGGCGGATCAGGCGCCGGCTTATCTGAAGCTCGATGACGCGGCGTTCATTGCCGAAGTGGCGCAGCGCTTCGGCGATCAATGGGGGCGGTTGTCGCTTGAGGGGCCGCGGTGGTCCTATCCTTTGTCGATGCACCTTGCGATGTCCTATGTCGCGCCGCGGTTCGCGCTGGCGGGCGATGCGGCGCATGGCGTGCATCCGATCGCGGGGCAGGGGCTCAATCTGGGCCTGCGCGATGCGGCGGCGCTTGCGGAAGTGATCGCGGAGGCGCGCTCGCTGGGGCTCGATATCGGCTCTGAAAGTGCGCTCGCGCGGTACGAAACATGGCGGCGGTTCGACAATGCTCTGTTCACGGCCTCGTTCGATGCGCTCAATCGGTTGTTCTCAAACGATATTGCGGCGATCGCTGCCGTCAGGCGGATCGGGCTCGATATGGTCGACGCTATCGCGCCGCTGAAGCGTTTCTTCATGCAACACGCCAGCGACGGGACGGGCGCGTTGCCAAAGCTCATGCGTGAGTCTAGCGCTGCGGGCCTCTGATCTTGTGGCCGAGGTTGCGATCGAGGTCTTGGTAGAAGTCTCTCGCTTGTGTGATGACGTGGCGCCAACGAGCGGCTTCGGCTTCGTCGCGGCTGGCGTAGGTTTGGCCGTTCCAGATTGCGGTGCCGTTTTTTTGCGGTTCAATCGGCGCCGTTGCGTCGTTGATTTGGTCGACCGACTGGCGGAAGTGGGCGTTCGGGTTCATGCGGTCGACATAGGCTTGCAGGTCGGCGTCGCGGCGGCGCTGATCGTGGGCCCGGACGGCGCGGACGACGCGATCGCCCCAGATCCGCCAGGCGACCATGCCGATTAAGACGGCGACGAAAATCCAAAGTTCACGCGGGATCACGCGACAGTCCTGCGGCTTTCAGGCGTTGCTCGTACTCGAACCAGCGCTTTGTCTTGTCGCGGCCGAGTTGGTGCAGGTAGTCCCAGGAGAAGAGGCCCGTGTCGTGGCCGTCGTCAAATACAAGGCGGACGGCGTAGCGGCCGACAGGTTCGATGCGGTCGATCGCGACGCTACGTTTGCCGGCGACCGTCACCTTCGTCGCGGCGCCGTGACCTTGCACTTCAGCGGAGGGGCTTTCAACGCGCAGATATTCCGCAGGAAGCGCAAATTTCATGCCGTCTTGGAACGTCACGGTCAATGTGCGGTCGGCCTTTTTATAGTGCAGGTCGGTGACCCACGGGGCGTCGCTCATCTAAGTTCTTCGTCGCTTAGGTCGCGTGCTTCGTCGGCCAGCATAATCGGGATGCCGTTCTTGATCGGATAGGCGAGGCGGGCTGCCTTCGAGATCAGCTCCTGTTTCGCGGCATCGTAGGTAAGTGCCGCTTTCGTTACCGGGCAGACCAGGATCTCAAGCAGCTTCGGATCGACGCGGGCTTCTGTCTCGCTCATTGCAGGGTGCCTCCGTGACCGGTCGCGGCCATCTCGATCAGGGTGGTCAGCAGTTGTGCGCGATCGGCCAGCGTTCCCGCTTCGAGCAGCGCCTGTTTTTCGGCGGGCGCAAACGGGCAGATCATCGAGAGCGAGTTGATCAAAGTTTCCGCAGGTGCGCGTTCGATTAGCGAGAGGTCGGCTTCAATGCGCTTTTGCTCCATGTAACTTTTCAAACAAGCGCCGAGGCGCTTTCGGTCGATGTAATTGTCGTCATCGGCATCTTTGAGGTCGTCGGCGTAAGGGGCGAAGTCGGGCTCCACTTCGCGGTAGGGCGAGGGTGTTTTCAGTTCTTGCGCGATGCGAAAACGGATGACGCCCGAGAGCGTGATGAAAAAACGGCCGTCGCCGGTGTCGCTCCATGACGTGAGGCGGCCCAGACAGCCGACGGGGTAGAGCTTCGGGCGCCGTTCGTCTTCGACGGTCGGCTGAACCATGCCGATGACGCGGGTTTGTCGAAGCGCCGTGTCGACCATGGCAAGGTAGCGCGGTTCGAAAATATTAAGCGGCAGGCGCCCGCGCGGCAGGAGTAGCGCGCCTGCAAGCGGGAAGACCGGGATCGTCTTCGGTAGGTCGGCCAAGCTCGGTATCGGCACGCTCGGCATCTACCGGACCTTCAAGAGAAAAGCAGAGCTGAGAGCTTGCGGCGGCCGGATTGGACTGCAGGATCGGCCGCGCCCAAAGCCTCGAACAAGGTCAGCAGTTGCTTGCGCGCGGCGGCTTCATTCCAGTTGCGGTCGCGACGGATGCTTTCGAGCAACTCGGCAATTGCGGGCTCGGACTGTCCACGGGCGGCCAGGGCTGCTGCGAGATCGAGACGCGCCTGATGATCCGCGGGGTCTTGTTGGACCTTCGCCTGAAGCGGGCCAACGTCGCCGGCGACTGCGGCTTGGCCTGCGAGTTTCAATTGCGCTTGAACGGAAGCGATCGCTTCGTGGTTCGCGTGTTCAGGCGGGACCATGGCCATCGCTTGCTTCGCGCGATCCACATCTCCGGTCGCGAGGTAGCATTTCGCGAGGCCGCCCAAGGCCACCGGGTTCTGCGGCTCTTCTTGCAGAACCTGCGCGTAGGCTTGCGCTGCGGTGCCGAGGTCGTTTGCGGTCACCGCTTCTGCTGCAATGGCGAGCAGTTCGTCGATCGGCGAGGGGCCGGCGTCGCCGCCCAAGCGCTTGATGAAGTCGCGAACCTCCGATTCCTTCAATGCGCCCATAAAACCGTCGACCGGCTGGCCGTTGCGGAACGCGTAGACTGCGGGGATCGACTGAATTCGCATCTGAGCGGCGATGCGCTTGTTCTCGTCGATGTTGATCTTGACGAGTTTGACCGCCCCCCTGGCTTCTTTGACGACCTTCTCAAGTACCGGCGTGAGCTGTTTGCAGGGGCCGCACCAGGGGGCCCAGAAGTCGACCAAGACCGGCACTTCGCGCGACGCTTCGATCACGTCTGCGACGAACGTACGTTCCGAGCTGTCCTTGATCAGACCGTCAGGAGAGGCCGTTGTGGGTTCTGGT
Source organism: Micropepsaceae bacterium (assembly GCA_044220975.1). GTDB lineage: Bacteria > Pseudomonadota > Alphaproteobacteria > Micropepsales > Micropepsaceae > SZUA-430. The sequence continues at coordinate 53,191 of JBGAPZ010000009.1, read as the reverse complement.
TTTTGTCCGAGAATTTGCATGTCAGTCCGTTAGTCCCTTGGCCGGTAAGTCATTGTCAGGTCTCGCTTATAGCCTCGCCCAAGCGCCGCGGAAAGCGCAAGGTCAGCGGCTTATGCCCGCAAGCCGTGGCGAATTTCATCAGGTCTGCGCTCGAAATAGCGGTTGTTGCAGTGTTTTCAAGCGGGTGGAAGTTCAGCGGGTTCATCATCAGCATGGCCTCGTCGAACACTGGCGTGACCGTCAGCGTACGATTGTTGAAGAGCGCGAAGGGCGTTACCGATCCTGGTTCGACGCCGAGATGTTCTCGGAGCAGATCCGCAGACGCGAATGAGAGCCGACCGCGCGCACCGATCATCGGTCCCAGCGCCTTAAGGTCTACGGGTACGTCTTCGAGTGTTACGCCGAGGAACATCCGATCCTTCTTGTCTTTGAGGAACAGATTTTTCGTGTGGCCGCCTTCGATCTTGCCGCGCAGTTGTTTCGCCTCTTCGACGGTGAAGACTGGCGGATGGGTGATCGTCACGTGGGCGATTCCCAGTCGATCGAGTTCGGCGAAGAGGTCTTTTATGTTCGAATTCATTTGGCTGGGTAGCGTCGCAGGTCGATAAGAGGCGCCATAGGCCTCGGCTTGGGTTCTGTCGGCTATTTTCTCTCCTGCCTGAACCGTGCCATCGCCCAGCTTGTGGCTTGCACCATCGCGATGTCGACAATGGGGTTCGTCCACTGAGCCTTTAGCCGCGCAAAACGGTTTGCGAGATCGGCTTTGGTGTAGAGGCGGCCATCGGCAACGACGGCCTCAAGGGTTGCGAGGTTCGCCAGGTCCTTCGTCGGGTCTTTGCGGAAGATCAGAAAGTCGGCCGGAGCGCCGGGATCGAGGCGGCCGAGCGTCGGTTTCAGATATTCCCCGTTGCCTGAGGTTGCGATCTTCCAGACTTGTTCGATGGGGATGCCCGCGTCGACGAAAAGACGCATTTCTTGTTGCACGTCCGCACCTGGGATCACGAACGCCGTCATCGTATCGGTGCCGATGTGAAGCGGCGCTCCGACGTCGTGGAGACGCTTGACCAGGCGCTCTTCCGCGGCCAGGCCGACGCGAAGCCGCGCCAAGTTCTTTTGGCTGACATCGCGGGGAAGCCCGTTCGTTGGGTGCCAGATCACATCGGCGAAAAAGCGCGGCAAGAGTGCGGCTTCCGCCGATTTTCGCATGTCCTCGTAGTGCCCGTAGTTAGCGCTTTTCGCGAGCGTGACCAGCGTCGGCGTGTTCGCTGTACGCGCATCGAGCGTTGCCTTCACCGTGCGCTCCATTTGCGCATCGTCGAATACCGCCCACGTGTCCATCACTTCCGGGAAATGGCGCCGGTCAGTGTTCGGCGCGAACGATGCGCCGGTAAAGTGCTGCACGTCGCCTATGCCGGCGGGGTAGGGCACGTTGCGCGATACATGCCCGATCGTGGGCATACTCTGTGCCTTCGCGCTTGCGACGAGAGCTGCAAGCACATCGGGCGCAAGCGAGTTGTAGAGTTTGATGCAGTCGAACCCTTCGGATTTGATCCGTCGAACGGTTTCCTCGGCTTGTGAGACGTCGCTCACCACGCGCGTATTTTCCCACGTCTTATCGGGTCCGTCGACGAACGGGCCACAGGCGAAGATGCGCGGTCCCGCGATCTTGCCGCCGTTGATCAATTTGCGGAGCGGGGCCACCGTTTTGCCGTCAACGTCGCCGGCATCGCGTACGGTTGTGACGCCGTGCATTAGAAACAGAAGCGGGAAGAGATCGCGCGCAACCGGAATCGATTGTGGCGGATGATGCGCATGCATGTTGATGAGGCCTGGCAACACGTACATGCCGGCATAGGGGCCGCGATCGCCGTTACTTGGGTCGATCGTTCCGATCGCGTCGCGGTTGACGTTCAGCGTTTGGTTTTCGCGGCGGCTCTCGGTCGGTTGGATGATGGTGACATGATCGAACGTGCCGCCTCGCGCCGGTGCAGGGAGGGGCGCTGGAGCCTGCAACATCCAGGCGAGTGCCAGACCGGCCGCGATCAGCACGGCAATGATGATGCCGACTATCTTAAGGATTTGCATTGGCGTGACGTCCCGGATGCACAATGGATCAGCGCCATTGGCATACACTCTGGCCAAGCTATGATCCATCGCTCGCGTTTTTCGCGAAACCGCTTGGGAGTGTCGCCATGACTGACGTCGCTGTTATCGGTCCGGGAGCAATCGGATGCGCGTTTGCGGCGGCGGCTTTGCAAGCGGGACATGCCATTTCGATCGCGGCACGCACGCCGTTCGCTGCGCTCGACGTGACCTATCCCGGCGGGCGGGTGCAGGGGCCCGTTCGGACGCTTTCGCTGAGCGAGGCGAAGCCGTTCCCTGTCGTGATGCTGGCGACGAAGGCGCATCAAACGGTTGAGGCTGCACCTTGGCTGAAGGCATTGTGCGGGCAAGGGACGGTTCTTGCCGTGCTGCAAAACGGCGTCGAGCATATCGCGCGCGTCCGGCCGCTCGTGGCGCTAGGTGTGGAGATTGTGCCTGCGATGGTGGCGTGCCCCAGCGATCGTTCTGCACCGGGTGCTGCTGTGGTGACGGGACCTGCACGGCTCGACGTGCCGCCTGGCGAGGCCAGCGTGCGGTTTCGTCATTCGTTCGACGGCTCGTTCGCGGAAGTTCGGATTGTCGAAGATTGGCTGACGTCGGCGTGGGGGAAGCTTGTGCTCAATGCGGTCGGCGGCGGGATCGGCGTGCTGACGCGGCGCGGGAACGATGTGCTGCAAGACGAAGGGATCGCGCGTCTGTATCGCGCGCTTTCGGCTGAAGTGGCTGCGGTCGCGCGCGCGGAAGGAGCGATGCTTCCAGAAGATATCGGCGAGCGGCTTTATGCGATGATCTCGCGTGGGCCACATTTGCATACGCCATCGATCGTCGTCGATCGTTTGAGTGGACGGCCGACGGAGTGGGTGGCGCGAAATGAGGTCGTTCTCAGACTAGCGGCGAAGCACGGGATTGCAGTGCCGCTTAACGAGCTCGTGTGCCATTTGATCCGCGCGGGCGAGCCTATCTGAACTGCTCAGCGACGCTGCGCTTGCAGAGTACGCGACTTGCAGGTTTCTGCGGCTTTCCGGAAAAATGGAACCTGATCGAGGGTCGGACGTTTTGTCTAGGCGCTGCTCGAAACGGGAAACCGTGGAACGCGGCGGGAGTGGCGTTGTTGGAGGGAACAACATGACCGGTACGAAAGATATGGAATCAGGCGAGACATACACCCATCCGGCGCAAGTCTTGGCGGATCAAAGCCTGACGCGCGAGGAGAAGGTCCGCATCCTGCGCGAATGGCATTACGACGCAGTAAGGATGCAAGAAGCGGCGAGCGAAAATATGGCTGGCGGCGACCGCGACCGTCTGCAAGCGGTGTCGAATGCATTGCTGGAGCTTGGCGAGACGCCCAGCGAACCGAAGAAAGAAGACGTCGGCGTACTCTCTTCGTTGCGCGACCGGCTCGGCCGGAACTTCTCGCGCCTTTTCGGCGCAGGCGGCGCTTAGGGCTCCGCGGGTTCCGCCCCTATTGCGGGAACCCAGAGCAAGCGAACTCGTTCTTATCGCAGAGCGCCCGTCGTGCGCTGATTGATCGGGGCGCAAGCCATCCGGCGGTTCGCTAGTCTAGAGGGCATGAACATGGTGCGACTGTTATCGTTGGCGTTGTCGTGCAGTGGAATGTTGCTATGCGCGGCGTGCGGTCCGTCAAACACACCTTCCGCCGACGAGAAATCGGATACGCCAACCGCGACCGAGCAAGCGCTCAGCGAGTCCCAGCAGGAGCTCACTCAAGCAGTCGGACAAAACGTGCCGATCACGCCGGCAGACCTCGCAAGCGGCACGCCTGCCGACAAGGTTGCAGATGCCAAGGCGAAGTTCGCGACCGCGGCCGTCAAATCGTCTACCGGTGAGCCCGTGGGTGAAGTGCGATCGGTCGCGACCGGCTCTGACGGAACGGCGACTGCGATTGTCGTTGAGGTCGGCGGTTTCTTGAACAGCGGCGAGCGCCTTGTCTCCATTCCAGCGGCGCGGTTCACATATGTGCCGGACCGCAAGATTTTGATCGTCTCGACGTCGAAGCAAGAAATCGAGAAGATGCCGCCGGCGGTGATTTTGAACTAAAGGTCTAGTCCGGCCGAACCAATCCCGTCAGTCCGTCGATGCTAGCGGCATTCGAAACGTAACGGCGTTCGGACCATTCCTCGCGGGTACGGTGGTCGATCGCGCGTTTGAGTTGGTCGCGCTCACCCTTAAAGTCGAAGAACGGCACGCCCCAACCGCAACTGTCGGCGATGCGGTCCACATCAACCGTTACTATGTTTCGGGCGCGTTCGAAGCCCGGGTAGTGCGCAAGCTCGGCTTCGAAACCCGGTTGGTCGAACTGCATGACGGTTGCCTTGCCATAGAGACGCAAGATGAGCGCAGGTCCATCGAAGGCACAGAACATGATCGTGATGCGGCCGTTCTCGCGCGCATGCGCCACGGTTTCAATGCCGGAGCCGCCGAGATCGGCGTAGGCAACGCGCGTAGGCGATAGAATGCGAAAGGCGTCATAGCCTTTAGGACTCAAATTCACGTGCCCATCCGCCGATAGCGGTGCCGTCGCTACGAAGAATATCTTCTGCTTCGCGATAAAGGCTGCGAGTTTGTCGTCGATTGTGCTGTAGATTTTGGCCATCGGCCGTCCTCAATGCTGAACGGCTTGTTCGTCGCACGACTGGCCGCGACGGTGCAATCCCGCCTATTTGTGTGCGAGGTCGAGCGCTCTTTCGAGAACCGCGTCGCGGCCAGCGCGGAGCGCTCTTAGACCCGGGTTCACCGCGACGTCGGGTTTGAGGCCGGCACGCTGGAGTCGGTGGCCGTCAGGCGTGCGTACGTCGTGGCCGGTGAAGCGCAGAACAAAGCCGCCCGGCAATTGGAGACCCGTGAGGTCGCCGATCGTGCCGTTTGAGGTTGAGCCGACAAGCGTGGCGTTCGCCGCCGCTTTGAAGATCAGCGCGGTGTATTCTGCTTGGCTTGCGGTTCGTTCGTCGATCAGCGCGAACACGCGACCCGCGTAACGTTTGACCGGCGCTGGCCGCTGGACATCATCGAGCGCGATCCATTGGGTTTGCGCGGCGCCGCCTTTCGGCGGGCCTTGATACGACGCGCGGCGAAACTTCGCCACGGCGAATGGCGCGTCCGCTTTCGCCAGGCGTGCACCGATGACCCAGCCTGTGCGTTGCGGCGTTCCCCGCAGATCGAAGATCAGCGCTTTTGCGTCGGCAAGTTCGTCGAGCGCGCGCTCGGCATCCGCAGGCGCGAGCCGCTCGAGATCGATATAGCCGACATTGCCAGGCAGGACGCGCCATGCGCCATCGGATTGTGGTGACGAGGCGCCGATACGCGAGACGCGCACGGTGCGCACTGAGCCTCTGGCGTTGCGCACGAGAAGCGACGCGATGCTGCCCGGTGATCCCGTCAATACACTGCTTGCTATTGCGGCGCGGAACGCTTGTGGCGTTGAGGCGGCAACGAACGGCAACAAGCGCTGTTCGAGAATGCCAATGGGTGTGTTGTCCACCGATACGATTTCGTCGCCAATTCTCAACTTCGATGCGAGGGTGGGGTCATCGATCCCCACAATCAGCAATCGTCCTTCGACGAAGCGCGTGCGGATGCCTGGACGAGCAGCGCCGAAGCCGAACGGTGCCTCGGTCAAGCCTTCGATCCGCGTGTGTCCGTCTTGGGTGCGCGCGGCGAGCCGCAGCAGCGCCGCCTCATAGGCGGCACGCGTGTTGGCCGCAAGCATGACGGGAATGAACTCGGTCAGGGCTGCGTCCCATGGCCGGTCGGTCAGCGATTTATAGGGGTGGAAGTAGTTGATCGTTCCCCATATGCGGAAGAGCGCAAGCAGCCGTTGTTCTGCCGGCGGTACGCCAGCACTCTTGTACTGTCGCGCGGGGCGTTGCAGCGGCGGCAAGGCCGGTTCGCGCAGGATTGCGGAGGGGCTTGCCGACAGTTCCGCGATCGCAGTGCGCAGTGCGGTTGATGGCGCGACCGCCGTCGCGTCGGGACGAAAGCCAACCGCGCCGGCCGGGTAGGTATAGAGCCCCTCGCTGATCTGCACGGCAACGCGCGGGGTGCGTAGCGTCGCGATACCTGCCCCGATGGGCCCGCCGGAAACGATGCGCGCTTGACCTGCGGACTGGAGCGCCGCGACCGCCGGCAGCAATGCGGGGCCTGCGATGCTGTCGATGATGAAGACGAGCGGCGTCTTGCTTGGTGCCGTCGCACCCGACGCGATCCATCCTTTGGTGACAAGGCTGAATCCGGATGCGAAACCGGCGGACGACGTCCCGGCTTCGGAGGGGAATCCGTTGTAGCTGCGTACCAGCGCGGAGCCCGCGGGCAACGGTGTCTTTGTGCGCGTGCGCGCGATCGCGGCGATGACTGCATAGAGTGCCGGACCATCGCCCGCAAAGGTGCGGCAATCGACGACGGTCGGATGCGCGGCAATGTTTTCGGCTATCTGCAACGGCGCGGCGCCGGTCAACACGGCGTGCGCCATGGCGCTGCAGTCTGCGATCCATGTGCCGTTTTGCAGGCGCAGCGGCGGCGGCAACGGCTGCGATGAGACATCGGGTTCGAGCACGCGGGCTGAGGGATCGCCGCTTCGACGCAACATCGCGTTCAGCGCGGCTATGTGAGCGGAGGCATCGCCCGCAGTGCGCACTGCCGGGATCGCTTCGATGAGCGCTTGGTCCCACTCGGTGCCGTTCGAATTCAAGTAAGGATCGAAGAGGTCGACGTAGATCCAGATGCGCGCGAGGTCTTCAAGGCGTTGGACCTCGCGCATCGAGGGGGCCGTAGCTGTGCGGCCCGGCGCGACGCTGGTCAGCGCGAACGCGAGAAGGAGGGCTGCAGCGCCAAGCGGGCCACGATTTCCAAAGAGTACCGACATCGGTCTTGAGCCTAGTACGAAATGCCGAAGCGCGCTCGTAACCGAATGGTTACTTTTGCCTAACCCGATCGAAATCAGTTTTGGTTAGCTTTACCTCCAAGGGCGCCCCTTAGCGCGCCTTGGAGGGGCTCATGGCGAACTGTCGGCGGAAGGTGGCGGGGGCGCTTGCGACTCTGGCGCAAGCATTGGCCGGGACGGCTATGGCTTGGGCGCCTGTGGCGGCCACGGAGCGGCAACGGGCGGTCGGCGAAATCTTGGATGTTTCGCAGACGTTTGTTTCCGGCTATCCGCAGACTTTCGAGCCGACACGTCAGGTTCGCATCGTTAGCGAATGAGGTTCATCTCGCGGGCGGCCTCCGTGAACTTGGCGATCGCGATTTCTAGATCGGCGCGCGTCAGGCCTGCGGACATCTGCGTGCGTATGCGCGCCTTGCCTTGCGGCACTACCGGATAGGAAAACGCGATAACATAGACACCCTTCTCCAGCATCGCTTCCGCGAACCGTGCGGCGAGCGCTGCGTCGCCGATCATGATCGGAACGATCGGGTGTTCGCCTGGCGCCAAATCGAAACCTGCCTTCGTCATTTCAGCGCGGAAGAATTTCGTGTTGTCGTTTAGGCGGTCGATCAGAGCGCTTGAGCTTTTGAGCAAGTCGATGGCTGCGATTGAAGCGGCGGCAATGGCGGGCGGGATTGAGTTCGAGAATAGATAGGGCCTGGAGCGTTGGCGCAGAAGGGCGATGATTTCCTTGCGGCCCGACGTGTAGCCACCGCTGGCGCCGCCCAAGGCTTTGCCCAGCGTGCCGGTGATGACGTCGATCTTTTCGATGACGTTCGCGCGTTCGTGACAGCCGCGGCCGTGCTTTCCGGTGAAGCCGACGGCGTGCGAGTCGTCGACCATGACAAGCGCGTTGTATTTTTCTGCGAGCGCGCAGATTTCCGGCAGCTTTGCGTAGTAGCCGTCCATCGAGAAGACGCCGTCGGTCGCGATCATGCGGAAGCGGGCAGTGCTCGCGTCTTTCAGTTTCGCTTCGAGGTCGGCGAGGTCGCCGTTTTTGTAGCGCGCGCGCTGCGCCTTACACAGGCGAATGCCGTCGATGATGCTGGCGTGGTTCAGTTCGTCGGAGATGACGGCGTCTTCTTCGCCCAAGATCGTTTCGAATAGGCCGCCGTTTGCGTCGAAGCAGGACGAGTAGAGGATCGTGTCTTCGGTGCCGAGGAACTCGCTGATCTTCGCTTCGAGCTGCTTGTGAATTTCTTGTGTGCCGCAGATGAAGCGGACGGAAGCCATTCCGTAACCCCAACGGTCCAACGCTTCGTGTGCTGCTTTGACGATCGCGGGGTGGCTGGCCAAGCCCAGGTAGTTGTTGGCGCAGAGGTTCAGGACGTCTTTCCCACCGGTGACGCGGATGCGGCCCGATTGGGGCGTTGCGATCACGCGCTCAGGTTTTTCGAGACCGGCGGCTTTGATTTCGGCCAGCGTGTTTTTCAGATGCTGCTGAACCGCGCCGTACATCAGAGGTCGCTCCACTTCAGGACGACTTTGCCGGAGCTTCCGGTTTTTGCGGCGGCAAAGCCTTTCTCGAAATCCTTGTAGTCGAAGCGGTGGGTGACGACCGGGCCGATGTCGAGGCCCGATTGCACCAGAACCGACATCTTGTACCAGGTCTCGAACATCTCGCGGCCGTAGATCCCTTTGATCGTCAGCATGTTGAAGATGACTTTGTTCCAGTCGATCGCCATGTCGGTCGACGGGATGCCCAGCATTGCGATCTTGCCGCCGTGGCACATGTTGTTCAGCATTTCGCGGAACGCTTGCGGGTTGCCGGACATTTCCAAGCCTACGTCGAACCCTTCGCGCATACCGAGCTTTTTCTGCGCGTCGGCGACGGTCGTTTCTTTCACGTTGATCGCGAGGTCGACCTTCATTTTGCGCGCAAGCTCCAGGCGCCCCTCGTTCAGGTCGGTGATCACGACGTAGCGCGCGCCCGCTTGGCGCACGACGGCTGCCGCCATGATGCCGATCGGACCTGCGCCCGTGATCAGAACGTCTTCACCCAGGACCGGAAACTGCAGCGCGGTGTGCACGGCGTTGCCGAACGGGTCGAAGATCGAGGCGACGTCGAGGTCGATGCCGTCGTGGTGGTGCCAGATGTTCGTCATCGGCATGGTGATGTATTCGGCGAAGGCGCCGTTGCGGTTGACGCCGATGCCGCTGGTGTTCGCGCACATGTGGTAGCGGCCGGCCATGCAGTTGCGGCAGCGGCCGCAGACGATGTGCCCTTCGCCGGACACGATTTCGCCCGGCTTGTATTCGGTGACGTTGGAGCCGACCTTTTCGATTACGCCCACGAATTCGTGGCCGATGGTCAGCGGCACAGGGATCGTTTTTTTCGCCCAATCGTCCCAGTTGTAGATGTGCAAATCCGTGCCGCAGACGCCGGTGCGGAGCACGCGGATCAAGACGTCCGAGATGCCCATCGTGGGCATCGGCACGTCTTCGAGCCACAAGCCTGGTTCGGCGCGGGATTTGACGAGTGCTTTCACGGGGGCTGGCTCCTTTTATTGGGGCCTCCTTGATCATGTTTCCCGGACGCGGGCAAGATGGGGGCATGATCACCGGACCCACCTCGCATAGCTTCGTCTCCCAACGGCTTCGTCTTCGGTACGTCGATTGGGGGAACCCCAGCGCGCCGCCGCTCATCTTGCTGCACGGGGGTCGCGACCATTCCCGGAGTTGGGATTGGACGGCGCACGCGCTGCGCGACAAATGGCACGTCATCGCGCCGGATCTGCGCGGGCATGGCGACAGCGATTGGTCGCCAAGCGGCGACTACGGCGGGCTGACGACACTCTACGACCTCGCGCAGCTGATCCATCAGCTGCAGCTCGCGCCGGTGACGATCGTGGCCCATTCGTATGGCGGCAACATTGCGCTTCGTTATGCGGGGACGTATCCGGCGAACGTACGCAAGCTGGTTGCGATCGAGGGACTTGGGCCGAGCCCCAAGATGATGGCCGAGCGAGCGGGCAAGCCGATCGACGCGCGGCTGCGCGAGTGGATCGACGCCAAGCGTGCGCTCGCCGGGCGATTGCCGCACAAGTACGCGACGTTGGACGAAGCGTATGCGCGCATGAAAGAGGCGAACCGCTATCTCAGTGACGAGCAAGCGCGGCATCTGACCGTTCAGGGCACAAGCCAGAACGAGGACGGGACGTTTAGCTGGAAGTTCGATCCCTATATGCGGGTATTCCCCCCGTTCGATCTTGGGCAGGCTGAAACGGAAACGTTGTGGAGCGCGATCACGTGTCCGACGCTGCTGATGTACGGCGCGGACAGCTGGGCTTCAAATCCTGAAAAGGACGGACGAGCGAAGGCGTTCAACAACGCCCGCGTGGTTGTGTTCGACAAAGCCGGGCATTGGCTGCACCACGACCAGTTCGACCGCTTCGTCGCGGAACTGAAGGCGTTCCTCTGACGCCTATTTCGCGTCGCGCGACGACCAGTGGATGTGCAGGATCTTCCAGCCGGTCGATGCCTTGTGCAGCACCATCGTTTCGATCGAAACCGAGTTGACCGGTTTACTCTTGAACGTGCCGGTAACTTTGGTCTCGCTGGTGATGTAGGCGAGGTTGCCTAGAATCGCACCGCCGCGGTTCGTGCGCGTGGCCTTGGTTGCGCCGGAGAACGCAACATCCGCGTCCAGGTGCTTGGTTGTGTATTCCGCCTTCGAACGTTCGACACCGCCTTGCTCGAAAATTTCGACACCATCGTCGAGGAGTGCGAGCGCAGCAGCCTTGTCACCGGTCTTCAGCGCTTTGTGAAACGCGTCGACGGTGGCGGTCGCTTCGGCCAGGACCGCCGTGTCAGGCGGCGCTTTTTCGGGTTTAAGTTCGCCTGCCGCGTAAGCGACAGAAGCGGTGAGCAGGACGGCTAGTGCCAACAATCTTGGTTTGGACACTTCGGCACCTCAAAAATGACGAATCGAAGCTATGCAATTGGTGGGACAACGCCAAGACGTACGCAAGGGTTTTGCACCTTACCGTGGGCTTGCTTAAGCTGCCGCCAGATCAATTTGAGGGTTTTACGCATATGCGCAGTCTGGTCGCCGCCCTTCTGTCGCTGTTGATTGCCGGGACCGCACTGGCTGCGCCGCCGCAGAAGATGACCATCACGGAGAAGCGCAAGGGCTACGACATCGAAATTTCGTATCCGCGCTTTGGGCGCCCGGCGATCGACCGTCAGCTTGAAACTTGGGCGCGCGGGGTTGCCAAGGATTTTGCGGAGAGTTCACGCGAGTCGACCGGCGAGCCGAATCCTTGGGCGACCGAGGTGGAATACGAGGTCGTGCGCAACGATGCGCAAATGATCGTCGTGGCGTTTTCCAACTATAGCTACAGCGGGGGTGCGCACCCGAACTCTTCAACCGAGACATTCAATTTTCTTTTGCCGGATGGGCGGCGCGTCGAAATCGCGGAGATTTTCTCGCCTAAAGGCATTCAGCGCATCAGCGACATATCGATTGCTCAGTTGAAAAAGGAGATGGCCGGGCCCGATGGAATGTCGGACATGGATTGGATCCGCCGCGGGGCCGGTCCTAATGCGCGCAACTTCGCGTCGTTCGAACTTTTGCCGCGCCAGCTGCACATCACGTTCGACGCCTATCAAGTCGCGGCGTATGCAGCGGGTGCGCAAGAGGTCAGCATTCCGCTTGCGAATTTGCGCGACGTCATGCGCCCCAACCCGCGACTGCCGGCAGCTTCTTTCGATTGTCTCTTGGCGCGCAGCGACGTCGAGCGGGCGATCTGTTCGTCGGACGAACTGGCGCGCCTCGACCGGCGTTTGGGCGAAGCCTATGCATTCAAGCTGATTTGGATCGAAGACGCGGCGGAGCAACAGGCGTTCCGCGCGCGGCAACGCGGCTGGCTCAAGATGCGCGATGCATCGTGTCGGGGTCCGGTTATAGCTTCCTGTCTGAGCCCGATCTATCAGCGTCGACTGAAAGAGCTTGAGGATCCTGCTTAGTCTCATCGTCGCCTTGGTTGGCGGGATGGTCGAAATGGCGCGGCAATTGCACGGCAGGTCGCGGCAATCCGCCGTTCAGCTGTGGCCTGGGCCGTATTGCAACCGGGACGCCTTTACGTCATAACCCACGGCCTTGAATCTAGGTGCCACCTAACGGCGCCAATGGAGTGCGGGCGTAGCTCAGGGGTAGAGCATAACCTTGCCAAGGTTAGGGTCGGGCGTTCGAATCGCCTCGCCCGCTCCAGATTCAACCAGAGAAAATTCCTCTTCGACGGGCGCGGGTTCGCGTTGCGCGCATTCTCTCTCTCAGGTTTGCCAGGATCGAGGTTGCAGCCGGTGAGGCGTGGCCTCGATTTGCGCGTGTTCATATCTTGTTAGGCGGCTCCTGCGAGTTCTGAGAGGAGTGGCCGATTCGGGCGATTTGACGCGGAGGTTTCGATATGGCGGTGGCTGAGGCGGGTATGAACTTCGATATCGGGCGCGTGGTCCAACGGACGATTGCGCTGGTCGGACGGAATTTCGTGCCATTTTTCGTTCTAGCGCTGGTGCTGACGGGCTTGCCGGCACTCATTCTTCAAGTTGCGCTGCCTTCGGATCCGACGGCGATCCAGCAGGCGCCGGGCGTCTATTTCGCATCGATCCTGTTCGGCGCCTTGGTTTCGATTGCGACCGGCGTCGTTCTGCAAGGTGCTCTGACACGGGCGTCCGTCGATGATCTTTCGGGCAAGGGCGTGCAGCTTGGATCGGCGCTCAGCAGTGCCGTTGCGATCATATTGCCACTCATCGGGCTTGGTATCTTGGTTGGGCTTGGCGTGCTTGCCGGCGCGATCTTCCTTATAGTTCCAGGCATCTATCTCGCGCTTTGCTGGGCCGTCGCTTCGCCGGTGATGGTTGTCGAGCGTCTCGGCATCACGGCTTCGATGCAGCGGAGCATGGCGCTGACGCAGAATCATCGTTGGGCGATCCTTGGTCTCGTCGTGCTCTACGTCGTCGCTTACATGATCGTCATGGCGGTCGTCGGCGCGATCATTGGTGGATCGATGTCGAGCTTCGCGGAACCGGTTCATCCGCCGCTGGCGCTGTTGATCGTGTTAACGTTGGTGGGCGTTGTCGCCAGCGTGATCGGCACCGTCGGTGCGGCAGCGGTCTATTTCGAGCTGCGGCAGATCAAGGAAGGCGTGGGCGTCGACGAACTTGCGCGCGTGTTTTCCTAACGCAAACAGTCTGTTTCTTTGAAACGGCCCCGGTGCGAACCCCGGGGCCGTGTTCGTTTCTAGAACATGTCGTGCTTGTCTTTCTTGCGGACGCCAAACAGCAGGCGCTGCTCGAGGCGGCGGCGGAGTGCTGCGTAGTAAGCGCTGAGGAACTCCTTGTCGCTCTCGTTCGCGCGAGCGGTCCAGCCGATCTTGCCGCGGATCTGTCCGGCCACGGCTTCCATCGCATTCGGTTCGCTAACCCGCAGAACGGATTCCAGAACCTGCAACTCCTTCACGCCGTAGGTGTCGAGTTGCACAGTCGTAAAGGCGAACGCGGCTCCGGCCGTCTTTTCGCCGGTAAGGTCGGGCAGCATTTTCTGCTTTGGCGCTTTCAAGACCCAGGTGCCGGCGATTAGGTCGCCGGCCCGCAGACGGTCGCGGTTGAAGAGCGGAAACAGCAAGAAGATGCCGCACCAAACACTGCCGGCAAGGATGATCCACGCTTCGATCCCTTCGCCGCGCGAGAAGATGAACATGAGCGGAATGTAGAGCTCAAGTTCGCGCATCGCGTTTCGCGCAATGACGGCATCGGCGCTCAAGGCGGCGCCGTCGCGGGCGACGACGCGAAGACCCATCAAGCGTTTGCCGGGGGTTGCAGAGCGGCGGCTGCACTCGAACAGTGTGAAGTAGAAATTGCGGAGCAGGAAGAAGCCCAGCATCCAGATGATCTGTGCGATGGGTAATGATTCCAGCTGCATCGTGGCAAGCACCGAGCCCGCCAGGATCGTGAGCAAGAGTAGCGAACCCACGATGATTGTCATGTCGATGGCCAGCGCGACGCCACGCTCGCTGACATCTGCCAGCCGCACGCGCAGGTCGACGCCTTCCGGCGTGATCAACGCACGGGTCGATCGGTCGGCGCCGATGTCAATCGCGATCGAGGCCACGGCGGTCTCCCCGGTAGAAGTACGTGCCCCAGATCACGGCAGTGGCGGCGCCGACCGCGTAACGAATGACATCTGAAGTGATGAGCTGGCGCGCGAAGCCTTCTAGCAACCCCGCCACGAACAACATGATGATGACGCCGATCATTACGACAGCGCCTTCGCGGCCGCTCTTTTCGGCGGCGGCGAGACGGCTGAGATCGCCGGGGAAGCCGATCGACCAACCGATGCGCAGGCCAGCCGCGCCGGCCAGGATGACCGCGAAAAGCTCGGTCACACCGTGGATCGCGATCCAGCCCGCAAACTCGACGCCAAGGTCTCTTGACGCGAAGACCGCGAACATCGCGCCCAGGGTGCAGCCGTTGTAGGCGAGCAGGAGCGATGAAGGCAGGCAGAACGCGAAGCCCAGCGCAAATGCGAAAATCGCGATCTGTGCATTGTGGGTGAATAGAAACGTGGCGAAAACGCCGAGGCCGTCGGCGCTGTCACCGTCGTAGAGCGTGCTCTTCAGATATTGGGTCGAAGCGCTGGGGTCGCGGCCGCCCGCCATGTCGGCGGAGACGAACGCGCCATACCAGTCTGGATCGCCGGAAACCAACACATAGGCCGCGAGCGCTGCAGCGAACGTGATGAGGGCCGAGACGATCGTTTCACGCCAAATGCCTTTGACTGCTACGGGCCAATCGAGTGCGAAAAAGCGCTGCATGCGCTCCTTGAACGAGGTGCGCGAGCCGTACACGAAGAAATACGCGCGTGCGCAAAGCGCCTCCAGATAGTCGATTAGCGCCTGATCGAGCGACGTTGCGCGTGCGACGGAGAGCGATGAAAGTGCTGCACGATAGAGTGCCGGGATCGCGAGCAGTTGGTCGTCTGAGAGGCGCGAGACCGCTTGGCGTTCGGCACGGTCGAGCAGCGTTTCGAGTTCGCGCCAGGCGCCTTCGCGTTCGCGACGGAAACGAAGCGAGCGTAGGGTTGCGTCCATTAGATACGCTCCCGCCTGCGGAGTTCGTCGTAAGCACGCACGAGTTCGGGACCCAACTGATCGGCTGGCGCATCGACGATGTGGACGCCGAGGCGGCGCAACCGCGCGAGGACGATCCGACGCTCTTTCAGCAATTGATCGGCGATGACGGCGCGCGACACGTCGTCCGACGTTTCGGGCAGGGCGGCGCGGAGCGATTCCAGTTCCTCGTCATGGAAGGCAACAAAGACAATCATGTGGCGCCGGGCGAGGCGGCTAACGCTTTCGACCATCAGTTCCGCCGAGATCGTGTCGGCGAAGTCGGTGAAAACCACAATCATCGAACGGCGCTGCAGCTTTTCAGCGAGCGTCATCAGGCCTAGCGTGTGGTTGGTTTCCTCGGTCGAATAGTCGAGGTCGGCCGTCAACCCTTTCAGCAGTGTGAAGGCGCGGGGGCCTGCGACGAAGCCGGTTTGAAGATTGGGCTTGGCATCGAATCCGAAAAAGCTGATGCGGTCGCCAAGTTTCAAGCCGACATAAGCGAGCATCAGCGCCGCATTCAGTGCCCGGTCGATTCGGGGCGCGCCAGCGACCGGTTCGCACATCAGCCGTCCCGTGTCGATTGCGAAGGCGATTTGGTGGTTGCGTTCGGCGCGGACTTCTTTTGCGAGCAAGTTCAAGTGGCGCGCGCTCTGTTTCCAATCGACGAGGCGGCGGTCCATTCCTGTTTCGAACTTGGCGAGCGCATCGAACTCGGAACCGTCGCCGCGGTCTTTCATTGGTTTGAGGCCATAGACGAACGTGCGCGAGAAGAGGCGTGTTGCATTACGTTCGACCGCTTCGAGGTCCGGCGTGATGGCAATCTTGTTGCCAAGGACCTCTACGCGTTGGCACCAGGCGAGGCCTAAGGGGCCTTGCCAGCGGACGAACGCGTATTCGAGGCGTGCTTGGCCGCGACGCTGAGGTTGTAGTTTGAAAGCAGTTTGGCCGTGACCTTCGACAACGTTTGCATCGCGCCGGACGGGGGAAACGGTGAGGAATTGGTTCGCTTCGAGCGCGATTTCGGCGGTGCGCGGGTTTGCTTTTCCGAATGCGAAATCTAGCAGCGCTGTAATCGCTCCTGCGCCGATGCCGGCCAGACGGGGTACGATCGCTTCGACGCGGAGCTGGCCGTTCGGGCGGCCCAACTGCGCATCTGCAAGCGCAAGCGCCAGCACGCCCAACGCCCACGCGGGGCCAAGCGGCCAGGCGTCCGGTGCGGATACCGCGAGCACGAGCGATATCGGTGCGCCAGCGGCGGCCAACAGGATCGCACGGCTCGTGGGAGCGATCATCGCGGGGCTTCGGTTTGATCGATGATGGTTTTGAGCGCGGCGTCGGTCGTGCGGCCCTCGATTTCGGCTGCAGGTGAAAGGATTACGCGGTGGCGGAGTGCGGGCGCGGCCAGTGCTTTAACGTCGTCGGGAATGACGTAATCGCGACCGTCGAGCGCTGCGCGGGCCCGGGCGGCGGAGGCCAGCATCGCGGCGGCGCGTGGGCTCGCTCCCAGTTCGAACGTCGTGCCTTCGCGTGTCGCGCGGACGATGCGTACGACGTAATTCACCACTTCGTCGGGTAGGCGGGTTTGAGCGGCGAGATCGACGGCGGCGTTCAATGCGTCCGGTGTGAGCACGGGCGTGATGGCTGGCATCGTACGATTGGACGGTCGCGTGCCGTGCTGGGCGACGATCTGCGTTTCCTCCTCGACGCTGGGGTAGGAGAGGATGTGCTTGAACAGGAAGCGGTCTAGTTGTGCTTCCGGCAGCGGATAGGCGCCTTGCTGTTCGATCGGGTTTTGCGTGGCGATGACGGTGAAGCGCGGGCTTAACACGTAACGCTTGCCGTCAAGAGTTACACCGCGTTCTTGCATCGCTTCGAGGAGCGCTGCTTGCGTCTTCGGCGGCGTGCGGTTGATTTCGTCCGCGAGAAGGATGTCGCAGAAGATCGGGCCCTTCGTGAGCGCAAAGGCACTGGTCTGGAAGTTGAACAGATTCGAACCCAAGATGTCGCCCGGCATCAGGTCTGGTGTGAACTGCACGCGGCCGAATTGCAGGTCGAGCGTGCGCGCAAAGCATTGGGCGAGCAACGTCTTCGCCGTACCCGGCGGCCCTTCGAGCAGGACGTGACCGCCGGCGAACATCGCGGTCAGCATCAGATCGACCGTGTCGGTCTGACCGACGACGTAGGTGGCGACGGCGGCGCGGATGCGGTCGGCGGCAGCGCGAAGCTCAGCGAGTTGCACGGATCATATCTCCAGTCCAAGCATGCAGCCTTCGGGCGGCGCTCAGGGTTTCGGTTGCGGTTTTGGCGTTCATCGCCTCGGCAGCGAGTTCGGAATAGGTCGATGGTACGCCGCGACTTTGCGCGATGCGGTCGAGTTCTGCGTTGGTCGTTTCCGTGGCGTCGCGCGCGACGTGAATTTGTTCGGCGACGACGGTTCTGACCATCTGCGCGTAACGGGGTGCCATGGTGGCGTCGCGCCCTGCGAGGCGGATGAGGGCTGCCGAGTTATCGGCAAGCGTACGTTTGCCGAGCGCGATCATACGCTTGCTGCGCGCGGTCGGGCCGGAGCGCGTCGCCGCGCGCCAGGCCAGCATGGCGGCCACGATCAGGAAGCTCAGTGTTGCGGCGAGTAGCGGCGGTTCGAGCGCGAGGCGCAAAAGGCTGCGCGAGCGTTCGAAGCCGTTCAGCGTGACGTCAAACGTGACCGGTTCGCCGCCTTTGTTTAGCGCGCTCAAGATGGCTAGACCCGCACGCGCAGTTGCGATGTCTGCGATGCCTTGATTGTTCAAGAGGTCGGGATCGGTCAGGACAAAGATCCGCGGGCCGTCGCCGCGTTCGATGAGGCCCAGGACGGTTCTGCCATCTTTCGTCGACACGACCGGCTTCAGTTCCGGTCCGACAACGGTTTGAAACGCTACGATCTTGCCGGGACGCAGGATGCCCGGATTACCGATCTTCGCCGCCGTGGGATCGAACAGCAACGTAGGCGGGACGGTTGTGTTCTCCTGCTTGATCTTCGTCTTCGGCGCGATCTCGCCCAAAATCTCAGTTAGCCACGCTTCGCCCAGTGTGGAGCTCTCGCGCACCCAGCCGCGGTGTTTCGAGCTTGGGAAGTGATGCCACTTCGGTAGAACGATCAGTGCATTCACGTGCGCAAGGCGGTCGATCGTCGAAAACTCGATCTTTTTCTCGGGCGTCAGAACGACTAGCGCCGTGCTTTGCCTGCGGGGACCGCTGCGGCTGACCGTGACGTGGGTGCCTTCCGCGCGAACTAACTTCACCGCACCGGCGTAGCCGATCGCGGATTTTGACAGCGCGTGCGCATCTCCATCGTCACCGTCGGTGAAGTCCGGCGCAAACGTCGAGAGCGTGACGAACGCCGAGAACGAAAATACGCCGACCAGAAACAGGATGATCGCAACACGAGCGGAAAACACTTCGGGCGGGCGACTCTGAGCTTCCACGCTCATCTCGTGGGCTCCAGCGCAAAGCTTTTGTAGGCATCGCGGCAGTCGGCGTAGGCATCTGCGGTGAGCGGGCGTCCGGCGAAGAGGCTGCGTTCGACGGCTTGGGCAATTTTCGTGAACGTCGCGCGGCCTTGGTTCGACAGGTGTTCGATCGTCGAGATTTCGCGGCTCGTCATACTGGGCATAATGGCCGCTGGGAAGACCGTCTCCATGTCTTCGATGCTGCGGTGAAGCAGCACGCGCACGGCTTCGCCGAAGAGGCCCTCGCCGGCGAGACGATCCGCCTCCTCCAAAAGCGCATGGGCACGGTTGGTGGCGGGGCGGTATTCGGGGACCGGGATGTTCTCTTCCGCCTCCGCCTCTTCGACCGACCGTGGCAGGCGGCGCAAGACCTCGCGCACGAGCGTATAGACGATCAAGCCGATGACGAACGCGACGCCCGCCCAAAAAATGTAGTTCAAGAGCGGCGCCAACGCTTGAATCAGCCTGATGAGCGGTTCCAGCCAGTCGGGTGGTGCCTGTGGGACATCTGCGCGCTCGAAGTGAAACTGCAGCGACGGGTCTGCCATGAGGTCCCGGTGCAAACGTTCGAACTTTTCGGCGTCAGCGGCAGTGCCGGCGGCCATCGGACCCAAGTGCGTTGCTTATGTGCGCCGTTCTGCCAGAAGGCAGCGCAGGGGCGCAACCCGGCGGTGCTCAACCCTTGATGCGCGCCTCGATGTCGGGCAGCACGCGTTCGGTCGCCGCGGCGCCGATCGCGATCGCTTCATCGGCGCGGTCGAACTCCAAGAGCGCGATCTTGCCGATGTCGGAGTTGATCGTGACGTCGGGCGGGTCACTGGCCAGGCGCACGCGGGTCATGCGATCGAGCAGTATGTTGAGCGCCGCGACTGAAACCGTGGCGGTCGTCAGTTCGCCGGGTTCGTCGCCGAACAGCTGGCGTGCGACGAAGCGCTCCGGTTCGCGGAACACGGCCAGCGCCTTTTGCCAGGCGTTGCCTTCGACTTCCGTCGGCTCGCGGGCGAAACGTTGACTGGGGCTTTGGCTTGCGGGCAGGGGAACCGCGATAACGAATTGCGCGCCCATCGCGCGGCAGGCGGAGACCGGTACCGGGTTGGCAATGCCGCCGTCGATCAGCGGCCGATCGTCGATGTCAACCGGCACCATAATGCCCGGCAGGGCGTAGGACGCGCGCATCGCGGTGCTGAGCGTTCCTTCTTCGAGCCAGACTTCGTGACCGGTGAGGAGTTCGGTTGCGACGGCTGCAAACTTCTTTTTCAGTTTTGGTATTTGGTGGTCGCCGATAACGTCGATCAACGCCTGCGCGAGCTTGTGACCCATTACCAGACCTCCGCCTTTGCCCAGGTTGAGATCGGCCAGCTTCCAGATAGCGCGGCGGTCGAGGGTGAGCGCGAATTTCTCGAGTTCGTCGAGTTTGCCCGCCGCAAAAGCGCCGCCGACAATCGCCCCAATCGACGTGCCCGCAACGATCGTGGGTTCAAAGCCCGCGCGGATCAACGTTCGCAGAACGCCGATATGGGCCCATCCGCGCGCGCCGCCGCCGCCAAGTGCAATGCCGATCCGCATGTCGCGCAGATTGCCGCGAGGAGGGCGGTGACGGCAATGGGGGAAGGTGCTTAAGTTCGGGCATCGCCATTGGAGTCTCACGATGCTGAAGCCGCTTGCCGACCAGATTCTGGAATCCTATGCGCCGGAACCGAAATACGGCCGCGCGTTCGCGTTCGACCCGCCTATCGATCTGGCGCACTTCTCGGCGTTCACCGGAGGCCAGCCGTTCGATGCATTCAAGACGATGCGCGAAAACGCGCCGGTGTGCTGGTGCAAAGAACCACCAGAGCTCGGCGGCGGGTTCTGGGCGCTGACACGTTACGACAATGTACGGACGGTGTCGCTGACCCCGCAGGTCTTCTCGTCGCAAAGGGGCGGGATTTTGATGGCGTACGGCAACCCGGCGCAGCGCCATCCGGTGCTGCACCGGGCGTCCCTCGATCAGATGATCAATATGGATCAGCCCATTCACTTCGAGCTTCGGCGCGAGCACTTGCCGTTTTTTACGGCGAAATACGTCGCCGACCTGAAGGTGAAGGTCGAGGCGAAGGTAACGGCGCTTTTGGATGCGATTGCGCCGATGGGCGCGTGCGATCTGGTCGAGCACCTTTCGGCAGAGTTGCCGCTGTTCACCCTTTCGGAGATTTTGGGCATCCCGGAAAGCGACAGGCCGAAGCTGGTCAAGTGGATGCACTATCTGGAGATCGCGGGCTATGTCATGGCCGAAAAGAACTTCGGCGCGGTCGACCCGAATTTCTTCGGCGATTTCATGTCAAACGTGGCGGAGATGTTCGAATACGGGCGCGATGTGCTGCTGAAGCGACGCGCGGCGCCGAGAGAGGATCTCTTGAGCGCGCTGGCGCACGCGAAGGTGCAAGGCGATCTGATGCCAAACGAATATCTCGACGGGTCGTGGCTGCTTATCGTGTTTGCGGGCAACGACACGACGCGCAACTCGATTTCGGGGACGATGAAGCTCTTGACGGAGTTCGCTTCGGAGAAGCGCCGCGTGCAAGAGAGTCTCTCGCTTCTTCCGACGATGGTCGACGAGGCAATCCGCATGGTGTCGCCGGTGATGTACATGCGCCGAACGGCAACGAAGGACACGGAAATCCGTGGCCAGAAGATTGCTGAAGGCGAGAAGGTGATCATGTATTACGGTGCCGCGAACCGCGATCCAGAGGTGTTTCCGGACCCCGACCGCTTCGACGCTTCGCGCGCAAACGGGAAAGATCACGTCGCGTTTGGCATCGGGCCGCATGTGTGCCTGGGACAGCGAGTTGCGAACATGCAGCTCGAAGCCGTCTACCGGCAAATCCTGACTCGCTTCCCCGACATGCACTGGACCGGCGAGATCGACATCGCGCCGAACAATTTCGTGCACGCGATCCGCAAGCTCGGCGTTCAGTTCACGCCGGAAAAGAAGCGCGCGGCATGAGTTGGGAGAAGGACGTCGAGGAGCTTCGCCGGCGCCAGGCGCTGGCGCAGCAGATGGGCGGCGCTGAGCGGGTGGAAAAACACCGCTCACTCGGCAAGCTGACCGTGCGAGAGCGCGTGGATCGATTGCTCGATCCCGGGTCGTTTCATGAGGTGGGATCGATCACCGGCTCTGCCGAGTACGGGCCGGAAGGTGCGATGCTCTCGTTCACGCCGGTGCCGTTTATCTTCGGACGCGGATTGATCGAGGGGCGGTCTGTTGTGGTGGCGGGCGACGACTTCACGGTGCGCGGCGGTTCCGCCGATTTTTCCGGCAAGCGCAAGCAGGAAGTGGCCGAGCAGATGGCGCGCGAACTGCGCCTGCCGATGATCCGCTTGATCGACGGGTCGGGGGGCGGCGGTTCGGTCAAGACGTACGAGCAGACCGGCTTCACTTACGTTCCCGCGAATCCGGCCTGGGACGATCTCGTCGCGAACTTGGCAACGGTTCCTGTCGTGGCGCTGGCACTCGGCAGCGTCGCGGGACTCGGCGCCGCGCGCGCGGTGACCAGTCACTATTCGATCATCGTCAAGGGCACCGCGCAGATGTTCATCGCGGGTCCGCCGGTCGTAAAGCAGATTGGCGAGGATTTGACGAAGGAAGAGCTGGGCGGTTCGGCGATCCACACCAAGAACGGCGCGATCGACGACGAGGTCGCGAGCGAGGACGAAGGTTTCTTACGGGCGCGGCAATTCTTGTCGTATCTGCCGTCGTCCGTGTTCGATGTGCCGCCACGCGGGCCGCAAAGCGACGATCCCGAACGGCGCGAGGAGGCGCTGATCAAGATCGTGCCGCAGTCGCGCCGGCAAGTTTACAAGATGCGCACGATTGTGGAGGCCGTGTTCGACAAGGGCTCGTTCTTCGAGATTGGGCGCGCGCATGGGCGCTCGTCGATCACGGGCTTGGCACGGCTCGACGGTTGGCCGGTTGCGGTGCTCGCGAGCGATCCCTTTGTCTATGGCGGCGCTTGGACGGCCGAGTCGAGTTTGAAGGTCACGCGCTTCGTCGACTTTGCCGAGACGTTTCATCTGCCGGTCGTTCATCTTGTCGACATTCCGGGTTTCCGCATCGGGCTCGAATCCGAACAAGCGGCGACGATCCGGCACGGCGCTCGCGCGATGACGGCGATTTATCAAGCGGCGGGGCCGTGGTGCACGATTGTGATCCGCAAAGCGTTCGGGGTGGCAGGTGCCGCGATGAGCAATGCGACGCGTTTGCCGTTCCGCTACGCGTGGCCGTCGGGCGATTGGGGCTCGCTGCCGCTTGAAGGTGGGATCGAGGCGGCCTACCGGCGCGATCTCGAGGCCGCCGAGGATCCCGCAAAGTTGCGTGCGGAGATCGACGAGCGTCTCAACCGCGTCCGCTCTCCCTTTCGCACGGCGGAGAAGTTTGGGATCGAGGAGATCATCGATCCGCGCGACACGCGTAACGTACTGTGCGATTTCGCCAATCTTGCGGCCCCTTTGCGCACGCCGGGACCGCGAGCGACAGGTTATCGGCCCTGATTTGAGGGCAGGAAACGGGGTGTGATGAAGCGCCTTCCGCCCCATCTTGCGTCCCACAACAAGGGACGATTGAGATGTTGGAAATGAGCAAATCGTACGAAAGCGACTTGGCCCGCTATCGCGCCTTCGAGACGCGCGATGCCGGCGCAGAGGGTCACTTCATCATCGCTGTGAAGACCACGGGCATCTACTGCCGGCCGGGGTGTCCCGCGCGGCCGCCGAAGCGAGAGAACGTCGAGTTCTTCGATACGATCGGCGAAGCGAGGGGCGCGGGGTACCGCGCGTGTCTGCGTTGCAAGCCGGACGAACCGGCGCAAGGCGCGCGGATCGCGAGGATGATCACCGAGGCTTGCCGTAAGCTGGAGCGGGACGAGCAGGTGCCGAGCGTGGCTGCGCTTTCGAAGGCCGCGGGGTTCAGCGAGGGGCGGTTTCACAAGCTGTTCAAGCAGGCGACGGGTTTGTCGCCGAAGCAGTACGCGCTCGCCAAACGGGTCGAGAAGTTTCGGGATCGGCTCAAGGGCGGGGAGACGGTGACGGCGGCGCTTTATGACGCCGGGTTCAACGCCTCCAGCCGGGCTTACGAAGCGGGGCGGCGCTTGGGCGCGAAACCGCGCGATGTGAAGTCAGGTGGGGTGGCGCTCACGCTCAAGGCAGCGGTGGCGCGGTGTTCGCTGGGGTTTGTAGGCATCGCGATGAGCGAACGAGGCTTGTGCGCGCTGGCGTTTGGCGACAGTGCGAAGGCGGCGCGCGAAGCGGTGCAATCGCGTTTTCCGAAGGCGAAGCTGATCGATGCCGACGGTGCGTTGTCGTCGGCGATTGCACGCGTCGTTGCTTTGGTCGAGGAGCCGGCCGGTGCGCTCGATCTGCCGCTCGATATTCGCGGAACGGCGTTCCAGGAGCGCGTGTGGCAGGCGCTCCGGAAAATTCCAGCCGGCGAGACGCGGAGCTACAGTGCGATCGCGCGGGCGATCGGCGAACCGACGGCTCAGCGCGCCGTGGCGCAGGCGTGCGGTGCGAACAAGATCGCGGTTGCCATTCCCTGTCACCGCGTCGTTGCGAGCGATGGCGGCGTCGGCGGGTACGCGTTCGGCGTGAAACGCAAGAAGGTCCTGCTCGCGAAAGAAGCGGCAGAATGACGGCCGTTCGCAAGGTCGCCGTCGCGTTGCCTAGCGACCTCGCGCGGTTGCAGGAGGTCGATTGGTCCGCTATCAGCGATGCGCTGCATACGCAGGGTTATGCGACGATCCCGCGCGTGTTCGATGCTTCGGCGTGCGAAGAGGTGCGTTCGCTCTACGACTGCGCGGATTTGTTTCGAAGCCGTGTTGTGATGGCGCGGCATGGATTCGGGCGCGGTGAATATCAGTATTTCGCCTATCCCTTACCGGCGGCGATCGAGGCCATGCGCCATGAGCTCTATCGTCGGCTTGCGCCGGTTGCGACGGCGTGGGCGGAGCGATTGGGGACCGGCGTGCGCTATCCGGAGATGCTGGACACCTACCTTCGGCGTTGTCACGCGCAGGGTCAGGCGCGGCCAACGCCGCTGCTGTTGAAGTACGGTGCCGGCGACTACAACCGGTTGCATCAGGATCTCTATGGCGGTGAGCAGTTTCCGCTTCAGGCGGCTGTGTTGCTGAGTGCGCCGGGGCAGGATTTTCGGGGCGGCGAATTTGCGCTAACCGAGACTGCGCCGCGGCGGCAGACGCGGGTCGAGGTTGTGCCGCTCGACCAAGGCGACATGGTGATCTTTGCGGTCAACCACCGCCCCGTGCCGTCGGCGAAGGGATTTTCGCGGGTCGCCATGCGACATGGTGTGAGCACCGTGCGAGCCGGTTCACGCATGACGCTTGGCGTTATTTTCCACGACGCGACTTAAGCGCGCTCGATCAACGCGGCGTAGCAGCCGCGGCGTGCGAAGTGGGCATGAATGTAGGCGACCTCTTCGTTTGCGAACAAGCGTTCTATCAACGGCTGCAGATCTTTGCCTTCGACCACGTCCGCGTCGCGCATCATGCCGTCGCGATCGTAAGCGCGCAGCGAGATCAAGCGGACTTGCAGTTGTTCGGGGACTTCGTCACGCCATTCCGCGCGTGCAGAGGGCTTTTCGCGAACGAAGATCGGCCCCTTCGACGCGTACGCGGTCGGCGCGGTTTGATGAGCGTAAGAGACAAGAAGAAGCGTCTCGCCGGGTTCGGCATCCTCAAGCGTTACGCGGCACGGGAATCCAGGCTTTGCGTCGGCGACGTAACGCTTCGCATTGTGACGTGCCAACTCTTCGCCGCTTAAGGCGAACAGGTGCGCAAACGGATTGGCGTCGAGGCCGGTGATGCGGAAGGACATCTCTTAGCTCCTTTGTTGGGAACCAGAGTGGGGTGCGGCTGTGGCCCGCGCACTCCGCAAGCTGACGTCAAACTTCCTATTGTAAGCCTGCGTCGGTGACGACGCGTTGCAGCGTGGCGCAATAGGCGCGCAGATCTTGGCGTTCGGCCCAGGTGCGGAACCCGTCGCTCATCGTGTTGTTGAAGGCGACGTATTCGTCCTGCGTAATTGTCGTGTTTTTGCGGGCTTCTGCCAATTTGCGCGTGATGTCTTGCGCCTTCATCCCGGCTTCGTCGGGTGTGCGGCAGGCCATGCGCACGGGCTTTGACGTGCCGGCCGATTGTTTGGGCGCGGACTCGCCGCAGGCGGCGAGCGCGAGTGCAGCCAAAATGCTTAATGCGATACGGGTCATGGCTGCATGATTTCGGGCCGCGCGCGCAGCGTCAATGGGTGCGTGTCAATGTCGCGAGGTCGGCCTTGAAGACAGTGAGATCGCCGCGCTTTTCGACAATGCCCGAGAGGCGCACGGGATCGGCGACAAATTCCAGGATCTGGTCAGGTGGGATGGCGCGACCGTCGAACAGTGTGAGCAACATCACGGACGGCACACCTTCGTCGCGCGTCACGAGCATAGGCGGGATGCCGCCGCGGATGCACAGGCTGGCGCAGGCTTTGTGGATGTGGCCGTCGCCGGGTCGCATGACGCCCAGCCAGCACTTGGAATCGACGATCTCGCCTTCGACGGTGACGCGGCCGTGAATTTCGCGCGATGGGTCTGCGATGGGAGCGGCGTCGCTCGCTGACATATCGGTTGCGGCGAGCTGGATCATCCCCACAGCCGCGCGCTCGATTTCATAGCCCACCAGCTTGACCGAGGTTCCGTTTGCAAATTTGGCCAGCGCAGCTTCGGCGCCACGCTTTTCGTCTGAGATGACGATGTAGGTCTTGGTCTTGCCGCCCTTGTTCACGCGCAGCGTTGGGTAGGGATCGCGTGCGAGCGTGCCCACGAATTCCGTCGGCGTTTCGGCCCAGCGGCCGTCGCCAGCTTGCGGCTGTAGTGTTGCAACGAGCCAGGCGTCGAAGGTGACGAGCGCGAACAGGACAGCCAAGAGCGCGACGATCGTGCCTCTGAGACCGCGGGGGAGCGGCAGGTAGCCGACGTAGAAGGTGTCGTTCTTTTCTGCCATGGCCTATCCGATTGCGGCGGGGGTGGTGGCTGCGCCTTTCGGATTCGGCTTGCGTGAGACGTAGATCCGTCCGTCCTTCACGCGAACCGCGAATGTTTCAACCTTTTCGGTGTATGGCGCAGGCGATCGACCCGTCGAGGGATCGTATTGCCAGCCGTGCCATGGGCAGGTGACGAGGCCGTCGATGATGCAGCCTTCGGCAAGCGGGCCCATCTGGTGAGCGCAGACATTCGAGACGGCTGAGACCTTTCCGTCATAGCGGAAGATCGCGATTTGGTGGCCGGAGGGTGTCGTGATGCGGCGTGCGCGTTTCTCCGGAATATCGGCAGCGAGCCCAGCGTCAATCCAATCGTCCTCGGGGCTTCGGCGCGTAGCGGCGTCGCGTCCGCCTTGCAGGACGGCCGCCGTGAGATGAAGGCCCGCGATGATCGTAAAGCCAATTGCGACGGCCCAGACGTAGAGCGCGCTACCGCCGTGGCCACTGGCGGCGCCGAGAAGCACATGCAGAACGACCGTGCCGTAGGCCGGGTAGATCAGCATGTGCAGCGTCTTCCACACAGGCGGCGAGAGATTGTTCAGCCAGAAGTCGTGGCTGGTCGCGGCCATCAGAAAAAGGACGAGCAATGCCGCAACCCCAAGGCTCTCGAACGGGAAGGCGCCGATCGCGTCGTATCTGGGGTTCGAGACGAACAGCGAGACGATCGGATTGATGACGCCGTAGCCGTGGTACCAGATCGTTGCGTATGTCGCGTGTGCGGCGGCGACGACGAAGAGCGCTACGCCAAAATGACGGCGGTTGTAGAGCAAAGGCAGGAATATCGGCGAAAGCCTGGCAAGCGGGCCGATCGCGAGCACGATATGCAGCATAAAGAAGGCGCAGGCGCCGAGCGCGCTGATGATGAGGATTTCCATCGACGTATTCGCGCTGTCGCTTGTCGCGTAACCAACCGCAATGAAAATCGCGAGATAAGCCGCAATGCCTGCGATCAGAAGTGCGTCGTAGATGCGCTTGTGGCGATTCCAGAGAACAGGCTTGTAGGTCGCGGCCATCGCTAGCTCAGTCTCAGTAGATTTGGTTGATCTGCGACGAGTGCGATCAGGACAAGCACGACGATAGCCGCGACGAGCAGCCAAATCCAAGGGTGAGCGCGGCGTTGCCAGAGGCGCATGCGTTACTCGTGCGGTTGGCCGCCGGCGATCCAGCGGGCGAGCATCAGGGGCCAAAGGGCGATCAGTCCAGGTAGGATCAACAGTCTGAAGGTAATGCCCGCGCCCTTCGCGCCGTGGTCGATGCGCGTCACGCCCACGCTTAAGAACAACAACGCGAACACGACGCCGGCGGCCGCATAAAGTGCGGCACCGGTCAGGATGGTTGTGACCGCCTCGATGTTTCCCATGGGCCAGAGGATTGCACGTGCGTCGGGGCAGTGCCAATGCTGGGCGGGTATCAAAAGCGCGGTGTTCGGGTATGGTGCCGCGCGGGTTCGATTTTGGAGAGAGATGAAGATGCGCGTTCTCGCGTTTTTGGTGTTTTTTGCAGCCGCCGCATTCCAGGCCGCCGCCGATATTCCTCCTCCGTACGATCCCTATGGAATTGGCGTGACGATGGAAGAAACGAAGTCTTTCCCTGTGCTCACGAAGGTCGCGGCCGGTGGACCTGCAGCAGTGGCCGGCGTCAAGGTGGGTGACCAAGTGATCGCGCTAAACGGCGGGTACGCAAGGACCATGGCCCCGTTCTATTTCTTTGCGCGTGGGCTTACCGGCCCCAAGGACAGTGTCGCGGAGTTGATTCTTTTGCGCAACGAGGCTCAGGTTTTGGTCATCAAGATCAAGCGAACGGTGAGGCAGAGCTGAGCCATGCGGATCGAAAATCGTCTGTCGAAGATGTTGGGTGTCGACTATCCGATCGTGCAGGCCCCGATGGGGTGGATCGCGCGGTCGCAATTGGCTTCGGCCGTATCCAATGCCGGCGGGCTTGGCATCATCGAGACCTCGTCGGGCGAGCTCGACGCGGTGCGCGAAGAAATCAAGAAGATGAAACGGCTCACGGCGAAGCCGTTCGGCGTGAACATCGCGCTCGCTTTCGTGCGCGATCCCAACATTGTGAAGTTTGTCGATGATGCGGTCGCCAAGGAAGGCGTGAAGTTCGTGACGACCTCGGCCGGCGATCCGTCGAAGTTCTGCCGTGAGCTGAAGGCGCTGGGTCTTACCGTATTTCATGTCGTGCCGACGCTGAAAGCGGCGCTCAAGGCCGTCGATGCTGGGGTGGATGGCCTTGTCGTCGAAGGGGCTGAGGGCGGCGGGTTCAAGAACCCACAGCCGGTGGCGTCCATGGTGTTGCTGCCGCTGGTGCGCGAGAAGGTCGATGTGCCGATCGTTGCAGCCGGCGGGATCACCTGCGGGCGAACGATGGCGGCAGCCTTCGCACTGGGCGCCGAGGGTGTTCAGATGGGAACGCGGATGGTGTCGGCCGCCGAGTCGCCGGTGCACGAGAACTGGAAACGCGCGATCATCGAAGCGGAGGATACGAGCACCGTGTTCTTGAACCAGTTTTCGCGGCCGGCATTGCGCGCGCTGCGGACCGAGAAAACATCGCGGCTCGAGCGCGAGTTGGTGCCGGGCTATCAGGGCCCGCCGGTGATGGCAGAGTTCGGCCACGCAAAAGACCTGTACTTCGGCGGCGACATGGAAGCTTCGATCGCGCTGTCGGGTCAGGTGGCGGGTCGTATCGATAGTGTGAAGCCGGTGAAGCAGATCATCGATGAGACGGTGGCCGAGTTCTACGAGACCATCGGCGGGCTTGGGCGGCGGTACGCCAACGCTTAGTCTGGCGCTCGATTCGACAGGATAGATTCATGCTCGTTCCCGCTTCCGTTTCCGATTATCGCGAATTGGCGAAGCGGCGGTTGCCGCAGTTGATGTTCGACTATGTCGACGGCGGCGCGTTCGATGAGGCGACGCTTCGCGCTAATCGCGACGACCTCAGCCGGTTGATGCTGAAGCAGAAGGTGCTGCGCGACGTGTCGGCGCTCGACACGTCGACGACGGTGTTCGGGCAGGCATTGGATATGCCGGTGATTTTGGCGCCGGTCGGGTTCGCCGGCATGATGGCGCGCCGGGCCGAGGCGCAGGCAGCGCGCGCGGCCGAGAAGGCCGGCATTCCCTATACGCTGTCGACGGTCGGTATCTGTCCGATCGAAGAGGTGGCGCGCGCGACCTCGAAGCCGTTCTGGTTTCAGCTCTACATGATGCGCGACCGGGGTGTGGTGCGCGAGATTTTGGCGCGGGCGCAGGGGGCGAATTGCGGTGCGTTAGTGTTCACTGTGGATTTGCCTGTGCTCGGCACGCGCTACCGCGATATCCGCAACGGGATGGGCGTGCAGTTGCCGCTGCTTTCGAAGTTGCGCATGGCGGCAAATTTCGCGGCGCGCCCGCGTTGGATCTACGATGTCGGCATAAAGGGCGGGCCACTTACGTTCGGCAATCTCTCCGGCGTGGTGAAGGATGCGAAGTCGCTTGGTGCGTTGCTTGCGTGGACTTCGACGGCGCTCGATCCCAGCGTGACGTGGAAAGATCTCGAGTGGGTGCGCAGTCTTTGGAAGGGGCCGTTGATCCTGAAGGGCGTGCTCGATCCGGACGACGCCAAGGAAGCGGTGTCAACCGGGGCCGACGGCCTTGTCGTTTCAAATCACGGCGGGCGGCAGCTTGATGCTGCGCGTTCATCGATTTCGGTGCTGCCGCAAATCGTCGATGCCGTCGGCACGAAGACGACAGTGTTGATGGATGGCGGCATTCGATCGGGTCAAGACGTCACGCGGGCGCTGGCGCTTGGCGCCAAGGCCTGCATGATCGGGCGCGCTTGGGTTTATGGCGTCGCGGCGAAGGGCGAGCAGGGCGTTACGGCCGTGCTTGCCACGATGAAGCGCGAGCTGCGCACCAGCATGGCGCTGATCGGCAAAGCGAAGGTCGCCGAAATCGACGCGACCGTTCTACAGTCCTAGGCGATCGGTTTCGACGCCGAGAACTCGCGGCGCATTTCGGCGAAGGCCATCAGCTTGTCTTCGACGCGGCGATTGATCGTGTCCTTCGGGTAGCGGCCGTCCGCGCCGCGTTCGCCCGCGGTGACGCCGGTTAGGAGTTCGATGCCCTCGTCGATCGTTGCGACTGAGAATACGTGGAATTTGCCTGCCGCCACTGCTTCGACGATCGCTCGATCGAGCATCAAATGCTGCTCGTTTGCCTTCGGGATCATGACGCCGTTCGTACCGTCGAGGCCGCGCGCCTTGCACAGCGCGAAGAAGCCTTTGATCTTATCGTTTACCCCGCCGATCGCTTGGATCTCGCCGCGCTGGTTCACAGAGCCGGTGACAGCAATCCCCTGCCGAATTGGGACGTCGGAGAGTGCGGAGAGGATCGCGTAAAGTTCTGCGGACGAAGCGCTGTCGCCATCTACCCCGCCATAGGATTGCTCGAATACGAGGCTGGCGTGCAGGGATGGCGGACGATCGAGCGCGTAGCGGGTTGAGAGATACGAACTCAGGATCAAGACGCCCTTCGAGTGAAGCGGGCCGCCCAAGGCCACTTCGCGCTCGATGTCGATCACTTGGCCGGTCCCAACGCGCACGCGCGCCGTGATGCGGCTTGGTTTGCCGAACGCATAGCCGCCCAAGGACATCACCGAGAGGCCATTGATTTGGCCGACTTTGGCGCCAGTCGTGTCGACGAGCATGATTTCGCGCTCGATCATTTCTTGGCCGCGCAGGCTGACCCGATCGTGGCGACGTTCCCATGCGGCGCTGGCGCGATCGACGTCTGTTGCGTCGATGATCTTGTGACCAGCTTCGGCGGCCCAGAAGTCCGCTTCGCGCAAGTGATCGGCGAGGTTGCCGATGCGGAGCGATAGCTTGCGCGCGTCTTCCGCCTCGCGGGCGAGTTCTTCGATCACGAGCGCAACGGCGGCGGGCGCCAGGGGGCGCAGCCCTTCGTGCCTCGCGATGGAACCGATCAGGCCTGCATAGTCGTTCACCGTTGCGTCGGTCCAGTCGACCGTGTCCTCGAAATCAACCGCGATCTTGAAGAGCTCGGCAAAATCGGGGTCGCCTTCGAAGAGGCCGTAATAGAGCTGACGGTCGCCAAACAGGATCAGCTTCGTCGAGAGTGGGATCGGATCGGGTTTCAAGCCTTGCATCGACATGATCGACATACGGTCGGTCGGCGACTCGATCGTGACCGTGCGGGCGCGTAGGCAGCGTTTCAGCATCTCCCACGCGTAGGGTTCGAGCAACAGACGGCGCGCGTCGATCAGAAGATAGCCGCCGTTCGCAAGGTGCAGGCTGCCGGGGCGGATCAGCGTGAAGTCGGTGAACAGCGCGCCCATCTGCGCCTGCTGTTCGATGCGGCCGATCAGGTTGCCGATCGACGGATTGTCTTCGACGATGACGGGCGCGCACGTTTTCGCGCCGTCACCGACAAACAGGTTCACGCGGAAGCGGCGGAAGCGCGGATCGTTTTCGGGAATCGTTTCGGCGGCTGTTGGGGGACCGTCCTCGTCCCTTGCTGGGGCTGCATTGCGAAACAGACCGATATGCTTGATCAATTCCGCCGTCGTGGTTTCGACGTGGGCGCGAATGTCAGGCAAATCGGCAACGCCTGTGGCGACCTCTTTCATTACGTCGATGACGGTGAGGCGCGCGTATTCGCGGTCGAGATCCGTCACACGCTGGCGGCGGTCGCGCTCCCAGCCCGGCAGGCGCTCAAGCAGCGTGGCGAGGTCTTGCTGCAGCGCCTCGATTTTGCCGATGATTGATTTGCGTTCGGGTTCGGGCAGTGCGTTGAATGCGTCCGGCGGCATGACGGCGTCTTTGGCAAGCGGCGCGAAGGTGAAGCCGGCCTGCGTGCGCATCAGCGTGATGCCTTGCCCTCGCGCTTTTTCGTTCAAGACTTCGAAAGCTTGCTCTTGTTCATTGTTGACGGCTTCGAGCGCCGTGCGGCGGCGTGCCCGGTATTCGGCGCTCTCGAAGACGGCGGGCACGAGCGCAATCAGTTCGTCGATCGCGTGGTCTATCGCTGCTTTGAATTTCGCGGCGCGGCCCGCGGGCAATGCGATGGCGCGTGGCCGGTCGGGCTGCTCGGGATTGGCGACATAAATCCAGTCGTTGGGAACCGGCAATTTCTTGGCATACGATTCGATCAGCCCGCGCACGGTGCCGTGGCGGGCTGTGCCGCGTTCACCGAGTACGAACACGTTGAAGCCCGGCTTATCGATGCGGGCACCGAGGTCGAGTGCCTCAAGCGCACGGCCCTGTCCGATCAGGCCGAGGAACGGCGCCAGGTCGGCTGTCGTCTTGAACTTGAATGTCTTCGGATCGCAAACGCGGCGCAAACGGGCCGGGACCAGGCGCATCGCGTGGCTGGCGAGGTCGGCAGGCTTGTCCGGCATGAGAGCGTCCTTAGGTCAGCGTCAAGGTGAATAGATAGCCGCATTCCGCGGTGCAACAGGGGGAATTTCCACGGCTAAAGTGGGGTGATTGAACACTGGCGTGGGGACGCGTGGCGACTATAGTGGCGGCCCCGGGGACCGCTTCGTATTTTCAGCTTCAACTATCGTTGTGGCCTCGGTCTCGAAGGAGACGTTTTCGCGCGATGAGTATCGACGCACTGGACGCGCCGGCCAAGCCAACACGGCCGGGAATGAAGCCGACGGATATCTCGAACCCCGACTATTTCCATAAAGTCGTCGATTGTCAGTGGGCGTGCCCGGCACATACGCCGGTGCCGGAATACATCCGGCTGATCGCGGCGGGGCGCTATGCCGACGCCTATATGGTCAATTGGAAGTCGAACGTGTTCCCGGGCGTGCTGGGCCGCACGTGCGACCGTCCATGCGAACCGGCGTGCCGGCGCGGGCGCGTCGAGGCGGAACCGGTTGCGATTTGCCGCTTGAAGCGCGTCGCTGCCGACAACAAGGGCGACATTCTCGACCGATTGCCGAAGCCGGCAGTCACGAAAAACGGGAAGCGGGTTGCATTGATCGGCGGGGGGCCCGCATCGCTCACCGTTGCGCGCGATCTGCTGCCGCTCGGCTATCACGTCGTGATCTACGACCAGGATCCGGCGGCGGGCGGCATGATGCGGACGCAAATTCCGAAGTTCCGCCTACCGGAAAAGGTGCTCGACGAAGAAGTTCGGTTCATCACCGATTTGAAGCCGGAACTCAGGCTCGGCAAGCGCGTCGACAGCCTGAAAGCTGTTCTCGCCGAAGGATACGACGCGGTGTTCGTCGGTTGCGGTGCGCCGCGCGGACGTAATCTTGAGCTTCCGGGCCGGGAAGAGGCGAAGGCGAACATCCATATCGGTATCGATTGGCTGTCGTCGGTGTCGTTCGGGCACGTCGATAAGATCGGCAAGCGCGTGATCGTGCTTGGCGGCGGCAACACGGCGATGGATTGTTGCCGTACGTCGCGGCGGCTTGGCGGTGATGACGTGAAAGTCGTCGTACGGTCCGGTTTTGAGGAGATGAAGGCGAGCCCTTGGGAGAAAGAGGATTCGATGCGGGAGGGTATCCCGATCCACAATTTCCTCGTGCCCAAGGAGTTCACGCACAAGGCCGGCAAGCTGACGGGCGTGCTGTTCGAGAAGGTGAAGGCGGAGTTCGACGCCAAGGGCAAACGCAGTTTGGTGCCGTCGGGCCAACCGGACGTTCATTTCGAATGCGACGACGTGCTGGTCGCGGTCGGTCAGGAGAATGCGTTTCCTTGGATCGAGCGCGATGCGGGTATCACGTTCGACAAGTGGGGCATGCCGACGGTCGATGAAGTGACCTATCAGTCATCGAATCCGCGCGTGTTCTTTGGCGGTGACGCCGCGTTCGGGCCGAAGAACATTATCTGGGCCGTTGCGCACGGTCATGGCGCCGCGATTTCGATCGATCAGTTCGTGCACGGCAAATCGGTCGCCGACCGGCCGCCGCCGCTCGTCAATCTGCTCAGCCAGAAGATGGGCATTCACGAGTGGTCGTACGACAACGATATTGCGAACGACCTTCGTTACAAGGTGCCGCATCTGCCGAACGAGGTTGCGCTAAAGGATGTGAAGGCTGAGGTCGAACTCGGGTTCGACCGCGAGCTTGGCTACAAAGAGACTCAGCGCTGTTTTAATTGCGACGTGCAGACGGTGTTTGCTGCAAAGCTTTGCATCGAATGCGACGCGTGCGTCGATATCTGCCCGCTCGACTGCATCACGTTCACGGATAACGGTGAAGAGGCGGAGCTGCGCACGCGGCTGACCGCGCCCGCGAAGAATGAAACGCAGGATCTCTACTTGGCCGACGGGCTGAAGACGGGCCGCGTGATGGTGAAGGACGAGGACCTTTGCCTGCACTGCGGTTTTTGCGCCGAGCGCTGCCCTACCGGTGCGTGGGACATGCAGAAGTTCCTTCTTGAAACTGCACAGGCAGGCGACAAATGCCAAAGCCGATAGAGGCGACGAACGACTTCGTCGTCAAATTCGCGAACACGAACGGCTCGGGCTCGGCGAGTGCGAACGAGTTGTTCGCGAGGGCGATCTTGCGGATGGGCGTGCCGATTGCGGTGCGGAACATTTTCCCGTCGAATATTCAGGGCTTGCCGACTTGGTACGAAGTGCGCGTGTCCGGCGAAGGTTGGATCGGGCGGCGCGGCGGCGTCGATCTCATGGTGCCGATGAACGGGCAGACTTGGGACAAGGACGTCAAAGAGGTCGAGCCGGGCGGATACCTGTTCTACGACTCGTCGAAGCCGATGCCGCCGTCGAAGTTCCGGGCCGACATCAACATCATCGGCATGCCGCTGACCGAAATGGCGAACACTCGCTACGACATTCCGCGCGACCGGCAGTTGCTGAAAAACGTGATCTACATTGGTGCGCTGGGCGAGCTGCTCGATATGGACCACGAGGAGTTGGTGAAACGCGTGAAGCGCTCCGACAAGGTCGGCGACCGGATATTTATCGCCGGGAACGACGCGGCGGCGCTTGGTGCGGTCTATGGCGGGGCGACCGTGGCCGCTTGGTATCCCATTACGCCGTCGACATCGGTCGCGGAAGCTTTTGCAGCGCACTGCAAGCGGCTGCGCATCGACCCGGAAACGAAGAAGAACCGCTTCGCGATCATCCAGTCAGAAGACGAGCTCTCGGCTATCGGCTCCGTGATCGGTGCAAGCTGGAACGGCGCGCGCGCTTTCACCGCGACGTCGGGCCCCGGCATTTCATTGATGCAAGAGTTCTTGGGGCTCGCCTACTCGGCCGAAATTCCAGCTGTGATCTTCGACATTCAGCGCGGCGGGCCGTCGACAGGCATGCCGACGCGCACTCAGCAGTCGGACTTGACGCTTTGCGCCTACTCAAGCCACGGCGATACGAAGCACGTCATGATCTTCCCGGAAGATCCGCACGAAGCGTTCGAGTTCGGTGCGCTGTCGTTCGACCTCGCCGACAGGCTGCAGACACCGATTTTCGTCATGCTCGATCTCGACATCGGAATGAACGACTGGCTGGTGAAGCCGCTGACCTGGGACGACGCGCGCGAATACGATCGCGGCAAGGTCGTGACGTTCGAGGAGCTTGAGGCAGGTAAGGAGTTTTGGCGCTACATGGACGTTGACGGCGACGCGGTCTGCTATCGCACGATCCCCGGCGTCCATCCGACGAAGGGCGCTTATTTCACGCGCGGCTCGTCGCGGAACAAGTATGCCAAGTACTCGGAAGAGGGCTCTGACTACGTCGAGAACATGCAGCGGCTGCTTCGCAAGTTCGAGACTGCGAAGAAGTACGTTCCGGGGCCCGTCATTCGTCAAGCCAAGCAAGGGTCACGTTACGGCGTGATCTATTTCGGCTCCACGTCGGCCGCGATGGACGAGGCTTTGGATGCACTCGAGAAGCAGGGAATTCACCTCGACACCATGCGCATCCGCGCATTTCCTTTCGCCGATAGTGTGATGGATTTCGTGAACAGTCACGAGCAGGTGTTCGTGATCGAGCAGAACCGCGATGCGCAGATGCGGATGCTGCTGGTGAACGAGGGGGCGATCGACCCTGCTCGGTTCATTTCTATTTTGCACTACGACGGCACGCCGATCACGGCGCGCTTTATCACACGGGAAATTGCAGAGCGGTTGAAAGCATTCGGTAAGCCGGCCCCGCGTACGAAGGTTGCGTCATGACCTATCTCACCAAGCCCAAGTTCCGTCATCCGTCGCTTGAGAAAAACGAGCGC
Organism: Micropepsaceae bacterium; assembly: GCA_044220975.1. Taxonomy (GTDB): domain Bacteria; phylum Pseudomonadota; class Alphaproteobacteria; order Micropepsales; family Micropepsaceae; genus SZUA-430. The sequence goes on along the minus strand of JBGAPZ010000009.1, from coordinate 16,271 downwards.
GGGTTTACGCGGCGCGATTACGAGGGTTCGATCTCGACCTTGTGCGCGGGTTGCGGACACGACTCGATTTCCGCGGCGATCATCCAAGCTTGCTTCGAACTCAACATCGAGCCGCATCGGATCGCCAAGATGTCGGGCATCGGCTGCTCGTCGAAGACGCCGGACTATTTCCTCGGCCAAAGCCACGGCTTCAACAGCGTGCACGGACGCATGCCGTCGGTGCTGACCGGGGCCAATCTTGCGAACAAGAATTTGATCTACCTTGGCGTCTCCGGCGACGGCGACTCGGCCTCGATCGGGCTTGGGCAGTTCGTGCACTGCGTGCGGCGCGGCGTGAACATGACCTACATCACCGAGAACAACGGCGTTTACGGGCTGACCAAGGGCCAATTCTCGGCGACCGCCGACCGCGGTTCGAAGTCGAAGGCTGGCGGTACGAACAACGATGCGCCGATCGATCTCGTCAGCATGGCGTTGCTTGCGGGTGCGACGTTCGTCGGACGCTCGTTCTCGGGCGATAAGCCGCAGCTTGTGCCGCTGATTCAGGCGGCGCTTTCGCATAACGGGCCTGCGTTTATCGATGTGATCAGCCCTTGCGTTGCCTTCAACAACCATGCGGGTTCGACGAAGAGTTTCGACTTCGTGCGCGATCACAACGATGCAGTGAACAAGCTCGACTTTTTCGAAGGGCGCGCCGAGATCGTGACGGACTATAAGCCCGGCACCGTGCAAGACGTCGAACAGCACGACGGCTCGATCATCCGCCTGCACAAGCTCGCCGACAGCTACGACCCGACGAACAAGGTGGCGGCGATGAACTACCTGCAGTCGCACCACGAAAAGGGTGAGGTCGTGACGGGGCTGCTCTATCTCGACCCGAATCCGCGCGACATGCACGCGTTCCTGCGCACGGTCGACGTGCCGCTGAACCGGCTGAATGCGAAGGAGCTTTCGCCGGGCGCCAAGATGCTTGAAACCATCAACGACGAGTACCGCTAATGGGCCGTCTTCAAGGTAAGCGCACGATCGTTACTGGCGCCGGATCGGGCATCGGGCGGGCATCGGCGAAGCTTTTTGCGCGCGAGGGTGCGTCGGTGCTTTGCGTCGATAAGACCGACGCGGTGCACGAGACGGTCGAAGCGATCGCAAAAGCCGGCGGCAAGGCACTTGCGATGACCGCGGATGCCGGGTCGGAGGCGGACGTGAAAAGTTACGTCGCTCGCGCGGTCAAGGAATTCGGCGGGATCGATGCGATTTATGCCAACGCCGGGATCTCCGGTGGTTACGTACCGATCGTCGAGCAGACGGTCGAGCAATGGCAGGAAATTCTGCGGGTCAATCTGATTGGACCGTTCCTTGCGATCAAGCACGTCGTGCCGCTCATGGTGGCGCAGAAGAAGGGGGCGATTGTTTGCACGGCCTCGGTCGCTGGTATTCGAGCGAATGCCGGGCCGACGCCCTACAGCGCGTCCAAGGCCGGCGTGATTTCGCTGGTGCAAGTCACGGCGAATGAGCTCTACGGCACGGGTGTGCGCGTGAATGCGATTTGTCCTGGATTGATCGAAACTGGGATGACTAAGCCCATCTTCGACGGTGCACGGGCGCGCGGAAACGAGGGGCGAATCGGGCAACTTAACCCGACGGCACGGTACGGTCACCCGGAAGAGATCGCCGCGATGGCGCTGTTCCTGGCGTCGGACGAGGCTTCGTACGTGAACGGGCAGGCTTTCCCCGTGGACGGTGGTTTGACCTCGACGCTGCCGTTTGTGACGCGGCGGTAGTTTCAGTTCGTTTCTCAAAGTCGTGGGTGGTCCGCCTCCGCGGACCATGACACATTGGGGCGGAGACGAAGAGGATTTGCCGGCCATGTTCGATCCCGCACGCTTGAAGAAACATGCCGACGCGAATTGGGACGATGCGATCGTTCCGTCGCTGGTCGAGTACATCAAGATTCCGAACAAGTCGCCGGCCTACGACGCGGAGTGGGAAAAGCACGGCTACATGGACGACGCGGTCAAGCTGATGGAGGCTTGGGCGCGGGCGCGGGTGTCGACCTTTCCGGGTGCGACGCTTGAGGTCGTGAAGCTAGAGGGACGGACGCCGATCATCTTCATCGAAATTCCGGGTGAAGGAGAAGACACCGTCTTGCTCTACGGGCACTTGGACAAGCAGCCGGAGATGAATGGGTGGTGGGACGGCTTTGGGCCGTGGACGCCAGTGATCAAGGGCGACAAGCTCTACGGGCGCGGTGGCGCGGACGACGGTTATGCGATGTTCGGCTCTCTGGCGGCGCTGCAGGCGCTGAAAGATCAAGGCGTGCCGCATGCGCGCTGTGTCATCTTGATCGAAGCCTGCGAAGAGTCCGGCTCGTACGACCTGCCGTTCTATATCGACCATTTGGCGGACCGCATCGGTAAGCCGTCGCTTGTCGTGTGCTTGGATTCGGGGTGCGGCAACTACGATCAGCTTTGGCTAACCACATCGTTGCGCGGCAACGGCGTCGGCACGATGACGGTCAAGGTTCTGACCGAAGGCGTGCATTCGGGCGACGCTTCGGGGATCGTGCCGTCAAGTTTCCGAATCGCGAGACAGTTGCTCTCGCGGATCGAGGACGAAGCGACGGGCAAGATTTTGCCGAAGGATCTTTACGTCAAGATCCCGGCACAACGCGTGTCCCAAGCCAAGAAGTCGGCGAAGGTGTTGGGGCCTGAGGTTTATTCGAAGATGCCGTTCGCCGGCGGCACGATGCCGATGGCAAAGCAGTTGTCGGAACTCGTGCTCAATCGCACGTGGAGGCCTACGCTCTCGATCATCGGCGCGGATGGGCTGACGCCATCGGCGAATGCGGGGAACGTGCTGTTGCCCTATACGACACTGAAGCTTTCATTCCGTTGGCCACCCACGCTCGATGCGAAAAAAGCGATCGGACGGGTGAAGGAAATTCTGACGAAAAAGCCGCCGTACAATGCGGAGGTTTCCGTCGACTTCGATCGCGGTGGCGCCGGCTGGAATGCGCCGGCACTGGCGCCTTGGCTTGAGAAGTCGGTCGCGAAGGCGTCGCAAATGGCGTTCGGCAAGCCCGTCGTTTACATGGGCGAGGGCGGCACGATCCCGTTCATGGGGATGCTCGGCGAAAAGTTCCCGGAGACGCAGTTCGTGATCACCGGCGTGCTTGGGCCACATTCGAACGCGCACGGCCCGAACGAGTTTCTGCACATCCCGACGGGCAAGAAAGTGACGATGGCGATCGCGCAGATCGTCGCCGATCACTTCGTGCGGAACGAGAAGAAGGGCGCATCACGGAAAGCCGTGAAGGGCGCGAAGAAGAAGCGTTGAAAGGAATTTCTCGTGGTCGCGTCTACCTGTAGCCGCGCACCGGCTGTCTCCGGTCGATGCGCGGTTCGCCTGGCGGCTGACCGGTCACAGGGCTTGCGTGGCCGTCGAGGCGCATGTTGAACAGGAAGTAAGTAGGCACGCAGAAGCCGACTTCATTCTGGTGCAACGCGCGGATTGCGGCGCCGTTGATCTTGTCGGGCGAAGAGAGATTTACGCGCACACCGTTCTTCGTGTTGCCGTAGTTGCGGGTGCTGATCTTGTCGTAATCCGGGAATTTCTGGCAGATATAGTCTTCGCGGCAGGTGCGGCTCGGCGAGCAGGTGTCGAGCATGCCGCGTACGACACGGGCTTCCAGGCAGGCGCCTGAGTTGCCGCTGGCCGCGCAAAGATCGAAGCCGTTGCCGCCTTGGTTCGCGCAGAGATCCGGCGGCACGCGGAGCGCCGGGTTCACGTCGGTAAAGTTTTCTTCGGCGACAGAACAGTCGCGGCTAGCGCGGCCGAGCGGCGCGCCCGATTGCGGGAGTACGCAGCGCAAGCCGCTTACTTCTCCGCGCGAATAAGTCGAGCCGCCGAATTTCCACTTATCTTGGAACGCGAACAGATTGTAGGCGGGGATCGGTCCGCGGTCTTGCGGCAAGGCGGTGACTTCGTTGACCTCGCCTTTCCAACACACCGCCCCGGCCGCAGCTTGGCGGCCTGCGACGACGCACTCGCCGAAGAGCACGGGTTGCGTCCGCGATGTCACCGTGCGCTGGCAAACTGCGCCGGCAACGCAGGCAGGCGCGCCGGCGAAGGCCGTCGGGATCGTGCACATCTCGCCGACTGTCGCGGGCTTGAATACCGGTGGTGTTCCCGGCGGCATCCATGCCGCGGCCGAGAAGGCGGAGTGCGGGCGGAACGTGTTCGGCTTTGCGCCGGCGGCCAGCGCCTCGACATACGCTTTCCGGCGCGCCATTTCCGCGTAGGCGTGCGGGGAAAGCGGTAGTTGCTGGCGATTGAATTGGTGCGAATATCGGTCGTCGGCGGTCCCCAGAAAATGAAAGCCCGCGGTGCCGCTGGTCTGGTGGCAACCCATACAGGTCAAGTTGTTCAACCGCTCGACCAGTGCATCGTGCGACTTGATGTATCTGAGGTTTCGGATGTCGATCGATTCCAACAGCGCGCGATTGGTTGCGAACAGCGCTGAGTAAGGTTTGTTCGCGGTTCTGGCGCGGCCGAGCGTCGACCAGGAGATCGCAAACTTAGTCAGGAAGGCCGGGTCGAAATCGACGACAAGCGTGCCGTTGTCGAGCTTGGCCAGGTGGTCGCCTTGCTTGAGGAACGCGACGAAGCGGGCGAGCAGCGCGGGATTGCGCTGCACGCCAAGCACGTCCGGCGTGTTCTCAAGCGGGATCGGAACAAGCCGGCCCGCGTCCGCGCGGAAAATGCGCTGCATGTACATCGCTTGGCCGCCGAAGTCGTGCATGTAGCCCGACGTGAAGCGCAGCGATTGGAAGTTCAGCTCGATCTGCTTGAACGAGAGATCGCGAAGCGCATTGTTCTTCAGGCTGGCTGCGGATTGCTTGCCACGCCAGCGGCGCGCGAACGGGCTGCAGTCGGGCAGCTTCGGATAGGTGCGCACGACGTTCAGGAAGAACGGCAGCGACGAGCTCGAGTTCGGTGTGCGGTAAGACAATCGGTAGATGAAGCGAACTTCGCCGCAGCTTGCGGGGTCGAAGTCGGCGCGGTCCATGCGGTTGACGATGCCGATCAGCTTCATCGCGCCGAACGGTGAGGCGAGCCAGCGCTGGTCGAAGTGGCGCGGTTCGTCGCCGTCATATTCGATCGTGTATGGGTATTGCGAATTGTTCGACAGGAAGCGGATGAAGTAGCCGCCTTTCGTGTCGTTCGCCGAACGTTTGCCCTTGTCTTCGAAATTTCGGATCAGGCGCACCATGTCGGGGATGTCGCCCAAGCCCGGCGGGATCATCTGCGGCAGCTGATCTGTGCGCGGGTCGTGGGGCACGGGCCGGCCGATCGTGTCGGCGAGGCTTTTGTAGAAAGTGTTGCGGGCGTAGAGCTCGCTGGTAACGGATGTGCGTTGTCCGCCGAGTTGCTCCGACAGCGAGAAGCCGCCGTCCTCGAGCGCGTTCAGCGTGGGGACGTCGAGGATGTTGACCGTCGCGGGTTCGGCCGCAGCCGCATGCGCCAGCAGCGCCGCCGCCAGTGCGATCATCCAACGCATTTGTTTCCCCATCACGTCTTAGAGCGCGAGCATGTGGCCTTCTTCGGGCTTTGCCTTGCCTTCCAGCATAGCACGGTAGACGCGCTCGACATCGGCGCGGCCGCTTCCGTTGATGATTTTCATCCAACCCGCAGCTGAGGGAAGGAAGCTTGCGACTGCCTCGCTGAGGCGTGCCTGGACGCCGTTCCAGCCCCACTCGTCGGTGCGCTTTTTGATTTGCGTTGGGGCGAAGAACATCGTGGGCTTCGGACCGGCGAGGTCGCCGGTCTGGCCCATGTGATCCCAGTGCGTGGCGCCGACGGCGCAGCTGTATTTCAGGTTTTCGTTCCAGTGGCTGTGAACGGCGGCGCGCAGCTTGCCGTCGCCGGCCATGTCGACATAGACCGCGGCCTTGTCGCGCGGGCTTGCACCAATGGCGTCGTAGGTCACGACGCGGTCGTAGTAGCCGGTCTTTTCGACGAATGGCACATTCGCCTTGGAGGTCAGGCCCACAACAGCCACTTGGCCGCGGCGTTTCTCGCGCAGAAGAAACGCGAGGCCGAGCGAAGTTTTGCTCGACGCACTGGAGAGGATGACTTCGCGGCCGCCGAAGAAGTCGTTGTCAGCCAAGAGGTCGTCGATGAAGAACGACGTCGAGAACAACGGGCGCAGCAGGCATTGCTCCGCTTCGCGATTCTTGCCGTAACCGGCGTCGCCGCCCGCGGGCTGGTAGCTGTTGTAGACCGGCGCCATCTTTTGACGATGGGCGGCCCCGTCGAAGAAGCCGTGCGGTGTGACGCGCGCGGGATCGACGATGAGATGCGTCGACATCGGAAAATAGCCGTAGAACCGCTGCCCCGGGCTGACACCCTCAGCTTGCGATTGGATCACGTCGCCGAAACCCCAAACCGGTATGCGGCCCCAGCCTTCGGGAGCTGGGAAGAAGTTCCAGTACATCATCGCGTCGCCGAACGCACCGTAGGTGACGTTGTTCGCGGTAAAGGCGAAGTGGTCCACTTTGATCAGCGTCTGGCCGGGTTTCACGGTCAGCGGCGTTTCGGCGAACTTCGTCTCGTGCAGGTTCTTACGGCTAACCAGGAAGTCGGTGGACGTGGTCATCGGGCTTGCCTCTTTGCCATTAGTCGTGATCGGGACGGCCGGATCGCATGCGTTTGACGCTGCCGCGGCGCTTCTTGGTGTCAACGCGTTGCGCCTTGGCGGCACGGGACGGCTTGGTCTTTTTGCGGGGCTTGGGGACGTGGGCTGCTTGACGGATCAGCGTAACCAGTCGGTCGAGCGCGTCGGCGCGGTTGCGGTCCTGTGTGCGGTGGGATTGGGCTTCGATGACGATGACGCCGTCTTTCGTAAGGCGGCGGCCGGCGAGTTGCTGCAAACGGATCGAAACGTCGGTTGGCAGGTTTGGCGAAAAGCGCGCATCAAAGCGCAGCTCGACCGCGGTCGAGAGCTTGTTGACGTTCTGCCCGCCGGGGCCCGAAGCGCGGACGAACGTCTCCGTGAGTTCGTCCTCCGAGATCGAGATGGTGTCGGTGATTTTGATCATCTGAGGGCCACGAATAGCGCCGATTGCGCCCGGCGCAAAGGCTTGGCACAGTCTGCCGCCCACTTTGAGGATTGCGCTCATGAACGCCCGTTTTGCGGTTGTTGCCGTTGCCGTCGCTTTGCTTGCCGCGGGCGGCGCCTTTGCCGCATCGACGCTTAGGCTTTCGATCGCGACCGGGGGCACGGGCGGCGTCTATTATCCCTTTGGCGGCGGCCTCGCGCGCATTCTGACGCAGAAGGTAGCGGGATTTCAGGTGACGGCGGAGGTGACCGGCGGGTCCGTCGACAACATCAAGCTCGTGACAGCGGGCGATGCCGACATCGGAATGTCGACGATCGACTCGGCGGTCGATGGTTTGAAGGGCGTCGGGGCGTACAAGGACACTGGCCCGCAAAATATTGCGACGATTGCCGTGCTCTACGACAGCTTCGTTCACATCGTTGCGCGGGCTGACGCGAAGATCGCCAAGGTGGCCGACATGAAGGGCCAGCGCGTCTCCGTCGGTTCGGCGGGATCGAGCACCGAGGCGATCGCCGACCGGATGCTCGAAGCCGGCGGTTTGAACCCAATGAAAGACGTTAGACGCGACAATTTGAGCGTCGCGGAGTCCGTCGGCGCACTCAAAGACGGCAAGATCCAGGCGATGTTTTGGATCGGCGGTCTGCCCACCTCGGCGATCACGGATTTGGTGACAACGGGAAACGTGAAGGTCGTGTTTGTGCCAGCCGCTGATGTGCTTGCGAAGCTCAACGTGAAATATCCGGGGCTCTATCGCGCGTTCACGATGCCGAAGGCGGTGTACGCGGATGTGCCCAAGGATGTGCCCGGCGTGGGCGTCGCCAACATCATGTTCGTGAGCGCGGATATGAAGGCCGAGACGGTGACAAAGATCTTGAAGGGCGTGTTCGACAACCTTGCCGAGGTGCAGAAGATTCACCCGGAGGCGAAGACGTTGACGGTTGCGGGCGCGGCCGCCAAGACGGCGGTGCCGTTCCATCCGGCGGCCCTTGCGTTCTACAAAGCGCGTGGCGCGGTGAAGTGATTCCAAAAGAGCTCGCGGCATGAGCGAGACGATCACCGACGAGCAACCGACGCGCCGGTTGTCTCAGCCGATGGCGTGGGTGGCCGGTGTTCTTGCATTCGTGCTCTCGGCGCTTGCGCTCTATTGGACGCAGTATTCGATCGGGACGACGGAGTATCGGGCGGCTTTCCTGGGGCTTGTGCTCGCGCTTTCGTTTTTGCTTTATCCGGCTTGGCAAAAGGGCAAGTACCGCGACCATGTTTGGGTCGTGGATTGGGTGTTGATCGCCATCGGCACGGCGGCTCTTTTCTACCTCGCGACGCATATCGAAGAGGTGAAGACGCGGGCGACGCGGCCACTTGAGATCGAGGTTTGGCTCGGGATCGGTTTGATCGTCTGTATTTTGGAAGCGACGCGCCGGACGACTGGGTGGGCGCTGCCGCTGATCACGGTCGCCTTTTTGATCTATGCGCTTGCGGGGCCATATTTTCCCGAACCGTTCGGGCACCGCGGGAAATCGATCGAGCGGATCGTCGGGCAGAACTATTTGACGCTTGAGGGGATTTTCTCGACGCCGCTCGACGTAGCGGCGACGTTCATCGTGCTCTTCACGATCTACGGCGCGGTCCTCGCGAAGAGTGGTGCGGGCACGTTCTTTATCGAATGGGCTTTTGCGTTGTTCGGCAGGCGGCCAAGTGCGTCCGCGCCGGGGCGGGCGACCGTCGCGTCCGGGTTCTTGCTCGGCACGGTGTCGGGCAGCGGCGTTGCGACGACGGTGACGCTGGCGACGCTCGCTTGGCCGATGTTGAAGCGCTCCGGGTATCCCCCGAACGTCGCGGGCGGTTTGTTGTCGGCGGCGGGAATTGGTGCGTTGCTTTCACCGCCGACGCTCGGGGCGGCCGCGTTCATTATCGCGGAGTATCTCGAGGTCAGCTATCTCGACGTGCTGGTGATGGCGACGCTTCCAACGCTGCTTTACTACCTGTCATGCTGGCTGATGGTTGAGGCGGACGCGCGCCGCCTCGGCGTGAAACCGGTGCGCACCAGCGAAGGTACGGCGTGGGCTTTGGCGCGCGCGCAGGGCTATCACTTCATATCGCTGGGTGCGATCGCGGTGCTGCTGGTCACCGGCATGAGCGCGTTCATGGCTGTGTTTTGGTCGATCGCGCTTGCGTTCAGCCTAAGCCTCTTGCGCGCGAACACGCGCCTTTCGCTTCTCGAAGGCGCGGCCGTAGGTGCCGTGTTCGTGCTGCTGGCCTGGGCCGTGGGCGAACGCGTGTCGTCAGCCGTGTTCATCGGCATTTGCGCTGCTACGGCTTACTCGGTGGCGATGTGGCTTGGCGCGTGGCGCGAGGGCGGCACAGTGGGTGCCGGCGCGACCGCGATGGTCGAAGCGCTGATCGATGGGGCACGAAACGTTGTCGGTGTTGCTGCGACCTGCGCGTGCGCAGGCATCATCGTTTCCGTAATTACGCTGACCGGCCTTGGGCTAAATATCTCCGGCCTAATCGTCGACTTCGGTGGCGGCAATCTGTTTCTCACGATCCTGCTGGCGGCGCTTGCGATGTGGGTACTTGGCACAGCTGTGCCGGTGACCGCCTCCTACATTATTGCAGCCGTGATGCTGGTCCCTGCGATGACAGCGGCCGGGGTCGCGCCGCCTGCAGCGCACATGTTCCTGTTCTATTACGCCGTGCTTGCCGATGTCTCACCGCCAACCGCACTTGCGCCGTTCGCGGCGGCTGCGATTACGCGGGGCGAGTCGTTTTCGACAATGATGCAGGCCTGGAAATATTGTCTGCCCGCGTTCCTGGTGCCGTTCATGTTTTGCCTGTCGCCGGACGGCGTGGGCCTGTTGATGATGGGCGATCCGGTTTCCATCGCCTGGACATTCGGTACCGCATGCATTGCCGTGGCGGCGCTCGCGGCGGCGTTCGGCGGTTGGATCATTGCTGAGGTGAATTTGAGCGAACGTGTCGTCGCCGGGGCGGCGGGGCTTGCGCTGTTCTATGCCGACCCTTGGTTCGACGCGGCGGGCTTGGCGCTTGCCGCCGTTGCGGTCGCCGCACACGTGGCGCGGGTGAAAGGCTGGATCAAAACACCGGTCGATCGCGATGAGCCCGAGAACGAGTGACCAAGCGCGGAATTGTGAACGACAGGTTGGTCACTGGGGCTTGGAGGGGCGCCCCGCTTCATCTCTACTGTCCTCGGGACAGTGAGGGGACCCAATGAAAATTGCAGCTTTCGCGGCCTTCGCGTCGATTGCTCTAGTCGCATCCGTCGCATTGGCGGCGGAGCCTACACTCGACGAGTTGAAGCAGAAATTCCAGGAGACGCTGAGCCAAAGCCGCACGACGATCGAAATCAAAGGTGGCAAGCTCGTCGGGCCTGGCGCCGACGCTCTGCGTGCGCGCATGGCGGCGTCTCAGTTCGTGTTGTTCGGCGAAGAACACGGCGTTGCGACCATCGCCGACACTGTGCGCGCCATGGTGCCCGATCTCGCCCAAGCAGGTTACCGGCACTTTGCGATCGAGACCGATCCCTACATTGCCGCCAAGCTTGAGACGATGTTGCGTGCAGGCGGCACGAAGGAGGTCACAAAATTTCTGGGTGGCGACGGTCAAAAATTCGCGATTCCGTTCTACAATTGGTCGGCGGAGGCCGCGCTTGCGGACGCTGCGGTGAAAGCCAACGCTGACGCGAAGCCCGCGCTGTGGGGCCTCGATCAAGTGTTCATTGGGGCTTGCCCGGTGTTGCTCAACGATATCGCAGTGCAGGCCTCTAGCGCCGAGGCCAGGGCAATGGCCGCCGCGCTCGCTGGCCAAGCCAAGGGTAACCTTGAATTCCTCGGCAAAAACGATATCGGCGAATTGAAGAAACTTCGCGGACTGCTCAACGCGGATCAAGACCGGCGTCTCGCCCAGCTCGTTGACGACATGATCCTGTCGGCGCGAATCTATCAGCCGTTCGTGGGCGTCACCACCGGGCTCAGCGGCTATGCCGCCAATCTGGAACGCGAAACGTTGATGCAGCGAACGTTTCTCAGTCTTTATCGCGAGCGTGGCGGACCGAAAGTGTTCTTCAAATTCGGCGCGAACCATATGATGCGCGGGCTTTCGTCATCGCATGTGCCGTCGCTCGGAAACGTTGTCGCCGATTTGGCCGCGAGCGAGGGCAAGAGCGCGTTCAATCTGCTCATCCTTTGCGGACCCGGTACGAAGGCTGGCGACTTCATGGGCAATGTCGCGTCTTGCTCTCTCGACCTCGGCAAGGACTTTCCGGATCTCGTTTCGCAGGTCGATACGAAACAGCTCACATTGTTCGATCTTGCGCCCTGGAAGGACAAGCCCCGGCGCTGGGCGCACCTGGGCGAAGAGGCGCGCGCCATGATTTGGGCCTTCGATGCGGTGCTTTTTGTGCCGAACGGAACGCCGGCGAAGGCCTTGAAATAGGCCAACAAGGCGGCGGCAGCCTTAATAGCTACCGCCGCATCAGTTCCAGCGGGCCGCCTTTTTCGATGGCGCGCTTGTAGGCGGGGCGATCGTGCAGGCGCTTTAGGAGCCCCGCCAGGTTCGGATAGTCCTTCAGGCGGCTGCCGCGATCAGCGATCTCGAGGATGAACGACATCTGGATATCGGCCGCGGTGAAGTCGTTGCCTGCGAAATAGTCGTGCTTGCCGATCGTCTGTTCCATGTAGTCCAGGTGGTTGGCGATCTCGCTTTCGATGCGTGGTTTCAAGGGTGCGCCGCCTTCGCCCAGCATGCCCACGTAGAGCGCCAGCATGAAAGGCAGCATCGCGGAACCTTCTGCGAAGTGCATCCAATGGGTATGCGCGACCCAGTTCGGCGCCGTGTCGGCCGGCCAGAACTTTCCCTTGCCGTATGTCTTCGTCAGATACTCGATGATCGCACCGGATTCGGCCACCGTTTGCGCACCGTCTGTAATCACCGGCGACTTGCCGAGCGGGTGGATCTTCTTCAGCTCCGGCGGAGCGAGGCGCGTGGTGGCGTCGCGTTTGTGGTGCACGATCTCGTAGGGCACGCCCAGCTCTTCCAACAGCCACAGAACGCGGTGCGAGCGGGAGTTGTTCAGATGGTGCAGTTTGATCATGGGGTGCGGCCTCCGGCGGGTGAGGCCTTCCGATAGCAGGAATGGCGTGCGCCTGCGAGCGGTTGAGCTGCGGTAGGTCTTACGCCTTGGTTTTGTCTTGGATCGACAAGACGAAGCCGATGAGGAGCGCTGCCAGCAGCCCCAGATTGATCGCGGAGCCGATCGGCGTACCGACGTTGCCGGCGACGTCAGTTGTGTGGAGGAGAGCCAGCCCTTTGCGGCCAAGTTGATCGGCGAGCAGCATGAGATAGAGCAACGGCACCAATGCGCGGTATCGCACGAGCGCGAGTAGGCAGAGCCCGCAGAACACCGCCTGCGAGAGGCCCCAATAGGCGAACAGTTTGATCACGATCTCTTGCGCCGCCGGGCTAAACGTGTCGAGTGGAATGCCGTCCGCCCCCGTGATGACGCGCTGGCTCGGGACCCAGGGGTTCAAGCCCGTGGTGTTGATGCCGATCGCGAGTTTCATCAGCACGATGGGCGCGAACAATATTAGCGCCGCCAGGTAGCCGCGGTACTGGTTGTCGAACTGCTGTGGGAATATGCGGGCGAGCATTTTTCGTTCCTCGTGGCGGCGCGCCAAGGGCGCAGGCCTGCGCCGTTGCAACGTTGATTTTAGCGACCCCCGTGTGCGAACGGCATGACTTTATGAGCCACGAACATGATCGCCCGTTGCGGGTGGCTGCACGTTCAAGGGCCTTTCGCAAGCAGGCCGTTGAACAGCATGTCGAGGTGGGTTTGCACCATCCTGTCCATGTCGAGGTCGCGGTGTCCGGACATCAGGCGGCGGACATTCTCGGCGTTGATCGGACCCAGTATGATGAAGGGCGCGAAGTCGGTATCGATGCGGCGGATTTCGCCGCGAGCAATTCCTTTCTGCAATGTCGTGCGCATGAGGGCTAAGCCACGGCGTGGGATTTCTTCGAGGTAGAACTCGACGAGGTCGTGGAACTTCGGCCCGTCGGCTATCAGCAGACGCAGGACATCGACCGCAGACGGGTTTTCGATGATGTGTTTGTAGGCGCCTATCACGAAGCGGCGAATGCGGGTTGGTACGTCGAGGCTCTCGTCGTTGAGTACATCGTCGACGGCGCGGAACTGCGGTGTGATCAGTTTGCGCACCACCGCTTTGAACAGTTCTTCCTTTGAAGCGAAGTAGACGTAGATCGTGCCCTTCGTGCAGCCCGCGCGCTCGGCGATCTCGTCAAGACGCGCGGCTGAAAATCCATCCCGGCTGAAAACGGTGAGCGCGGCGGCGAGGATCTCGTCCGGCCGCTCTTCTTTGCGCCTGCGCTGACGGATTTCGGGGCTGTCTGCGGTCATTTTCGGCCTTTCCTTTGGTTACCGCACTTTTTTTTGCAGTATCATATTGACTGACTGATTAGTCAATAGTATGTATTGACTGACTGGTTGGTCAATATCTACCGGCGAAACCGGCAGGGATAGCCAGCCTCAAACCAAGGATTTCAGCCATGCCGTTCTTAAAATCGACGCTGACGAAACTGCCACTCCCCATAGCGCTCGGAGCTGCAGGCGGGGCGATGGTCCTGACCTTCGGGCTCGCCACGGCGATGCTGGCGCCGGCGAAAAGCGAAGCCGCCGCAACCGCGACGCAAGCCGCAGGCCTTGCCGTCACCACAACTGAAGTCGCCACGACGAAGCTTGCGATCGGCATTCCGGCATCGGGCACAATCGGTGCGGTCGACGAAATCATCGTCGGCTCCGAAGTCGGCGGGCTCGCCATTGCCGAACTGTTCGTCGACGAGGGCGATCAAGTGCAGCAGGGCCAGGTTCTGGCCCGGCTGAACCGATCGATCCTCGATGCGCAATTGGCGCAGGCGCGCGCGCAGATCGGAAGCGCCAGCGCGAGTGCTGCCGAAGCGATGGCCAACGAGCGCCGCGCGGTCGAACTTGGAACACGCGGCTTTGCCAGCAAGCAGTTGATCGATCAGCGGCGCGCCGCGGCCATGGCGGCGCGGGCGCAGGTCGCCATCGTTAGGGCTCAGTGCGACGAGTTGCAGGCAAGGTTGAAGCAGACTCAAATCGTAGCACCGGCCGACGGCGTGATCGCGTCGCGCAGCGTTGCGCAAGGGCAGGTCATCGGCAACGGCACGGAGCTCTTCCGGATCATTCGCGACGGCAGGCTCGAGTGGAAGGCGGAGTTACCCGACCATCAAATCGCCGCGCTGCGCGAAGGACAGAAGGCTACGCTGACCGCCGCCGGCGGCCAAATCGAAGGCACGATCCGGCTCGTCTCCGAGACGATCGATGCGCGCTCCCGCAATGGCGTCGTGCATGTCGCGCTACCGGCGGATGTGCGGGTCAAGCCCGGCATGTTTGCGCGCGGGGACATCATGGGCGGCGAAGCCGAGGTGCTGACGTTGCCGCTCGATGCGGTCGTGACGCGCGACGGCGAGAGCTATGCGTTCACGCTCGCCAAAGATGGACGCGTGCAACTGACGAAAATTGAAACTGGCGTGCGAACGGCGAAGGTCGTCGAGGTGCGCAAGGGTCTCACCAAGGGCGCGCGCGTCGTGTTCGACGGCGCGGGTTTGTTGAGCGAAGGCGATCCCGTGCGGGTCACGGGTCATGTAAGGGCCGCGAACGCGGCGTGAGATGTAAGAGGTGGGTTGTGTCATGACATTCAAGAAGTTGCTGCAACGGCCCGCGGTGGCGGCCGTCGTCAAGGTGGCCGAGCGGGCCGACGTTGCGTGGACCACGATGATGGTCGTCAACACGGTCTTCGTGTGGAGCGCCGGCGCGCTGTCGTTGCTCGGCCACGTTCCTGCGGCGGCGAACGCAGTCGTGCCGGCCGCGATGTTGACGCCAGCGGCGCCCTCCGAGATGCCGCGCGAGCCGGTGGAGATGCTGCCTGCAATCGATGCGCCTGCAGCAGACGCCGAGGCGCCGGCGCGCGCTGTGTGGAGTTACCTCTGCAATCGCGACGTGCTCGTTCGCGAAGCGGCGAACGCGCCGTGCCCTGAACATGCGTACACGAAGGGCGACCTTCTCACGCTTGGGCCGCTCAAAAGGAATGAAGGCGATGCCGTTTACGGCCGGCGCCAAGTCACCATCGAAACGCTGATGCAGGAGAACGACCAATGAATATTTCAGCTTGGGCTATTCGCCAACCGATCACGTCGATCTTGTTGTTCGTGCTGATGACCGCGGCAGGGTTGATTGCGTTCCGCGCATTGGGCGTGAACCAGTTTCCCGACATCGACATCCCGACGGTGACGGTCGGCGTATCACAGCCGGGGGCAGCGCCTTCCGAACTCGAGACGCAGGTGACGCGCCTGGTCGAGAACGCGGTCGCGGGCGTCGGCAATGTAAGCCATATCCGCTCCACCGTAAGCGACGGCATGTCGATGACGTCGATCGAATTCGCGATCGGCACCGACACCGACCGCGCGGTCAACGACGTGCGCGATGCGATCACGAAGATCAGGCAAGACCTCCCAGCTGACATCGAAGAGCCGACGATCCAGCGCCAAACCTCGTCGGGCGGCGCGATCATGACGTTCTCCGTCTCTTCGGAGACGATGGATGCGGTCGATCTCAGCTGGTTCGTCGACAACGATGTCGCGAAGGCTTTGCTTTCGGTGCCCGGCGTCTCAACGGTCAACCGTACGGGCGGCGTCGATCGCGAGGTCCGGATCGAACTCATTCCCGAACGCTTGATGTCTTACGGTGTCACGGCGTCGGAGATCGGTTCGCAGCTCAGGCGCGTGAACGCGGATTTGCCCGGTGGCCGCGCAAATGTCGGCACGAGCGAGCAATCGATCCGCACGCTGGGCAGTGCCGCCAGCGTTGACGAACTGCGCGAGTTGCGCATTGCGCTCAGCGACGGGCGGCGCATCCGGCTGGGCGACCTTGGAACGGTTACCGACGGCGCGTCGGAACCGCGGCAGGCGGCCTATCTGAACGGCAAGCCGGTTGTGGCCTTCGGCGTGCAGCGCATGGTGGGATCGAGCGCCGTCAGTGTGGCGGAAGGCGTCGAGCGCCAGATCGAGAAGCTTTCGCACGAACACCCCAACGTC
>JBGAPZ010000062.1:0-17023 GCA_044220975.1 Micropepsaceae bacterium | reverse complement strand
GGCTGATGGTAGGCGTCACCTTCGACGCGAACGACGCGGCCGTTCCATCGCTTTTCGTCACGGTAGATCGCGCCGTCGAGCGCCAACGCAACGCACATCGATTGCTCCCGAATAACGCCAACGGAGCCGGGGACGCCGGAAAACAAGTTGAGCTCGCCTTCAACGATGCAGTGTTTGCCTGCCGCGCATTGAGCAGGCGCGGGCCGCGCAGCAACTGTCGTGCATCCGGCAATGCCAAGCGCGCACAACACTAATGCCGCTACTTCCTTCATGTCCCTGGGCCTTCAAGTCCCCAGCAACTCCCTCAACGTCAACACCCGGTGCACCGCCTTCACTTTGCTCAGCGCCACCGCGAATTCTTTTTCCGGGTTGAACTGCCCGAGCTTCAGCTGCGTCGGCGTGCGGCCGACGAGTTGCTTCACCATCGCGACGCCTGGTTCGCCGTCGCTCTGGTCGTTCATCTGCACCACCACATAGTCGCCGGGCGTGGCGGGGCGGGCGGGGGAGACGTAGATGAGGTCGCCGTCCTTGTTCCACGGCGACATGGAATCGCCCGAGACCCACAGCGCATAGATGTTGCGCATATGCGCGATGCCCGGCGGGCGGCGCACGTAGTCCACGATCTCGCCGTTGAAGCGGAAATCGCCGGAGGCACCGCCGACCGCGGTGCCGTGCACGGGCACGTCGGTGGGCATGATGCCGGTGGGCGGCAGCGCGGATGGCCCGCCTTTCTTCGACGGCTTCAAATCCGGATCGCCCATGAGCGTGCCGATCGGCACGTGCCAAAGCTTCGCGAGTTCGACCAGGCTTTCGCGTCCCGGCGGTGCGATGCCCGACTCCCACTGCGAGATCGCGGGCTGGCTGACGCCGATGGCTTGCGCGACTTCCACCATCGTCATGCCGCGCGCCTTCCTGTGCTCGCGGATGCGAATGCCCAGACGGCGCACTTCGTGGGAAACTTGCTTGGCGGGCGGCGGGGAGGTCTTTTTCATCGCGAGCGTCCTTATATTCGTGCCTATCGGATTACATAGCTCCACTAATATGTCAAGGACAAAGTGTTCTTGCTTCGTTCTCGTAAAGCGGTTCTAATACGGGCCTTATAGAAGAATCGAATCTGCCGCCCCGCCTTCGACGCTAAAGAGCCGGCTCGCGGGGTGCGCAGAGAGCGGCGGTGCGCCTTTCTTAAGGGAGGAGCGCCCGCCGCTCGCCTTGAATCCAGCGAAGCCCGTGCCTGCCCATAAGGGACCAAGAGCGTGAGAAGCCGCCGCCCGTGACGCAAGCGCCCAAGAATATAAGTGTTGAGAATAAATATGCCTTCGCGAACCGCGCGTGGGACGCAGCCATGCTGCGCTTTCTCGTCCGCCAGCGCCGCCGCGGCAAACCGATTCGCTGGATCGCGGAGAAACTGGGGGTGAGCCTCGTGCGCGCGGTGGCGCAAGCGATCAACCGCGGCCTGACGCTGCACACCGCCTACCGCGGACGGCGCTGCGCCAACGACCGCGAACCCGGCCTCGAACCCTTAGGCACCCCACGCGAAATCCCGGACGACAACCGCTGCCGCTGGATGGACGCCCACCCAAACGAGACGTGGACCATGTGCGCCAGACCGACCGACCACGGCGAACCATGGTGTCCCCACCACCGCGCGAAAGTCTACGTCGCGCGTCCTGGGACCGCCGGCATCCTGCCGGCCCTTCCTGCAGCGCCACCGCCCAAAGAGCCGGCTGGAAGCCGGCGGTCCCAGGACAACGTGACATCATGACCAACGCCTTCGACCTCCCGCGCCCGAACGACATCGGCTCCGAGCAGCAGCTTCTGGGCGAGCTTTTGCTCAACAACGCCGCCGCCGAGCGTCTGGCCGCGACGCTTGCGCCCCGGCACTTCGCCGAGCCGCTGCATCAGCGCATCTATGACGCGATCGCGCGCGCCGTCCGCGCGGGGCTTGCCGCCACACCCCACACGCTCAAGCCCGCGTTCGAGCACGACGACGCGCTGAAGCACGTGGGCGGCGTCGCCTATCTGGCCGAGCTCGCGGCCAAGGCCGGCGAATGCGTCGACCCGCTGGCGTGGGCCGAGAGCTTGAAGAACCTGGCCTTCCGCCGCGACCTCATCGCCGCCGCGCGCGACATGCAGGACCAAGCGTTCAAGGCCGGCATCGACACCACGCCGGCCGCGATCGCCGAGGAGGCCGAAGCGCTGCTCGCAAACGCGCTGGCCGATACGCAAACGCCGGCCGACCGCTTCCAACCGATCGGCCAACTCGCGGCCTCCGTCTTGAGCGCGACGGAGGAAGCGCCGGCGTTGAAATTCGGTTTGCGCGCGCTCGACGACATCACCGGCGGCATGCGCGCGAAGGAGCTCATCATCGTGGGCGCCAGGCCCGGCATGGGCAAGACCGCGTTCGCGGGCCACGTGGCGCTCTCGGCTGCAAAGCAGGGCAGGTCGGTCGCGTTCTTCTCCATGGAAATGGCGGCGGCCGCACTCACGCTGCGCCTCATCACGGCCGAAGCGTTCGCGGCAGGGCGCACGATCGCCTACAGCGAACTGCGCCGCGGCCGCATGCCCGAAACCGAGATGGCAGCCCTCCTCGAAGCCGAAGCAAGGCTGCACGGGCTGCCGCTCTACATCCACGAAGGCCGCCAGCTCACGCCCTCAGGTCTGCTCCTCGCGGCCAAGCGCGCGCAGAAGAAATTGAGGGACACGGTGGCGCCGCTCGGCCTCGTCGTCGTCGACCACATCCAAAAGATCCGCCCGGACCGCGATTGCAGAGGCAACAAAGTGGCCGAGATGACGGAAATCTCCGACGCCTTGCAAAAGATGGCGGGCACGCTCGACGTTCCGGTGCTGGCCTTAAGCCAACTGAACCGCGCGGTGGAAAGCCGTGCCGACCGCAAGCCCGAACTCGCCGACCTGCGCGAAAGCGGCGCGATCGAACAAGATGCGGACCTGGTGCTGCTGCTCTACCGCGAAGCCTACTACGTGCAAAAACGCGAACCCCACCGCGCCGACCCCGAATGGCCGAACTGGTTCGCCGAACACACACGCTGCGCCACCCGCCTCGACATCGCCATCGCCAAACACCGCAACGGCCGCGAAGCCAACGTCACCACCCACTTCGACGCCCCAAGTTCGGGGGTCAGATGATTCACCCCTCGCCCGCAAAGCGGGAAGAGGGCCGGGGGGTGAGGGCAGCGACCTTCACGAACGCGCATCACATCCGTCACGCCCACCCTCACCCCCAACCCCTCTCCCGCCCGAAGTGGGCTTGAGGGGAGGCTTTAGAAAGGCCCCACATGTCCGCCACCCTCTGGTCGAAATTCTTCTGGTCCGACTGGCTGGCCGATCATCTGCTGCGCCGGTGTTCGCCGGCGGCGCGCGGTTTGTGGATGGACCTCATGGCGCTCTCGATGCAATGCGAGCCGATGGGTTACCTCGCAGACGGCGACAAAGAGATGAGCGTCGCCGAAATCGCCCGCAACTGTTCTATGCGCAAAGAGCAGGTGGCGCGCCTGCTGGCGGAGCTGGAACGGCACGGCGTTTGTTCGCGCGACGAACGCGGCTTGATCTATTCGCGGCGGATCGTGCGCGAAATCCGTGCAAGTTGGCGCAACAAAGCCAACGGAATCTGCGGCGGAAATCCGCAGCTGTCCGCCGGAAACACCGAAAAGTCGGATAAGCCCCAGAAGCCAGTTGCCAAAAGCCATGAGCCAGAGACCAGAAGCCAAGAGCCAGAGACCAGAAGCCAAGAACCAGAAACCATTAGCAGCAGCGCTGCTAAGACGGCTGCGCCGGTCGCGCCGATCGTACGCGCAGCAGCGGTGATGGGCGTGTCGATCGACGCCTTCCTGAAACGCCAAGCGTGGATGGTGTTCGCCGACACGTATACGACGTGGGTGGGGCAGGGGTGCGACCCGGAACGCGACATCTGGCCGGTGCTGGCGGCGCTCAGCGCCAAGCGGCGCACCCTGCCGAACTCGCCGCAATATTTCAGGGACGCAGTGCTGGACGCGCGCGACCGGAGGCTGGCTGAGGCGCACGAGCCCGAGCGCGAACCCGTGGCCGGCGCGCAAGGCCAGAGCCCCACCCCGAAATTCGTAAGCCCCGAAGAATGGCAAAGCCGCGTCGACGTTTTCAAAACCGTGGGCGCCTGGTCCAGACGCTGGGGCCCAAGCCCCGCCGAAGAAGGCTGCCTGGCCCCGAACCTCGAAGCAACGATCGGCAACACCGAGCCCGCAGCAACCGAGCCCGCAGCACCGCGGCCCGCCGCAACCTGATGGGAGAAAAGCTTGAAAGCAGATCGAGCCTTCATCGCCGCAAGACTCCGCGAAGCCTGGGACACACTCCGCCGCCTACCCGCTGACAGTGTCCCCGCATTAAAAGCAGCCTGGCCCCAAGTGGTCCAAGACGCGAGCGAAGCCTACGGCTACACCCAACCAACCCTCCGCCTAACCCCCGCCAGCCCAAGAGCGATCGACCGAATGACCGAAACCTTCACCTGGTTCGAAGCCCTAAACGGCCACCCCCACCTAACCCAAGCCGTCTGGCTAACCGCCGCCAGCGGCATGGGCATAAGACGCGCCGCAACAACCCTCGGCATCCACCGCGACACGCTGAGAGCGCGGCGAGATGAAGCGCTGGACCGAATGGCGGAGTGGGTTCGTAGAACGTGAACCGGCAAGACCGTGGTCTTGCCTCGGGGAAGGTGGGCTTCGCCGCGCCTTCTCGGACAACTTTGCCGTTGGTGCCTACCCTGCGCAAAGGAGCGGTCATACAATTTGGAGTTTGCGGCGGCGCGACGCGCGCATCGCCGTCAAGCTAGGTTTTTTGCGGTTTCAGAATGCGGTGATAACATCGGTACATGAGCACGGAATTACAAACCGCAAGCGCACACGTAGGGCGCCCAACTCAGTCGCAAACCGACGAAGCGGGCAGCACGCCAGTTCAGGCCGAACCCACACGCGACATAAATGCAAAGGGGACACGCGAGTTTCTCTCGCTTGGAAGACGGAACCTGAGTGCGGAGGAATTGGCGTCTCCAACAGTCGCTCGATTCTTGATTGCCGAAATCGAGCGATTAGATGGTGAATGTGCGCGATATTCGGGGATTGAACACAAGTACAACGAACAGCGCGTGGAAATGGCGGCGTTGCAAGCGCGCCACAACAACACCGAGTGGCTCGAGTTGCTGAGCACTGCGTGTTTGGCAGTCGGATCGGCAGGAATCGGAGCGGCGGGAAGTTACCTGGCCGTCGAGTCGCTTGCGACGCTTGGTTGGGTATTCGCTATTGGATCTGCGATTTTGGTATTGGTCGGGGTATGGTCGCGCGTTAGGTGGTTTGCGAAATGACGCTGATTTTGGAGCAAGTGTTCGGGTCAGGTGTGCTCGCCGAGGAGCGCGCCGTGTTCAGGGCGAGCGGCGACGTGGACATTGGCGTATACGCAGTTCTGCAGACCAAGGTTGACGGTCGTGGGGTCACACGAGCGGGCAATATTTCGCACGCATTTTGGTTTCCTGATCTTACGCTCAAACCGCACGATTTCTTGGTGTTGTATACGAAAACGGGAGTTCGCCGAACCAAAGTGAATGATGACTACACGACCTCACATTTCTTGTACTGGGGTCTTGTCGAGCCATTGTGGGTATCCGGCAAAGCCATAGTCCTGCTGAAGAACGATTCCTGGCAGCAACTGCAGGCGCCTACCGGTTGGGTGCGTCAGCCACGTCGCGGATTGGGTCTTGCTCAGGAGTAAGCAGTTTCGAACACTGGAACGGCCGCACCATTCCCCGAGCGCGGCGAATGTGTAAGCCGTCCCCATATTGCACGATCCAATTTTGCGCACATTCGAGTTCGCTTGCTCACATCGTCTGTGCGTTCAGAACTGACATGCCCAAGATCGCTAAGACAATCGCCAACGCTTGCAACGCGAAAAGCGCGCGATAACTCAGACGACTTTGTGGTATTTCCGGTGCATGCGCATAGTGCTTTGGCTCATGCACTATGACCTCGATGAGGATCAGCCACCAGGTGACGACTGTCGCGAGGTAGGTCACTATCGTACTACAAGCTTCCATCCACCACAGCAGATGCTCGTTTCCGCTCAGTCTCATCAGCACTGATTCAATGGAGCCTTTTAGCGCTTTTAGTGTCGGTATCAACCACCCTGGGGCTTGAGATACTAGAAAGCCAGTCTCACGCCTATCAAGCATGTCCCTGCGAGAATCAGCTTGGATGATACGGAATGCTGCGCCAGTACCGACGAACCAAAGCACAATCCAGTCATGCGCCCAAGCCGGCACGTGAATATCGATATCAGCGATCCAAGCTATCGCCGCCGCCACAATGTCGATGGCGCCATGGAAGAAGTAGATGTACGCTTCAAGAATTCCTTTGAGGACAGGCGACAATCCGACCGAAGCAGCAACGGCAATTTGACGTGCGATAGAAAC
Source organism: Micropepsaceae bacterium (assembly GCA_044220975.1). Classification (GTDB taxonomy): domain Bacteria; phylum Pseudomonadota; class Alphaproteobacteria; order Micropepsales; family Micropepsaceae; genus SZUA-430. The sequence continues at coordinate 10,575 of JBGAPZ010000062.1, read as the reverse complement.
AGCTCCAACGAACAGGTTCAGCGTCCCAAACGCACCACCAAAAGCTACCTTGAAATGTGGCCAAGCCTTGTACGGCGCGGGCGGAAGATCTTCCATGATACCACCCATTTTGTGGCGCCTCGGCGCCTCCAACACTCTCAATGAGACTGGTCCACGGGAGAAGACGTCACTCCTTCTTCTTCATGTACTGTTTTCGCGCTCACCGAGCGGGAATGTACGGAAAATTTCAACTGTCTTCGGAGCGTCTCTGAGGTTTGCAGCGACTTGCCCATCACGATCAAGAGCTTGTCCAACTCGTCCGCTTGGCCTCCGACTCGAGCGGAAAGCTTTCTAAGAGTGTCTGCGACGGTCTCCACGACCAATGTATCGTTTACCCGGTCTTGCGTAATCTCCGCGAGCAAGCTCTGAGGGTTTCCGGTCCACTTGCTCCGGATAAGCCGCCGTATGTATGCGCGATGAATCGCTGCGCCAATTACGATGCCCAAGACCGCCGACAAGAGCGTCAGCGCTACCACGATTTCACTGTCGAAGCTCATGACCGCTGACTTTGTCCGTTACCTAGTGGATTCACAGATACAGACTTATTTTCTTGTCGGTGCAATGCGTTGCCCTCGGAAGGGGAAAAGGTCGCCAAATTTCACGAACTAAGCGAGCGACACTTTGAGCGTTTGCTAAACGACGACGCGATGAAGGTCAGTGTTGCACCTCAGCAATAGTCGCAGCGTCACGAACGGAATATTCGTCTATTCGGATGGGGCGAGGGGTTTCAGGATTTGAGCGATACGCTCTTACAATTGTTTTTTTGGATAGGTGGCGTCGTGTACGGCGGCGTCCATTTGATCGCCGATCACCCCGAAGAATTTGGGCAACAGCTCATTGTTCAGGCGGTATTGAGCATCTTGGTCGCAGTAATTATTGGTGTCCGCGTAGATTACCGGCTGACCCAAAGCGAGGAGGGGCGACAGCAACGTGAGTTTGTCGGTCTGCTGAATCGCCTGTGGCCTAGACTGGCCAACGCGCACATTGACTTTCGCGATGCACTTCTCGAAGTGAAAGATATGAAGGGCCTGCACTACCGAACACGGATGCGCGATCTTCGTACAAAGTTGATTGGGATTCAATCCGAGTTGCAATCGGATCTGGAGCGAAACGCGCAACGGTTTAGGCAAGCCAATTTGTTCACGCCAGTTAGCAACTACGCGGAATCAGCAGTCGAACTAATTGGTGCAGTACGAGACGTTGCCGAGTCGGATGCTAGCGCAGCGCCGAGTGTAGTGGTGGCGGCAAGATTCACCCGCGATTCCATTTATAGGTTCGAGAGCGCGCTAAAGGGGCTGAACGATGCCTTGCGGTCCATAGCTGCGAGGTTGCAGGAGCAGCACTCCGATCGTGCGGCAGACACGCTTCGGAACGCTGTATGGACCGAAGCCGACCTCGAGGAGATCAGCGCAGTTGTAGTTAGACCCTTGTTAGATCGATCCTCCTAGACGCCGGGGCAGAATAGAGTGACAGCATACCTATTCCCTTCGTCGTCGTTTGCGGGGAATAGGTATGCTGTCACCTAATTCGTCCCCTGCCAGGCTTTTTCGAGGTGTTCCGCATGTCCGCTGTCGCTATTGCTCTCGCCGCCACCCTCGCGAGCGGTGGCACGTATTCCGTTGTGGGTGGCTACACATGCGAGGCGCCAGGTCTGCTTCGGCGGCTCGAAACGATGGACAAGAACGAGAAGTGGTCAGAGAGCTTCAAGCGGAACTATCAGACCGCAAATTGCATGCCGATGCTCGCCACACACCCCTATAAGGTCAGCGTGATGGCCTTCCAGGGCGAGTATGCATTTGTTTGTCAGATCCTGAATCCGAAAGATGCGGGCGGCGAATACGATTTGCCGCACTACAGCTGCACATATGCGATGACAAAGCACCTCCGCGATATGAAGGGGCAAATGCCAGTGTCGCAAGTTTCCAAGACCAGCCCGTCACCGTCATTCTTTGACAACGCCAGGAAGCTTGATTTCAGCGGCGTTGAGTAGCGCTCATAGCCAATTAGTAGCGAGAGTCTGGTCGTCGACTGATGGCGCAAGGGGCGAGGCGAGGCTACCGTCCAAGGGCATATCGCTGGTTTGTGCCATTGCTGTGCAAAGCCGCGCATCAACGCTTGCCCCCGCACGCCCGCTCAGCCACGCTCGCCCCCATGACCAAGCCCCCACCGCAGCTCACCCGTGCCGAGCTCATCCAACGCATCACCATCAAGATGGCGGCGACGCATCGCAATCCGCCGATCTTGCGCGGCAAGGCGGCGCCGCGCGACGCGCGCGAGAAGGACGCCCTCCGCGCGGCCTTCGCGGAATGGTTCGTGTCGGAGTGCATCGAGAACGACGGCCTCGTCGTGCTGAACACCTACGTGCCGCACACGGGCAGCGACATGGCGGGCTTCAACATCAAACCCCGCGGCACCCCACCGCAACGCTTCGCGCAGTGAGCGGGGTGGGGCTCGCGAAAAGAACACGGGCGACAGCACACCCATTCCAATCGGCATCCATCGCCGGGGAATAGTATGCCGTCCCCTAATTCTCTTGTCCCCTAATTCGCTGACGTCATGGGAAGTGTTGTGTCCGCGGATCTCGTTCGGCTATTCGTTGGGTCTGTTGCGTGTTGGTATCGGCGGGGTTGGCGCGTTGCGCGGGTTTGTTTCGGGATTTCGTGGGGCGTTTGCGTCTTTTTGGTTTTGGGCCCGTTCGTTTCCCACGCTGTTGCGGGTGAGTTGGTTTCCGGTCACGGTGCTTTGCGCGGCAAGCCTCGGCTGGCAGACGCTCAACGGCGCGGCCGATGTCGCCGCACATGAGGCGGATGCGGCGTGGCCCGGCTATATTCTCCCGCCGTTCGGGACGCGCGAGGCTTCCCTGCTGTGGGCTCTGTTGCAGCTCGTCGCGCTATCGTCCGCCGCGGTGGCGGTCCACCGTGTCGTGCAGGCCGACGAACGGCGCCCCGGTGAATGGTTCGCCTTTTCGTTTCAGCGGCGCGAGGCGGCCTACGCGGGGATGGGGCTCATCGCCTATGGGCTCGTCGGCGCGATTCTGGCGGGGCAGTACGTCGCGCAGCTGACCATGCCGGATCTCGGCTCGATCGCCGACTTCACGCTCACCGCGTTTGCGGGAATGGGTCCGTTCGCGCTCGGCTTGGTGATTTTGCCGGGCGAACTTTCGATCTTCGGCATGCCCCCGTTGAACTATGCGCTGTGGTGCGCGGTGGTCATCGCAACCGGCGCCGTCGCACTTCGCCTGGTCGTTTGGCCGGCTGCCGTCGCCGATCGCGGTGACGTGGGGGTGGTTGCCGCCTTGCAAGCGACGCGCGGGCGGCTGCCCATCGTGCTCGGTTATATCGCCGGTGTGTGCGTCGTGGCCGCGATCGCCCTCGGCGTGCTGGCGATCGGCGGTTTGTTCTCGCTCGAAGCCGGCGGCCAGAACGCGCTGACGCAGGCGCTCAAGAGCCCGGGCGGCAACGGCGCCTCGATCGAAACGGCAACAGAGATCGCGCGATACTTCAGCGACCTCTTCGGCGTGACGCTGGGCGCCGTCCTGACGAGCCGGCTCTATCTGCTGTTGCGGGCGTGAGCGCGCCGCCGGACGAAGAGCCGGGCAACACCCACCGCCGCTCACGCCTTCCCTTCGTCGTCGCCTGCGGGGGAATAGGTATGCCGTCCCCTAATTCGCGCGTTCATCGATTGCCTGCTGGATCGCGACAACATCCGATGAAGTGTTTCAAGGTTGAATTCAGAGCACATGAATTCAGGGGACACGTAACAATCTCCATCGCCGGCAAGTGAGTTTGTTACATGCCCCTGATTGTAAGAACGCGCTCGTACCCACGCTCCTCCGGCGAAGAGCCGATGACGAAACGCGCGAGTGGGCGGCCTCCTGTCACCGAGAATCGTGAGAGTGCACGCTCGCGACGACGCCGTCAGTCGAACGAAAGGCGAACCAGCGGAACCGAAATCGCGCGCTCGGGAACGCCTCGGCGCCCCCGGCGTTTGCCTACTAGGGGCGTTTGCGGGACTGAACAACAGAGGAACCAATACCAATGCGAAATTATGCAATTCTAATGATCGCTGCAGCGGCGGTCGGCACGGCGGCGCCTGCGTTCGCGGCGTGGGATAGGCTTGGAACCATCCAAGTCTCGCCCGGACGCGATCAAGACCGAGTCTATGGATCGTTCGGCGGACCGGTTGAGCGGCTTCTATTGGATGCCGATTACAGCGACGTCCATTGCCGCCAAGTACGCGTGACGTTCGCCAACGGTCAGCGCCGGAACGTGTTTAGCGGCCGTTTGAACGACCGCGTACCCAAGGTGGTCGACCTGCCGGGCGCACAGCGCAACATCAGGCGCATCGATTTCCGGTGCCGCGCGCTCGAACGCCGAACGGCGCAGATTCAAATTTCTGCCGACATCGGCCAGTACCGCGAAACCTGGCGGCGCAGTCCCGACTGGGATCGCCTGTGGGCACGACTCTTTCCGTGGGCCAACGACCGGCCGGGCAATGTGGGCGGTCGTGAATGGGTGCGCTTGGGCCGCGAACGGTTCGAAGGCCGTCTTGATCGCGAGACGGTGGTCGCCGGCTTTCAGGGGCGTCAAGTGACGGCGATCGGCATTCAGCCCGTCGACGACGACGCGCGCTGCAGCCGCATCCGTGTACAATTTGGCAATGGCCAGACGCGCGAAATTGGCGCCGATTGGGGCGACCGCCTGCGCGAAGACCGCATCTATCGCTTCGACTTGCCCGGCGCCGAACGCAATGTGGAGCGCATTGACATGGTCTGCGCCGCAATCGGCGACCGCGACGTGACGCTGAACATCTACGGCATGAGTTAAGTCGTCCAACCGTCGATCAAATGGCCGGGCGGACGCCGCGTTCGCCCGGCCAGCCAGTGAGTTTGTTACATGTCCCCTGATTGTGGGTCAGCGTACCGGGGCCGTGATGCGGCTGAATTCACTGCGCGGGTGAGAGCGCTTCAAATGCCAAGCAATCGCTTAACGTTTCAGTGAGGTAAGGGGCCGAAGCTTACGCGATGCCCTTCAACGACAGAGAACGAGCGGAGTACCTCGCCGAAAAGAAGAAGCGGGAGGCTGCTCATCATCACGGTCCGGCGCAGAGCCGGTCGGAGCCGGTGGCAATATGTGTTCACTGTCAAAACGGCTTTGGACAAAGTGAAGGCGTCATCACGGATGAAGTCGCGATCTGCGACGTTTGCAATAGCGACTGAGACCTCGGTCTATAGCTGGACGAAGAATAGGGTGACAGCATACCTATTCCGGGCAGCCCTCCGGTTGCCGGGGCGCAGGCTCGCACGTGCCGCGCTCACTCCTCGAACTCCATCTCCGCCGGCTTCTCCACCTTGCAGCGCTGCGTCCACTCGTCTTCGTCGGTCGGGAACAAGTACCAACCGCGCGAGAAGTCGCGGTTGATCCAGCAGGTGGAGTTCGTGCGGCCCGCGTCCGGGCAGTTGCGGTGCGGGTCGTACTTCGCGGCCAGGTTCACGGCCTTGCAATACGTATCTTGGCCGATCAAGAGGTTCATGCAGTCGGACTGTTCTTGCATGCCGCTCACGAACTTGAACCAGCGATAGATCGCGCGCTTGCGCGTGTCGGCGTTGACGAGTTCGGCCTTGTAGTCGGCGATCACCTCGGCGGTTTCGCTGCACAGTTCCGGTCTAAACTTGTTGAACCGGCCGCACGTGCTGGGCTCGAAATAACCCACGATGCAGTTGATCTGGCGTTGCGCGATCTCGCCTTGAATCTCCTTCGCAAGATCGTCGCGCGCATCCGCATGTGCGAAGGCGAGGAGGCCGGCCGCCAAGAGAACGCCGATCGCGCACGCGGTCTTGAACCACATTTGCGGGCTCCCCCGATCACATCTTGAAATTCACGCCCACGCGTACGAGGTGGCCGTCGTAATCCGACTGAACCTGTGTGGTGATGGCATAGGATGAGATGGGCCCCGCCGAAGCAGTGCCGCCGACGCCCATCGGCAGCGTCATTTCGCCGAGGTCGTAATAGAGATACTCTGTCTTGAACGTCCAGCTTTCGCCGATCGCGAATTCGACGCCGCCACCGATCGCGAATCCGAGCAACGAGTCGCGCGTATCGAACGCGGCGACCGGTTCGTTCGCCGGCGCCCAGGTGCAGCCCGTGCAATCTTGCGTGTAGGCCCCGCCGAGATCGGCGCCGCCAAGGGCGAGGCCGCCGGTCACGTAGGCGAGCGACGTCGTCGACAGCAACACGCCGATGCGCGCGCGCAACGTCGCCAGATAGTCGAGCCCGCGCGTGCCCGTGAACGTCGTCGTCACCGGCTGCGCGGGAAAGGCGGGCGAGGGCGTGACGACGGTGTAGGTTCCGCTGACGTCCGTGCTGGTCGCCAGTTGGACGTCGGCCTCTATCCCCCACATCCAGTTCGAGAACAGCGAGTTGACCCCAATCTGTCCCCCGAACGTGAACCCATCGAACTCGCTGGGCACGGAGCCGGTCGCCCCGATCGCAAAGAGCTCGGCGTAATTCGGGCTCGCCGTACATCCGGGCCCCGCGATCGGATTGCACTGATAGGGCGCGCCCTCCGTATTGACGGCGCTACTGTTCGAAAACAGATATCCCCCGTTCAGCCCGATATACCCGCCAGACCAGTAGTCGGCTGCATTGGCGGCAGGCGCACTCGTCAACGCGAGCGCCAGTACAGTGGCCGGAAAATACGCTCTCATGCGAATCTATCCTTGTAGAGGGCACTATGCGCGTGGCGCCCCCGCCAAGGATGTCACCCGCCCACCACAGCCGCCCCTTTTATGGACGCACCGCCCGGTTTTTCGCGGGCGGTTGGGGCTAGTTCTTCTTCACCGGCTCCACGCTCGGCGTGCCCGGCGGCGGCGTGAGCGTCACCTGGTTCAGCGGCGTCATCGGCACCTGGAACGCGTTCGGATAGTCGTGCATCGCGCCGGTCGCAGCGTCCACGCCCACGCCGATGATGCCGCCGAACACCAAATTGCCGACGGTCCATCCTTCGAAGTTCGACGGGATGATCGCGCTCGCCTCTTGATAGCCCTCTTTCGTGCAGCGCACTTGGATGTCTTCCTTGCTGCGCTCCACCGTCACCGACGCCGGCGTCGTGAGCTGCCAACTGCCTGCGGAAGAGTTCAGCGTGCACGTCGCGCCCGTCACCGGCGGCGAGGTCACGTTGATCGCCGCGGACGACCCTTTGATAATCGATGCACAGCCCGCCAACTGAACGGCGCCAACGGCGACCAATAGAACGACAAAATTCTTAGGAATCAGCATTGTGGCCTCCCAGCTCTATTGTGAGCGGTATCAAAGCAGAGGCTCGCCGCAAAAGAGATTCGTCTCCGCCCCGCACACTTATCCTCACACTGATGCGAAGAACCCACACGCAGTGCAGTACCGGCGGCCAGAAGTCAGGCCGCGCCGCGGACAGAACAAGGTGACCGCACACCCATCCCCCTCGTTGTCGCTTGCGGGGGAATGGGTGTGCTGTCACCCGATTCAACCGCCCATCCCGCTGCCGCGACTAAATTCGGCGTCGGCGGTGCCACGTTGCCTTGCGGCAGCGCGGGCTTTCCTTTGCCGAGGCTCTAAAAAGCAGGGGGCAGCACAAACCAAGTCGTTGATGTAAGATGGCCCCCATGTGGCAGAACGACCTCCCGAGTGTCATCCTGCGGTTGCTGATCGCGATCTTCTCCGCGTTCATCTTCGTGCTCACGTGCTTCGTCACCTATTCGCCTGAGCGGTTGCTGGCACAGGCTTTCTTGGTCGCGCTGTTCATTGATTGCTTTCGCCCGTTCCTCCGCACCGTCGACAACGTTGCAATGCGTACGGTCAGCGCGATTGCTTATTTCGCGCCGCGCGTTGTTTTGTTTGCGTTCGTCTGCAGCTGGTTCTTCACAAACGACGTGTTCTCGCAAGCGATGGCGCACGAGGGTTGGAGGCTCGTCTCAAGCGTCATCTTCGCGGGTTTCATGACCTTCATAGTGACAGCTGCGGCTTTGATGACGCTTGCCAACATTGCGCTTGCCGTCTGGACGAACGCCTTCGGCCCAAGAACAGGGGAAGGAATAGGCTGACGGAATAGGGTGACCGCACCCATTCCCTTCGTTGTCGCTTGCGGGTTGGCCCACGCACCTCGACACGTCAACGCCGCTGCAATAGCGTCGAAGCGTTCTTTCCGGCTCTTCAAGCGAGGTCGAGCGCGCCCATGCGCAAACGTCACGTCACCGTCTCGGCCGTTATCGCCGCCATCGCCGTTGCGGCGCTGGCGGCCGTCGGCCATGCGGCGCCGGGGCGGCCGTATGTTCTGCCCAACGCGCAGGTGTTCGATCTGCATTCGACGGAAACGAACGCGGACTATCAGATCTACGTGGCGACGCCGCCGGGCTATCCGCAGGCCGGCAAACGCTATCCCGTCGTCTACGCCCTCGATGCCGATTATTCGTTCGCGCTCACGCACAACGTCATTCAGCATTTCGTCGAACGCCAAGGCCTGCCGGAAATGATCTTGGTCGCCATCGCCTATCCCGGCGCGGCGGCGGACCGCAACGTCTATAAGATGACGCGCACGCGCGACTACACGCCGGTATTCGTCGCCGGCGACGTCGGCTACGGCGCGCAATTCCAAAAGGTGTCGGGCGGCGCACCGAAGTTCAAAGCGTTCATGGCGAAAGAGCTGTTTCCCTTTGTCGAGCGGACCTTTGCCGCCGACCCCGCCGACCGCACGATCGTCGGTCATTCCTACGGCGGTTTGTTTGCCGCCTACCTGCTCTTGACCGAACCCTCGATGTACAAGCGCTATGTCATCGTCAGCCCGTCGCTGTGGTATGCCGGCCGCAACGTCTTTCAGCTGGCGGACGCCGCACCCGTCAAGCCGTCGAACGCCCACGTCTTTTTATCCGTCGGCGCGCTCGAGAATCCGATGATGTCGAGCGATCTGACGGCGCTCTACGATCGGCTCCAATCGAGCGGGTCGCCGGACCTGAAGGTGACGATGCAAATCTTCGAGAACGAGCGCCACGACAGCGTCTTTCCCACAGCCGTCGTCCGCGGCCTCCGGACGGTGTTCGAATCGCTAGGCCCCCGCCCGGAAACGAACACGCCATAGCGCAGCGCTCTCACATCTATCAAAGAATTACGTTCTGATGGACGCGAGGCTCCGCGAGGCGGGTATGCCCGTGATCTACGGAATAGGGGACAGCATACCATGCCCCTCGTTGTCGCTTGCGGGGGGGTGGGCGTGCTGTCACCCAATTCGCCCCACGCCTAATTCGGCGTCGGCGGCGCCACGTTGCCTTGCGGCAGCGCTGGCTTTCCTTGCGTCATCGGTTGGCTGACGCCGGGCGAGCTTCCCAAAATGCCGGTCACGTTGCGAAGTCTCGATCCGATGCGGTCGGGGGTTTGGCCTGTGCAGGTTTGGTCGCTCGACTGGCATGAAACGTTGCAACTCTTTCTGGTTCCATCGACGGCGCCGCCCTTGCAATTGGTCGTGCATCCGTAGCTGTTCTTATCCTGATCGAAATTGCCACCGGCCGCTTTGCACTTGCGCGAGATCTCCGCATCGCTGTGAACCCCGAGGTTTATGTTCGCTTCAGCGTAAGCGGCGGATAGCGAAAGCAGCGAACACATCGCCAACAACGCGGCGGCAGTTATCGTGGTCGTGTTCATCTCGTCCTCCGAGGTTTTTATGCGAACGAGACGACGGCTCACCCAATCCCGAAATATTGAGGTATGCTGTCGCCTTGCCACTCTACTGGATCACGACCGAAGGCCGCGCACCCGTCGTCGTCGATGACAGCGTGCACTCCTCCTTGCACCCGGTTGGACCGTCGGCCGCGCTGCAATAGAGCGCACTCGGCGTCGAAGCGAGCGTGCATTTACCGGTTCCGGAGCATGTGCAGTTATACGTCCCCGAAATGCCGGTTGACGTGTTACTAATGCGCGCGGTGTTGCCCTCTACCGTCACGCTCTCACCGGGTTCGACCGCGACAGTGCTGCTTTTGCCCGTGCCGGCAACGCCCGGCGAAGCCGCGTTGAAGATGCTCGACGTGAAGCGCTGTTGCTGCGCGCCGCTGCACTGCCAAACCTGAACGCGCCCGCCGTTCTTCGCTTGGTCCGGCGCGTGGACGTCGAGACAAAGCCCTCCCGCATTGCGCAGCGCGCCGTTCGCAAGCGGCGTCCATTGCTGCTGCTGCGCGCCGTTGCACGCCCACACCTGCACGCGGCCGCCATTCTTCGTCATGTCCGGCGCATGAACGTCGAGGCAAAGCCCGCTCGAGATCCGCACCGCGCTTGCCGCGCTGTCATAGCTCCAACGCTGTTGCGCCTGACCTGAGCAGGCCCAAACTTGCACGCGCCCGCCGTCCTTCGCGATGTCGGGTGCATGCACGTCGAGGCAGAGTCCGGCGCCCGTTCGAACCTCCGCGCCCACAAGGGCCGCGATGTTTGCCGCCGGCGCATTCGCCGCTAACAGCAAGCCCGCAGACAATGCGGCGAACAAGAGAAGGGCGAGTACCGCCCGCGTCCGAGTTTTGGG
>JBGAPZ010000008.1:0-106908 GCA_044220975.1 Micropepsaceae bacterium | reverse complement strand
CCGATGCCGGCCGGTGCGCCGAGATCGAACATCAACGTGCCGCCCGCTTGCTGCGTGTAGCTGTCGTCGACGTTGAGCGTTACGCCTTGGTCGATGTAGAGCGTGCCGCCCGAATTGACGTTGAGCGCATCGACGTTCGAGAAGCTGTACGGGCTGGCGCTTGGTCCGCCCTCGCTGGTCGCACCCATCAGCGCCGTACCGCCGCTAGCGACCGTGAACGACGCAAAATTTGAGGCTGCTCCATCGGTAAATGCGTGCTGCCCATTCACGACCACCGTGTCGTCGTTCAGGGACGTATATGGATCGACCTGACCCAGCAAGCTGCCCTCGATCGAGCCGTTACCCGCGCTGTACACATAGGCGGTGCCAACGCCGGCGACCGGATTGTTGAACTCGACGTCGCCATCGATCGAGCCGCCGCCGTTGTTCACGAACGTCGTGCCATTGCCGACGTTCAACTGCACCGCCGTTCCGCCAAACGTCGATTCGATAAGGCCGCTGTTGATCACCTGCCCGGTCAGCGTGCCGATATTGACATAAAGCGCATTCGACCCAGCGGAGAGATAGTTCGTGTTGACGACATTGCCCGTCATCGACACTGCGGTCACCGCAAGCGCCGTATCTTCGCTCTCGCCGATGATCGTGCCGTTATTCGTAACGTTGCCCACGATCGTTCCGGCAGAAATATCCACGCCGTCGGTAAACCCGTGGATCGTGCCATTGTTCGTGAAGCTTCCGGTCAACGCGTCCACGTTCACCCGAAGGCCCGTGCTGCCGCCGGTGATCGTGCCATTGTTGACGATGTTGCCCGTATAGGTGCCGTCAAGGTCGATGACCGCTCCAACCTCACCGCCGTCGATCCAACCACCGGTGCCGTTTGTGATCGTACCGTTGAACGAACCGCCGATCTCGCCGCCGGACTCAATCTCCAAGCCGACATAGCCGCCTCGGATCGTACCGGTGTTCGTGACATTGCCTGCGAACGACCCCTCCGCGTCGCAATCGCACTCACCCGTATACGCCGCAACGTAGATATCGATACCGCGCGCATCGCCTTGGATGAGGCCACTGTTCGAAATATTTCCTGAAAAGGTGTGCGTGTCCGTCAGAAGACCGACGCCACTGCTACCCGGGAATTCGCCGCCGTCCGCCGCGTTCCCGATGATGGTACCGGCGTTCGTGATGTTGCCTGTCCAATTGAAGGCATCGATGCTGACGCCTACCCCGCTCGTACCTTCGATGATCGCCAGCGGCGAGCCGATGTAGTTGAGGCGCTCGTTGGTGATATTCGCATGAACGTCCGTGCCGAAGATGCCAAGACCGGTTGTCTGGCCGTGGATGAGGTTGTTGTTGACGATCTCCGCCGCAATACCTCCCTCGCCTTCGCTTCCGTCGATAATGTCAGAGGAGATGATCAGGCCGTCGCCATTGTTACCGTAAATGTATCCCGTGTTCGTGACATTCCCGAAGAACTCGTTCGGTCGAATGACGATGCCGTTGCGGTTGCCGCTCACGTTGCCGTAGTTCGTGACGTTGCCGTTATACGTTCCGCTCTCGATCAATATCGCCGTCGCATCGGAACCATCGCTGGTGCTTTCGATAGCGTTATAGTTCGTGATGCTCCCGTTGAAGGATCCGTTCTCCGACGTCACCCAAATCGCAGGCCCGCCAAGGCCGAGCACCTGACCGAAGTTTTGGATGTCGCCGTTGAATGTTTCCGCCGAAACGACAATGCCGACGCCAGCGTAACTACCTTCGCCGCCCGCCGCTGTCTCATCGCGTTGCGTGATCAAGCCGTCGTTGCTGATGCCGCCGTTGAACGAATTCCCGCCCGCGATCACGGACGGCCCGTTCAAGCTGCTGATCGTACCGCCGTTATAGATGCCGTCCCAGAAGTCGACGTCGCCCGCACCGGTGCCGGTCAGGCTGCCGACCTGGATACCCGCGTTGTCACCCAAGATGTTGCCTGAGTTCGAGATACCGCCGCTCCAGCTAACGAACCCCTCGGCGATATAAACGCCGGCATTGCCGCCTGTAATCACGGCGTTCGCGTTGTTCACTAGACCGCCCGACATCGTGCCCGCCACCGCCGCGACGCCGTTGATCGCGCCGGTAATGCCGCCCGAATTCGTGATGCCCCCCGTCATAGCGGCTTCGGAATAGATATCGCCGTTAAAGTAGCCGAGCGAAATCGCATTGCCCGACCCTGAAAGGATCTGCCCGTTGTTTAGTATGCCCCCCGAGATGTCGGAGCCGTCACCTATGGTCAACGCACCGAAATACAAGGCATCGCCGCCCGTGATCGTGTCGTTGTTGATCAGCTGACCGTTGATCAAGCCATAGGGACCGCCGACGAAGAACGCTGCCGTCGTGCTCTCGTCTTCCGGCGGTCCGACATTGGCATTGACGACGACATTGCCGTTCACCGTGCCGTCCGTTACTTGCGCGCATTCGACATCAACGCTGATCGTTGTCGGTGTCGTGATGTTCTGACATGCCGCCTGCGCTTCGGCGACGACGCCGAATTGACCTGCTGCCGCCAACATGGCGACCGTGGACGCGTGCGCCAAGAGGCGGGCTTTGTTGCGCATCTGACCGTTCATCGTATTTCCCCTTCGAGTTCCCAGATCTTCGTCACGTCAAGGCGTTGCGCTACTGGCAGCCTTCCACTTGACCGTCGACGATGCCTTCGAACACACCTTGGTTGTCGAAAGCGACTTTCTGACCCGACTTCAGCACAATCGTCTGACCCGTGGCTTTCGAGGTCAGCACAACCTCGTACTCTTCGCCGTTCGGTCCGTACTCGACTGACGTTGCCCCACCACCATTATCGTCCAGGAACGTGCGGAAGATCGTGCCGCGAATGCCGATCGTAACGGTAGGCGTTTCAATCTTCACGTTTTCCTTCGGGATGGAGCCTGAAAGAAACCGGAAAAGACCTTTGGTGTAGCGCACTGTTTGCTTGTTGGCGCCGCCTTGCCCGTACACGTACTCATCGACGGTCAGACGTGAGTTCTGACCCATCGTCAGTTTCGAGCCGTCATTGAACGTGACCTCAAGCGCGCCGCGGTCCGCAGTCACGAGCTCGGCGTTGCGGATGATATTGTCCCGCAAACGCAGATCGCTACGCGTGCCTTGCGCTGATTGCGAAGCGTTTGGAATGATTGCCGAAGCGTTGCCGACGGCTTCGGCCCTAAGTTCGCTCTGCGCAAACAGAACGAGCGCCGCGAGTGCGGTTGCTGCAAACTTCTTCAAGGTGACTCTCCCCCGGGGTGAGAAGAGCGGCACGCCGAGTGTCCCGACTCGATCAGCCGCTAAAAACAAACCTGACCGTATCGACAGACCGTGCAATTTGCCAAGGGTTCTAGCGGATATTCTTACTCTTCATTGCGTTTTCACTCACGGGTTGAGAGCTTCATTGCGTCTCTTGCGTTAAGCATAATCTTCGCCTTTCGGAGTACTTCGCCCAGTCCGGGAACACCCCACCCGATCACGCTATTGTAAATTGCCCAATAGCGCGGTTTTCCGCTAAGGATGCCTGGCAGGCCTTGTGGCTGGGCGTCGCAGCGCGAAAAATCAGACGGACCAAAACAAGAACATACGCTAGGACAGCAGTCCTCGCGACCATTCTGCAACGTATCCGGTTCATAATCCCGAGCGACCGATCATAGAGAGTGCAATGAGTGAAAACACCGAAGGCAGGCAGCGGACGCCGATTCGTCGCTCGTATGTCATCGCCGGAATCATCCTGGTCGTACTTGCGGTGTGGGTCGCGTCCGGCGCGCTGAACCGCGCGGACAACGAAGCGAACAGCGGCGCTGCAAAAGTCGATATCGCAGCATCGGCTGCGACCGATCCGAAAGCGAAACCCGCAGACGACAAGGCAAAACCAGGCGCAACGCAAAAGCCCTCTGTGCGCGTGCGGTCGATCACGGCCGAGATGCGGCAACGCGAACTGACGGTGCGCGGCAAGACTGAAGCGTTGCGCAAGGTTCAAGTACGCGCCGAAACATCTGGCACGATCGCTGCTATCCGTGCTGACAAGGGCGCGGTCGTCAAAGCCGGCGCCACGATCTGCGAACTCAAAGTCGACGCGCGCATGGCGATGCTGAACGAGGCGCGCGCAAACCAGACGCAATACCGCTTGCAGTTCGAAGCGTCGAAGAAGCTCCAGGAAAAAGGCTTCCGCTCCGACACATCGACCGCGGGCGACCTTGCGCGCTATCAGGCAGCGAAAGCGCAAGTCGAGCGCATGGAGAAAGAACTAGAGAACACGAAAATCAAAGCCCCGTTTGATGGCGTTGTGGACGACCGCATGGTCAACGTCGGCGACTACCTGGCTCCCGGCCAAGTCTGCGCGATGGTTGTCGATCAAGATCCGTTTCTGGTTGTCGGCCAAGTGTCTGAGAAAGACATCTTGGAAGTCCATATCGGCGACACGGGCTGGGCAAAGCTCATCACGGGCGAGCGCATCGAAGGCAAAGTCCGCTTTGTCGCCAAGAGCGCAGACAACGCGACACGAACGTTCCGCATGGAACTTGAAGTCGCCAATCCGATGGGCGCAATCCGCGACGGTATAACTGCCGATATTCACATCAACGCAAACAAGGTCGAAGCGCACCGCATTTCGCCGGCGATCTTGTCGCTCGACGAAAAAGGCACCGTTGGAGTGCGCATCCTGGATGCCACGAAACACGTGCGCTTCATGCCGGTGCAGATCGTGGGCGACAGCCCCGAAGGTGTGTGGGTCGCTGGTTTGCCGAAGACGGTCACCGTTATCACCGTTGGCCAGGAATACGTGACGAACGGCCAAGAAGTCGATGCGACGCCTGAAGACAAGGCCAGCCAGTCATGACGCATATAGTCGACTGGGCCATCGCGCGTTCGCGCCTAACGCTGAGCGCGCTTCTGGCAGTCATAATCCTGGGAACGGTCGCTTATCTGTCGATCCCCAAGGAAGCGGATCCTGACATACCCCTGCCCTACTTCCAGGTGACCGTCGTGCTACAGGGGGTGAGCCCCGAAGACGCTGAGCGATTGATTGTTCGTCCGCTTGAAACGCAGCTGAAGACGATTGAAGGCCTAAAGGAACTTCGCGGCATCGCGATGCAGGGCCAAGGTATCGTCACGCTCGAATTCGACGTGAGCTTCAACAAAGACCGCGCCATGCAAAAGGTGCGCGATGCCGTTGACGCAGCCAAGCCCAAGCTCCCGCGCGAGGCCGAAGAGCCTTTTATTTATGAGGCGAATACATCGGATCAACCGATCATTACGATCGTATTGTCCGGCGATCTTCCAGAGCGAACGCTGCTACACGCAGCCAAGCGGCTGGAGCGCGATATGGACTCGATGCCGGGCGTCCTCGACGCGCAGTTGTCCGGTCAACGGGAAGAGTTGCTTGAAGTCACGATCGACCCGACGCGCCTCGATAGCTATGGCATTTCAAGCGAAGACTTGTTCCGCCTCGTCGTCGCAAATAACCAACTGATCGCCGCAGGCTCGCTTGACACGGGTAAGGGCCGCTTTGCGGTCAAGGTCCCGGGTCTTTTTGAGACCGCCGACGACGTCCTGCGGTTGCCGATCAAGGTAAAGGGTGATGGCGTCGTGCGGCTCGGCGACGTCGCTCAAGTGAATCGCACATTCTACGACGCGACGACATATGCGCGCTGGAACGGCCAGCCCGCCATCAGCGTCGACGTTAAGAAGCGTACCGGCGCGAACATCGTAAGCACGATCAAGACCGTGCGCGACTACATCGAGAAGATAAAACCGAATCTGCCCCCGGGTATCCGCATTGCGTACTCAGGTGACGCTTCCTACTGGATCGACGCGCAGCTGACGCAGCTGACAAACGCAATTCTGCTCGCCGTTGCGCTCGTCATGATCGTCGTTGTGGCCTCCCTTGGCTTGCGCTCAGGCCTGATCGTCGGCATTTCGATTCCAACGTCGTTCCTCATCGGATTCCTTTGCCTTTGGTTTGGCGGTTACACGCTCAACATGATGATCCTGTTCGGGATGGTGATCACGGTTGGGCTTCTCGTCGACAACGGCATCATCGTCGTCGAATACGCGGACCGCAAAATGACGGAGGGCTTCTCCAAGCGGGAAGCCTTTGCCGAGGGCGCTCGCCGCATGTTTTGGCCGGTCGTCTCGTCGACCGCGGCAACGCTCGCTGCGTTCGCCCCGCTCCTCTTCTGGCCCGGCATTCCGGGCAAGTTCATGAGCTACATTCCGATCACAGCCATCTTCGTTATGTCGGCGTCGATGATCGTCGCCCTGTTGTTCCTGCCGGCAATCGGCGCGATCTTCGGCAAGCCTGAGCCGCCGGATCCCAAGACCGAGCGCGCAATCAAACTCTCGGAAACTGGCAACGTCTACGAAATCGAAGGCTTGACCGGTTTGTATGCGCACTTGGTGACGTTCGCCGTTCGTCGCCCGCTGCTCATAGTCGCCGCGGCTATCGCAACACTCGTCGCCGTGATCTTTGCCTTCTCTATTTTCAGTAAGGGCACTGAGTTCTTCGTGGAAACCGACGCCGATTTCGGCACAGTGATGGTGCGCGCCCGCGGGAACCTGTCGGCCAACGAAAAGCGAGATCTGGTCATCGATGTCGAGCATCGCCTGCTTGGTATGCGTGGCGTCAAGGGCGTACAGACGGTTGCTGGCGCAAGCGGCGGCGGCCGGGGCGGCGGACCAGTCGACACGATCGGACTAATCTACGTCGAACTTCTGCCTTACCATGAGCGCGGACCGTCGAAGCCGATCATGGCCGACATCCGCAAGCGCTTGGAAAACATGTCGGGCGTCCGCGCAGAGCTTCAGGAACAACAAAGCGGTCCCGGCGGCGGCAAAGACATTCAGATCGAGATTGGCTCGGAAAATTACGGCGCCCTTGATCGCACCGTCGCAGCCATCCGCGCGCACGCCGACAAAATGCCGGGCCTGATCGACGTCGAAGACTCAAGACCTCTCCCAGGCATCGAGTGGAACATCAAGCTCGATCGCGAACAGGCGGGACGTTTCGGCGCCGATATCGGCACGGTCGGCGCCGCCGTGCAACTCGTCACGAATGGCATCAAGATCGGCGAATACCGGCCCGACGATTCCGACGATGAAATTGACATCCGCGTGCGCTTTCCTAGGGGAGAACGCGGGATATCGGCGTTAGACCAGCTCCGGGTTAACACACGCGACGGCGCGATCCCGATAACGAACTTCGTAACGCGAACCGCCGTGCAGCAAACGACTCGCTTTGAGCGCATTCAAGGCGTCCGCGTCTGGCGCGTGCGCGCGAACGTCGTCAAAGGCGACACCAAGTTCAACACGAACGAGCGCATTGGCGAATTTAAAAAGTGGATTGAAGCGCAAAAGTTCGATCCCTCGGTGACGGTCAAGTTCCGCGGCTCGAACGAAGAACAAGACAAGTCGGCTCAGTTCCTGGTAATCGCCTTCATTATGGCGCTGCTGGTGATCCTGGGTATTCTGATCATTCAGTTCAACAATTTCTGGCATGCGATCACGGTGCTAACCGCCGTAATTTTCTCATTCATCGGCGTGCTCCTCGGAATCATGATCGAAGGCCAGATGTTCTCAATCATCATGAGCGGGACGGGCATCGTCGCGCTCATGGGCGTCATGGTGAACCACAACATTGTGCTCGTGGACACGTTCCATCATTTGCGCGACCAGGGGTTCGAACCCACGGACGCGATCGTGAGGACCGGCGTGCAGCGTTTGCGGCCGGTGATTTTAACGACGGTCACTGCAATGTTAGGCCTGCTGCCGCTGATGTATAAGTTCGATGTCGACTTTTTCACCCGCGCCGTCCACTTCGGCGGCCCAAGTTCAGATTGGTGGGTCCCGCTTGCGACAGCTATCGTCTACGGCATGGGTTTCTCGACCCTGCTCACGCTGTTCGTGACACCTGCCATGCTCGCCATCGAACAGCGTTATTGGGCTGGCCAGAAGTTTTGGCCGTGGCTCGTCAGCGTAGTCCCGACGATTTACCGGTTCATCATTCGCGGCCGGTTGCCCCAACGGAAATCGAAACCGGAAGCGGCCGAGTAATAGTCAGACGCGGACTGACCGCAGGCGCAACGCGTTGCCGATGACGCTGACCGAACTCAGCGCCATCGCAACCGCTGCGATGATGGGGCTCAAGAGCAACCCGAACGCCGGATAGAGCACGCCTGCCGCGATCGGCACGCCGAGCGCGTTGTAGGCAAACGCAAAGAACAAGTTCTGCCGGATGTTCCGCATCACCGCCGCCGACAGCGCCCGCGCGCGCACGATCGCGGAGAGATCGCCTTTGACCAACGTGACGCCAGCGCTTTCCATCGCGACGTCCGTGCCGGTTCCCATCGCGATCCCGACGTCCGCGGCGGCCAGCGCGGGCGCATCGTTGACGCCATCCCCGGCCATCGCAACCCGGCGGCCTTCGTGTCGCAATCGCTCTACGACGGCGGCTTTTTGATCGGGCAACACATCGGCGATCACCTCATCGATTCCAAGTTTGGCGGCAACCGCATTCGCCGTCGCCGCGTTGTCTCCGGTCAGCATAACGACCCGTACGCCCGCGGCCTTCAAACATCCGATCGCGTCCGGCGTGGTCGCCTTAATCGGATCGGCGACCGCGATAACACCTGCCGCTACACCGTCGACCGCAATCATCACTGCCGTGGCTCCTTCAGCTCGCATGCGATCGGCGACCGGCTGCAGCGCCGCGCCATCGAACCCTTGATCCGCGAAGAGCTTCGCGTTGCCGATCGCAACGCGTCGTCCATCGACCTCGCCAATGGCACCTTTACCGGCAACAGCGTCAAACGAAGCCGCGGCCGACACAGACACTCCTTCTTGCACCGCCGCCGCAACGATCGCCGCTGCCAACGGATGTTCACTTGATCGCTCCAATGCCGCCGCCAGTCGAAGGAGTTCGCCACGCGTCATGCTGCCCGACGTCTCGACCGCAACAACCTTCGGCCTGCCTTCCGTGAGAGTCCCCGTCTTGTCGACGACAAGAGTATCGATCGTCTCAAGCCGCTCCAGCGCCTCTGCGTCTTTGACGAGCACGCCTAACTGTGCGCCGCGGCCCACCCCCACCATGATCGACATTGGCGTGGCCAATCCCAGGGCGCACGGACAGGCAATAATCAAAACCGCCACAGCCGCAATCAATCCAAACGTGAACCGCGGTTCGGGACCCCACGCACTCCACGCTACAAACGCCGTAACAGCGACCGCAATCACCACCGGTACGAACCATCCCGACACCTCATCGGCCAGGCGTTGGATCGGCGCCCGGCTGCGTTGAGCCTTGGCAACCATCGCGACGATCTGCGCCAGTGTCGTTTCCGCGCCCACTCTCTCCGCCCGCATGACGAACGAACCCGTCTGGTTGACTGTCCCGCCGATCACGGTGTCGCCGACAGCCTTTGCAACAGGGATCGGCTCGCCCGTCACCATCGCCTCATCGACATTGCTGCGCCCCTCGACGACGACGCCGTCCACCGGCACGAACCCGCCCGGACGAACCCGCATTCTGTCACCCTTCATCAGGTGCGCGAGAGGAACCTCGTCGTCGCCGCCATCTGCGCGAACGCGGAACGCGACCTTCGGAGCGAGATTGAGCAGTGCGCGAATGGCCCCACCGGTGCTCTCCCGCGCGCGCAGTTCCAACACCTGGCCCAACAACACCAGAACTGTGATCGCGGCCGCCGCCTCGAAATAAACCACACCGCGAAACGCCGATGGAAAGAACTCCGGCACAACGGTGGCAACGACGCTGTATAGCCACGCGATACCTGTTCCCATCGCGATCAGCGTGAACATATTCAAGTGACGGCTGACGAGGGATTTCCACCCGCGCACGAAGAACGGCAGACCGCACCACAACACGACCGGCGTCGCCAGACCAAACTGCAACCAGTTACTCGCGCTCTGGCCCAACACCATGTGCAAGTCTGTCAAATGGCCACCCATTTCCAGCGCGACGACGGGAACGCTCAGCGCAGTGCCCACCCAGAAACGCTGCGTCATGCCGCGAAGTTCGGGGTTGGGACCCTCATCCAGCGCCGCAGACAAATCTTCTGGCTCCAGCGCCATCCCGCATTTCGGACACACGCCGGGACCGACCTGGCGAACTTCCGGATGCATCGGACACGTATAGATCGTACCCGCCTTCGCAGGCGCAGGAGACGCTGCACCAACTTTCAAATAGGCATCAGGGTCGGCAACGAACTTCTCGCGACACCGTGGATTGCAAAAATAAAATGTGCTTCCGGCGTGCTCCGCTCGATGCTTGGCCGTCGCCGGGTCGACCATCATCCCGCAGACGGGGTCCTTCACCTTTCCCGCATGGTCGTGCGTGTGGTCATGCGTTCCGTGCCGAGCGTGCGTGTTCATAGCAAACGACTCCGATGCACTTGACGAAGTATACCCCTAGGGGGTATCT
Organism: Micropepsaceae bacterium; assembly: GCA_044220975.1. GTDB lineage: Bacteria > Pseudomonadota > Alphaproteobacteria > Micropepsales > Micropepsaceae > SZUA-430. The sequence continues at coordinate 96,458 of JBGAPZ010000008.1, read as the reverse complement.
TTCAAGCATGCAGAGCGAAACAAAAAAGTCTTGTTTGTCGCGCCTTAGTCGGATCGAGGGACAGGTCCGCGGCCTCGCCAAAATGGTTGAGACCGACCGTTATTGCATCGATGTCGTCAATCAGATTCAGGCTGCAGTCGCCGCGTTGAAACGCGTGGAAGGTGAGGTTCTGCAGGACCACATCGCTCACTGCGTGGAGCACGCGATCCGATCTGGCGACAAGCGCGCGCAACGCGAAAAGATCGCCGAACTCGTAGCAACGCTCGCGCGCGCACGCGGCGAATAAGCCCCTCCCCGCGGCGATCTGATCCAAACCAACGCAGAAAACTGCCAGTTTCGCTAACTGAGACTGAGACCAATTTGCACTTGCACCACTAGTTGCGATTGATTATCAATAGCGTAATCTACTGAGGAGCTACACCTGTGAAGTACGCCTTCGCCATCGCAGCCCTTGTGTGCGCCACCGCAGTCGCAGGCCCCGCCCTTTCCGAGGACATCCCGTCCTTCGAAATCGCGATCAAGGATCACAAGTTCAATCCATCAACGCTCGAGGTTCCGGCAAACAAGAAGGTCAAGTTGATCGTCAAGAACCAAGACGCGACCCCCGAAGAATTCGAGTCTTACGAACTGAATCGCGAAAAGGTCATCGCCGGAAATTCGCAAGCCACCATCTTCATCGGCCCCCTGGCCCCCGGCACCTACCCCTATTTCGGCGAATTCAACATGGCAACCGCCCAAGGAAAGATCGTCGCGAAATAGCGACGGCTGAGGAAACACCACTATGCTTGCGTCCGCCCTTATTGTGTTTCGAGAAGTGCTCGAAGCTGCTCTCGTGCTCTCAATTGTTGCTGCAGCGACAAAGATGGTGGTTGGACGAAACCGCTGGCTCGCGCTCGGGATCGGCGGGGGCATCATTGGCGCACTCGTCGTCGCCGCGTTCGCCGGTCAAATCGCCGACGCGATGGAAGGCGTCGGCCAAGAGATCTTCAACGCAAGCGTCCTCTTGATCGCCGTGGCGATGCTCGGCTGGCACAACATTTGGATGCAGCAACACGGCCGCGAACTTGCCGCACGGATGACCGCGGTCGGCAACGCTGTTGCCGCTGGCAGCCAACCGCTCTACGCCGTGGCGCTGGCCGTGGGCCTCGCAATTCTGCGCGAAGGGTCCGAAGTCGTCCTCTTCCTCTATGGGATCGCAAGCGGCGGCGCCACGATCGCCGACATGGCGTTGGGCGGGGCGCTGGGTTTGGCACTCGGCGCAGCCGTTGGCTACGCGCTTTATGCGGGCCTACTCAAGCTCTCCACCCGATACCTTTTCAGCATCACGAGTTGGATGATCCTGCTGCTCGCCGCCGGCATGGCCGCCGGCGCCGCCAAGTTCCTTGCGCAAGCGGACCTGCTGCCAGCAATGGGCAACACGATCTGGGATACGTCTTGGCTGCTGAAGGAAGACAGCGTGCCGGGAGAACTCTTGCACGTTCTCGTCGGCTACGTCGCCCGCCCATCGGGCATCCAGCTTCTATTTTATGTCGGAACCATCACACTCATCGGAGGCCTTATGCTCGCGTTGAAACCTCGCATGCCGCGCATCGCACCCGGCGCTGCCGCTGCACTCGTGGCGGCCGCCTTCGCGACGCTGGGGGCTGCCACCACGCGCGACGCGCAAGCGGGCTACAAGGTGTATGCACCATACGTAGAACAGGGCGAATTGGAGTTCGAATACCGCCCGTCCGTCACGATCGACGACAACCCCGCCAAAGACAACGAACAAAAGCACCTGTTTGGCATCGGCTACGGAGTCAACGAGTGGTGGTTCACGGAGCTCTACGCGGAATGGGAGCGCGAAGCGGGTCCGGGCGAGGCGACCAAGTTCGAAGCGTTCGAATGGGAAAACCGATTCCAGCTCACGAATCCCGGCGAATACTGGGCCGACTTCGGCCTCCTTGTCGAATACGAACGCACCGATGACAGTAAAGCCCCCGACAAGATTGAACTCGCGCTGCTATTCGCGAAAGAGTTGGGCCAGTTCGACGCGACCTACAATCTGATCCTTGAGAAAGAAGTGGGCGGCGGCGCAAGCAACGACGTGGAACTCGCGCAAGCCTTTCAATTGAAATACCGCCTCGAAAAGGGATTCGAGCCCGGCATCGAGTTCTTCAGCGAGTTCGGCGCGATCGACGACATACCGAATTTCAACGGCCAAGAGCACTACATCGGCCCGATCGCAACCGGCGTCATCCCGCTGAACGACACGGGCCTAAAGCTGAAATACAACGCCGGCTACCTGTTCGGCATCAGCGATGCGGCCGAAGATGGCGTCGTCAAAGCCATCATCGAGCTGGAGGTGCCGCTCTAACCGGTGGTCACTCCCCTGCAGCGGCAGCAGGCTGCACCCGCGCCGCCTCCGGATTGACGGTTGGGTCGGCCTCGGCTTCCTGAAGCTTCTCGCGGGCCGCAGCCGCCTCGCGCTGCCTGTTCCACATGGCGGCATAGGCGCCCCCCTTGGCCAGCAGCTCGCCGTGCCGCCCCCGCTCGACAATCCGCCCTTGGTCAAGCACCAAAATTTCGTCCGCGTCGACGACCGTCGAAAGTCGGTGTGCGATGACGAGCGTCGTGCGATTGCGCGACACCTCTTTCAGAGCCGACTGAATCTCCCGCTCCGTGTGCGTGTCGAGTGCCGACGTCGCCTCGTCGAGCAGCAGGATCGGCGGGTTCTTTAAAATCGTCCGCGCAATCGCCACGCGCTGCTTCTCGCCACCCGAAAGTTTCAAGCCCCGCTCGCCAACCATCGCGTTGAATCCATCGGGAAGCTGTTTGATGAACGGCTCGATCTGCGCCAGCCGGGCCGCTTGCTCGATCGCTGCGTCGTCCGCCACGATGCGGCCATATCGGATGTTGTAGCGGATCGTGTCGTTGAACAGCACCGTATCCTGCGGCACGATCCCGATCGCCGCGCGAACGGAATCCTGTGTGACGTCGCGGATGTCCTGCCCATCGATGGTGACGCGGCCCGACTTCACTTCGTAGAATCGATAGAGAATGCGCGAGATCGTCGACTTACCGGCCCCCGACGGTCCCACGACCGCAACAGTCTTGCCTGCCGGAACAGTGAAGGTCACACCTTTAAGGATCGTGCGCTCGGGGTCGTAGGCAAACGTGACGTCTTCGAACCGGACCTCGCCGCCCGTGACCTTGAGCGGCTGAGCACCCGGTTTGTCCTGCACTTCCTGCGGCACTTCGAGAACATCGAACATCTTCTCCATGTCGATGAGCGCTTGATTGATTTCCCGGTACACCGTGCCGAGTAAATTCAGCGGCACATAGAGCTGCGTCAAAAACCCGTTGACGACCACCAAGTCGCCGATCGTCATTATGCCTTGCGAGACATGATACGCGGCTAACACCATCACGGCGACGAGTCCGCATACGATGATGATTGCCTGCCCCGTGTTCAGAACGGAGAGCGACATCTGCGCCTTCTCAGACGCATCGGCAAAGCGCACCATAGCTTTGTCGTACCGCGACGCTTCATGCCCCTCGTTGTTGAAGTACTTGACGGTTTCGTAATTGAGCAGACTGTCGACGGCTTTTGTGTTCGCCTCGGTGTCGCTATCGTTCATCTGGCGCCGGATCGCGGTTCGCCATTCTGTGACGCGGATCGTGAACCAGCCATAGAGCAAGACCGTCACGACCGTGATCGCGACATAGCCCCAATGGTAGACCCACAACAAATAGCCACAGACGAGCACAAGCTCCAAGATTGTCGGCGCGATCGAAAACAACACGTAGAACAGAAGGACATCGATGCCCTTCGTCCCGCGCTCGATCACGCGCGTCAGACCGCCCGTCTTACGCTCGAGATGAAACCTCAAAGACAGTGCATGCACATGGCGAAACGTCTTTGCCGCGACCGATCGCACAGCCTCGTAGACGGCCTTCGCGGCGATGGCGTCACGCAGCTGCGCCAGACCCTGCATCACGATGCGCGCAACGCCATAAGCCACGATAAACCCGATCGCGATCCCGACCGCCTGAACCGCTGGGCTCTTCGGGCTCAGCGCGTCGATCGCTTTGCCATAGAGCAGCGGGAAGGCAAGCGTCGCGACCTTCGCGAGCACGAGCGCCACCATCGCAAGGCCGATACGAACCTTGAGGTCGACCCGCCCCTCGGGCCACAAATAGGGCAGAAGCGTGCGAACAGGTGAAAACCGCGACTGCCCTCGATGAGCGTCGCCGGCGGTGGCTGTGGAACGTCCAGGAGATGGCGGCATGGCGTTGACTTAAGCCATGCCGCAGGCCAGTTCCAGGCCTAGCCCGGCAGAATAAGTGTCTGCCCCGGATAGATGAGATCGGGATTGTCGATCTTGCGCTTGTTCAAGCGATAGAACTTCGCCCACTTTTTCCCGTTGCCCAGGTGACGCTTAGAGATGCGCCACAAGCTGTCACCGCGACGAACGCGAATGACGCGCGGCTTCGCTTTCTCGGGCGCGACATTCGCTGGCGCCTCAAACAGGGCCGACACGCCCGCATGCGCTGCTTCGGCCGCACCCTGCGAAATTGGCTTCGAAGTCAAAACCGCCGGAAAGTCGTTCGACGTCTTGGTGTCGTTGGTAGCCACTCTTGCTTCAGGCGCGGCGACTTTGTACGGCACCTCCGTTTCGTCCAGCTTCGCGCCGTCCTTGGCAAACAGCTCAAGCCGCATACTCTCGGCTGCCTTGTTCGACGGGTTGGCCGCCGCAAGCGACCACGCACCGTCCGCGCCGGCGACCGTTTCACCGGCAGGCTTGCCGTTGATCTGAACCTTTACGGTAGCGCCGGCGTCCGCTTTCCCGGTCAACTGGGCCTTGCCCGCCACAGCACCGGCCGTGATCTTCTCCACGATGATCCCGGTCGCCGGATCGCTCGCGGCCGTCGTCGCACCGTCCTGCAAGGTCTTCGTCGCCTGATCGGCCGCTTTCAAAGTGATCCGCGCAAGGCCGCCAGGCGTTGCAGCCGGGCCGATTGATGCGCGTTGCGGCCCCACAACAACCGAACCGTCTGTGCCTTGGGCGGTCACGTAGAGCTCGTGCTCCGTCTTCGTAACCGGCGCTTTGAACTCCAGCATCCAGTTACCGGCGGGATCAGCCGTTGTCCAACTGATCGGCTTCTCGTCCCAGACCAGCGACACCGCATCACCCGGCGTCGCCGTGCCCGTAAACGATGCATTGTTCTTGTGATCGATCCCCGCAGTGCCGATCGACGGCGCAGCACCCGCGACAGGTCCCTTGGTAACATCTTGTGCGCTGGCCGGGCCCGACTGCGCCTCGCTCACCGGATTGGTAACGAGCCGCGGCTCGACCGATACCTGCGACTGAACTTCATCGGGCTTATCCGCGATGTCCTCATCGGGCCCCGGCGTCTTCGGGGAATTCAATTCCGCCAAGCTCATCGTCGCACTGGGGGCCTCGGACGTCGCCACCACACCGGGCGCGGCCGGCGGCTTGCGCGTGATCCAGAACATCGTCGCCGTGATCGCGATCATCAATCCGAGAATGACAATGACGCGGGCCATATGCGTTTCACCGTTCTGTTGTTGTCTGTGAATTTAGTCATATGCAACCGGGCCGCCAAATCGACCGTGCGCGCCTATCAACAGGTTTTACTGCTGGCCGTCCAACGACTTCAGGTAGAGCGCTATCGCACGACGATCGTCGTCCGTGAGATGTTTCGTCGCGTCTTGAATCACTTCATCCATCGGACCTTGCGCGGTGTCGAAGTCAGGCTTTGCGCCGCTTTTCAGATACGTCGCAATTTCCTCCACAGACCACGCGGCGAATTCCTTTGCTTTCGCACCCGCCAGCGCGGGAACTTTCCAACCGTTGGGACCCGTTGGATTTCCTTGCAATGCTAGCGAGCCAACCGGCGCGCCAAGAAAATTGCGCGGTGTGTGACATTCGCCGCAGTGGCCGACTGCGACCAAATAACGCCCGCGATTCCAAGTTGCATCACGCGACGGATCGTTTGCGAGCGGCGCCGCACCAGCAAAGAAAAGCAGCTTCCACCCTTTCATAAGCGCGCGCCAAGAGTACGGAAAAGCGATGTCGTCATCACGCCGAGGCGCCCTGACCGGGGACAGTGTGAAGAGATACGATTTGATCGCGAGCGCGTCTTCGACAGTCATCGCAGAAAACGACGTGTACGGAAAAACCGGATAAAGCTGCTCGCCGTGCACGCCCTGCCCTTGCGTTAGAGCGCGCACGAAATCCTCGTCGCTCCACCCGCCGATTCCGGTTCCGCTATCGGGCGTGATGTTAGGTGAGTGAAACGTGCCGAATGGCGTCTTGAGTGCGAGGCCACCGGCAAATGGTTGCCCGCCGTCCTTCTTATTCCAATGACAACTCACACAGCCGCCGGCGCGAACCAGATACGCACCGCGCTCCGCCATACCGGGCGCACCGCTCACCGCACCCGGCGGAATGTCCACATGCGCACGCGACGGCACGTTCAACCAAACAAGAACGGCGGCACTGATAACCAGCGCCGCCACCAGCAATAGTCGTACTGGAGACATCACTCCGAGACTTCAGGGCCACGGAACATCTTGTGGCAACCGCCGCAATTTTTGCCAACTTCGGCGAAGGCCGCATCGGCCTTCGCTTTGTCACCCAGCACGGCATCGATGTTCTTTAGCGCCGCAGTCATCGCGTCGGCGGCGGCCTTGAACTCCGTCGGCTTCGCCCAAATATCTTGAAGAGCGCGTGACTTAGTAACTCCCGTGTCGCCAATGCCGGTTCCTTTCGGGAACCGCGACACGATGGATTCCGAGAACGCGATCGCTTCGGCGAGTTTCGCCTTGGCTTCTTCAGGCGTTGCAGCTTGAGACGCCGCTTTCACGGCACCGCCGAACTTCTTCATGCCGTCGACGCGCGCGTCGACGGTTTGTTGTGGCGTCTGCGCCACGGAGGCTCCGCATGCGACCGAAGCAAAAGCAACCACGGCAAGGACAGCGCCAGCAACCACAACTCTCATGGGTTTCTCCCGTTTACAGACCGACATTCAACTTAACGCATGGTAACGATTGTGACGGCCGCGCCAAGCCCCCACTATTTGCCAGTCAAAAACGTCACGATTTGGCCGTAGACTGCTCACATGATCTGCATGGTTTCGAAGTCTTTACGGTGCTCGGCCTATCTTCCTCTGCGTTCAGCCTTGAGAATAAACAATGCATAAGCTGATTGGGGTTTGCGTCTTTTGTGGCTCCTCCGAAGGGAGCGACCCCGCCTACGCCGAAGCGGCCCGCACGCTTGGTCGCCACATCGCCGAATCTCGCGCTCGCCTGATCTACGGCGGTGCTTCAATCGGATTGATGGGCGAAGTCGCGCGCGCAGCCCTCGAAGCCGGCGGCGAAGTTGTCGGCATCATTCCGCAGTTCCTGCGCGCACGCGAAATCGAACTCGGTTCGCTTACGGAACTCGTGATTACGCCGGACATGCATGAGCGCAAGACGCGGATGCACGGTCTCTCCGACGCGTTCGTCATCTTGCCCGGTGGTCTCGGCACGCTCGAAGAAGTGCTGGAAGCGATGACGTGGGCTCAGCTCGGCCTACACAAGAAACCCATCGTCTTCGTCAACACGAAGGGCTTCTGGGATCCGCTGTTCGCAACGTTCGATCGCGTGCACACGCACAACTTCGCGCGCTACGGACTGAAGGAGCTCTACACGGTCGTAAGCCGCGTCGAAGACACGATGCCGGCGATCCTGAACTTCCACCGTCAGGCGGCGGAATAGCGCTCGCGACGCAAGGCTTCCCACGTCACGAGTGCGAGCGCGCTCCAAATCAACGCGAACGTCACCGCATGCGCCTGCGTGAACGGCTCGTGATAGAGAAACACTGCCAGCACCAGGCTGATCGACGGCGCCAAATACTGCAGGAACCCCATCGTTGAAAGCCGCACAAGCCGAGCGCCGGCTGCAAACAGCAGCAACGGGATGGCTGTAATCGGACCCGCCGTAACGAGCAACAAATCCGTCGTCAGACTCGTATGGAAGAAAGCGCCCTGCCCGGTCGCCACCAGATAGACGATGTAGCCAAGCGAGACAGGTGCCAGAATAATCGCCTCGATTGTGAGTCCTTCCAACGACTCGACCGCGACTGTCTTGCGGATGAGGCCGTAGATCCCAAAGCTGATTGCCAGCGCCAGCGATATCCACGGCAGATAGCCCACCGAGACCGTCTGGTTGATCACACCCAAGACCGCAAGCCCGATTGCCACGAGCTGGATCTTCGTCAACCGTTCGCCCAACCAGACGACGCCGAGCACGAAACTCACCAGCGGATTGATGTAGTACCCAAGGCTCGTGTCGATAATCCGGTCTGTCGTCACTGCCCAAATGAACAGTCCCCAATTCACCGCAATCAACAGCGCACTAACGACCAACGCCATGACGGTTCTGGGATTTCGCAGCGCAGACCAGAGCTTTGGCAGCCGCTCCCACGCCGTGAGCGCCGCCAACGCGAAAATAAGCGTCCACACGATGCGATGCGTGACGATTTCGACCGCACTCACGTGCCCCAAAAATTTCCAGAAGATCGGAATGATCCCCCAGGTCACATAGGCACTGGCGCCGTAGATCACGCCCCGGTCGATTGGATTGCTCATACTACTCACTTAATGCCGTCAGCCACCTACACGCTATGCCGGATCGGCATGGCTGCACTGCACGGCGCGAAACCCTCACTTCTTCTCACGATAGACGTAGCGTTCGTTCATGAATTCAGTGAGCACAAACTGCGTCACGTTGGGAGGCAGCACGTTCAAGATTTGGTTGAGCTCGGCCGACTTGCGCGGCAACTGCCCGTCCTCGATCCCAGCCGCTCGCATAAGGTCGCCCAGCATCTCTGGCTTCATGTCGCTGGCACCCATGCGCGTCACCTCGGCTTTCACTTTAGCCGCAATCTGGCTGAACCCTTTCGACGCGCAGGCCTCAACTGAAGACCTCAACGCCGCCAGGAAATCGTCAGTCTGCTCGAACGTTTTTTGTCCGATCGAAATGTGCACGTTTGCCTCCGAGCCATGATAGCCGAACTGAGGCTGCACGCCCCAGCCGCGCGCCGCCATTTCATCGATAATGTGGAAGCACGAGAAGCCATCGGACGTGAACGCAACCTGGTTCGAGTCCGGTTCGCCCACCAGCCGTAAGCCGGGCACCGTACGAATACCCTCGACGATCGCACGCGTCGCCCTATAGATGCGCTCCGCCAGCCGCATGTAGCCGTCGTCGCCGAGTGCATTCAGCACGGCCCAAGCTGCCGCCATCGGACCGCCGGATTTCGCCGATTGGATCGTCGGGTTGATGATCGTATAGCCGGTCCAATCCGACGTGACGAACATCTGAAAGCGGCGCAAGGCCTTCGAGCGATGCAGAATGACGGACGCCCCCTTCGGGCAGTACGCATACTTGTGATAATCCATCGACATCGACGTGACGCCGGGAACGCGAAAGTCGAATTCGCCAAGCTTTGCGCCCAGACGCTTGAAATAGGGAAGCAAGAACCCACCGATGCAACCGTCGACATGGAAAAGCAAACTGTGCTTCTGCGCGACGCGCGCAATTTCCTCGATCGGATCGAGCACGCCGTGCGCGTAAGACACCGCCGACGAAACGATCAAAATCGTGTTCGGCGTAATTGCTTTCTCGATTGCCGCGGGATCGGCCTTGTAGGTCTTTGGAGCAACCGGAACCAAGACCTTCTTCACACCGAGATAGTGGCACCCTTTCTGAAACGCAGCGTGCGCCGTAACCGGCAGAGTTACCTCAGGCGCTTCGATATGCGGCTTGGTCGCCCGCGCGTAGTCGCGCGCGGTCTTGACCGCCAGCATGCAGGATTCTGTACCGCCGCTGGTGAAATTACCCACGACACCGGGAACGTCGCCCAGGTGAGCGGCCGCCATCGCCACCAACTCGTTCTCGATCTGCATGAGGCTCGGGAAGGTCGTCGCCGCAAGCGCATTCTCGGTGAGATAGCGCATGTACGCCCACTTCGCGATCTCCTCGACCTCGGGGCCGGCGTCGTAGATGTAACCCAGCGTCTTGCCGTCACGCCATCTCGCATCGCGTTCCGAAAACGCTTCGAGTTCGGCTTTGACGACGGCGTGCGGCTTGCCTTTTGCGGGGATGCGCATGGTGTCTCGCGGCTCTTAGCCGCTCGACGGAGGCGCCCCGTCGCGCAGCAGTTTGTAGGTGATGGAGTCGATCAGCGCCTCGAAGGAAGCATCCACAATATTGGGCGAAACGCCGACTGTCGACCAGCGATTGCCTGCCCCATCCGCGCTCTCGATCATGACCCGGGTCACGGCCTCCGTGCCGGCGGTGAGGATGCGGACCTTGTAGTCCACCAACTTCAAATCCTCGAGCCACTTCGAATACCGGCCAAGGTCCTTGCGCAATGCGTTGTCGAGCGCATTGACCGGGCCGTTGCGGAACCCATCGACCTTGAAGTACGTCGGCACCTTTCCGAGCGCACGCCGCGCCAGCAACTCCAGCGATGCCTCGGCGCCGTCATACGCGTAGCCCAAGAACTCGCGCTCCTTGATCCGCTCAAGCAGCGCAGCGATCCTCGGATCCTTCGAGTCGACATCAATCCCAAGCGCTGCGATCCGCCCAACGAGATTGGACCGCCCCGCCTGATCGGACACTGGTATCTTGCGCGCGTTGCCCACCGCTTCCGGGGGCACATGCTCATAGGTACGCGGATCCTTCTGTACGGCCGAAGCATGAAGCCCGCCCTTGTGCGCGAATGCCGACGAACCGACATAGGCCGCATGCCGGTTCGGCGCGCGGTTTAAGATCTCGTCCAGTTGCCGCGATAGGTGCGTGATGTCCTTTAACTTGGTCTGCGCGATTCCGGTCTCGAACCGATCCGCGAACCCCGCTTTTAATAGCAGCGTCGGGATGAGCGAGACCAAGTTCGCGTTGCCGCACCGTTCGCCAAGTCCGTTCAGAGTGCCTTGTACCTGGCGCACCCCCGCATCTACCGCGGCAAGGGTGTTCGCGACGGCGTTCTCCGTGTCATTGTGCGCATGAATACCGATCCGATCGCGTGGAAATTTCTTCACGACCTCCGCGACGATCCGCGACACCTCGTTCGGCAGCGTGCCGCCGTTGGTGTCGCACAGCACCGCCCACCGCGCGCCGCCGTCCAGCGCCGCCTCTAGACATGCCAACGCGTACTCGGGGCTCGCTTTGTAGCCATCGAAGAAATGCTCCGCATCGAACATCGGCTCACGGCCACGCGCCTTGACGGCCGCCATACTCTCTTTGATCGCGGCCAAATTGTCCGCGCGGGGAACCTCAAGCACGATATCGACCTGAAAACCCCACGACTTGCCGACCAGGCAACACGCATCCGCCTTCGCGTCCAGTACCGACGCAAGCCCCGGATCGTTCGACGAACTGCGCCCGAGCTTCTTCGTCATTCCGAACGCGACAAGTTTCGCCCGCTTCAACGTCGGCGGTGCACCAAAAAACGTGGTGTCGGTCGGGTTGGCTCCCGGCCACCCGCCTTCAATGTAGTCGATTCCAAAATCGTCGAGCAGCATCGCTATCTGGCGCTTGTCCTCGACGCTGAAATCGACCCCCTGCGTCTGCGCCCCGTCGCGCAAAGTAGTGTCGAAGAGGTAGAGGCGTTCGCGGCTCATGACACCACCTTCCACGTCGTTCCGCCGGGGCCGTCCTCAATCGCGACACCGAGCGCCGAGATCTCCGCACGCAATCTGTCGGCTTCAGTGAAGTTCTTCGCTTTCCGCGCGGCGATGCGTTTGGCGATCAGGTCTTCGACCTTCGCGGCATCGATTGACTGGCCAATCATAAACTCTGTGTCCCGCTCATCGCCATAAACACTGATGAAATTCAACGCCGCCTTAAGACGGCGTTTATCCGCATCGTTCGACCGCGCTGCGGCCGCAAGGCTGTGCACCACGGCAAGCGCGGCCGGCGTGTTCAGGTCATCCGACAGCGCGGCCATAACGTCCTCCGATACAGATTCCGCTGGTGCCACGCCGTGCAGAAGGCGCGCCCACTCCATCAACGTACTTCGCGCTTGAAGGAGACGATCAAGCGTCCAATCGATGGGTTGCCGATAGTGCGTGCTCAACATGGCAAACCGCAGCACGCGCCCATGCCACTGCTGCTCGCCGAACTTCTTCTCCGCCAACAACTCGCGGATCGTCACGAAATTGCCGAGGCTCTTCGACATTTTCTCCCCTTCGACCTGCAGAAAGCCGTTGTGCATCCAGTAGTTCGCAATCGGTGCGCCATGATGTGCGCCTTCGCTCTGCGCAATCTCGTTCTCGTGGTGCGGAAACTGCAAATCAATCCCGCCGCCGTGAATATCAAAGGTCTCACCGAGGTGCTTCTCACCCATAGCAGAGCATTCGATGTGCCATCCCGGGCGCCCGTTGCCCCAGGGACTGTCCCAGCCAGGCATTGTCGCATCCGACGGCTTCCAGAGCACAAAGTCCATTGGGCTCTTCTTGTAAGGCGCCACCTCGACGCGGGCGCCCGCAATCATCTCATCGAGCGCACGTCGCGAAAGTTTGCCGTAATGCGGATCGGATGGCACATGAAACAGCACATGACCTTCGGCCACATAGGCATGATTGTTTGCGACCAACTTCCCGATCATTGCAATGATCTCGGGCATCGTATCGGTCACGCGCGGCTCAAGCGACGGCGCTAAGTTGCCCAGAGCCAGCGCGTCCTCTTGGTATACCTTCGCAGTGCCTTCGGTCAGCTCGCGAATAGAAACGCCACGTGCCGCAGCCCGGGCAATGATCTTGTCTTCGACATCCGTGATGTTGCGGACATAGGTGACGTGCTTCTCGCCATATATATGGCGCAGCAGCCGGAACAACACGTCGAACACAATCACCGGACGCGCGTTGCCGATATGCGCAAAGTCGTAAACCGTCGGTCCGCAGACGTACATGCGCACGTTCTTCGGGTCGATCGGTTTGAAGACCTGCTTCTCGCGGGCCAGCGTGTTGTAGATCGTCAGCGCCATGCTCAATTCCTCAAAAGCGTCCGCTCTGGCCGCCTTTTGGGATTCGGTCTCTGACGAGAAAAGAATCTGTGAGCGCGGCCGCTAAGGTTCGTTAGCCGCAAATACAAATCGCCGCACGCGCAATATGCGCCGCGGGAAACATGCCGGAAGTGGTCGTCCGAATTCTCACATCTGCCTCATGCAGCCTGACCGGCCAGCCGTTTTGCAGCCCGCTCAGGACCAATGAGCGGTAACAGCTTTCGCATCTCCGGTCCATGGGGCTGGCCGGTCAACGCTAAACGAAGCGGCCTAAACAAAGCCTTACCTTTGGCCCCGGTTTTTGCCGAAACCGCCGCCGTCCATTCCGTCCAGGTCACATCCGTGAAGGGTCCTTCAGGCAACAAGGCCCGCGCGGCGTCGGCGACAGCAGCATCTTCGATGACAGGCTCAAGCGGCCCTTTGACTACGTGCCACCAGGCGCGCGCTTCGTTGAGCAACTGGATGTTGTCGCGAACCGCATCCCAGAACGGCGCGCCACCTCCCACGCCAAGCCGCTCCAAATCGGCCGCAACCATGTCGTACGACATGCCGTGCAGAAGCTTGTGGTTCAGCGTCTTCAAATCGTTCGGATCGAAGTGCGCCGGCGCACGCGAAAACTTCGTCAGATCGAAGTCCGCAACAAGTTCATCGAGCGTCGCCCGCACAACGACCGGATCGGACGTCCCGAGCTTGGCCAGCAGACTGTTGATCGCCTGCGGCTCGATCCCTTCTTCGCGCAAGCCCTCGATCGCGAGCGACCCAAGCCGCTTCGACAATGCCTCGCCGCCAGCGCCGATCAGCATCGAGAAGTGCGCAAACGCAGGCACCGCCGCACCAAGCGCCTCAAAAATTTCGACCTGAACGCCCGTGTTCGTAACGTGATCTTCGCCACGGATGATGTGTGTGATCTTGAAGTCGATGTCGTCCACAACGCTGGGCAGCGTATACAGGAACCGCCCATCCTCACGGATCAAAACCGGATCCGACAGCGACGCCGTCTCGATGTGCACGGGCCCACGAATGAGGTCATTGAACTCGACATTCTTGCCGCTGAGCTTGAACCGCCAATGCGGCTTGCGCCCTTTAGCCTCAAGCTCCGTGCGCTGCTCCGCCGTCAGATTCAGCGCCGCGCGATCGTAGACAGGCGGTTTGTGCTGCGCGAGTTGCCGCTTGCGCCGCCGGTCGAGTTCGTCCGCCGTCTCATAGCAAGGATAAAGCCGCCCCGCCGCACGCAGTTTGTCGGCCGCAGCACTATGTTCTGCCGCCCGCGCCGACTGCTTCGCAAACAGGTCATGCTTCAGCCCAAGCCAAGCGAGATCGGCATGAATGCCCTGTGCATTTTCATCGGTCGAACGCTCCGTGTCCGTATCGTCGAGCCGCAGCAAAAACTTCCCGCCCGTCTTGTGCGCGAACAAATAATTCGTGAGCGCCGCGCGAATATTGCCGACGTGAAGTTTGCCCGTAGGACTGGGGGCGAAGCGAACAACGGTTGTCATGGGCGCTGTATTAGCGGGTCAGGTCGCGTCCCGGAAGGCATTCGTTATCGGATACCGGCGGTCGCGGCCGAAGTTCCGACGCGTGATTTTGACACCCGGCGGCGCCTGGCGGCGCTTATACTCCGCGATTGAGAGCAAATGCTCGACCCGCTTGATCGTCGCGAGGTCGTGGCCGCGCTTCATGATCTCCTCGACCGGCATCTCGTTCTCGACCAGGCACTCAAGGATATCGTCGAGCTTCGCATAGGGCGGAAGCGAATCCTCGTCCTTCTGGTTCGCGCGCAACTCGGCAGTCGGCGGCTTGTCGATGACACGCTCCGGCATCACCCGGCCTGACGGCCCCAGCGCTCCGTAGGGCTTACGCTGATTGCGCCACCGCGACAGTGCAAACACCTGCATCTTGTAGAGGTCTTTGAGCGGATTGTACCCGCCGCACATGTCGCCATACAGAGTGGCATAACCGACTGACATCTCGGACTTGTTGCCGGTGGTCACAACCATTGGTCCAAACTTGTTCGACAGCGCCATCAGCGTCACGCCGCGAATACGCGACTGAATATTCTCCTCGGAGGTGTCTGGCGCACGACCCGCGAACAGCGGCCCAAGCATCGCTCCGAATGCCTTCACGGCGTCTTCGATCGGGATGTTGTCGAGCTGGACGCCCAACAACCGAGCGACTTCGGCCGCGTCGTCCAAACTGTCCTTCGACGTATACCGCGACGGCATCATCACGCAGCGCACACGATCCTTGCCAAGCGCATCGACGGCCGCCGCCGCCGTAAGCGCCGAGTCGATCCCGCCCGACAAGCCCAACACCACGCCTGGAAACCGGTTCTTTCGAACGTAGTCGCCGAGCCCAAGCATCATCGCGTGATAAACCGACTCGAGTCCCTCAGGCACATCGGCCTTCGCACCGGGCTCGCAAATCCAGCGTTTTCCATCCCGCCGCCAATGCGTGAGCGTCAACGCCTCTGTCCACGCGGGCATCTGTACAGCCAGACTGCGATCGGGATTGAGTACGAACGACGCGCCATCGAACACGAGTTCGTCCTGTCCGCCGATCTGATTGAGATACGCAAGCGCAAGCCCGCTCTCCACAACACGCGCGACGGCGATGTTAAGCCGCGTCTCTTCCTTCGTCGCCTCAAACGGCGATCCGTTCGGAACCAGCAGAAACTCGCCGCCCGTCTCTGTAATGCACTCGACGACGTCGCCCTTCCAGATGTCCTCGCAGATCGGCACGCCGATGCGCACCCCGCGCACCTCAATCGGTCCCGGCATCGGTCCCGGCGTGAACACGCGTTTCTCGTCGAACACGCCGTAGTTCGGTAGATCCACTTTGAACCGGACGGCTTTGACGACGCCGCCGTCGAGATAGGCGAGCGCATTGAAGAGCTTGTTACCGTCGACCCACGGCGTTCCGATCAAGACTGCCGGGCCTGAAACAGTTTCTTTCGCAAGTGCTTCTATGGCGGCCCGGGCATCGGACTGCAGCGCGGGCTTCAGCACCAGGTCTTCAGGCGGATACCCCACGATAAACAGTTCGCTGAATAGCACGATGTCCGCGCCCATCGTAGCCGCCTCGGCGCGCGCCTTACGCGCCTTCGCCAAATTCCCTTGAACGTCCCCGACCGTCGGGTTCAGCTGCGCAAATGCGATTTTGAGCGATGACGTCATTCGATGGCGCAAAACTGCTCGTCGCCGGTCTTTGCTTTCGCTTTGACGCACACTGCGTCCCAGAACGGCATCATTTCGTTCTGCATCTCCTCAGCCATGCGCTTCAGGTCGACGCCGGATATCACAGCGTCGGATCCCACCAACGACCACGACGGATGATATGGCGCGACCGGACACAATTTGCCACCCGTGACCTTGCGCGCACATGCTGTCGAGCGCAATTCGTTGTAGCGCACGATCACGCCCTGCAACCGGCGAAACGCGCCAGTCTCAGCCGACGCCTCGGCATCGCGCAAAGACGCACCGAACAGCTTCAAACCAGCATGCACCTGGTCTTGCATGACCTCCACTCGGCCGACCGCAATGTCTGCCTCGGTGCGCGCAAACAGGTCGCTCTCGGCCGCGGGCTGTTGCGTCTTGCGGGAATCATCACACGCCGCGAGCATCCCCACGGCAACGATCAGGATTACGCCATAGCGCATGGTTCGCCTCGCGATGTTCTCACACCGCAGCTTTGACCGCCTTGACGACGCGGTCAATCTGTCCATCGGTCAAATAAGGGTGCATCGGCAGGCTCAGAACGCGCTGCGCCAGCTTCTCACACACGGGTAACCCGCCCTTTGGCGCATAGGCTGCAAAGGCTTTGTGTTGATGCAGCGCCTTGAAGTAGTAGATCGATGACGGTACCCCCGCTTCTTGCAGTGACTGCATCACCGCGTCGCGGTTATCGACCATAACCGTAAAGAGGCCCCAGGCGTTCTTACTACCCTGCGGCACGTGCTGCATCTCCACCGCGTTGCCGATCTCTTGGCGGTACCGTTGCGCAATCCGCTCGCGCGCTTTCATTTCATCGGCAAAAACCGTCAGCTTCGACAGCAGCACCGCACATTGCACGGAATCCAACCGGCCGTTCACGCCGACTCGGATCGATTCTTTTTTCTGCGCATCGGTCCCGTGCCAGCGAATGGAAGACCAGCGGTCAAACCGAGCGGCATCGTCTGTCAGCATTGCACCGCCGTCGCCATAACAGCCCAGCGTCTTCGACGGATAGAAACTCAACGTCGTCATATCGGTGAGCGCGCCAATCATGCGGCCGTCCTGCCCACCGCCAAAGCTTTGCGCAGCGTCCGCCAGCACAAGCATCCCGTGCTTCTTGGCGATTTTGTTGATCGCTGCGTAGTCTGCCGGCAGGCCGTAGAGGTCGACGGCAATGATCATCCGAGGCTTCAGCTTACCTTCGCGGAGCACCGCTTCGATCTGCGCCTCAAGATGACCGACGTCGATGTTGCAAGTATGCGCGTCGACGTCCACGAAGACCGGTGTCGCTCCGGCGATGAGCACCGCATTCGCCGTGGCGTTGTAGGTAAAGCCTGGGATGAAGACAGCATCACGGGCGTTCACATCCTCACCCATGAGGGCGATCACAAGCGCGTCCGTTCCGCTCGCAACCGCAAGCCCGTGCTTTGCACCGGTAGCTGAGGCCAACGCCGCCTCAAGCTCACCTACCTCAGGCCCGCCGATAAAGGCACCATGGTCGAGAATCTTCTGCCAGCGCTTCTCGATGTCCGCGCGAAGCATCTTCTTCGGCGTTTCCAAATCGAAAAAGCGGATCGGGCCCGCATCCGCTTGCGCGGTGCGGGTTGCGGTATTCGTTGCTTCAGGCATGAGCCAGTCTCTTCTGCGGCAGCCTTGCGGCGTCCAGGATGGAGAGCGCGGTTTCCAACGCCCGGCGCGCCTCACGCGGCGCAATCGAAGCAGGCAGACCCTGGCGAACGGAGCGCACGAACTGCGCCACGCCATGACCCAGCGGATCGGTCGACGGGCACGGTAGCGAGGTGCTGGTCGAAGCGCTGCCCAAGGGCTTCAGTTTGCGCGGCGTCGAGTTCGTCATCTCGCGCGTCAGAAAGTCGATGTAAATCTCACCGTCCGGATAGACGACCCGCATGAAGCGTTTGCGCGCATCCGCCATGCGGCTCGCGAACAACTCGACTTCCATGCCGTCGGCGAGCGTCATTGTCGCCGAAACCTCGTCCGAACGGGCGCTGACGAACCGCTCGCTCGCACGCATCTCGGCGATCGGTGACGCGTTTAGTTGATGCACCAAGTCGATGTCGTGGATCATGAGGTCCAGCACGACGCTAACGTCGGTATTGCGCGGGCTGAACGGCGAGGCCCGATGGCATTCGATCTTCAGCGGTTTCACATTGCCGTCGAAGAGGCCGAGATGGCGCATCACGAAGCGCTCCTGATGCCCCGTGTGCAGCACCAACCCGCGCTGCTCTGCCAGGCGCACCAATGCGTCGGCCTCGCGGAGGTTGGCGGCCAGCGGCTTCTCGACGAACACATGCTTGCCGGCGTTCAACGCTGACCATGAAATCGTTCGCAAGCGTTTGCGCACGCGCAATATCGGCGTCGGCGATGCCGACCAGCTTCACGCCGGGCGTACTCGCATACTTCTGCGCATGCAGGCGGCCGAACGCGCCAGCGCCGATGACACCCGCCTTGATCTCGCGATTAACGTCTGAAAGTAAGCTCACGATAGTTCCGCCGCTCAACGCAACCCACACGTGCGCGGATCATTACCGCTTTAGAAATTTCGCACCACCGTTGGGCTTGCCGCAGTGCATCAAGAAATATTGCAGCCTTGTCACGCCTACCCTTGTCCCTGACGAACCAACCAGGCCAATGTCATGGTTGACGCTACCCCTTATCCACAACGTTTGGAGCGCCCGACATGCGCAATCTTAAAGGCCACGAAATCCGTTTGAAGAGCCGCCCTACCGGCATGCCAACGGAGGACAATTTCGAATATATCGAAGCGCCGGTCGCTGAGCCCAAGGACGGCGAGGTTCTTGTCCGAAACGTTTGGATGTCCGTCGACCCCTACATGCGCGGCCGGATGGTTGATCGCGAGAGCTACGTTCCGCCTTTCCAGATCGGTCAGGCACTGCAAGGCGGCGCCATCGGCCAAGTCATTGCGGCTGGCAAAGGCGCCCACTTCGCCGTCGGCGACTACCTGAACCACATGTTGGGTTGGCGCGAGTATGCCGTCGTCGGCATGCAAGCAATGCCGCAAAAAGTCGATCCGAAACTGGCGCCCGTGCAGAGCTTCCTGGGCGCGCTCGGCATGCCCGGCCTAACGGCTTACGCGGGCCTCTTCAAGATTGGGGGCTTCAAGCCCGGCGAAACAGTATTCGTATCGGCGGCGTCCGGTGCGGTCGGCGCCATCGTCTGCCAACTCGCAAAAGCGCATGGCGCTTATGTCGTTGGCTCCGCCGGGTCGGACGAGAAATGCCAATGGCTCTTGAAAGAGGCCAAAATCGACAAGGCGATCAATTACAAGACGACACCCGATCTCGACAAAGCCGTGGGCGCCGCATTCCCGAAGGGCATCGACGTCTATTTCGAAAATGTCGGCGGCAAGCACTTGGAAGCTGCGCTGAACCACATGAAGGGGTTCGGCCGCATCGCAGTTTGCGGCATGATTGAACAATACAACAACACAACGCCATCGCCGGGCCCCTGGAACATCATCATGACGATTCCGAAAAGCCTGAAGATCGAGGGCTTCGTCGTCTCGAACCACTTCGACCTTCTGCCGAAGTTTCATCAGGAGATGGGCAAGCTCATCGCCGAGGGAAAAATGAAATGGCAGGAGTCGGTGACGGAAGGATTACAGAACGCGCCAAAAGCATTTTTGGGCCTCTTCAAGGGCGAGAATTTCGGCAAGGCCCTCGTCAAGATCGGCCCGGACAAGGCGGTTTGACGCCAATCCCACGCGAAGGCGCTTCTGCGCGCCTTCGCGTTACAGCGCATTCATGCTGAGGTCATTGCCTTGTTAGAATAGGCGCATAGGTCTTCACGAAGGAGAACCCTCGTGAACCACACTGCGAAGAGCAGCGAAAGAGCTCCGCTGCTGCTCAAACATAGCTTTGGCGCGGTTGCGCTCCTCCTCCAGGGCGGCGGCGCCCTGGGTGCCTACCAGGGCGGTGTGTACGAAGCGCTTGCGGATGCCGGGATCGTGCCCGATTGGGCTGCCGGCATTTCGATTGGTGCGATCAACGCCGCTATCATTGCGGGCAACACGCCGAATGAGCGCGTTCCGAAACTTCGCCAGTTCTGGGAAGGCGTGACCGCCACGTCGACCTTCGGCGCTCCGCTTGAATGGCAGTCGATGTTCACCAAGGGCGACTTCGCGCGCATGTGGTTGAACCAGGCAAACGCCGCCTTCGCCACCATGGCTGGCGCCACCGGTTTCTTTGAACCGCGCCTGCCGCCACCGTGGCTTCAGCCCCCGGGGTCGATCGAGGCAACCAGCTATTACGATACGAGACCACTAAAAGCGACGATAGAGCACCTCGTCGACTTCGACCGCATCAACGCCAAGCAAACGCGCTTCTCCGTCGGCGCAGTGAATGTGCGCACGGGCAATTTTGTCTATTTCGATTCGATGCGCATGCCGATCACGGTTGATCATGTTCTCGCCAGTGGCGCACTTCCGCCAGGCTTCCCCGCAGTCGAGATCGACGGCGAGCACTATTGGGACGGCGGCATCGTCTCGAACACGCCGCTGCAATGGGTCATCGACAATTGCGACGACGTAGATGTGCTCGCGTTCCAAGTCGACCTTTGGAGCGCGCGCGGAGTCTTCCCGCGCACGCTGCAGGAAGCAATGACCCGCCAGAAGGAAATCCAATATTCAAGCCGAACGCGCGCCGGCACCGACACGCTGAAGCGCATGCACAACTTGCGCAGCGCGATCTACGACATCGTCCGGCGTCTGCCCGACGAACTGCGCAATTTGCCCTCTGCCAAATTGCTCGACGAAGAGGCCGACCCGCACGCCTACAACATCGTGCACCTGATCTACCGTCCGCAAGAATACGAGGGCAGCTCGAAAGACTTCGAGTTCTCGCGCATCACGATGGAAGAGCATTGGCGCGCCGGCTACAACGACGCCAAACGCACGCTCCGCCACAAAGAAATTTTCGACAAATCCGATGGCGTCTTCACGTTTGACCTCGCCGACGACGGCCGCGACTAGAGGAGCCTCCGATGAAAGCCACCGAAGTCCGCGAACGCGCATTCGCAATGCCGCTGACCAGCCCCGCCTACCCGCCCGGCCCCTATCGCTTCGTCAACCGCGAATACCTGATTATCACCTATCGCACCGATCTGGCGAAGCTACGCGCGGTCGTGCCCGAACCGCTGCTCCCCGATGGCGATCACGTCAAATACGAATTCATCCGCATGCCGGATTCGACCGGCTTTGGGGACTATACCGAATCTGGCCAGGTCATTCCGGTCTCGTTCAACGGTCGCAAAGGGAACTACACACACTGCATGTTCCTGAATGACGACCCGCCGATCGCGGGCGGCCGCGAACTGTGGGGCTTTCCCAAGAAACTCGCCGACCCGAGCCTGAAAGTCGAAACCGACACACTTATCGGCACGCTGAACTACGGTCCCGTGCGCGTCGCCACCGGCACGATGGGCTTCAAGCACAAACAAGCCGATCTCCCTGTCGTACAAGCCGCCCTCGCGATGCCGAACTTCCTGCTCAAGATCATTCCGCACGTGGACGGCACGCCGCGCATCTGCGAGATCGTCGAATACGCGTTGAAAGACGTGAACCTGAAAGGCGCGTGGACGGGCCCTGCCGCGCTCGAGTTGAACCCGCACGCGCTTGCCCCTGTCGCCGAGCTTCCCGTGCTCGAAGTCATCTCCGCCGTGCACATCCTGGCTGATCTAACACTCGGCCTCGGCCATGTCGTGCACGACTACCTCGGTTAGAAAGGACCACTCACATGCGTCTTGAAAACAAAGTCGCCGTCATCACCGGCGCGGCCAGCGGCATCGGCCGCGACATTGCCGGCGTCTTCGCGCGCGAAGGCGCGAAAGTCGTGATCGCAGACCTGAACCAAGCCGGTGCCGACGCGGCTGCAGCTGAACTTGGTGGCCAATCGAAGGCGCTTGCCGTCGCAATGGATGTGACGAACGAAGAAGCCGTAGGAACCGGCATTGCCAAAGCGATCGCCGTCTACGGCCGCCTTGATATACTGGTGTCGAACGCGGGCATCCAGACGGTGGCGCCGCTCGACCAATTCGATTTCGCCAAGTGGAAACAGCTGCTCGCGATCCACCTCGACGGTGCGTTCCTCACGACGCGCGCCGCACTCCGCCAAATGTACAAGCAACCCGAGGGCGGCAGCATCATCTACATGGGTTCCGTGCATTCGAAGGAAGCTTCAATGCTCAAAGGACCCTACGTGACGGCAAAGCACGGTCTTATTGGCCTTGCCAAAGTCGTAGCGAAGGAAGGAGCTGCCCACAAAGTCCGTGCAAATGTCATCTGCCCGGGCTTCGTCCGCACGCCGCTGGTGGAAAAGCAAATCCCTGAGCAAGCGAAAGCGCTCGGCATGAGCGAGGCCGAGGTGATCAAGAACGTCATGCTGAAAGAAACCGTCGACGGTGAATTCACGACCGTCGATGACGTTGCGGAAGCGGCATTGTTCTTCGCATCGTTCAACTCGGCGGCTCTCACGGGACAATCGCTGATCGTGAGCCATGGCTGGTACATGCAATAGGACAACCGCGTTACACAACGCACCGGAAGGCTTCTTCCACCCTGCCGAGAGACCCGTTTGATGGTAAGATTCGCGCCACTCGAATTTGGGGTGAAGCGAATGACGACGAACCGGCGTTGGGTATTGGCGAAGCGGCCGCAAGGCGTGCCGCACGCGGACGACTTTAAGCTCGAGCAGACGACACTGCCGGACATCCAGGACGGCCAAGCGCTGATCCGGGTCGAACACATCTCGGTCGACCCGGGCATGCGCTCGCGCCTTTCCGGCGACTCTTACGCCCCGGCCTTGGCACTGGGCGAAACAATCGAGAGCGCAGGCGTTGGCAAAGTCCTCGCCTCCCGCAACGCCAAATTCAAGGAAGGGGCGCACGCCTGGGGCGGCTTCGGTTGGCAAAGCCACTTCGTGACCGACGGCAAGGGCGTCCAAGCGCTCGACCCCGAAATCTATAAAGACAAGATCAAACCGACGGCCGCCATCGGCGTGTTCGGCATCCCCGGCCTAACGGCCTTCTTTGGCCTGTTTGAAATCGGCAAGCCAAAAGAGGGCAACGTTGTCCTTATTTCCTCGGCAGCAGGTACGGTCGGCGCGACGGCGGGCCAAATCGCAAAGATCCTGGGCTGCACGGTGATCGGCCTCGCAGGCTCGGACGCGAAATGCGCCTACCTGAAGGAGATCGGCTTCGACGCCGCGATCAACTACAAGACAGCGGACAATCTCACCGCCGCGTTCAAGCACGCGGCACCCAAAGGCATCGACATCTACTTCGACAATGTCGGCGCCGAAACGCTCGACGCTGCGATCCTGAACATGCGCAAGCATGGCCGCATCGTCGTCTCCGGCCAGATCGCCGAATACAACACGACCGAGCCGCGCGGCATCCGCCACACCCTGCCCTTCATCACGCAGCGTCTGAAGATGGAAGGCCTGGTCGTTTACGACTACGGCGTCCAGTTCAACGAGGCGCGCGCGCAAATGGCGGAATGGGTACGCGCCGGCAAGCTCACCTACCGCGAAGAAATCATCGACGGCTTGGAGCAAGCACCGAAGGCTTTCATCGGCCTTTTCGCCGGCGAAAGTTTCGGCCGCCGCCTCGTCCACGTCGCGGGATAGAAAAAGGCGCGGCGTCCGAAGACACCGCGCCCTACGCAACTCGCAAATACGCTGCGGACTACCAGGTCACGCGCAGGCCAACCTCGCCCGCGTGAATCTCCTGCTCGTCGCCGAAGTCGCCGTTGTAACCGGCATAGAGCGAGGCCTCGTCGCTGACCGCGAGCTCGAAGCTGCCCCCCACGACAAGCGAGTCCTCCGACGGAGTTGCAGCACCGGCGACGCCAGTAAACGAAACAGGCCCCGTCGTCTCCGTGAAGACCACAAAGCGGTCTTGCTCGAACTCGTGAGCCCAACCGGCCTTGGCTCCGAGTTTGGCGCCACGGCCAATATTGAGATCGAGCGAAGCGCGTACGCCGAGAACCGAGCGTGCCGCATCAAAGTCGCGACCTGCGACGGCCGCCGGAATGAGCAACGAACCGGGCGACTGAACTTCGAAGTAAGCGTCTTGATCGATCGTCGCACCGTCGAGGCGAGCGAACGGCGTCAGCATCAAGCTCGGCGACACGGCCCAATCCCAGCCGAGTTCGGCGCTGCCGAACCACTGCGACGAGTCCACATCCTGGGCGCCGACCGAGCCGAGGCCCACGAGGCTCGTCCGCGAGAAGTCGTTGCTGCTCTGTCCGTAACCGCCGATCAAGTTGAAGTAGATCGGCATCGAAGACGGGCTCCAATGCGCATAAACCGCGCCCAGAAACTCGTGGGCTTCGCCGTCGTTGCGCGTGAAGGCCGTACGCGTATCAAAGTCTGCATGGCTCAACGAGATCGCAATGCCTAGATCGAGCGATCCGCCGGTGTTGAACTCGAACCCGGCGCTCAGGCCACGGCGCTCGGACGAAGTGGATGAATCGTCCCAATCGCCTTGGCTACCGAACGCACTCATGAACGCGCGATACTTCCCGCCCGCGTTGACGTAGGTCATCTCTCCAGCTGACGCCAGGACGGTTTCACGTACGCTCGCCATCTGGATCGGCGAGCCCGCGTGACTGAAACGATCTTGCAACCGGTCGAGGAACTCGCGAGAAGCTTGTACGGCAACTGTCTGCGATGCTGCGCCGATGTTGTTGCCTTCACCATCGTCGACCATCTCGAGTGACACATCGTCAACTCGATCGAAATCGGGATCGTTCCGAAGGCCAATCGCGAGATTTGTTGCACCGCCCGATGCAGCCGCGATGAACGAGTACCTGGTGTAGGGCGCCGCCGCCAGATTGGATTGATTGATCGGCGTATAGTTACCAAGGCTCGCGGCGAGTTGGTTGGTACCGCCAACGCTCTGATAGTAGAACGAACCCTGATAGATGCCTGGCGCCAAATTGATTGTTTGAGTGATGCTTCCCGACCACTGACCCCGGTCGCCCCAACCACGACACAACCCGCACCCACGCAACCGCCGGAGAATGACCAGGTGCCAGGCGCGGGTTTAGCGTGCTGATCGAGTTTTCGATGTCCCCTCCAAGGTGCGAACGCGCCCGATTCAAATCCTGGATTGAGCACCACGTTCGCGTTCGCGCTAGCAATCAGCGTGAGCACGGCCGTTGTCGCGAGCAGAGTCGCGCGCACCTGCGTCTTACCCATTTTCGTTAAACCCCCATCGCGCCGCTTCCCAGGCGTCGCGTCTCGTATTCTCGACCCCGAGTTCCAGCAGTCAAGGAAAAGGGGCAGACGCGTCCTCATTGGGCTGGGGCCGCGGTTTCTGGATCACACCATTTTTGCAGAAATTGGCCAATCCGCTAAGGCCTCACCCAGGAAGCCACTTCGGCCTCGACCGCCCCACGCAGCATCGCAAACTGGGAGATCTCGTCGGGACCGACATCATATTCCAGGACCCCACCGCCGGCCAACCGATGCGCCACCGTGCACGTCATGCCGATTTCACTCAGCGTATCGGGCCGGTAGCACCGGCCGGAATAGAGGGCCGCCAACTCCGATGGATCGCCCGTTTGCGGCTCCGCTGTAAGCAAAGGCACCCACGAAGAACGCACGGATTCCAAGCGTACGAGTTGCCAGTCATCGCGGTGCACTGCGAAGCGTCCCGTCCACTCGCCTCGTGACGCCCACGCATTCGCAAGTTGCTGCAGGTGTTGGGCCGGCGGCGTGTATGACGGCCAGAAGACCGCATCGAGCGCCACCCCTCGCAAGGCGGCATCGGCATCCGTGCCAAGCGAGCGCGCAGCAATCCGCAAATTCAGCGATCGCTTATTGCCGCAGCCAGCAAGACCGGAAACGTGGGGCAGAGCGCCCGCCTCGCGCGCATCCCAGCAACCCGCCACGCGCATCATGTCCGCACGCCACCCTTCGCTAGCAACGAAGGCGCGTGGGATAAAATAGGTGGTCGTCCCCGCCCTGACCGCAACGTCGGCGTATTTCGAGTGCGCGCGATCGACATAGGCCTTGAGCCCGATCAAACCCAAACCCGCCGTGCACCAGATGATGAAGATGAGTCTCAAACGCTTGGCCCGTCTGTCGCGGCCAACGCTAGGCGCCTAAGAACGGATGAGGCAAGCAGCGAAGACTATTGCGCGGCGACTGGCCGCGGCGACTTGGACCGTTCCGCTCGGATTCCCTCGGCAACCAGGAAGGAAAGTTCCAACGCTTGGTTTGCGTTCAAGCGCGGATCGCAATGCGTGTGATAGCGAGACGAAAGGTCGGCGTCCGTGATCGCTGCGGCGCCACCCGTGCACTCCGTGACGTTCTGACCGGTGAGCTCCAAATGTACGCCGCCTGCATGCGTTCCCTCGGCCCGATGCACGACAAAGAAGTTCTGCACTTCCTTGAGAACCCGGTCGAACGGGCGCGTCTTGAAACCGTTGGACGATTTGATCGTGTTGCCATGCATAGGATCGCACGACCAAACGACTTTGCGTCCTTCGCGCTTAATCGCTCGGATCAGACGCGGCAGATGCTCCTCGACTTTGTCCGCACCGAAGCGGGCAATCAGCGTCAAGCGACCAGGCTCGTTGGTGGGGTTCAGCACGTCGCACAAGCGGATCAGATCGTCGTTCGACAGCGACGGACCGCATTTGACCGCGAGCGGGTTCTTCACACCACGCGCAAACTCAATGTGCGCACCTTCCAATTGTCGCGTACGGTCGCCGATCCACAACAGATGCGCCGACGTGTCGTACCAATCACCCGTCGTCGAATCGATACGCGTCATCGCCTGCTCGTAGCCAAGCAACAACGCCTCGTGGCTGGTGTAGAAATCCGTCGTGCGCAGCTGTGGCGTTGTCTCCGGCGTAATCCCGCAAGCTTCCATAAACTCCAACGTCTCGGAGATGCGGTCTGCTAGCGCGCGGTATTTCTCGACCGACGACGATCCGGCGATGAACCCCAGGTTCCACCGGTGCACGTTGTGCAAGTCTGCATAACCGCCCTGAGCGAACGCGCGCAGCAGATTCAGTGTCGACGCAGCCTGTGAATAGGCCTGCATCATCCGTTCTGGCTCCGGCGTGCGCGACGCCGTATCGAACGGCGAAGCGTTCACGATGTCGCCGCGATAGGCGGGCAACTCGACACCGTCCTGAATTTCCGTGTCGCTGGAACGAGGTTTGGCGAACTGACCGGCGATGCGACCGACCTTCACAACCGGCATTGCACCGGCAAAGGTCAAGATGATCGCCATCTGCAAGATCACGCGAAATGTGTCGCGAATATTGTCTGGATGGAACTCGGCAAACGACTCGGCACAGTCGCCGCCTTGCAGCAGAAACGCGCGGCCTTCCGCGACGTCTGCAAGCGAACGCTTCAAGTTGCGCGCCTCGCCCGCGAAGACCAGCGGCGGAAACGACTTCAGTTTGGTCTCAACGCGTGATTGCGCTTCGGCGTCCGGATAGACCGGCACCTGGACGACCGGCTTCGAGCGCCAGCTTGAAGGGTTCCAACTCATGCAGGGTTAAATAGCCCGCGCGAACGGGCATTGCCAGTTTCACAATGCCGCGCGGTTAATCCTGTGTAACGCCGGCTTAGCGACGCGGCGGTTCGATAACCCGAACCCCACTAGCCGTGCCAATAAGAGCGGCGCTTGCTAGCGACAAGAACAAGCCGTGGTCCACCACGCCTGGGATAGCCTCCAACATCCGCGCCAAACGTTCTGGATCGGGAATGCTTTCCGCCGCGCAGTCGGCAATGTAATTGCCGCTATCGGTCTTGAACGGATGGCTCTCGCCCCCGCGCATGCGCATGAGGTTCTGTGAACAACCGCACTTCGCGGCCGCATCAGCAATCCGCTCCATCGTGACGGCATGCGCAAACGGCACAATCTCAACCGGCAGCGGAAATAGCCCCAGTGTGTCGACGACCTTCGCTTCGTCGGCGATCACAATCATGCGGTCGGAAGCCGACGCCACGATCTTCTCTCGAAGAAGTGCGCCGCCGCCGCCCTTGATCAGCGTGAGATTGGGACCAACCTCGTCCGCACCGTCGACCGTGAGATCGAGATGCCGCACCGTATCGAGGTCGCCGACAACGATCCCTAGCTCCCGCGCCAAAGCCGCCGTTCGCTCCGACGTCGCCACGGTCGTGAGCTTCATCCCAGCTTTAACGCGTGGTGCCAGTACCCGAACGAAATGCTCGGCCGTCGATCCGGTTCCGAGCCCCAGGCGCATGCCCGGTTTCACATATTCAAGAGCCGCTTCGGCGGCGGCACGTTTTTGATCGTCGATGGTCGGGTTGTTGCTCATACCCGCACTATAGGCCGCATCTGAGCGCGACGGCAAAGGGCGATATCGGGATTCCCTGTGAACGAAAGGGAATTTTGTTCGTCGAACCTATCGGATCGATACCTTGATCAAAGGTCGGGATGCTCTCAAATCGTAAGCGTCGCATCAAAGATGTGGGTCTCGTATCGGCAGTGCAGCAAGCACCGTTTGTTTCGGCGCTGTCGCAAATTGGCCCCCATTCGTGAAGTGATAGCGGTCACGCCGAAGAACGCTCGGGATTTCGTTGGTTAAGCGGACGTGAATCTCGTCACAGCAAATCGACGCGCATTGACCGTTCCTGAACCAATTGATGGCAGTGTGTCACAACCGCGTGTTGGACTGTGTGGATCACACGTTCCGCCACGTTTTCGCCAAGGTGCGGGTTTGAAGTGGTGTCATGACGATTGAGAGCGACACTAGGAACGAATTCCGCTTCCCCAGCTACTCGCGTGGGGAAGTCCTGGCCGACGCTGCCGCGCACATCACGGGCTTGGCCTTCGGGTTCGTTGCCACGATCGCACTTCTGATCACCGCCTCGCACCACGACGAAGGTCTGCTGATTATCGGCGCCGGCCTCTATGGATTGGGCCTGCTCGCAATGCTCACCTGCTCGGCCGGTTACAATCTCTGGCCACCGTCGCCCACCAAAGAACTGTGGCGCCGTTTCGATCATGCCGCGATCTTCATCATGATAGCCGGCACATACACCCCGTTGCTCTTGAACCGCATGGGCGGCGACTGGGGCTTTGGCCTGCTCGCGTTTGTGTGGACGGCAGCGCTCGCCGGTGCAGCACTGAAGCTCGCATTCCCACGCCGGTGGGAGTCGGTCACCATCGTCCTTTATCTAGGCTTGGGCTGGTCAATCGTCGCAGCATTTAATCCGCTGCTACAAGCCGTGTCGATGAACAGCCTCTACCTCATCGCCGTTGGCGGCGTCATCTACACAATCGGCGTCTTGTTCCACCTTTGGGATCGCCTGCCCTACCAGAATGCGATCTGGCATTGGCTCGTCCTCGTGGCGGCCACGTGCCACTACTTCGCGATCTTCAACGAAGTCGCCATCGCCGCGAACTAGCGGGTTACTCCACCGTCACAGACTTCGCTAAGTTGCGCGGCTGATCCACGTCCGTACCCTTCACGACGGCTGTGTGATAGGCGAGCAGTTGCACGGGGATCGAATAGAGCAGCGGTGCCACAAACGGATCCGCCTTTGGCACCTCGATACGTGCCCAAACTTTATCCCCGGCGAGTTCCAACCCGCGCTTGTCGGAGATGAGCACCACCTTGCCCTTACGCGCCATCGTCTCTTGCATGTTCGAGATCGTCTTCTCGAACAGCGCATCGTGAGGTGCGAGCACGATTACCGGCACGTCTTCGTCAATGAGCGCGATCGGCCCGTGCTTCAGCTCGCCGGCGGCATAGCCCTCGGCGTGAATGTAGGAAATTTCCTTGAGTTTCAGCGCACCTTCGAGCGCAATCGGATAGGCAAGTCCGCGCCCGAGATAGAGCACGTCGCGCGCCTTGGCGAGCTCATGCGCCAAAGCCTGATAGATCCCATCCTGCGCCAGCAGCGCCAACATGTGCCGCGGCACTTCCATGAGCGCGCGTGTCAAATGTGCTTCGTCGCTTGCAGTCAAAGCGCCACGCGCTCGGCCGGCCGCGATCGCAAGCGAAGCCAGCACCGCCAGTTGACACGTGAACGCCTTCGTCGAGGCGACACCGAGTTCAGGCCCAGCATGCGTCGGGAATACGATCTCGGATTCGCGCGCGATTGAACTCATCGGCACGTTGACGATCGAGGCGATGTGCTGCGCCTGATCCTTGCAATATCTGAGCGCGGCAAGCGTGTCGGCCGTTTCACCCGACTGCGACACGAACAGCGCTAACCCGCCCCGCGGCATCGGCGCTTCGCGATAGCGGAACTCCGATGCCACATCGATCTCCACCGACATGCGCGCTAGCTTCTCGAACCAATACTTGGCAACAAGCGTCGCATAAGACGCCGTCCCGCACGCCACCATCGTGAGCTTCGGCACCGTCGCGAAGTCGAACGGCATCTTCGGCAATGCAACGGCCTGCGCCACCAAATTGATCACGCTGTGCAGGGTATGTCCCACCACCTCCGGCTGCTCGAATATCTCCTTCGCCATGAAGTGCCGGTGCGAACCTTTGTCGACAAGGCTGGCCGAAATCGTCGTGGTCTGCACTTCCCGGTTCACCGGCCGATCGTTCGCGTCGTAAATCGCGACACTATCAGCGCGGACGACGGCCAAATCGCCGTCTTCCAGATAGGCGATCTTGTTCGTGAGCGGCGCCAGCGCGAAGGCGTCTGAGCCGAGGTACATCTCCTTTTCGCCAAACCCGACCGCAAGCGGTGGCCCGCTGCGCGCGCCGATTACCAATCCCTCGTGATCCTTGAAGATGATGCCGAGCGCGAACGCACCGCGCAGCCGCCGGATCGCGGTCGCCGCAGCCTTGATTGGCTCCATGCCTTGATTCAGGTACTCCGTGATCAAATGCACAGAGACTTCTGTGTCCGTTTCTGTGTGGAACTTGTGACCCTTGGCCTCAAGCTCTTCGCGCAGCTCGCGGAAATTCTCGATGATGCCGTTGTGAACGACGGCAACACGATCCGACGCGTGTGGATGCGCGTTCGTCTCGTTGGGAACGCCGTGCGTTGCCCACCGCGTATGCCCGATCCCCGTAGAACCTAGCAACGGCTTGTCGTGCAATACCTTGTCGAGACCCGAGAGCTTGCCCGGCGCGCGCCGCCTTTCGATCTGCCCATTCACAAGCGTGGCGATGCCAGCGGAGTCGTAGCCGCGATACTCCAGCCGCTTCAGCGATTCCAAAATAACAGGCGCAGCATCTGGCCTGCCGACGATGCCGACGATCCCGCACATGGCCCCTACTCCTTCTTCGCCTTGGCTGCTTTTTCGGCTTTCTTCGTCGCCCGGAACTTCGCAGCCCAACCGGGGATTTGCCTTTGATCAGCGCGCTCCACTGCAAGCGCATCCTTCTCGACGTCTTTCGTGATGACGCTGCCCGCACCGACATTCGCACCGGCACCCACTTTGACGGGTGCTACAAGCGCTGTGTTCGATCCGATAAACGCATCCGCGCCGATCTCGGTCACATGCTTGTCGAAGCCGTCGTAGTTACACGTAATCGTACCTGCGCCAATATTTGCGCGTGCGCCAACGTACGCATCGCCGATGTAGGAAAGATGATTCGCCTTCGCGCCGTCTTCGATCACCGACTTCTTCACTTCGACGAAATTGCCGATATGAACGTCGCGACCGATCTGCGCACCTGGCCGCAGCCGCGCATAGGGCCCCACGATCGCCCTCTCGGAGATCGAGCAAGCCTCGAAATGGCAAAATGCGTTGATGCGCACATTGTCTGCAACGATGACCTTTGGTCCGAAGAACACGTTGGGCCCAATGGTGACGTCGCTGCCGATCTTCGTGTCGTGGCTGAGCCACACCGTCTCGGGGTCGGTCATCGTCGCTCCGCCCAGCATGGCGCGCTCGCGCAAGCGGCGCTGCATGATCCGCTCGACCTGCGCAAGCTCAACGCGCGAATTGATGCCGAGCACATCTTCGGCCGGCACCTCGACCGCAACGCATCGCAGATTCCGCCGACGCGCGCCGTTGACGATATCCGTCAGATAATATTCGCGCTGGGCGTTTTCGTTCTTGAGTTCGCCGAGCAGCATCCGCAACAGAGCCGCGTCGAGCGTAAATCCACCGGCATTGCAAAAGCCGATCCGCGTCTGCTCCACCGTCGCATCGCGCGCTTCGACGATACGGTCGAGATCTCCGTTCGCAAGCTGGACCAACCGTCCATAAGGTGCAGAGTCTTCCGGATTGAACCCCATCAGTGCAAGGTCGGCACCCGCCGCCCGCGCCGCGAACAACGTCTCAAGCGTGGCAACGGTGAGCAATGGGTTATCGCCGTAGAGCACGCTGACATCACCTGCGAAACCCGTGAGCGCGCCAAGAGCACTTCGCGCGGCATCGCCCGTTCCCTGCTGCGTCGCTTGCACAGCAGTCTCCGCACCGAAGCCACGCGCGAACGCGGCAACGTCGTCTTGATCCGGCCCAACGACAACCACAAGCTTGCCGACACCGATCGACTTCAACGCGGTCAGAATGTGACCGAGGATCGCAAGACCCGCGACCTCATGCAAAACCTTGGGACGCGCAGACTTCATGCGCGTGCCCTTGCCGGCCGCAAGAACAACCGCCGCGAGCTGGCCGCGATGCGAGGGAGAGCTCAAATCAAACCATCACAGAATCGAGGGAGTACGAGGGTAGTCGGGTGAGTGGACGCTTACATGGGGGTCGAATGCGGCGAAATAAAATTATTGTTTCGCTTTCTTGCCGGGCTATGCGACATGCCCGCATCTAAGCCATTGAGAGTATTAACACCTTGACGCCATACCCCGAAACGATCGTATTCGATCTCGATGGCACGCTTGTCGACACAGCGCCGGACCTGACGGCCGCGTTGAACGCCGTCATGCGCGCGAAGGGCAGGCGCGAGGTCCCCCTCGACGAGGTGCGCCACATGGTCGGCCGCGGCGCAAGAGTCCTCACGCGCTCCTAAGCCGCCCGTTCGAGCGCGCCGAAGCGGTCGTCAGGCGCCTTGCTGAACGCGGTCGTAGGCTCGGCATCTGCACGAACAAGCCAGAAGCGCTCTCGCTCAAATTGATGAACGAACTGAAGTTTCGTGCACTGTTCCCAGTGATCCTGGGTGCCGACAGCCGTCCTTACCGTAAGCCCGATCCGCGCCACCTGCTCGACACGATCTCGGCGCTGGGCGGCAACCCGGCAAGCGCAGTGCTTGTCGGCGACAGCGAGACCGACGTGAAGACGGCCCGTGCCGCAAATGTGCCTGTCGTGGTCGTCAGCTTCGGCTACACGGAGATTCCGCCACGCGAGCTGGGTGCCGATGCCGTGATCGATCATTTCGACGCGTTGGAACAAGCACTTAACAGCCTGGTCCGCGCTTGACTTGGCGGAGGGTGCGCCCCTATAGGCATTGCCCACCAGAAATGGGTGCGTAGCTCAGCGGGAGAGCATTCCCTTCACACGGGAGAGGTCGCAAGTTCAATCCTTGCCGCGCCCACCATTCTACACTGCCCCTCTGGCGAAGCGCGTCTGCGCCACCCACATCAGCACATCTAGGTTGACGCGCGCCCGATGGAATTTCTTCTAGACCCGCAAGTCTGGTTTGCCTTTTTCACTTTGACGGCGCTCGAGATCGTGCTCGGTGTCGACAATATCGTCTTTATAGCGATCTTAGCGGGCCGGCTGCCGAAGGCAGATCGCGCCGCCGCGCGCCAGATCGGACTGTCCGTGGCACTGGCCACGCGGCTCGCGCTATTGGCGACCCTATTTTACCTCTCCCATCTCGAAGGCAAGATCGGCATCGGTCTGTTCGGTCACGAACTCACCTGGCGCGATGTCGTGCTGGGTCTCGGCGGCCTCTTCCTGATCTGGAAGGCGATCGTCGAGATGAACGAGGCCGTTCGGCCGCACAAATCGCAGCGCAAGGAGACGCACTCCAAACGGCCGCGCGCCGCCTTTGCCTGGATCATCATTCAGATCGCGATTATTGACATCGTCTTTTCGATCGATTCCGTCATCACCGCCGTCGGCATCGCAAAAGACATCGAAGTCATGGCCGTGGCGATCATCATCGCCGTCTTTGTGATGATGGTGGCGATCAACCCGATCTCGCACTTCATCGACAAGCACAAAGAGATCAAGATCGTAGCCCTAAGCTTCCTGCTGCTCGTCGGCTTCATCTTGCTCGCCGAAGCGCTCGGAACGCCGGTCCCGAAAGGGTACCTCTACTTCGCACTCGGCTTTGCGGCCATGGTGCAGGTGTTGATCCTGTGGGCCAACTCCAGCGAAGAGCAGATGGAAACGCTCGCCGCAGAGCATCCCGACCAGGAAGACGACGTATAGTTCGGCCACATTTGGCGATGGTAAGCGCACGTTGTGACGGCGCACACGTTCGCATTACTCCCCCCATGTTCCTGGGATTCAGGTGATTGCCGCATTGCTCGACAGTTGGCGCGCGAGTGATTCACGCGCCAACGCAGGGGAATAGACGTGGCAAACATCAACGGGAACAACAATGCGAACACGCTGTTCGGAACGGCCTTCGCCGACACGATCAACGCACGTGGCGGCAACGACATTGTGGACGCAGGCGATGGTAATGACTTCGTCGATGGCGGCGACGGCAACGATACTCTGAAGGGCGGCCGCGGCAACGATCTGTTGTTCGGCGGGAACAACAACGACCGGCTGAACGGCGGCGAGGGCGACGATCAACTCGACGGCGGATCGGGCATCGATTGGGCGGAGTTCGACGGCGGCGCCGCGGTCAATGTCGACCTCACATCCGGCACTGCGATGGGTCAGGGCAACGACACGCTGATCGCGATCGAGAACGTATTGGGATCCAGTTTCAACGATCGCATCAAAGGCAGCGCCGGCAACAACACGCTTGATGGAGCAGCCGGCAACGATACGTTTATCGCGACGGTCGGTAACGACACGATCATCGGCGGTCTGGGCTTGGACACGATCAATTTCGCCAGCCTGACCAGTGCCGTCACCGCGAACCTAAGCAGCGGAACCTACAGCGCGACAGGTGCCAACGGCACGCTGAACAGCATCGAGAACTTGGTAGGTTCCGCGCTTGCGGACACACTCACCGGCAATGCCGGCGACAACGTTATCGACGGCGGCCTTGGCAACGATATCATCAACGGTGGAGCAGGCATCGACACGGTTGTTCTTACCGGAAATCCCAACGCAACTTACAACCAAGGGGCGTTCGCAAACCTGACGACGGGCGTCGCGACTGGCGGCGGCGGCACCGACACCCTGATCAACGTCGAAAACCTGACAGGCAGCGATTTCAGCGATCAACTCACGGGAAATGCGAGTAACAACGTTCTCACCGGTGGCGCAAGCTCCGACGGGCTCTACGCCACCCAAGGCGTCGACATCTTGGATGGCGGCACAGGCGCGCACGACACGGCCTATTTCACCGGACAACCCGGCGCGAGCGCGAACCTCGCCACCGGAACCTATTCGTTCGACGCCAACAACCACGGAACGCTCGTCAACATCGACGATCTGGTCGGCGGTTCGGGCAACGATACACTGACCGGCAATGCTGCGGCGAACATACTCGACGGCATGGCGGGCAACGATACGATCGCAGGTGGCCTGGGCAACGATCAAATCTACGGCGGCGCCGGCAGCGACCGCCTGATCGCCGACGGCGGCAACGACGACCTCTTCGGCAACTACTCGTTCTTTGATTTCGGCGACACGTCGAGCGACATATTTGAAATCGGCACGGCCGCGGGCACAGTCACCATCCACGACTTCAAGCTCGGCGTCGACAAGTTGGATGTTTCGGCCTTCAATCTGGGCAACAGCAGCTACTGGTCGGCGAGCGCGGCGCAAAGCGGTCTCACCGTCACGACGTTGACGCTCACCGGCCAAGGTCAGGAAGTCGTCACAATCAATCTCGTCGGCATTTCCGACGGACACAATCTCGGGCTGAACGATATGGTCGGCGGAAGCACCGGTCTAATTCCGCCTGCGCCGACCTATCCACTCAACGGCGGCAACGGTCTTGCCGACGTATTCGTGTTCCAGGCACAAGCGTCTGGCCTGGTTACACAAGACCACTTTGAAGACGGCCTCGATCTTCTTGATCTCACATTCCTCAATCAGTCTGGTTGGGAAGGCGCGCAGGGCGCGGCGTATGACGGCAGCGTGCTCTTCGACTTCTGGAACACGACGAGCGGCGATCATTTCCAACTCAACTTGCCAGGGGTCGGCTTCGGACTGATCACGCAGGCTGACATCATTATCTAGAACCACGAGCCGGGGGGCCCCTTCCGGCCAACTTGCGGCGCGTGCCAAAGCTCTCCTACACAGGGCACGCGCCGCTTTTTCGATATCCATCCCATGTTTATGGGGGGCAATCGGTGACCACGATCACAGGCGGGAATCTTGGTATGGGAAATGGCGCCGCAGCGGCTTGCTGATGTCCGGCGCATCGCCCATGAATTCCCCTCATGGAGCGCTCGTCAGCGCGCCTGCGTACTCAGTTCCAGGACCTCGGCCGCGCATCGATGATAGTCGATCGTCCCTACATTCGCATTGCGATCGTCGAAGACGATCCTGCTCTACGCAACCACCTCACCGAAATCGTCACCGGCGTTGAGGGGTTCCAAGCGGCCGGCGCAGCAACGACCGTTGCCGAGGGCTGGCAACTTGTCGCCGAAGGTTGCGATGTCCTGCTCCTGGACCTCGCCCTTCCCGACGGAAGCGGCCTCGATATCATTCGCCGCGCACGCACCGATGGGTTCAACGACCTCAGAATCATCGTGATCAGCGTGTTCGGCGACGTACGCAATGTCGTTCAAGCGATCGAGGCCGGTGCCGACGGTTATCTCCTGAAAGGCGGCGACATCGCCAATACGGAACGTGCGATCCGTGACGTGATCGCGGGGCGCGCGCCGATCAGCCCCGCGGTCGCGGGCCACATTTTGGCACGCGTTCGAAACAGTACCGAAACCGCCAGTGCGACACCGCTTCCGAGCCCGCTGACGGACAAGGAGACGGAGGTCCTAACCGACCTGGCGCGCGGTTATTCCTATAAAGAAGTGGCGCTGCGCCTGCGCATCTCTCACCACACCGTCGCCGATCATGTCAAAGCAATCTACCGCAAACTGTCCGTGAACTCGCGAAGCCAAGCCGTCTTCGAAGCGATGCAAAGCGGCCTGATCGATTTGCAAGGATAGCGCATGGCAAGGTGGTTGCCCGTCGGGTGGGAAAAGATTACCGCCGTCGCTCTGGCAGCGGTCGTGAGTTGGCTACTGATTGCGTGGGTCGACGTCGGCTCGCCCGGAATCGCGGATTTGCTTGTCGATCGCATGCAGTTCGCGACACTCGCGCGCCCCGACATTGCCGAACTCCCAAACGCGGAATTCAAACCAAAGACCAAACCATTCCGGCACGAAGGCCGTTTCGGTGTCGCGCGGATCATGTTCGATGTGCAGAACCCGCAAACCGCCGAACTCGCCCTCTTGGTTCGTCGCGCGCGAGACAACTATGCGGTCTACGTCAACGGCCACCTTGCAGCACTGACGCCGGGGATGTTGGGCGAGCGTTCAACCTTGCATGGGTTCCATCCCCGCTTGGTGTACCTCATCCCGTCGCTGCTGGCTCCGGGCCCAAACAGCATCGAGATTTTGAGCGCGCGTAACGCGACGCAAGCAACGCTGGGCCAAGTCTATCTTGGCCCGACCGCAAGGCTTGAGCCGGCGTATCGGCACGCACGTGCGATCACCCACGACAACGCCGAGATCGCAGCCCTCGCGGCGGCAATGGTACTTTCGTTTGCCCTCGCCCTTTCGCCGCTGGTACGTCCCGCCTTGACGCTGACCATCGCATTGACGTTGGGCTTCTTCCTTGCGCGCCTGCTGCACACGCTATGGATCGATCAACCATGGCCGCAATTGTTACGCGATATGTACTTGAATGCGACCGCGATCGCGATCTGGTTGTCTTGCGCTGCCTTCATCAACGAATGGACCGACGGTCGCGAGCGTTATCGGCGTTGGTTGCTTGCGGCGGGCGGCGTCGCATGGCTTTTGATTGGCACTTTCTACGCGACGATGACCGGCAGCCAGGCCAACGATGCGAGCTCCGCACTTGAATCGATTACCGGCCTCTGCACGCTCGGCTTCATGTTTCAGCGCTTGACCCGCCACTACGTACGAGCACCCGCAACCGCCGCTCCCGAAATCTTCGTTGCATGCGTCGGTCTGGGCATGGCGTGTGCGTCTGTCGCGACGCAAACCGACCTCATCCCGGGACTAGCGACACTGAACATGCCCCAGGGCGAGGCGTTCTCGCAGCTGGGCGCCATGGCCATCATTGCGTTCGTGGCCGTCGGTCTCGCGCGCCACGGTGTCGGCGTTTATCAACTCGCCGCCCTAAACAACGAAACGCTCGCCCAACAGGTGCACGAAAAGGAACGTGAGCTCGAGGCGAACCATGCCTTGCTCCGCGACCAGGAACGCGAACGCACGCTCGCCGCCGAACGCGGCCGCATCATGCGCGATGTGCACGACGGCATAGGCTCGCAACTCCTCGGTCTCCTCGTGCAGGCGCGCGGCGGAGCGGCAAAACCGGAAGTCCTGACGACGGGCTTGCAGGCTGCCATCGACGACCTCTATCTCGTCGTGGACTCGCTTGACGGCGTCGATGGATCGCTGGAAACGGCGTTGGGCACGTTTCGCACGCGCGTCGAACCCAAATGTACCGCGGCCGGCATCGACATCGCCTGGCGAGTCGATGACGTCGGTAACACGAAAGCGCTTGGACCGGCCGCCGTCCTTCAAATCTATCGCATTCTGCAGGAAGCGCTAAGCAATGCGATCCGGCACGGTAAGCCGAAGCGGGTGGCGTTCGCGTTGCGCCGGGAGCGCACAAGCGGCGCCATTTCACTGATGCTGCAAGACGACGGCGCGGGCTTCGAGGCAAGCAAGCAGCAATCTGGCCGAGGCCTTGCGAACATGCGCAAGCGCGCGGCCTCAATTGGCGCGCAATTGGATGTGGCTAGCGGCGCCACGGGAACTTGCGTAAAGCTGTTGCTGCCTGCGTGAGGCGATAGCATGTGGCGCGACCGGCGCATTCTTGACCTGTTCGGCATCGAGCATCCGATCATCCAAGCACCCATGGCCGGTGCGCAAGGGTCGGCGCTGGCGATCGCCGTCAGCAACGCGGGCGGTCTGGGTGCGCTGCCCTGCGCGCTCCTCTCGCACGATCAAATCCGCCGCGAGGTCCAGACGATCCGCCAGCAGACCGACAAGCCGTTCAATCTGAACTTCTTCTGCCACAAGACGCCGCCTGAAAATTCCGACGCCGAAGCACGATGGCTTGCCCGCTTGGCGACGTACCGGCAAGAACTCGGCGTGAGCCAACCCACAATGAACGCCGGCCGTGCGCCGTTTGATGACGCGGCTTGCCTGCTGATCGAAGAACTCCGGCCACCCGTCGTCAGCTTCCACTTTGGTCTGCCCGAACCAGCACTCCTCGATCGCGTGAAGCACACCGGCGCGTGTGTCATCTCATCGGCGACAACTGTCGCAGAGGCGCGCTGGCTTGAGGAACGCGGTGTCGACGCTATCATCGCGCAAGGCGTTGAGGCGGGCGGCCATCGCGGAATGTTCCTCGAAACGAACATTGCCTCGCAGGTAGGAACGTTTGCGCTGGTACCGCAGACCGCCGATGCAGTCCGCATGCCGATCATCGCCGCCGGCGGGATCGGCGACGCCCGCGGCATTGCCGCCGCCTTCGCACTCGGTGCTGCTGCCGTGCAGATAGGGACGGCGTATCTCCTATGCCCGGAAACGACAATCTCGCCGCTCTATCGCGCGGCTCTGAAGAAAGCTGAAGGGCACGATACAGTTTTGACCAACGTCTTCACCGGACGCCCGGCGCGCGGACTCTTGAACCGCATTGTCCGCGAGGTCGGACCGATGAACGCCGATGCGCCCGCGTTCCCGACCGCAACGAACGCGACGCTACCGCTGCGGCTAAAAGCCGAAGCTGCAGGCTCTGCCGACTTCACGTCGCTTTGGTCGGGCCAAACGCCACAATTCGCTTCCGAGCGCTCAGCCGCTGAAGTCACGCGGGCTCTCGCGCGCAGCTGAACTACAGCTGGGCGCAGGTCCCCATCTCAGCATCGCGCCCATCGACAAATGCTTCGATGGCATTCCACGTCCGCTCGCCCTTCAAATCGCGCAGCAGCATATGGAAGCCATCGCCATAGCAGACGACCTTCTTCGTGCCAGGCATCGCGGCCGCAGCCTGGGAGATCGGCTCCGAAGGCACGATTTCGTCCCCGTTCGCGTAAAGCACCATCGTCGGCAAGCGCACACCGGGCGCCGCACGCCATGCGGCCTCCATAAGGTTGGTCAACCCGTAGACAGCATCAACGCGCGTCGCTTTGATCACATAGGGGTCGCGGCCAAGCGCGATCAGCATCTCTTCGTTGTCGGACGGCTTGACGCTCAAACCGCGACCGGTCAGTCGGCTGCCGGGTGCGATCTGCATCATGGCCCACAGGGCCGATCGCTTTACGATGTCGAGGTTTGACCAGCCCCATAGCGCCGGCGACACAAGTACAAGCCCGTCGGCGATCGGCTCGGCGCGTCCTGCCGCCGCGACCATGGCGACTGCGCCACCCATGCTCTCACCCAGCAAATAGACGGGAACGCCTGGATGCCTTGCGCGCACGACCGCCGTAAAACTGCGCGCGTCCTCCGCCATCACCTCGTGTCCTGGCCATCGCCCGTTGCCCTCCGTGCGTCCGAAGCCGCGCTGATCGTAAGCGTAGGTAGTGATGCCGTGCGTCCGCCAATACCTCGCCGCAGGCTCGATGAAGTGCCCATAGTCGTTCATGCCGTGCAGCGCCACGATCACGACGCGCGGATTCTCCGCCTGCCATTGACTCAAGCCCAGCACATAGCCGTCACCCGCGCGCCAATGCCCGTCATCGATGAACGAAGGCGTCGCGGGCCCCGGCCCCGGTGGCAGCCGCTCGGCAACGCACCCGGTCAAGAACACGGCCAGCACAAGAACAAGCGTACGCATCATGCGTGCAAGATACGCGAAACCCGTCGTTTGAGGTGTGGCAGAAGCTCCTCGGCGAACCACGGATTTTTCTTAACCCACGCGTTGTTCCGCCACGAAGGATGCGGCAATGGTATCAACGCCGGGCCGTAGGACCGCCAAGCATTCACAGTCTCGGTTACCGTGCCCTTGCGCCGCTCGCCCAAATGCCAAGCCTGCGAATAGAGTCCGACC
This sequence comes from Micropepsaceae bacterium, assembly GCA_044220975.1. Taxonomy (GTDB): domain Bacteria; phylum Pseudomonadota; class Alphaproteobacteria; order Micropepsales; family Micropepsaceae; genus SZUA-430. The sequence goes on along the minus strand of JBGAPZ010000008.1, from coordinate 54,907 downwards.
AGCAGGGTAAGTTCGACGCTTTTCAATCCGCCAAACACCTTATCGCGCCAGGCCGGCGCGCACTCCTTGCGTGGCGGCAGGTCGCCACCCTTCGCGTCAAGCCCTGGAAAGCAAAAGCCCATCGGCACGATCGCGATCTGTGTGTCGTCGTAGAACGCATCCTTGTCGATGCCCATCCAGTCGCGCAGACGATCACCCGACGGGTCAGTGAACGGCACCCCGCTCGCATGCACGCGCGTTCCCGGCGCCTGCCCTGCAATGACGATCCGCGCCGACGGCTTTGCGCGTAGCACAGGCCTTGGACCATGTGGCAGGTGTGCCGCACAAATCCGGCAGGCGCGTATCTCCTTCAGCAGCGTGTCGAAACGCCCCGTCACGCAACGTCGCGCGCGATCGCTTCCGGCACTGGCACCGGAAACTCAAGCAGCATCTGCGCCAGCGCCTTACCTTGCGGGTCGTTGCGCAAGCTCGCGACACCGCCGCCACCGAGTGCATCATGCAACAGAAAGTTCAGCGCATGCGTTCCGGGCAGATCCCACCGTTCGACTTTACCCTTGCCGCCTTCGAACAAGTGCGCGAACCACTTGACAACCGCAGCCTCGGTGAGCGCTGCGCGAATGTATGGCGCGTACGCAGGCTTGCGTGCCATGACCCCGATGTTCGAGTTGTTGCCCTTGTCGCCCGATCGCGCGAACGCGATCTTAATCAAAGGCACGCTTCCCGCCGTGGGCTCAGTCTTCGAATCGACGACCGGCCGCACGAGCATCTTCGGATCGAACCCGCCCGCCGTATCCACCGGCACATTGAAGCTGTCGCCGGCGAAATGCACCGTCACCGTCACATCCTTCTTCGGAATGGCGCACGAGAAATGCCGCACAACCGGCGTCACCTTCGGTCGCAAACCCGCATAGCCCGACGTGCCCGGTGCGAACGACGTGCCCGACGAGGTGAGCTCGCGCATCATAATCTCAAGCGGCTCCCTGCGCGCGTGCTTCGCGGCAAGTTTCAACACCGCCTCACGTCCGCCAACATGGTGCTTGTGCGGTCCGTAAGAATCCTCGTCCCCCAACACTTCGATGCTCGTCTCCGTAAACGCACCCCAATTGCGCTGGCGCAAGATGCCGTCCATCCGCTTTAGCACGGCCTCGCCGGTGCGCCGCGCCTTCGCCGCCGCATCGATGCCGCCGATCGCCACCAGATTGCCGACCCGATACCCGTCCTCATACGTCGTCGAGCATTTGTATGTCGCGGTCGGCGCGTAGCCTTTCGCGTTCGACACGCGCACGCGATCCTTCCCCACCTGCTCGATCTTCACTTGAGAAAAGTCGCAAACCACGTCCGGCAACATGTAGGCCTGCGGGTCTCCGATCTCGTAAAGCATCTGCTCGCCGACGGTGCCGACGCTCACGAGGCCGCCAGTGCCCTCCGGCTTGGTCGCCACGAACGAACCGTCGGCGGAAACTTCGGCGATCGCATAGCCGATATTCTCCCAGTCCGGCACCTGCTCCCAATCCGTGAAGATGCCGCCGCATGCCTGCGCGCCGCACTCGACGATATGCCCGGCAAGGCTTCCGCCGGCGAGCTTGTCGACGTCGTTCGGCCCCCAGCCGAATTCGTGGATACAGGCGCCAAGCGTTACCGCGGAGTCGACACAGCGTCCGGTGATCACGACGTCGGCGCCCTTCGCCAACGCAGCCGCAATCGGAAACCCGCCGAGATACGCGTTCATGCTGATCGGCTTCTCGGGCAACGGCGCGCCGGTGAACATCTCCTTCACGCCTTGCGCCTTCCACGTCTCAAGCCGCGGCAGCACATCGTCGCCGTCGATGTAGGCGACTTTGAGCGCAACGCCCTGCTTGGCCAGCAACGCCTCAAGCGCCGCGGCACAGGCCTTCGGGTTCACGCCGCCCGCATTGGTGACGACCTTGATCTTCTTGGCCGCCACATCCCGCGCAATCCCGGCCATGGTGACGGTGACGAAGTCATGCGCATAGCCCGCGTTCGGATCCTTGTCCCGCGCCCGCGCCATAATCGACATCGTGATCTCGGCCAAATAATCGAAGACGAGGTAGTCGATGTTTCCCTTCGTCACCAACTGCGGCGCGGAGAAGAAACTGTCGCCCCAAAAGCCGCTGGCGCAACCGATCCGGATTGTCTTGCTCATGGGTTAGCCCAGTGATTTGAGAAGATTGCGCGCGATCACCAGCTGCTGCACCTGGCTGGTGCCTTCGTAGATGCGGAAGATGCGCACGTCGCGATAGAACCGCTCGACGCCATAGTCGCTCACGTAACCTGCGCCACCGTGAATCTGTACCGCGCGGTCTGCAACTCTGCCAACCATCTCGCTCGCGAAGTATTTCGCGCACGCCGCTTCCATCGTCACGCTCTCGCCGGCATCGCGCTTGCGAGCCGCGTCAAGCACCATGCAGCGCGCGGCGTAGGACTCGGTCTTCGAGTCCGCCAGCATCGCCTGGATCAGCTGAAACTCGGCGATCTTCTGCCCGAACTGCTCGCGCTCCAGCGCATACTTGGCCGCGTCGCGGATCAACCGCTCCGACACGCCGACGCAGACGGCGGAGATATGGAGCCGTCCGCGATCGAGAACCTGCATCGAAATCCGAAACCCCTGCCCCTCTTGACCCAGCAGGCAACTCGCAGGCACGCGGCAGTCCTCGAACACAACATCGCAGATATGCGCACCCTGCTGGCCCATCTTGCGTTCGGGCTTGCCGATCGTGATGCCCTTCAGGTTCGACGGCACGAAGAACGCGCTAATCCCGCCGGCACCCTTGTTACCGGGATCGGTGCGCGCCATCAGCGTGAAGACGGAAGCCTTGTTCGCATTCGTGATGTAACGCTTCGTCCCGTTGACGACGTAGTGGTCGCCCTGCCGGATCGCCGTCGTGCGCAGCGACGCGGCATCCGAACCGGCGCCGGGCTCCGTCAAACAAAAGCTCGCAATCGCCTCGCCGCTTGCGAGCTTCGGCAACCATTCCTTCTTCTGATCCTCGCGTCCGAACATCACAACGCCTTGGCTTCCGATGCCGACATTCGTGCCGATAACGGACCTAAACGCAGGCGACGTTTGCCCAAGCTCGAAGCAAACGAGAACCTCTTCCTCCATGGTGAGCCCCAGTCCGCCATACTCGGCCGGGATCGACATTCCAAAGAGCCCAAGCTCACGCAGGTCGCGCACCACGTCATCGGGAACGAGGTCGTCACGCGCGACCTTGTCTTCGAGTGGCACCAACCGCTCGCTGACGAACCGACGGACGGAAGAGATCAACTGATCGCGAGTTTCGAGATCGAGAGCCATGTGAAAGTCCCGTATGATTTTCACCATCGTAGCCCGGCTCGTGGCCTGCGCTCCACTTCTTTCGCAGCCCAGGGGCGAACGCAACGTCAACCGTTCCCCAGTCAGGCGAGCGCCGCCTGCACCTTGTGATCGTAAGTCCACCAGCTACATTGGCCGCTCGTGACTTAGGGGATTTTTGTGGATCGCATCTTAATCGCCGCGCTCGCGGCCGCTGTCATTGTGTTCGCGCCGCTCGCTGCCGCCGAAGAACCGGCACCGAAGCCAGCCACGACGCTCGAAGAACTGGACAAGCACCTCACCGAAGCGTTCGCGAAAGGAAAGATCCCCGGCGCCAGCGTGGTCATCATCGAGGGCAACCAAATCGTCTTCACGAAAGGCTACGGCTATGCCGACCTGAAGACGAAGAAGCCGGTCACGCCGGAAACCGTGTTCCGCGCGGGTTCCATCAGCAAGAGCTTCACCTCCATCGGCATCATGATGCTGGTCGAAGAGGGTAAGCTCTCGCTCGACGCCAAGCTCGCCGACCTGATGCCGGAACTGAAATACGACAACCCGTGGGAAAAGACAGACCCGATCCGCGTCGTCCACCTGCTCGAACATACGACCGGGTTCGACGACATCGGTTTTCACCACTATTTTCTACAGGGCAAAGACGTGCCGCTGTCTAAGGCAGTCGAAGCCTACGGACCGTACGAGAGCCGCTGGAAACCCGGCTCGCGCATGTCCTACAGCAACTCCGCGCCCGTGATCGCGGGCCGCATCATCGAAAAGGTCAGCGGCCAATCGTTCCCAGAATTCATGGCCGCGCGCCTGACGGGTCCGTTGGGTATGGAAAGCGCCTACTGGACGCGCGAACCGCAAATCACTGACCGCCTGTCGAAGAGCTACGCAAACACTGAAGGCAAAGAGGAACCGTTCGTCGAAATCCTAGCGCGTCCGTCGGGCTCGCTGAACGTCACCCCAAAGGACCTCGCCAAACTGCCGTTGCTGATGCTGGGCCGCGGCACGCTCGACGCGCGCACATACCTGAAGCTCGAGTCGGTCGAACGGATCGAACGGCCGGAAACAACCGACGGCGTGCGCGCGGGCCTGAGATACGGCTACGGCCTCGGCAATTTGATGTACCCGGGCAAGAAGGGAATCTTCTTCGGCCACGACGGCGGCATCGACGGATTTGTTTCCAAGTACGAATACGCGCCGGGCCTTGGCGCGGGGTTCGTCGTCATGGCGAACTTGGGAACCATCGAGGTCCTCAAAGCCGGCGACCAGATTCGCGAGTATCTCGAACGCTCGCTGCCTGAATCGAAGCCGGTGGCTCAACCGATAGCGCCGGCGGATCTCGCGGAATGGGCCGGCTACTACCAGTCGATTACGCCGCGCCAGCAGCAACTCGCGATCATCGAAAGCCTCGCCAATTGGCAAACCGCGAAAGCCGAAAATGGCGAACTGGTCTTCAACGAGACCAAGCGCATTCACGTAGGCAAGAACGTCTTCCAAAAGACGGATAGCGCCGCGCCCAACATCGTCTTCGTACGAAAGCCCGAAGGCGTGTTCATGTACACGGCAACCGGCGCGAATAGAAAATTGCCGTTGTGGGAGATTGCCGCCAAGCTCGCCGGCGGCGCGGCATTCGCGCTCGCGGCAGCCTTCAGCGCGCTATACATGCTTCTCTGGATCCCCAGCGCCTTCATGGGCCGCTTGGCCGAACGTGGCGGCGTCACGATCCGCTTGCTGCCGTGGCTTGCGATTGTCTCGGTGCTCGGCCTCGCAGGAACGACGCTCGCAGCCCTCAGCGCCAACGACCTCGAGCTTGTCGGCAAACCAAACCCGCTCGCCTGGTCGATCTACGGCCTGTCGCTAGCAGTACCCACCCTCGGGACGCTGTCGCTCCTGCGCACAGCGATGGGCGCAGCCGACGCCAACATACTCGTCCGCGCGCTCGCCTGGCTCTCAAGCCTCAGCGTCCTCGCCTTCGCGGCGTACATGTGGTCCTACGGCTGGATCGGCATGAAGTTGTGGGAGTAGACGCTATTACGACTCGCGTTTGTTCCCCGGACGCGAGACCGCGCGCAGCGCAGCGTAAAGCTCGAACAAGATTCCGACCATAGCCAGAACGCAGAGGGCTATCCAAACATACTCGTTCAACTTTGAAAGTCGGGGGTCCATATCCCGTGCCGCGTTGAGTCCAATAATCGCCGTCGCCAAGAGACCGAAAGCGCCTACAAACAAGCGTTGACGCCAAGTTCTAACGCCCCAGCACACGCCACCCACGGCTACGACAACCATACCAGCAAGGGCAAGCGACAACAAATCCAAGTTCCCGGACACAAGCGACCTCGTGTATCAACCGCGAGCAATGGAGCCACCAATGCCCCACAATACCGGCGCGCTCGCTGGAATCAAAATCCTCGATCTCTCCCGCGTCCTCGCGGGTCCTTACGCCACGCAAATTCTCGGCGACCACGGAGCCGACATCGTCAAGGTCGAGCCCCCGCTTGGCGACGAGACGCGCGAGTGGGGCCCTCCGTTTCGCGACGACGGACCTCAGCGCGGGCCGTCGGCCTATTACACGAACATCAACCGCAACAAGCGCGGGATTGCGCTCGATCTCACCAAACCCGAAGCGCGCGAGATGGTGTGGAAGCTATTCGAAGACACCGACGTGCTGGTCGAAAATTTCAAGCTCGGCACGATGGAACGTTGGGGCATGGGTTACGACGCGCTCTCCGCGCGCTTCCCAAGACTGATCCACGCGCGCGTCACCGGCTTCGGCGAGACCGGCCCGATGGGCGGTATGCCGGGTTATGACGCGGTCGTGCAGACGATCGTGAGCCTGCCGAACTGCAACGGTTCGCCGGCCTCGGGACCGCTAAAGGTCGGCGTGCCGATCGTCGATATGACGACCGGCATGAACCTCACGATCGGCATCTTGCTCGCGCTCAACGAACGCCACCGCTCGGGCAAAGGACAGTTCGTTGAGGTCTCGCTATACGACGCAGGCTTGTCGATCCTGCACCCGCACTCCGGCAACTATCTGATGGATGGTCGCCTGCCGAAGCTACTCGGCAACGCGCATCCGAACATTGCGGCTTACGATCTGTACGCGACGGCGACGCGGCCGATCCTGCTGGGTACCAGCAACGACGCGCAGTTCAAGAAGGCAATGCCGCTGCTCGGCCTTCCCGAACTTGGCCTCGATCCGCGTTTCAAAACGAACGCCGACCGCAACGCGAACCGCGACGTGCTGAGCGCATTGCTGACCAAGGCGTTCGCCAAACTCGATGGCGCGAAGATTGCAGCCGAGCTTCTGAACGCGGGCGTCCCCGCCGGCACGCTGAACACGATCGGCGAAGTGCTGAACGATCCGCAAACTGCCGCGAACGGCATGCTTGTCGAGCGAAACGGCTACCGTGGAATCGCCTCGCCGGTGAAAATGTCCCGCACCCCATCGTCCACGCGTCACACCCCGCCGGATTTCGGTCAGGATAACCGCGCAGTGTTGCGCGAAGCTGGATATGATGAAGGCGCGATCGAGCGTTTGATCGCACTGGGGGCGGTTCGCACGAAGCCGCAAGGGGCATGAAACAATTCTCGGCTTGGCTCGCGCTTGGCTTCGGAACTTTTCTCGCGGTGGCTGAGGTCTTGCGTAACAGCGGCGAGATCCAATGGTGGCCGTTCTGGGTGGTTGATTACATCGCCGTTGCCTTGTTGCAGGCGGGGGCGATCGCGATCTTATGGACGCCGAGCGACCGTGGCGTGCCTCTTTTGACGGCCGGCTGGGGCTTCACCGCCGCCATGTTTTACATGTCGCTGTTCGGACACTTGGACGAGATTGCCAAGACCGGCGTGCCGTTCAGCCTCGCCAACGCAAATGGCCCAGCGGATGAGCCCGTCCTGACGCTCATCATCGCAGTCCTGTTCGTCGTCACGTTGATCGGCCTCGCCACCAGCCTTCTCGCCGGCCGCAGCGTCACGACTCAGGCGTGATCCGCGCCGCCACCTGCGCTAAGGTGGCATCATGATCCTCAGCGTTCTCGATCAATCGCCGATCCGCAAAGGCGGCACGGCTGTCGAAGCCGTCCGCGAAACCATTGCGCTAGCCAAGGCCTGCGAGCGTCTCGGCTACGCACGCTACTGGCTGGCAGAGCACCACAACACCAGCTCGTTCGCAGGCTCGACGCCCGAGGTCCTGATCGCACGCGTGGCGGCTGAGACGAGCACCATCCGCGTCGGCTCCGGCGGCATCATGCTGCCGCACTACAGCCCGCTGAAGGTGGCCGAAAACTTTCGCATGCTGGAGACACTGACCCCAGGCCGCATCGATCTCGCCTTCGGCCGCGCACCGGGCTCCGACGGGCGGACGAGCGTCGCACTGCAGCCGGGCCCGCAAGCCTGGGACATCGGCGTCTTCCCGCAACAGGCGGCTCTGCTCCGCCACTACCTCGAAGAATCCGCGGGCATCACCGAATGGCCGGCGGGCCACGCCTACCGCAGCGTCCACGCGTCGCCTCGCGGACCAGGCATGCCCGAGATGTGGATGCTGGCCTCCAGTCTGAACGGCGCCGTGTACGCGGCCGAACTGGGCCTCCCGCTAGCGTTCGCGCACTTCATCACGCCCGACGGCAGCGGCGTAGAAGCGGCCGAGCTTTACCGCAAGCAATTCAAACCGCACCGCGAAGGCGACAAGCCCCGCGTCAGTGTCGCCGCCTTCGCGCTCGCCGCCGAAACGGAGGAAGAAGCCGAACGTCTGTGCACCACGCGAAACCTCTGGGTGATGCAGTTGTTGCGAAATCAGGCAGGGCCGTTCCCCTCGCCGGAGGAAGCGATGGCTTATCCGTACACGCACGAAGACCAAGTGTTGATCCGCGGCATCGCGCAACGCGGTATCACCGGCACGCCCGACCGCGTGAGGCTGGGCCTCGAGCGACTCGCCGCCGACTTCGGTGCTGACGAGGTGATCGTGCTCACGATCACCTACGAGTTCGCCGCTCGCCTCAAATCGTATGAATTGTTAGCTAAGGCGTTCCTTTTGCCTGGCGCCTGAGCTTGCGCAGCACGCGCCGCTCCACGAGACGGCGAATGCGGCGCTGCAATTCCGGCGTAATCGGGAACGACCAGAGTAGTAAGATCGCAGGCACGTAGAACGCGATGGGCAGTGCTGAGAACACAAGCGTCAATGCGCTGATTGCCTCCGGTGTCTTCGCCGCGACCGAAGAATCGAAGCCCAAGTATCCGACCAGCATGAGGGCGAACCCTGCGCCGAGCGCGTCCCCCCCTTTGATCGCAAGTCCGAAGAACGAAATCAGGAGACCGGCGCGCGGTTCATGCGTTTTAAGCGAGTCGAGATCGACGACGTCGGCTGCGATCGATTGACCCAACGTGTACGGCGCTGAGAACGCGGCACCCAAAGCCGCGAACAGCACCATATTCGCCCAATATCCTCCCGCCTGCGCCAACGGCAGCAGCGCGAACACCCCCACGCCGATCAACATCGCGAGCGACAAGGCCTTGTGCTTGGTGATCTTGCCTCCCAGCCAAATCCAAAGCGGCGCAAACACGATGGCCGAAACAATGAGCGCGAGCGGAAAGTGATTGCCTTGCGCCTTCGTCAGCCCCACGGCATCCACAAGATAGAAAAGGAACAATACCTCCGCAGCGCGCGAGGCAATTCGCACGAACAACGTGGCTGTAAACAAGCGCAAGAACGGCAGATTGGTCAGCGCGGCTTGCACGCCCTTCCACACCGAAACATGCTTGGCATCGCCGTAGGCCGGTTCCGGCGTCGACCAGAACATGATTGCCACCCCGATAGGCGTCAGCGCTACGATCGTCCAACCGAGAACTTCCATCGCATGCCAGTACCCGCCGCCGCCAACAACACCTGCGGCGGCGCCTGTTCCCACGATCACCGGAATAGCGCCCGCGAGCGCGAGCCCGACGAGGGTGAAAATCTCGCGCACGCCCGTGATGCGCGAACGTTCGTTGTAATCGCCCGAAAGCTCCGCACCCCACGCGCCATACGGAATCGTGATCATCGTCCAACCGAGGTAGAACACGGCAATCCATATCAAGAGATACACCTCCGTCGCGTCCCGCGGCGGCATGAACAGCATGTAAATGCCGAACGCGAACACGGGCGCTCCAATCAGCACCCAGGTGCGCCGACGCCCCAAACTCCAGGTCGTCCGGTCGCTCGCATACCCGATGATCGGATCGACGATGAAATCGGCAAGACGCGCAACGAGCAGAATGAGCCCCACTGTCGCGACATCGATCTTCAAATCCTCCGCATAGAATTTCGACACGAACACCGCGATCGGCAGGCCCGCGAAAGCGAGCGGTATCGCGAGCTGGCCGAAGCCGATAATTGTAAGCCAAGGGAGCCGGTCCGTTGCAGCAGGCATACTGGTCGTCGGTCGTTGCAACGTGGCACTCCTTAGGGCGCGGCGCGGGTGCACCGTGTTACGGGGGTAAAATGGGAATTGGCTCAGGCGCGCGTGCCGACATAGGCAAAGAACAGGCACCCAAACCCGATGAGGAGCATTAGCATATCGAACTGCACCAGTGGCAAGACCACGGGCAAAGAAACGAGCGGCAGAACCGTCGCAAAACTGGCGATCGCAAGTGTAACCAGCGCGTAGATGCGAACGCGTCGCGTCATCGACGGCGAAGCTTGATCGAGCACCGCCCGCTCGCTCGTCGCATAGGCCGAAGCCAAACAAAGAACGCCCACGATCGGCATCAGTACGTTGATGGAAACGAACAGCACGCGAAGCGGCAGAGAGGCGATGCCGACCGAACCCAAGACGGCCAGCACCCCCGCCACCCAAAGCATCCAAGACTGCAACTTCGCGATCGATTTGTTCACGGCAAAAGCCCCACGACGGCGGCAGTCATGCACGTCGACAGCGTGCCCGGGATGATGGACTTCAAGCTCAACTCCACGATCTCGTCCCGGCGCGACGGCGCAAGCGCGCTGACACCGGCGATCATCATCCCAACAGATCCCAGATTCGCGAAGCCGCACAAGGCGTAGACCATCAGCAGTTTGGACCGTTCGGTGAGAGCATCGCCCGGCAATGCGGCCATATTGAGGTAAGCGATGAACTCGTTGAGGATCGTCTTGGTTCCCATCAGGCTGCCGGCAGTCGCCGCGTCCTGCCACGGCACGCCGATCAGCCAGACAATCGGCGCAAAGAGCCAGCCCAAGATGCGCTCGAAGCTCAGCGGCGCGTCGCCGATCGCGAAGTTGCCGAGTATGATGTTTGCAAGCGAGACGAGCGAGATCATCACCACGAGCATGGCGATGATATTGAGATACATCTTCATGCCGTCCTCGGCGCCGGTCGCTATCGCATCCATCGTCGAACGGTAAAGCGTCGCCTCGCCCACGGTGGCGGGCGTCGTTTCGTCGCCCGGGATCATGATTTTCGAAAGCAGGATCGATGCTGGCAGCGACAACAGAGACGCCACGATGATGTGGCCCAAGGCACCGGGCAACACCGCTTGCAACACCGTCGCGAACAGCACGAGCACGGTGCCGGCGACATTAGCAAGGCCGCAGGCGAAGAGCGTGAAGAGTTCGCTGCGCGTCATCTTTTCGAGATAGGGCTTAATCAGCATCGGCGCTTCGATCTGTCCTAAGAACACGTTCGAGGCGCAGCCAAGGCCGAGTGCGCCGCCGATGTTCATTGATTTTTCGAGCACGATCGCAAAGCCTTTCACGACAACCGGCAGAACACGCCAGTGCCAGAGCAAGGCCGAAAGCGCGGACATCACAAGCACGATGGGCAGCACCGTGAAGGCGATCGTCACGGTGGCGCTTGGATTCTTAACCTCGAACGGCGGAGTGCCGCCGCCGGTATAGCCGAAGACGAAGGACGAGCCCTTCGCGGTCGCCGCCTGAATCGCATCGACGACGACGTTCAGCGCGAGCAGCCCCTCCCGAATGACAGGCACGCCAAGGAAGATTGTGGCGAGGACGATCTGCAGGCCGAGCCCCACAACCACCGTACGCCAGGGAAACGCGCGCCGGTTCTCCGACAACACCCAAGCAATCGCGACAAAGACGGCAAGCCCCAAGGCGCTCTGCAATTGCGGCGGAAAGTCCATAGAACCTCGTGCGAGTCGGACGCGGCGACCAGTTGATTTCGCCCAAAAACACGGGCAGAACAAGCGCACTTCGCAACTGCAGCATTCAAGGAACACATCACATGTCTATTCGCTTTGACGGCAAAGTCGCCATTGTCACCGGTGCCGGCGGCGGCCTCGGCCGCGCACACGCGCTTGATCTCGCCCGTCGTGGCGCCAAGGTCGTGATCAACGACCTGGGAGGGACGGTCGACGGCTCGGGCGGTTCGTCGGACGCGGCCAAGAAAGTGGTGGAGGAAATCAAAGCATTCGGTGGCGAAGCCATCGCGAACGGCGCCTCCGTCACCGACGACGCAGGGGTCGCAGGCCTCGTGAAGCAGACGCTCGACGCATTCGGCCGCATCGACATTTTGATCAACAACGCTGGTGTCTTGCGCGACAAGAGCTTCACGAAGATGGAGATCAAGGACTTCGAATTCGTCCTCGACGTCCATTTGTTGGGCTCGGTCAAAGTTACGAAGGCGTGCTGGGAGACGATGAAGGCTCAGCAATATGGCCGCATCGTGATGACATCCTCGTCGTCCGGCCTCTACGGCAACTTCGGCCAGACGAACTACGGCGCGGCAAAGCTCGGCCTCGTCGGCTTCATGAACACGCTGAAGCTCGAAGGCCAGAAGGACAACATCCGCGTCAACGCGCTGGCACCCGTCGCCGGCACGCGCATGACCGAGAACCTGATGCCGGCCCAAGCGCTTGAAGCGCTGAAGCCGGAATTCGTGACGCCGGGCGTGATCTACCTCGTCAGCGAAGATGCGCCCACTGGCACGATCCTGGCCGCCGGCGGCGGCGCGTTTGCCGTTGCGCAAATTGTCGAGTCGAACGGCGCGTTCTTGGGCCACCAAGGCCTCACCGCCGAAAAGGTCGCCGAAAATTGGGCGAAGATTTCCGATATGACCGGCGCCAAGGCCTACTTCATGGGCGGCGAGCAAACCCAAAAGTTCTTCGCACGGATCAGCGGGAATTAGCGCACCGCGACCCTATGAGCGCATCGCCGTGCGCGCCGTTGGCGGTGCGCTCGGCATCGCCGTCATGACGACGTTGGCGAACGCGTCGGGCCAGCCGCTGATGATGGTCCCGTTCGCGACCTCGATCGTGCTCGTCATGGGCTCACCCGAAGCGCCACCCGCCAGGCCCCGCGCGATCGTCGGCGGTCATGTTCTCTCGGCGTTTGCGGGGATCGTTTGCGCGTCGGTATTGGGCGACGCATTCTGGGTCGCGGCCATCGGCGTCGGCCTCGCCATCGCCTTGATGCAAGCCGCTGACGCGTTTCACCCGCCAGCGGGCATCAGCCCGCTCATCATCACGAGTGCACACGCGACGCCGTTGTTTCTCGTCTCGCCGGTACTCGCGGGCGCACTAATCCTGGTCGCGTTCGCCTTCGTCTATCACCGGCTCTCGGGCGAACGCTGGCCCGAAGACTGGGTCTAAATTCCGGGAATAATTCCGCCGCGATACATGAATAGAAAGTCGCAGGTATTTTGCATCCCGTGCGCTATGATCGGCACCGCGAGATTGCGCCCCGCAAGGAAGTAGAGCACCGCGTACGTAACGCCACCGATGGCGGTGATGGCGATGCCTGAGATGTCCTGATAGTCGTGAGCGACACCGAATACGATGTTCACAGCCAGCGTGCTCAATATCCACGCAACCGTCGTACCCCCGGCCAGTTCCGCCACGCGGTTCATCGCATAGCCGCGCCAAACCATCTCTTCGCCGAACGCAGCCAACACCCAAGACAGCGCGATGAACAACAGCGTCGCTTCAAGGTTGCCTTTGAGTTGCTTGAACAAGCTGAGGTCGGGCGACGAACCTGTGATCGAACGAACCAGTGGCTCAAGCACGAGAAGCTCGTGAACCGCGAGTGCAACACCAGCAACGGCACCTAACAGCAAAGCCGACGTCGCATGCTCAGGCCAACGGAAGCCTACATCGCCCCAACGCTTGCCGCGCACGAACAACATCGCCCAAGCCAGCACCAGCAAGTAGGGAGTGTGGCTGATCGGCAAATAGTTGTAGGTTCCGGCAAGGAAAACCGCGGCGAATGCCGCCACCTCCAAGAGCCCGAACGTTGCGCTCTCGCGCCATCCTCCTGGAGTTTGAACGTGCTCGCTCATGGGCTCAACGTCGCGCGGGATCGGAGATGTAGGTCTTGTCCGCGCCGCCGCGCTTCTTTAGTTCCGCTGCACAGAGGCGCTCAATCTCCGGCATGTGCGCTTTGTACGCAGACGGATTGCCCGCGAAGAACCACCGCAACGCCAGCGCCGCACGCAACCAGCCTGGTGCCATCACGCGGCGCTTGCGTTTCAGAACGCCATCGACGATCGCGCTCACCGCAATATCGACAGGTGCAATCGTTTTTAGCGGCCCCGGCAGATGCTCGCGCATATACGCAAACGCCGGATGCTCGCCGCCCGCCTTCACCAAGTCGGTTGCGAGCCAGCCGAAATAGGCGACGCCGACATCCACGCATTTGTGGACGACCTCCGCGCGGAATGTGTTGAGCAGGTTTTCGGTCGCGCCCTTGCTCGCCCCGTAGGCAGCCATGCCGGGCGGTGCCGACGCCGCCGCTATCGACGCCACGCCGAGGAAATAACCCTTCGCTTCGACCAAATGAGGTAACGACGCTTGGATTGCGTTGAAATTGCCTTCAACGTTCACCGCCATCACGCGACGGAAATGCTCCGGCGACATGGTGGAGAGCAAATCGAAATTCGAAATGCCGGCATTCGACACCACCGCGTCGATCCGCCCGAATTTCTCACGAACACCCTCGAACGCACTGCCGACGGCGACCCGGTCCGTCATGTCGGCTTCGAACGAAAGCGCGTTTGCGCCGATCGCCTTCGCGTTCTGCCGCAACAACTCGCCCTCGAGCCCGACGAGAGCGACCGCATAACCCTTGGCGGCAAGCCCGGCCGCAACCCCGGCACCGATGCCGCGAGCTGCTCCGGTGACGATCGCGACCCTGCTCATGGCTGAAGCCTAAAGTCCCAGCACCAGCTTCGCCATAATATTGCGCTGGATCTCGTTCGACCCGGCATAGATCGCGGCCTTGCGCAAGCTGAAGTAATATGGCGCCGCCGTCACCGCATAGTCCGGCTGAGGCCAAGGCTCGTTCGTGCGCGCCCACGGATTTTGCACGAACGGCATCGCCGAATACTGCACGGCTTCGACCGCAAGCTCGGTGATCGCCTGTTGCAACTCGGTGCCGCGCGTCTTGAACAGCGACGACTCCGCACCCGGCCTCCCGCCTGTCGCGAGCTTCGAGAACACGCGCAGTTCCGTGAACTCAAGCGCGTGCAGCTGAATCTCGACCTCTTCGATCTTGCGCCGGAACGTGGCGTCGTCGATCAGCCGCTTGCCGTCCGACGCCTCGGCCGCCGCAATCGTGCGCACCTTTTTCAGAGAACGCTTCAGCCCCGGCGCGTAGGCGTTGCCGCGCTCGAACTCGAGCAGGTATTTCGCGTACGTCCAACCCTCATCCTGCTTGCCGATCAGGTTTTCCTTGGGCACCCGCACGTCGTCGAAGAAGACCTGATTGACCTCCTGCTCGCTCTCAGGCGGCCCGTCTAGTGTGATGATCGGCTTTACCGTGATACCCGGCGTCTTCATATCGATGAGCAGGAACGAGATGCCTTCCTGCGGCTTCGTGCCCGGGGTCGTGCGCACGAGGCAGAAGATCCAATCCGCCCACTGCGCATGCGTGGTCCAAATCTTCGTACCGTTGCAAAGATAGTGGTCGCCTTTGTTCTCCGCCTTCATCTGCAAGCTGGCCAAGTCGGACCCCGAGCCCGGCTCGGAATATCCCTGGCACCACCACACGTCCGACGACAGGATCGACGGCAAGTACTTCTTCTTCTGCGCGTCGTTGCCGAACGCCATGATCACCGGCGCCACCATCTTGACGCCCATCGGGCTCACGATCGGCGTACCGGCCGCTGACATCTCGATGTCGAAGACGTATTTCTGGTTCGCGCTGAAGCCCGCGCCGCCGTATTCCTTGGGCCAATTCGGCGCGATCCAGCCGCGCTCGTAGAGGGCTTTCTGCCACTTCACCTGGCCGGCCTTATCCAAATAGCCGTTCTTCGTGAACGCCATCTTGCGCCGCAAGTCCTCGTCGAACTTTTCGGCGATGAACGCACGAACTTCATCGCGGAATTTCAGATCGTCCTTCGTAAAGCCGAGTTCCATGAGCTTAGAGCCTCTCAAAGCTTCTCGAGCATTTCGATACCCGGCCGCCCGTCGAGAACGGCGCCGAGTTTCGGCCCCGCAGCTGCCATATGCGGGGTCGTGCGGTGCGCGGCTAGATCGGCCTCGCTCTTGTACTGCTCCATGACGACGTAGGTCGAGGCGTTCGCCTTCGACTTGAACACTTCGTATTGAAGCGCGCCGGGTTCGTTTGCCTTTACCTGCGCCTGCAGGTCGCGGAATACGGCCTCGAACTCCGCTTCCTTGCCCGGTTTCACTTTCAACGTCGCAACGATGCCGAGTGTCATGCCGTTTCTCCCGATGTAATGACGATTTCCGCCAGTAGACTAAAGCGCACGCCGAAGCACAAGCGTGCGCCGCATACGCTTGGCCGTCGGATCGACCTCGCGCATCGTCTCGAATTCAAAGCCTTCCGTAGCGTAGAGATGGCGAGCCTTCGCATTCGGCTCGACGACACCGAGGCGGATCGCAGTCCCGCCCTGCGCACGCATCCAATCGTAGAGCGCGCGCAGGCAACGGCGTCCCGTCCCACCGCCGCGCGCGCTCTTCGACAAGAAGATGAAGCCCAAATGCCAAACATGCGGCTCGGGGTAGTGGCGAATGACGTCGATCAATCCCGCGTGGCGGCCTTCGCGTTCGAGGACGAACAGAAGCTTGTCCTCGGCGGCACGGCCCGGCGGTAATGCGGTGCGAATTTCTTCAACCGGTATGGCTCGGCCGTTGATCTCGAAGTACTCGGGATCTTCGTCGAACAACACCTGCAGCGCCGACACGTCGCCGGCCAGCAGCGGCCGCACGTGGAAACCGGGGATACAGAGCCGCGCCGTCATCGTCCCTTGTAGTTCCCCGGGCGCTTCTCGAAGAACGCATTCACCGCCTCTGCGTGATCCTCCGTGTGGTGCGCCAATGCCTGCATCGCGGCAGAGAGCTCCATAATGTTGTCGAAGCTCGTCGCTTGACCTTCGCGCAGCAGCCGCTTCGTCATGCGCAAGACATCCGGGGGCTGAGCCGCCATCCGCTGCGCTAGCTTCATCGCCTCGTCCATCAAACTTGCGGCCGGAACGACCTTCGAAACCAAACCCCAGTTCAACGCCGTCTGCGCATCGACGGTATCGCCCGTGTAGAGCAGCTCGCTCGCGCGCGCCATGCCGATCACCCTCGGCAACAGCCACGCCCCGCCGTCGCCGGGGATCAGCCCGATCTTCAGGAACGTCGCGCCGAAGATCGCCGTGTCGCTCGCAATCCGCGTGTCTGCCAAACAAGCAACATCGTTGCCGAGCCCGATCGCAGGTCCATTGACCGCGGCGATCACCGGCACCTCGATCCCCCACACGCTTCGCACGATCTTGTGGATGCCGTTGCGGTAGCGCTCGCGGATTGCAACGCCAGCCCCCGCAAATGCGCCACCTCTCTCGCGCATAGCTTTGAGGTCGCCGCCTGCGGAGAACGCTTTGCCCGCACCCGTCAGGATCACTGCCCGCACACCCCGGTCCGCATTGATGCGCGCGGCAGCGGCCGCAAATGCCTCACCGTCGCCGTCGTGCCCAAGCGGGTTGCGCGACTCAGCCCGGTTGATCGTCAGCGTGACGACGGGACCATGCGTTTCAAACAGCAACACTTCGCTCATCGGTTCCGGCCCTTTCGTCGTTTCGTTAGCCAGAACGTAACCATGTAGCGCCCTCGCGCAAGCAACGAACGTGGCTCGCACCTAACCAATATTAACGATTGGCATGTAATGATTTCCACTGAAACACGGGTTTTGGGGACCGGTCTTGGGGCTCATGACGGGCGCATATTCAAAGAGCGCACAGTCGCCGTTCGCGCACGCGCGAGCGCTAGCCCCTGCACGCCTTGCGAAACTACAGCACGATCAGCTGCTGCTTGTTGAGCGCAACATCGCACCCGCAGCCGTGGCTATGCCCGTCTTCTCGGTCGTCATCAGCGTGATGCTATCTGCGTGGGTGCCGATTTGGTTGCTCGCCGTATGGGTTGCCTGCGTCACGGTGGCCGCATGCGCCATGGGCGCGGCCTACGTGCTGCATAAGCGCAGCGGCCAAACACTCGCCGACGCGCCGCGCTGGACCGCAATCTCATTCGTGATCGGCTCCGCATTTGCACTGGCCTGGGTCGTGCCGTCGCTGTTCTTCTGGGGCTACTGCAACGACACTGGCCACATGCTGATGGCGCTCGTCTTCGCCTGTTGCATCGCGGGCTGCGCGGCGCTGCAGTCGCCGTGCCCGCCACTGCTGGTCGCGACGTTCTTACCTTACGCGATGGCGTTGGTCGTTCCGCCGCTGTTCGAAGGCACGGCATTGTACTACGGCATCAGTGCGCTCGGCTTCGGCTTCTCGGTGTTTATGGTTCACCTTGCCCGCAACATCTATGAGACCGCGCGCGACATGCTGCTCTTGCGTGAAGACAAGAACGAGCTGATCGAACAGCTGACCGCCGCCAAATTCGAATCCGACAAGGCTCGTCAGCGCGCCGAGGCCGCCAGCCAAGCGAAGTCGAAATTCCTGGCGAACATGAGCCACGAACTGCGCACGCCGTTGAACGCCATTCTGGGCTTCTCGGAAGTCATGCGCGACGAAGTCTTCGGCAATCTAGGCTCAAGCCAATACGTCGGCTATGCGACCGACATCCACAAAAGCGGCGAACACCTCTTGGGCCTCATCAACGACGTACTGGATTTGTCGCGCATCGAAGCCGGCCGCTTCGTCGTTCGAGCCGAAGAAATCAACATGCCCGAGGCCATCAGAAACGCACACGCTATGTTCGAACTGCGCGCGGCAGCCGTGGGCATCAAGCTGCAGTCCGAGTTCGATTCTGCGCTGCCGCTTCTACTCGCGGACGAACGCGCGTGCCGTCAAATCCTGATCAACCTGATTTCCAACGCCGTGAAATTCACGCCACCGGGCGGCACCGTTACCACGTTCGCGCGCCGCGCCGCTGGCGGCGGCATGGAGGTCGGCGTGTCCGACACCGGCGCCGGTATCGACCCCGCCGACGTCGCGACTGTGTTCGAAGCCTTCGGCCAAGGCCGCCACGACATCGCCGTCAACGAGAAGGGAACGGGCCTTGGCCTTCCTATCGTGCGCGGTCTTGTGGAAGCGCACGGCGGCAAAGTGGCCCTCGACAGCGTTCTCGGCAAAGGCACGACCGTCATCTGCACCTTCCCGCGCGAACGCTTGAGTGCACCTCAGCCGGTGCCGATCAGGCTGGCGACCGTCCTCTGATCAGAAAGCAGTAAATAGAGCGCATGAGCGGCTCTGTATTCTCCGCCCATTTCTATTCCGCCGCAGCGTACCGCTTCAAATGATGATCCACATTGCCGAACATCGTGTCGATCATGGTCAGGCGCTTGAAATAATGCCCGACGCTGAGTTCGTCCGTCATGCCCATGCCGCCGTGCAACTGCACCGCGTTCTGGCCGATGAAGCGGCTGGCTTTGCCGATCTGAACCTTCGCGGCTGAGGCGGCTTTGCGGCGTTCCGCGTCGCTCTCACCCAGCTTCAGCGTCACCATGAACGTGATCGAGACCGACTGTTCGTAGTTCATGAACATGTCGACCATGCGGTGCTGCAGCACTTGGAACTTGCCGATCGGCACGCCGAATTGCTTGCGCGTCTTGCAGTACTCGACGGTCGTATCGTTCAACACTTTCATCGCGCCGATGGCTTCGGCCGAAAGCGCGGCGATCCCTTCGTCGACCACACGCTCGACCAGCGGCAACCCCTCGCCCTCATGGCCGATCAGCGCATCTGCGCCCAGAGCCACATTCTCGAACGTGATTTCCGAGGCACGCAACCCGTCCACCGTCGGATAGTCGCGGCACGACACGCCCTTCGCCTTCTTATCGACTACGAAGACCGAGACGCCCTTCTCGTCGCGTTGCCCGCCACCCGTGCGCGCAGTCACGATCAGACTGTCCGCCCACGGCGCGCCGATCACGACAGCTTTATGACCGTTCAACGTGTAGCCCGCACCCGACTTCTTCGCGGTGACGGCAAGGTCGGCAAGATTGTAGCGCCCTTGAGGCTCGGCGAACGCAAACGCGAACACGCGCTTGCCCTCGATGATCTCCGGAATGAACTGCTCCTTCTGCGCCTTCGACCCGGCATGTTTCAAAAACCCGCCCGCGAGCACCACGGTGCCGAGATAGGGCTCGATCACGAGCCCACGCCCGAACTCTTCCATGATGATCATCGTCTCCACCGGCCCGCCGCTAAGCCCGCCGAAGTCTTCCGCGAACGGCGCACCGAGTAGCCCAAGCTCTGCGAACTGCTTCCAGTTCTCGCGTTTCCAACCCGCCTCGCTCTTCGCGATCGCCCGGCGCTTCTCGAACGTGTAGTCGTTCTGCACGAGTTTCTGCACGCTATTGCGAAGCAGCGTCTGCTCTTCTGTGAAGGAAAAATCCATGTGCGGCGCTTCCGTTTATTTGTGTTGCGATGCTGATAGCGAATAAGGCGAAGGCGCGCAATTAGAGCCCCAAAACCATCTTCGCAATGATGTTGCGTTGAATCTCGCTGGAGCCGCCGTAGATCGTCGTGCGCCGCGTCAGGAAATAGTTTTGCGAAGCGCCGTGCGAATAGTCGGGGCCCGGGACGTATTCGTTCGTCATCTTGTCGTGCGCGAATGGCTGGTAGGGACTGCCGTAATAGGCGATCGCCTCAAGCGTCAACTCCGTCAGCCGCTGCTGAATGTCGGTGCCTTTGATCTTCAGGATCGAAGCCTCGGGGCCATGACCGCCCTTCGATTCGCGCGCAAGCGTTCGAAGCTCGGTGAACTCCAACGACAGCAAGTCGATCTCAAGCTCCGCGATATTGCGCGCGAACATCGCGTCGTCGATGAGTTTCTTGCCCGCGCCATCTTGCTCGGCACCGGCGAGTGTCTTCAACCGCTCGACCCCGCGCTTCGACCGCGCAACACCGGCGATGCCGGCACGCTCGTGGCCCAACAAAAACTTCGCGTAGGTCCACCCCTCGTTCTCTTTGCCGATCAGGTTCGTCACCGGAACCCTCACATTGTCGAGGAAGACCTCGTTCACCTCGTGCGCGCCGTCCATCGTGATGATGGGTCTGACCGTCACACCCGGCGTCTTCATATCGATCAACAGGAACGAAATGCCTTCCTGCTGCTTCGCCTTCGGGTCCGTGCGCACCAAGCAAAAGATCCAGTCCGCGAATTGCGCCAGCGTCGTCCAGGTCTTCTGACCGTTGACGATGTAGTGGTCGCCTTCGCGAACCGCCGTCGTCTTCAGCGAGGCAAGGTCCGACCCCGAACCAGGCTCCGAATACCCCTGGCACCACCACCGCTCGCCCGAGAGAATCTTCGGCAGGTGATCTTTTTTCTGCGCCTCATTGCCGAACGTGTAGATCACGGGGCCCACCATCGCGAGGCCGAACGGCAGCGTCATCGGCGTGTCGGCGGCGGCGCACTCTTCGCTGAAAATGTATTTCTGCGTCGAGGTCCAACCAGTGCCGCCGTATTCCTTCGGCCAAGAGGGCGCGACCCAGCCCTTCTCGTAAAGCGCCTTGTGCCACGCCAAGAAGTCGGCCTTGCCTTCGTACTGACGGCGCGACTTGCCTTTCAGCTGTTTGGGGATCGCGCTCGCGATGAACGCGCGCACTTCTTTGCGGAAAGCTTCGTCGGCTGGCGTGAAGTCGAGGTTCATGGCTGCAAGTCCTCAAGACGGAAGGTTCGCCGCCGATGATAGCGGCCCATTTGCCCAGTTTCAAAGCAGCTTGTGACCTGACTCCAGCCGCGTTACCAGGAAGCATGAGCGGCATCATCGAAACCCCCTGCGTAAAGGTATGCGCCATTGACGCTACGACAGGTTGGTGCCTCGGTTGCGGCCGTTCGATGGCTGAAATCGGCAGCTGGAGTTCGCTCACGCCCGACCGCCGACGCACCATCGTGACCGAACTCGACGCCCGCAAAGCAACGATTGCTGACCGTGACGCACGCGCGAAGCTCTACAGGCTTCCCGGCTCATGACCGGCACCGTCGTCGCTGTGGCAGTCAGCCCGAAGCACACGATGTCCAAAGCGGTCCGCGATCGCGTGCGCCTAGTCCAAGGTCACGGCGTCGAAGGCGACGCGCACATGGGAACGACGGTGAAACATCGGTCCCGCGTGCGCGTCGATCCGACGGCCGCGAATCTGCGCCAAGTCCACCTCATCCACGCCGAACTCTTCGACGAGCTGCGCGCGAAGGGTTTCGACATCGCCCCCGGACAGATGGGCGAAAACATCACGACGCGCGGCATCGACCTGCTCGGACTCGCACGTGGTACGCAGCTGCACATTGGCGGCGCAGTGATCGAAGTCACGGGCCTGCGCAACCCCTGCACCCAACTCGACAGCATTCAACCGGGCCTCATGGAAGGCGTGCTCGAGCGTCACCCCGAACGCGGCCTGATCCGCAAAGCCGGCGTCATGGCAGTGGTCGTCGAGGGCGGAGATGTTGAGATCGGAAACACGATCCGCATCACGCTTCGACCGGGAGATCACGAACCTCTAAACCCGGTTTGAGCCAAGTCAGCAGGACCCGCAACCGATTGGAACATCACAGTGTTTTTCCCAACCCTTAAGGGTTCCCGCCATATTCCATAAGCCAGCAGCCATAGACCAAGAGCCAGACGCCATGATCCATCGGCTGCGCGCCGCGCAAAGATTGCTGCTGCAGATTCTCGGATGATCCACGTCCCAACCGACCCCGCGTATCACTTGGCTTTCGATGCGCTCGCATGGGGCACAAGCATGGCTGTCGGCGTCGCCCTCTATCGCTGGCGCTTGGCAGAGGTGACCGCGGAGGTCGCGCGGGTAGCCGACGGCGGCTACTTCGCCTGCCTGGCCGTGGGCGCGATTTCGGGCGCCTACCTCGCGGGCTCGTTCACGTTCGTGGGACAAGCGGTCTTCGCGCTCGCCCACTCCGTCGCCGGAGCCCTTGTCGGCGCGATCATCGGTGTCGAGTTCTACAAGCTCGCGCGTGGCATCCGTATGTCCACTGGCATCGTCTTCGCAGGCCCCTTCGCCGCCGGCGTTGCCGTGGGCCGCTGGGGCTGTCTGTTCGCGGGCCTCCCCGACCAAACGTTCGGCACCCCGACGACCTTGCCCTGGAGCGTAGACCTCGGCGACGGCATCGCCCGCCATCCGGTGCAGGTCTACGAGTCCCTATCGATGCTGTTGTTCCTGGCCGCCTTCACGTGGGGCTTAAAGCAACGTCAACACTGGGCCGTGCGCCAGGGCTTCTACTGGCTCGCCATCGCCTATGGCGCACAACGCTTCTTGTGGGAGTTCCTAAAGCCCTACCCGACCCTCATCGGCCCACTCAACCACTTCCACCTGATCTGCCTGGGCCTGATTGGCTACGGTGTCGTCATGATCACCAGTCAGAAAGAAGCCTCACGCGAAGTCGCGAAGAGCGCGAAAAAGTAAGAACATTTCTTCGCGCCTTCGCGACTTCGCGTGAGACCTTTCTTTCTGTAACCTCGGCGACATGAACAAGTCCATCGACATCGCCAGCACCGGCGCAATGCCAATCCGCAAGTCGGCGCCGTATCTATTCCACGCGCAAACGAGCAGCCTGTGCGAAACCTGCCTCAAGGTGGTCCCAGCTAAAATTCTTATCGAAGGCGAAGATGTCTTCTACCAAAAGCGCTGCAGCGAACACGGCGTACAGAAGACGCTGATATCGACCGACGCGACGTATTGGAAAAGCTGCAAGGACTACCTGAAGCCCGGCGACCGCCCGCTTGCACCTCAAACGACGACCGAGCGCGGCTGTCCGTACGACTGCGGTCTATGCCCCGACCACGAACAGCATTCGTGCCTGGCGATCCTGGAAGTGAACGAGGCTTGCAACCTCACCTGCCCTGTCTGCTTTGCGGACTCCTCGCTCAAGCGCACCGGGCATCGCGATTTGGCGACGATCGAACGCATGCTGGACACGCTGGTGGATAGCGAAGGCGAGCCTGACCTTGTGCAGATCTCAGGCGGCGAACCCACGATCCACCCGCAGTTCTTCGAGATCCTGGACGCCGCCAAGCGCCGCCCAATCCGCCATCTGATGATCAACACGAACGGCATCCGCATCGCCCGCGAGCCGGAGTTCGCAGCGCGGCTGGCCACCTATATGCCGCGCTTTGAAGTCTATCTGCAGTTCGACTCGCTGCGACGCGAAGCGCTGATGAACCTTCGCGGGGCGGACCTTCGCAGCGTGCGCCAACAGGCGCTCGAAGCGCTGGAGAAGCACAACATCTCCACCACGCTGGTCGTCACGCTGAAGAAGGGCGTCAACGACGGCGAGGTCGCCGACATCATCCGCCACGCTCTCCAGTGGCGCTGCGTGCGCGGCGTGACATTGCAGCCGGTGCAAGACGCCGGCCGCAATGATGGCTTCGACCCCAAGGCGCACCGCGTTCTGCTGTCCGACGTGCGGCGCGAGGTAGCGAAGGCAGGCGTCTTCGCGCTCGAAGACATGATCCCGCTCCCGTGCAATCCCGATGCGATCTCGATCGGCTATGGCCTGAGGAACGGCACGACGGTTGCACCCGTCATGGCAATGATCCCGCGTGACATCCTGGTCGACGCCGCGCCAAACACGGTGACGTTCGAAAACTTCCCCGAACTGCGCCGGCGCATGTTCGATCTTTTGTCGCTCTCGACCGCCGCGGCAGACACATCGGAGAAACTCGCCGCCGTTCTCTGTTGCCTACCTGAAGCGGCGGTGCCGCAAGACATCGCCTACGAGCACACGTTTCGCGTCGTCATCGTGCAGTTTATGGACCGCTTCAACTTCGACCTCGGCGGCGTGAAGCGAAGCTGCGTCCACTTCGTCGAACCCGACGGCAAAATCTACCCCTTCGACACCTTCAACACGTTCTACCGCGAAGGCGCAGCTGGACGCTCCCAGCTTAAGCAACCGTGAGCCACCAACGCGACCCACGCAGACACGAACCCGATCCGCGCTGGGCAGGCGTTGGCCTTATCGCACTCGGACTATGCGCGAGCCTGCTGGCTGGGACATGTGCTTCAACTCTCGGAGAGCTTTCATTTTTTGAGCAATTCTTGGGATCGCTTCGCCTGTTTGGCATTCTCATCTTAGTCGGTGTCTTCCTTATCTTTCGCAAGTGGGACAGGTGACAGAGATGCCTCAGCTACTTACGTTGCGCCCGAAGTGACAGAAGCCGCTCCACCCCCAAGCGTGAAGCGCCTGATCGGCCTCGTCATGATCGTCGTCGGCTTGCTCTGGATCACAGCCTCAGGATTGTGCAGCGCGGGATTCGTCGTCATGCTGTTCACCGAGGGTGGTGATTTGCGCGAGGCGCTGAGCATCGTTCCGATGGTTGTTCTCGTCGGCGGGTTCTCCGTCGGCATTGGATTTGTGGTCTACATTGTTGGGCGCGCTTTGAGGCCGAAGACATGACCGAGCAGCAACCCTCCGGCGACTCCTTCGGGCGCTTCATGGGTCTCGTGCTGATGGGCGCCGGTGTCCTTTGGATGGCGTTTTGCGGCCTCTGTGCGTTCGGCGTCATGGCAACGGTGGTCACGGAAAGCAGCGGCAGCGACGCCTGGGGCTCGACGTTTGCCGTGCTCCTCATTTCGGGCGTCTCGGCCGCAGCCGGCTACGGCGTCTTCATAGCAGGCCGCAGTCTCTGGAGGGCGCGATGACACACGATCCAGCCAAGCCGCCAAGCTCCATGCGCCACCTCGCGGCTGTGGCACTTGTCGTTGTGGGCGTTTTGATCCTTGTTGGGCTCTGTGTCTTCGTCTGGATCGCGATCGGTTTCCGCCAATCGTTCTCGGCCTCGCTGCCTCCGTTTGAGGACTTAGCTCAAGGCCTTGCCCTGCTGTCGCCGGTGGTACTGCTCGCGCTCCTGCTCATCGGTTACGGGCGCCGCCTGCTGCGCAAGGAATAACGCGCCGGTCGCCACCACCCTTTCTGCCAATCGCGGCAGGCCATGGGCGCCAATCAGGTGGCCAAACCTAGGCGCCAACGTCGTAAACGACAGCCGCACCGCGTAGTGGTTATCGCGACCGGTGTTCACAACCCCTTGGGGTGAAGCCTTCGGGTGACAGCGGCCGTGATTCGCGCGCCGCGTTTGCCATTCGCTCGCCTTTACGTTGCGCCTGTGCAGCTGATTCGGTCAAATCCGCCCAAGAGTTAGCGATAACCAAAAAGCCGCCAAGGTAAGTGGGTAAGGAGTGTCGGATGACGACCGCGCAAGCGCGTGCCGTTCCCTTTGTTTTTGCGAACCTTCGCAATGTTTTGATGGCGTCCGCCTCGGCAGGCCTGATGTTGGCTTTGGCGCCAACGGCAAGCGCCTCGCCGGACTGTGCTGCCGGCACGAGCGGCGATGACGTCTGCATCATCACGCTGAGCAACACGGCAACGGAAAATGTGGATGCCCTCGGCCAGACGACCGCGGACACACTTCAATTCGGTGGCGTATCCGATTTCTCGTTCGATACCGCACGCATCGGTGCGACGGGCGGCCTCGTGAATTTCGAGGCGTTTGAAAAAATCGATGCAAACATTGTCACGCTCACGGGCACCGCAACCATAGCGACACCTTGGACTGTCACGGCTGGAACCCTTCTCGTGACTGGTCACACGGCGGCCGGTGCCGGCAATATTGGAGACACGAGTCCGGTGACCGTCGCATCGGGCGCCACGTTTGGGCTCATCGGTGCAGGTGGCAACAGCGAAGCGATCGGGAGCCTCAGCGGCGTTGCTGGTAGCTTCGTCACGCTTGGCGGCACGGGCGTGCTGAGTGCAGGCGGAAACGGCACATCAACGACCTTTGCAGGCCAGATGTCGGGTACAGGTGGTTTCACCAAGATCGGCAACGGCGTGATGACGTTGACGGGCGACAATTCCTACACCGGCGCGACCACGGTTGCCGGCGGAATTCTCGAGATTGGCGCCGGCGGCGACATCGCCCAATCGACTTCTGTGACGACCAATGCAAGTGGTCAGTTGACGGGCACGACGGCCTACACGATCATCGGTCCGCTAACCAACAACGGTCGCACGACAGGCAACGTTACGATCAACGGAACGGTCTCAACCAACAACGGCATGCTGCCGGGTAACAGTTCGATACCGCCTGGAGCGACCATTTCCAATCCCGGTCAAGACATGGGCCGCATTACGGTCAACGGAAACTACGCGACGACCGGATCCGGCGCATATTTCGGTATGTTCATCGACATCGATGCCGCAGCGCCGCTTGGCGGCACCAATGGCACGACGCACGACTTCGTTGACATCAACGGCAATATCTCCGGCGCCGACCCGACCAAACTGGCCATGGCCTCGTTCCTCTCGACGGCCGTTGGCGCGGCAACCACCGGCAACGGCATCCAGCTCGTTCGCATCAATGGCACGAACACGGGCAACGAATTCGTTCAAGGCAACGGCCTCGTGGCCGGACCGTTTCAGTACCTCGTGAGATACGTCGCGAATTATTCCGGCACCGACGACGGCTACTTCCTGCAATCGGCGGCACGCGACGAACAATACGCGCAGGCGGCGTTGCTCTCCGCCGGCCAAGCGGTCATCCGCGGCTGCTTCCGCGACGATCAACGCATTCCTGACAGCCCGAAAGGCGCCACCTACGGTCGCGCCTGGTTCGGCTATCGCCAAGGCAGCTCGTCATTCGGTGCCGACACCGGCGTTGAGCAAGATCTCGATTACAGCTGCTCCACCGGCGGCATGGACTGGCGCATGGGTGCAGGCTGGTTCGGCGGCGTGTCGGGAGGCTTCGGCTCCAGCAACAGCGACGTGACGGCGCCGGCAGGCGTGGGCAATCTCGACGGCGACTCGCGCGTGCTCGAAGCTTACGCAGCATTCACAAGCTCGAACTTCTTCCTCAACCTGTCGGCCGGCTACGCCGACATGGATTGGAACTTCCGGAGCGCTCTGACGGGCGGCACAACGGCATCGTCCAGCGGCTTCATCGGTTCCGCACAGGCAGGGGTGGGTCTCGGCCTCGAGCCGATCGCGGTCAAGTTGATCGGTATGATCAGCTACGACGGAACGAATTGCGGCGACAGCTGCTTCGGGTACGCCGTGACGGAAGACACCGGACTCATCGAAGCCAAAGGCGCGGTTCGTTTGGACGGCGTGACCTGGGGCGGCTCGATCCGTCCCTGGGCGCAAGTCGCCTACTCGACCGTCCTGTCGGACGGCGTGAACACCGTCGTGGCCGGACCGTTCACGGTGATCTCCGACACGAACGACGAGTTGCTCACCATCGACGCCGGTCTGCAGTCCTATCTGGACGAGAACCTCGCGCTCTATCTCGATGGCGGCTACCAAGAGAGCTTGGGCAAGGATATCTCGGGCTACCGCGCAGGTATCGGTCTCAAGCTGTACTGGTAACGTCCACAGCTATTTCGATCGGAGAAAGGCCGCGGGTTTCCGCGGCCCTTTCTTTTGCGCTGTTCGTGCGGCCCGGAAGTGCTAAATGCGGATGATGTCCACCGTTCTCATCACCGGCGCCTCTTCGGGGATCGGCCGCGAAGCTGCGGTTCGCCTGGCCGAACGCGGCCACCACGTACTTGCGGCGGCACGCACGGTGCCAGCGCTCGAACAGGTCCGCAAAACGACGAAGGGCCGGATCGACGCGCTGGAGCTCGACGTGACCTCGCAAGACTCAGTCGACGCCGCCAAGCGCGAGGTCGCCTCGATTATCGGTCAAGCGGGTATCGACGTCCTCATCAACAACGCGGCCTACACGCTGACCGGCCCGCTGGAAGAGGTCGGCGACGCCGACCTGAAGGCGCAGTTCGAAACCAACGTCTTCGGGCCGATGCGCATGATCCGCACCTTCGTGCCCGAGATGCGCGCGCGCGGCGCCGGCCGCATTATCAACATCTCCAGCGTCGTCGGCCGCTTAGCGTTGCCGTTCTTCGGCCCCTACAACGCCACGAAACACGCCATCGAAGGGCTCTCGGATTCGCTGCGCAACGAACTCAAGCCATTCGGCATCGACGTCGTGATCATTGAACCCGGCGCGATCAACACCGGCATCAGCGAAACCGACCGCAAAGCGATGGAAAACCACACAGCGCAGGGTTCGCCCTACGCCGATCAAATCAACAAACTGCTGGCGTTCCAGAAAGACATGAACGCCAACGCCGCCAAGCCCGAAGTCGTGGCCCGCGCGATCGTGCGCGCCGTCGAAGCCGAGAAGCCGCGCGCGCGCTACGTCGTGCCGCTATTCCGCGCCCGCGCGTTGATCGCGCTCGCGGAGTTCCTGCCGACGGAAGTTTCCGACGCATTGTTGAGAAGCGTTATGGGCCTGCGCGGCGCGCGCCCCACGACGAACTCTTGAGACGCTAGCGAAACCCACTACGCTCGCCCTGCGACAGTGTACGAAGCGCTTTCGCCGCAACGTCGACCGGTTGCGCAAGCACGGCATCGAAAAACGCTTTCATAATGCGGCAGGTCTTCGCCGGATCGCCGCTTCCGCTCAAGAGAACTTCCACGTCTTCCGGCGGAATACCCGTCGCCTGCGACGCCTCTGCAAAGGCCTGCGCCGTCAACTGAGTGAATTGCTCCGCGTTCATGCGCTCAACGGCTTCGTCGCGGCTCGCCGACAACACCCTCAGCGTCGTTGCCGTGTTGCGTTCGACAAGCTCGGGGCTTAGCCGCGTATCGATGTCTTCCTTTAAACGGCCGAGCGCATAGCCGGCGCAAGACTCGAACTCTTTGCGCTCGCCCAAATAGGCCAGCACATCGCGCATGACCGCATAGATCTCGTAAGTCAACTCGTCCGGCAGGAACGCCGTCTTATCCGCGACATACGAGAGCAACAGCCCCTTTGCGTTCGCACGTACCTCATCGGCACCCTTGCCGTCCTGCTGGTCGCGCAGGATCGACGTTTCAAGCCGCTCGTAAAGCAGGCGATCGCGTTTACCGATCTCATTCATGTAGGGCAGCACTTGCGCGACAGGCACTCGTGCATTCCAAAGCGCGCCGGAGAACCAATCGCCGATGATGCCAAAACCCGCCACCAGGCCAAAAATCCCGCCTGCGACGGCAAGCCAATACGGGCGGAAGGGCAACCGCCGCCACCACCGCTCCAGCGCCCACGCTATCCCGAAGGGTATCGCCGCGCCTCCAACGAGAGCGGCAAGCACGATAATCACACCAGCCAAGTCCATGGGCAGGGAGTATAAGCACTGTCCCCGCAAAGGCCAGAACCTCGCGCGAGTACAACCGAAAGTCATGAATCGACGTACACTGAATTTATCGTAGGCTTCACCGTTCCTTCATAAGCGAGACCCTTTTGCCCATGCGGCGCAAATCACCCAACCCGCCGCGAACGCCGGCCAACTCGTCGCAGCTGCAGAGCTACGAACTCCCCGCACTCGATACTGAGTTTATCCTCAGCGATTCCATGCGCGGCGTGCGTTTTCTGCTGGAATACGCAAAGGCGGAGGAGCATCTGCGCGCCGCTAACATCCGCTCGACGATCGTCGTGTTCGGCTCTGCCCGCACGAAGCCCACGCATCGTTGGTACAAAGCCGCGCAGGAGTTCGGCCGTATCGCCTCGCTCCGTGGCGGCGCTTGCGACGGCAATGACAAAGAGCGCCACAACGTCATCGCAACCGGAGGTGGTCCCGGCACGATGGAGGCCGCGAATCGCGGCGCAGCCGACGCAGGCGCTCCGTCGATCGGATTCAACATCCGCTTACCGCACGAACAAAAACCCAACCGTTATTCGACGCCCGAACTGACGTTTCAATTTCACTACTTCGCGATGCGCAAGATGCATCTGGCAATGCGCGCTAACGGTCTCGTCGTCTTCCCCGGCGGGTTCGGCACGTTGGACGAGCTGTTCGAGATCTTGACGCTGCGCCAAACCGGCAAGATCGACGCCCTCCCGGTGGTACTCTTCGACCGCGATTATTGGACGCGGTTGATCAACTTCGAAGCACTCGTGGAAGCCGACATGATCGACCGCGAC
This sequence comes from Micropepsaceae bacterium, assembly GCA_044220975.1. GTDB lineage: Bacteria > Pseudomonadota > Alphaproteobacteria > Micropepsales > Micropepsaceae > SZUA-430. The sequence goes on along the minus strand of JBGAPZ010000008.1, from coordinate 24,248 downwards.
GATCTAAACCTATTCAGTTACGCCGACGATGCGGAAAAGATATGGAAAAACCTCGTCGCCGGCGGTCTCAAGGCGAGCGGACCCGCAAAGCTTCGTTAGCGCGGCTCGCATACCGGATCGGTGGAACCTTCAGGCAGATGACAAATCATGTCGTCGTTCACTGCACCCGGCGCCTCCTGCGAAACCCGATCGAGCTCCAACCGCCGTCCGTCCTTGGCGGCCGTCTTGAGTAACTGCTCGATGCGCTTCGCGTCAGGCATCGCCGTTCCCGACGCGGCGAAGAACCACGACCTTTTCGCCTTCAGCTTCGGCGCGGGCGCTCCAAGCAGAGCGTGCATCAACGTCGGCTTTCGAGCCGCAGCCCTGCGGTCCATGGTAGCCAACGTCATGCCGGCGCTCGTCATCGCAACCGACATCTGCGTCTCGCGCCGGTAGATGCTCGATGCAGGACCGTCGCCGCGCGCCAGCCGCGCTTGATCCAGGATCTCGTGTACGACCTTCGACACCGGCTTGCGCTTGTCGCGTTCGCGTTTTTTCATCGGTTCAATCCACCCTAACTGATCTTGGCGCGCACCCACTCCGCCCGCCCCTTCCTGATATGGAGCGCCAGAATGGGTTCGGCCACAGTCTGACTGCCGGTTAATTCGTGTTCGATGACCGACAAACGAACGAGTTTCGACGCGTACTGCGCAAGCATCTCGGGCGACGCGGAATTCACGACCTCTGCAACCCGCATCTCCATCGCATGCCGCGCAATATCGTCGCCCGCCATCAAGATCGCCCGCGCAATCGCCAAAGGCGCCTGATCGAACGTCTGCAGCACGGACTTCGCGAGCCCCGAATCCTTCTTCGCGATCTCGCCGCCGACGGCACTGAGCAACGACGTGATGCCTTGGCGCATCAGCTGAAAGATCATGTATTTGTAGCCGGGCTGTGCGCCGCGCAGCAGCGCGTCGATCAAATCGGCCTGCGCAAACGAGCGGATGATTGCAGGTTCACGCTGGGTCGGCGCGCCGCTTGTCACCATCTCGTGTTTGACGATCCCGCCGAACGCGCTGCCGACGCGTATCTCCAGATACATCGGCCGCACGTCGTTCGACCCGTAGCCCATGAAGACGATGCCCGTCTTGGGCACGCCCGGCGGCATCCAATCGGTCACGCACGACGCTACCGCAATCTCCGCCAGCGCAGCCTTCGTTTCGGCCGGCACGAATCCCTCGCCGAACATCGACCCCAACATGCCGCTCAACAGCCGGTTCAAATACTGGTCCAGCAGCGCGACCAATCTGGGCGAACTCTCGCCGATCGTCGGCCGGCGTGATGGTGTCTCGCCCTGCGGCAAGAACAGATTCTGGAAATAGTCGCCCGAAAATTGCGTCTCGAACCTGAGCATATCGAGCGCGCGCGACAACGCTTGCGCCTTCTGTCCGCTCGAAAGCTCCACGCATTGATGGTAGCGCTGCACCAAGGCGGCGATGTAGATCGCAAAGCTCAGCCGCTCTTGCCCCTCTTCGAGCGGCAACAGCTCCTGCGCTTTCGCATCCGTGCCCGACGTCCATCGCGCAAGGAATGCCACGAGGGATTGCGCGACCTTGGCGACCGTATTGCCGCGCTGCGGCACGACGCTCTTGAACGTCTCGAAGATCGCGCCCCATTGGTAGCGATAGAACTCCGCGACGTCGAAAATCATCGACGCAACCGGTAGCCCTGCATCGAGCACGAAAATCTTGTCCGCGCCCGTTTGGTAGCGAACGCTGGCCGTGCCGTCTTTGTGATACTCGATCGCGGTCAGTGCGCTGTCGGCGGCCAGAGCTCCGCCCTGCACGTTCAACAGCATGACTTCGGATGTCATTCTGCCCCCAACCGCAGGCCCAAACCCGCGCCCCAACGCCGTCCGCAAGAGCCCCACCCCTCGCGACCGCCACCTATTCAGACAATATCCGCGAAATTAGGGCAATGGCGCACTGCACACAGGTCGGCCCGAAAGCACCGGATTTGCGCAGAAATTCGCCGCCCGTAGCGGGCGAATAGCCTTAAGGCAATAACGCCTCTTCGACGAAATCCAGCCGGTCCTGCCCGAAGAACATAGTGCCGTTCACGAAGAACGTGGGCGCACCGAACACACCGCGCGCGACCGCGCCTTCGGTGTTCGCTTTGAGCTTTTCCTTCACATCCGGCCGCTCGATCCGCGCCAGATAGTCGTCAGCCTTGATGCCGATGTCGTGCAACACATGCGCGACCTCGCCCTGATCGTTCAGGTTACGAGGGTGAGACCACATCGCGTCGAACATCGCATTCACATAGATGTCGAATTGATTGGTCGCTTGATAGGCAACGGCGCCCCGCATCAACGAAAGCGTGTTGACCGGAAAATGCGAATTGAAATTCAGAACGATATTATGGCGCTTCGCGAACCGCGCCAGGTCTTCGTTCATGTATCGCGCCTTGGCCGGCACCATCGCGGGCGATGAGTTCCCCGTCGCCTTGAACACCGCCCCCAGCAAAATCGGCGTCCACACGATACGCGCGCCGTGACGCGAGGCGATCTTCGGCAACTGCTTGTAAGCGAGATAAGACGTCGGACTTCCGAAATCGAACAGAAACTCAACCGCTTTCGTCATCACTGGTATCCTCAAGTGCTCTCAGGCCTACCACTTCTCCATCCAAGGCCGCAGGTCAAGTTCGTGGGTCCACGTGTCCTTAGGCTGGCAATGCAGCATCCAGTACATCTCCGCGATATGATCCGGCGACAGGATCCCGCTCTGATCGCGCTTCGCATAGGCCTCCGGAAACGACTCGCGGATGAAGGCCGTATCGATCGCGCCATCGATCACGACGTGCGCGACGTGAATGCCTTGCGGCCCCAACTCGCGCGCCATGCTCTGTGCCAGCGCCCGAAGCGCATGCTTCGCGCCTGAGAACGCCGCAAATCCCGCTCCGCCGCGTAGACTCGCTGTCGCACCAGTAAAGATGATCGTGCCGCGGCCCCGCGGCGTCATGCGCTTCGCCGCCTCGCGCCCCATAAGGAAGCCGGCGAACGCCGCCATTTCCCAAACTTTCGTGTAGACGCGCGCCGTTGTCTCCGCGATGGGGAAGCGCACGTTGCCCCCCACGTTGAACACCGCAACACCGATCTCGCCGATGTCCCGCTCGATCGTGTCGAACAACGTGACGGTGTCGTCCTCCTTGCGCGCATCGGAGCCGAACGGATGGGCTGTCCCGCCCGAACTCTCGATCTCGCGCACCAAGTCTTGCAGCTTGTCTTTGTCGCGCCGCGTGACGCAAACGGAATAGCCTTCGCGCGCGAAACGCTTGGCGATCGCACCGCCCGTAGCATCGCCGGCACCGATAACCAGCGCGACTTGAGATTTGGCTTGAGACATGAGGGCTCCTCGCTTGCCCGAGCTTAGCCTTCAGCCTCCACGAAACTCAATGCTTGGTGCGCAGCGCGAAGACCGTGATGCGCCTTCATCGGCGAATTCAAGTAACGGTTCGTCGCCGCCAGAACGGCGTTCGCGAGATTACCCTCTCCCGCCCACGCAACCTCTTCAGCAACCGCCGCCAAGACCTTGACGCGGTGACACGCAAAAATCGGCTCGCGAATACCATGATCGTAGAGGCCCGCACGTTCGCGCGCGAAGAAGCCTCCAGCATCTTTCACCTCCCAAGACCAATCGGCCTCAGGCAGCAAGAAGGGCGCATTGCGTCCGAGAAAACATGCCAGCTGCAGCAGCGCTTGCGGCCACAGCTCCGGCTGTTCCGTGCAGTGCAGTCGCACCGCGTTGCCAAAGGTCAGCGCATGCGTGAAGTCGAGCCAGCCCACGTTGTGTGAGACCGGCTTCGTCGTCTGCACCCCAACATCCAGATCGTAGCGAAGCATCGCGAGCGCATTCGCTTCCAGCAACAGCCGATACTTCGCCTCATTATCGCCCGGCAAAGCGGCGACCCGATCAAGCGCGGCGTTCACCGACAGCCCAACAAGCTCACTTGCGGAACACGCCTTGCCTTTCGTCGACCATCCGCTCAGCGCCTTCGCATAGTGGCGAAACTCCGGAATACGATCCTCGCGCGTCGCGTATATGATCGAGCGCGTCAGTGCGTGCAGCACAGGCGGCGCGACCGCGCCGCCCAAATACCCAATCAGTTCAAACGACTTGCGCGCGTAAATCGCCGAATGGCCGAAATCCTGATAGTGCGCGAGCGCCGCGCGAGCAAACGCGCGCTTTAGCGGCGCCAACGCCTGAGCCCCGCTTCCAAGCGCGCCGTTCACAAGCGCAATCGCCCGCGCTTCATCCTCGTCTTCCATGGCCCGGCCGAACGCCGTCTCATCCCAAGCCGCTGCCGCCGCAGCATACGGATACTCTCGCTCGCGCAGTGTATCGAAGGCGATATGCGCAATCGGTTCGACCAGCGCCGTCAACCGCTGCTCTTCCGTGGCCGCCGCCTTGTACAGCGAAAGCCAATCGGCTGCCGCCGCATAGGCATGCGTCATGCCGTACTCGAAACGTGCCGAAGAACGCACTACCATCCGCCGCAGTGGCTCAAGCGGGTCGCCGTCCGCTTTGATGTAGCGCGCAACCTCGCGCGCCATCCGTTCGAAGTCGCTGTCGTCGCTCGCCTCTGCGAGGTTCTCAAGCGCACGCGCCTGCCGCGCCTCGGCTGGCGGATCGGAAACGTCGATCCAAATCCGCCCGTCGCGCTCTTCGATCGGGTACTGACGCAAACGATCGCCGCCCACAAGCGTCTCGCCGCTCGCGAGGTCGAACTTCCAATTGTGCCAGTTGCAGGTGAGCGTGCACGCGGCCCCAAGCGTGCCTTCGCTCAACGGGTAGCCTTCATGCGGGCAGCGGTTGTTGCAGGCGAACAAACGCTCGCCGTTTGCGATCAACAATATTTGCTTGCGGCCGGCTTTGACGACGCGCCGCCCTTTCGCCTGAAGCTCCGCGCGCAATCCCGCGTCGAACCAGTCGGGCATGTGGGCCTCCTTCGCCAAGTTTCCTGGAAGCTAAACCGCGTGCTTGATTTACGCAAGTAACGGCTTTATAAATTATCGATGAGCGTGACCACCGACACCAGCGAGGCCAAGCGGATCGTCCTCGACTATCTGAAACGCAACGGCCCCAGCGAGGCCGCCATCGTCGCTAAAGAACTTGGCGTGACGCCCATGGCCGTGCGCCAACACCTCTACGCGCTCGAAGACGAAGGGCTCGTCTCGTTCATGGCGGCACCGAAGGACGGCGCACGTGGCCGCCCCTCGAAATTGTGGCAAGTGGAACAGAGCGCCAATTCGTTTTTCGCCGACGCGCACGCCGACCTCTCCGTTGAATTGATCGCTAACATCAAAGACGTCTTCGGCGAGCAGGGCCTGGAGACGCTGATCGCCAAGCGCACGAAACATCAGATCGCGGAGTACCGCGCCGCACTGGCATCGGCCTCGTCGCTGAAGGAGAAAGTGAAGCGCCTCGCGCGGTTGCGCACCGCCGCAGGCTACATGGCTGACGCCAAAACCGACGGCGATAGTTTCCTCCTGGTTGAAAATCACTGCCCAATTTGCAGGGCCGCCGCAGCCTGCACAGGCCTGTGCCGGCAAGAGCTTGAGGTCTTCCGCGCCGCTTTAGGGCCGGAAGCCGCGGTCGAGCGGACCGATCACATCCTCGCGGGCGCCCGGCGCTGCGCCTACAAGGTGCGCCCGCGCCAGGCGTGACGAACGCCAAACATTCCCCTCTCAAGCATTGATTCGCACCGAATTCCTTGCCATCTTTGCCAGGGCCCGTCCGTGCAGGCATGCCGCGGATGACTTCGAGAGAGACTTCGACGCGCAAGGACTGAGCGACTGACAATGCGGAAAACTGGGACTGTAAAGTGGTTCAATCAAGCTAAAGGCTTTGGTTTCATTCTACCCGACGATGGCGGCGCCGACGTGTTCGTACACGTCTCCGCATTGGCCAAGGTCGGCGTACAGACGTTGGGTGAAGGTCAACGCTGCACGTTCGAGCTCGCACAAGACCGCGGCAAGACGATGGCGGCCGAACTGCAGCTCGATGGTCCAGCTCCGCCTCCGCCCCCGCGTGGTGGTGGTGGCGGTGGTGGCGGCGGCTTCCGCGGAAGGGATGATCACGGCGGCGGCGGCTTCCGTCCGCGTGGCGGCTTCGACGGTGGCGGCCGCGATCGCGGCGATCGCGGTGATAGAGGAGACCGTGGCGATCGCGGCTTCGGCGGTCAGGGACGCGGACCCGCCGCAGGCCCTGGCGCAGGTCCAAGACCGCACGCCGGTATCTTCGATGCGCTCAACATGGTCGTGATGCGCGTGCGCGATCTGGCGCAAGCCCGCGCGTGGTACGAACGCGTTCTCGAATTGCGTCCGGCTGAACAAGGCGGCTCTGGGCCGACAATCACGCTGGACCTCGGCCGTGGCGCCAATCTTTGCCTCTGGCAGCTGGGCCCGGACGAAACGCTGGCAAACACGCAGACGGCGACTTCTTTTCCCAATTTTCGCACGGGCGATGTGGAAGGCCTCCACGGGAAGCTCGAAGGATTGGGGGTTTCCGTGACTCCCCTGCAGGACGCGGGTGGAGTAAAGTGGTTCACGTTCTACGACCCGGACGGCAACCGGATCGATGTGATGCAGAATCGCCCACGTGCGTTCTAACGGGGGGACCATAGTGAAACCGTTAGAGGAAGTGCCATGGCTCAACCCGCAATCAACTGGGATCTCGCGCCTCAAAACGAACCGGCGAACGATCCTGACTGCATAGCGCCGACTGTGCTTCCCGTATTCAAACCGCACGTCGTCCGTCGTGTCGGCGTGATCAAAGTGTATTCGGCACAAAAGCGTTATGGCCTCGTCGAAATTGCGGATGAACCGAGCAACGCAATCTTCGAGATCGACGACGTCAGTCCTTGCGATCAGCCGAACCTCGGCTGCGGCCAGACGGTGACGTTCCGCGCCGTCACGCGTCCCGACGGGCTTTTCGCCAAAGACATCCGCATTGATGCAACCACCCTGCCGCCGATGCCCGGGGAGGCGATGCTGCTGAAAGGCTGGCGCTAAGCGTGGCAATAGGATTCGCGAAGCGGGTCTTCCAGATCGCAGGAATTTGGGGCCTCTTCATCCTATCGCTCGCCTATGGCGGTTATCTACTCGGCATTGAAGGCGCCACAATCGATGCCGATCGGCCAGAGATCGTGCACGGATTCTTCCTCGTCACGCTCGTCTGGCAGGTCGCATTCCTGTTCATTGCAACCGACCCGGCACGCTACCGCCCGCTGATGCTTGCAGCGATGCTCGAGAAATTCCCGTTCACGCTCGTTGTGCTCGTCCTCTACGCGAACGACCAGGTTCCTGTGACAATGCTGGCGCTCGGTCTGATCGACGGCGTACTCGGCGCACTATTCAGCGTCGCCTACATCTGGACCGACCCGGCTACCGCCACGGTATGACCGCCCGCGCCGAAGCGTTGCAACAAGCGATGCGTCTTTTGCAGGCGGGCCGTGCCGAAGACGCTCAGCGTGTGCTCGCAAATCTGATGCAGCAATTCCCTGACGACGGCGAAGTGCTGGCACTGTTGGGACTGGCCCTTGCGCAGCGCAACGAAAACCAACGCGCCGACGAGCTCCTAGCGAAAGCTTTGGCACTAAACCCGGGCAATCTGACCGCGCGGCTCAACCACGCGAAGGTTCTAACAAGGCTGGAACGCTGGCCGGATGTCGCGGCCGCCGCCACAGCCGTCCTCGGCCAGAATCCCGATCACGCGGAAGCCCATCGCTTGCGCGGCCAAGCGTTCGCGGAACTAAATCGCAGCGCCGAAGCGCTCGTCGATCTCGACGCGGTCGTAACGAACAACGTTGCAACGCTCATGATGCGCGCGAAACTCCGCTACGCCGCAGATCGCGCCCGCGACGCCGTCGAAGACTATGATCGCGTCGTGGCGCTCGTTCCTACACATTGGGAAGCGCTGAACAACCGCGGCATCGCACTTGAAGCCCTACAGCGCTACGGCGATGCATTGATCAGCTATGAGCGCGCACTAGCACTGAACCCTACAAACACCAGCGTGTTGTATAACCGCGCCGCCAGCCTGCTGACGCTGCAGCGCCATCAAGAAGCGCTGCCGTTATTCGAGCACTTGATCAAAGTCGAACCAGGCAACGCCGATAACTGGAACGGCCATGGCGCGGCGTTAGCGAGCCAGCTGAACCTCGATGGCGCGATTGCATCGTTCGACAAAGCATTGGCGCTGGAGCCCACCTCCGTACGCTCGCTCGCGAGCCGCGGCACGGTGTTCGCAGCGCAAGGCCGCGCGGCAGAAGCGCTCGCCGACTATCGCCGCGCACTGAGCTTGGATCCCGACAATGCAACGGCTCACGCGAACCTCGCTTTCGCGCTGCTTGCAGACGGCAATCTCAGCGAAGGGTTCGCCGAATACGAATGGCGGCGCAAAGACGGACCGATCCGCCTCACCGGCCGTCGCTTCGACAAACCGGAATGGCAGGGCGAAGACATCGTCGGCAAAACGCTCTTGCTCCATCCCGAGCAGGGCCTGGGCGACATCCTCCAATTCGCGCGCTTCGTACCCAACCTCACCGCACGCGGCGCGCGCGTGATCTTGGAAGTCCCTCCCACACTAGACGCACTGATGCGCACGCTTGCGGGCGGCGCCACGATCCTGCAGACGGGATCGCCGCTACCCCAATACGATTTGCACGCGCCGCTGATGTCGGTTGCTCACAAGCTTAAACTGACGTTCGAAGCCATCCCGGCGCCAGTCCCCTACCTGCACGCACCCGATGACCGACGCGCGCAATGGCGCGCGCGGTTGGCATCCCTCGCCCATCCCCGTATGGGACTGTGTTGGTCCGGGAATCCGGAACATCGAAACGATCTCGCGCGTTCAATTCCACTTCGGGAGTTTGCGCACATCGCTGACGTCAAAGGCGCCAGCTTCGTCTGCCTTCAGCGCGACGTGCGCGAAACTGACAAGTCAGCATTCGCAGCATTCCAAAACCTTGCGAACTTCATGCCGGAGGTCGCTGACTTCGCCGACACCGCAGCCCTGATCGCTGAACTCGACCTGGTGATCTGCGTCGATACATCCGTGGCGCACCTTGCGGGCGCTTTGGGAAAGCCGGTCTGGATCTTGATTGCGACGAGTGCAGATTGGCGCTGGCTTAAGCATCGCGATGACAGTCCGTGGTACACCACGGCGCGGCTGTTCCGGCAGAAGTCGCACGGCGACTGGAACGAGGTCATCGAGAGCGTCCGCGCAGAACTCACTGCGCACTGCAAGACGACGCAATGAAGCGAAGGACTATTTCTGCTTGGGTTGCGGTTCGGACGGGGGCTCTTGCAGCACTGGTCCGCCCTCGCCATCACCGAACCCAAAAGCCGAGCCGGTGAACTGGGGCACCGCCGCTTGGCGGCTTGCGGGCGCGGAGGCCTCCGTAAGCTCGGTGTCGCTCGGCTGCATCGCCTTACCGGAAGCCGGAACAACTTGCGGCGTCGACGTTTCGGCGGTCGAAGGCGTATTCAACGCCGACTGCACGGCGCCCGTCACGAGGTCTTGTGGGGAGATCGAACCCGTCGATGGTGCAAGCGCGCCAGGCACTGCCTCCGCAACAGCCTGCGTCACCACCGGAGCCGCGGTCGAGGCCTGAATCAACTCGGCCGCCTTACGGCACACACCTTGATTGCGCAGTACTTCGAGCATGCTTGGCTCCGGCGAATCCGCAGCCGAAATTACAGGCTCGCCAATCTCGTTCGCGACCAAGCCTTGCGCCGTCGCGGTCGCGCGGGAGAAAACCTCGTCGATATCGCCGGTCGATGCCTTCGTGGTCGAAGCGCCATCGCTTTTGCCGACGCACGCTGCGCGCATACGGCAGTGGTCCAGCATCGCGCGGGCTTCGCGCAGTTGCTGCGCCACGGACGAAACTGTCCCATCGCAGCCAGCGGCAAGTTTCTCGGCGTGCCGGTCGACCAGCGCCTCAAGGCGGGCGAGATCAAGCAAGCTCGCGCCCAGCGCTTCGGCCGCCTGCGTCCAGTTCACGGTGTCGGCAACCGTATTCTTGCCCAGCGCCGCCAAATGCGCCGCCATCGACTTCAATCGCCACGCCGCTTCAAGCCGCGGATCGTTCTTGATTTCGCTGACGCCGGCCGCCTGTTCCATCACGACAGCAAGCTCGGCTGCCGACACCGCACGCTGATTTGCGAGGTCCGGCGCAAGCTTGGGCAGATCTCCAGACGCACGCGTCTTGCCGACATCGAGCAAGAGCGGAAGCATGTTGGCAACGTAATGGGTCTCGTCCGCGATCCGCGTAACTTCCGCATTCAACGTCGAGGCACCGACCGGCAACTGCGCCGGCGCCGTGCTCATATTGCCGCCGATCTCGTCAAGCTCGCTATCGATGCGGTCCATGTCGGCCCGAAGCGATGCCGAGGATTTGCAGTCGACCGACGGGCACGTCGCGCTTGCACATTGCTGCGCGACGGTGCGCACCGACATCGCGATCAGCAGGGCAGCCGCCGGACGTGAATCGTCCTGTGCCGCACAGGTCGAGGCCACGCGCGTCGCAGGCAACTTGCAGAAATCTTCCGACGTGCAGCGCCCGGCCCAGTCCGTCAAAATGAATGCGGCGGCTTCCGCACGAGAAGCCGCCACCTTGGCTGCTTGGAGTTCGTCTTCACGACGCGCGAAGGTCGCCTTCTCATCCGAGACTTGACCGAGTGCCGTTTGCAGCGCCTTCGCGTGAGCGCGCGCTGTTTCGGCACGGCGCGTAAACGTTTTCGCGAGCTCCGCCATGTCGGAGCAATACTTGCAACCACTGGCTGCGGCTTGAATCGTACGCGCTTTTTCTTGCTGTTCGATGCTGGCTGCGACTTCTGGCGCTTTCGGCCGAAGGAGCTCGAGTCCTGGAGGTGTAAGATCGACGCTATAGTGGGCGGCGGTGACGCCTAGACCCAACGAAAAAATGATTAAGCTGGCGACCCCAATCACATGACGCATGTACGGAATTCCCCAACACTGGTCTCCCACCCCGCCCCCGGGTTGGGGAGACCCCCATTTGTTGCGGATAAACATCGCAGAAGTGATTTCGTTTTTCAATTTCAACTTGCTTGAAATATTGATGATGATATGGGCCTGATTCGTCACACCCACTAGATGCAGTGGTGGCGATCAAATCGCCTGGCGAAAGAGCAGTGAACCGCTACCATCAGCTTGCTGATTCGCGTTGCGGATCAAGCAGTTCTGCATCAGGTCCGGCGTTAGCGGACCGGAAAATGGCGGTTGTCCTATGGCCTTGCCCTTTCTCCACAGGTTTCGAGCGTCCCTCAGGGGAAGCAAAATTGAACGTCAACTTGCGCGTGCAGAGACCCATCATTTCTGGCCGTTAAGCATGCTCGGGCCCGAGGGTCCGCAACTACTGATGTTCGACATCTTGGGTCTGGGAGAAGCCGCCCCGAAGGGTCCGGGCATCTTCATCTATGCACGGCAACGTGCCGGCGAATGGCAAGCGCTATACATCGGCGAGAGCGCCGACATGGCCGACCGGCTCGCCTTCAACGAAATCGCAGCCGACGCCCTACTGTCCGGCGCGACCGATATCCACGTCCTGCGCCTCAACGAGGACGCTAAGGCACGGCGCGACATGGTCGATCGCCTCGTCCTGACCAACGCTCCGGCGCTGAACAACGACGAACGCAAGTCGCTCACCGACGCTGGCGATGAGGCGAAAACCAAGAAAACGCGGGCAGCCTAGCGTCGCTTGCCGCGCTTGCGCCCAAGCCCAATCTGCTTGGCCAAGGTCGACCGGCGCGCTGCATAGTTCGGCGCAACCATCGGATAGTCGTGCGCGAGACCCCATTTGACGCGGTACTGCTCTGGGGTCAGCCCGTACGATGACCGCAAGTGCCGCTTCAACGACTTGAACTTCAGCCCGTCTTCCAAGCACACGATATGGTCGTCGGTCACCGACCGCTTCACCGACACGGCCGGCTTTGGGGCGTCGTGCTCAACGACGGTGCCGTGGCCAAGCGAAACGATCGCGCGGTGTATCGTCTCGATGAACACCGGCAACTCTTGCGCCATCATACGATTGTTGGCGACGTACGCTGCCACGACACGCGCAACGAGTTGAACGGCGTCCGCATCTTCCGTCATCGGGCCTCGTTACAAAGTTGAACCGCGGCGAGGCTAAGGAGCCCGATCCGCCCGATCAACGCAGGCAACGCGCCAAAAACAACGCGCGATTGTATTTCGGTGAATTCTTTGGAAGTGTTGCGGTGCCATCCGCTAGTTGGGGGCGCGAGAGGGCGCAATCTAGTGACACCTACCATCAAACATGCCGCCGCCATCGGTTTTGCGGCAAGCCTTGCGGGCGCCGATGCGGCCGTGGCTGCAGACGCGGCGCACATCAATGGCGCCGCGCTGACAGCGCCTTGGGCCGTCCCGTTCGTGGGGCTGTTGCTCTCGATCGCCGTCCTCCCGCTTGCTGCGCCGCGCTTGTGGCACCACCACTACGGCAAGATCACAGCCGCCTGGGCGTTGTCGTTCCTCGTGCCGTTCGCAGCCATTTATGGGGCGCAATTGGCGACGTTCGAGCTCCTGCACGTAATGCTGCTCGACTACGTGCCGTTCATCGTCTTGCTGTTTGCGCTCTATACGATATCCGGTGGCGTCTATCTAAAGGGCGACCTGCACGGCTCGCCGTGGACGAACACCGGGATGCTCGCCGGCGGCACGTTGATCGCCAGCGTCACAGGCACGACGGGTGCCTCGGTCCTGCTTATTCGCCCGCTGATCCGGGCCAACGACGACCGCAGCTACAATGTTCACGTCATCGTCTTCTTTATTTTCTTGGTGTCGAACATCGGCGGCGCGCTCTCGCCACTCGGCGATCCGCCGCTTTATCTGGGCTTCCTGAAGGGTGTGGATTTCTTCTGGCCCACGGTCAACCTCGTCGGCAAGACGGCACTGGTCACCGCAATTTTGCTTGCCGTCTTCTTCGCGCTCGACAGCTACGTCTATCTGCGCGACAAGCGCAAACAGCCTGATCCGACGCCTGACACCAAGCCCCCGATCACGCTCCACGGATGGCGCAACATCCTTCTCCTAGTCGCCGTCGTAGGCACGATTTTGGGTTCGGCGATGTGGAAGACGGACGCTGCACTCACCGTCATGGGCGTTCATGTTGGCTTCGCAGACGTTGTACGCGTGATCGCTTTGCTTCTGCTTTCCGCGTTGTCGCTGATGCTGACGCCGGCGTCGTACCGCGCCGGTAACGCGTTCACGTGGGGGCCCATCGCCGAAGTGGCAAAGCTGTTCGCCGGCATCTTTGTGACGATCGTCCCTGTGATCGCGATGCTGCGCGCAGGCACCGACGGCGCATTCGCACCCGTCCTCGCGCTCGTTTCAAACGCCGACGGTAGCCCAAACAACGCGATGTATTTCTGGTTGACGGGCGGCCTGTCGAGCTTTCTCGACAATGCGCCGACCTATCTCGTGTTCTTTAACGCAGCCGGCGGCGACGCACAGCAACTGATGGGCCCGCTTGCAACAACGCTCGCCGCTATCTCCGCCGGCGCCGTCTTCATGGGCGCCAACACCTACATCGGGAACGCCCCGAACTTCATGGTCAAAGCGATCGCCGAGGAAGCCGGCATCAAGATGCCCAGCTTCTTCGGCTACATGCTGTGGTCAGGATTGATCCTGCTGCCCTGCTTCGCACTCGTGACGTGGACCCACTTCCTTTGATCCCTACCCGCCGAACACGACCTGCCACATCGTCCTTCCGGGGATGAACGCGGTAACCCCCGCGATGATCAAGCCGCCGACATAAAGCCCAACCATCGAAGCGGCGTGCCGGCGAACATCGCCGCGCCGGATGCCGGTGAGCCCCATCCAAAGCGAGAGCACAGTCACGACCGTGAAAATGTGCAGCGCGTTGATGCCGTTCCGGAAGTCCGCGATCATGGCAACCGACGTCGCGGCAACGACGATCATCGACGACACCCAGGTCCACCCCAACAGGCGATGGAACCCGGTCCCCTTTGGAAGCAGGAAGATGATTGCGCCCACAACAAGGGCAACCACGGCAGCCATCACATGAATCTGCACCGAAAACGGGGCTGCCAGCAGCGGCGCTAGGTCAAAGCCCGGTGCTGAGACTTTCACCCGTGACCAATAGTCGAGCATGGCGTTTCGGCTGGACGCCGGCAGGGTCGCCAGCCACACGCCCAGTATGCCGATTGTGACCAGTAGCCCGAAAACCAACCTGAACCTGAAGCCGCGCCAAAAGGCCTGGTCGGGCCACGTATCGTTTCGTTCCATAAGGGTATCGCCTCTTTGCAGTCGCGCCTGTGGGATTGCCGCCCGCGAGCCATTCCCCGATATATGTCGCCATGAACGACGAACCGCATGCGCAATTCCGTCAGATGCAGGGCGAACTTCGCGAAAACAATGTCGAAGCAACTCGCGAAGCGCCAATGGGGGAGGCGCTTTTCGCACAAGTCTGGGAACGCCCGTGGATCGCCGTCGCGCTGATGGCGACGCTCCCGGGCTTCGTGCTTGCCCTGCTCGGTCCCTTCGGCTCGTTCTTGGCCCCGTTCTGGATGCGTCTCGCCTATTGGGTGCCGACCATGGCGTTGGGTGCGGGCATTGGCGCAGCATTGAACATCTGGGCCGATCGAAGCCCTTTATTCGATCGCCGCCCGCGTGCCCGCTTCTTCACGGTGACAACGCTGATGACCGCAGCCATGTCACTGGTGGCCTACGGTTTCGGCGCCCTTGTGTTCGGGGCCGGACAAATCGAGTTCTCGCCGATCTTCGTGTTCTATGTGTGGTTCATTACCATCCTGATGTCGCTGATCGGGGCGATTCTACGGGCTCGGCGCACGACGCAAGCAGCCGCCCCCCTGCCCGCCCCTGCCGACGTTCGCCCGCCAAAGCTGAGTCAGCGCCTCCCGGTCAAACTGCAAGACGCTGCGATTCTGGCCCTACAGGGCGAGGATCACTACGTGCGTATCCACACGGAAAGGGGCTCGGACCTGCTTCTGCTGCGCTTGACCGACGCGATCGCCGAGATGGGCCAAACACCGGGCGCACGCACGCATCGCTCCTGGTGGGTGTCGAAAGCGGCGGTTGGAAGTGTTCGCCGCGACAACGGCCGCCTGGCGATTGTGCTGACGAACGGCACCGAAGCGCCCGTTAGTCGAGGCTATGCGCCGGAGCTGCGCGAAGCGGGCTGGCTCAATTGATACCAATGCGAAACAGCATAACCTTAACTGCCTACGCTGGTTAAGGATTGGCAGCCCATTTCCGCCACTGGCACCGCCCTTGCGAGGTTGATTCTACCAACGGAGGACGCGGTCATGGACAAGCTCAATCTCATCCAAACCCTCGGCAACGCCACCTGCGTCCGCAGCTTCTTCGACAGCCAGGCTTGCACGCTGGCAGAATCTTGGAACTTCGGCGCACTGATCGTCGTCGGCGCGCTGATTTCGATCGCGCTCTTGTTGCTCCGCGAGCGCAGCCGTCAGCGTCGCGAGAACAACTATTTCTGGTAAACGAAAAATTACTGAGCGCGGCGTCTGAACGGAACGACGACCGCACTTCCGTCGTCTTCGCGAATGACTACGACCGGCTTTTCTGCCTTCGGTCGCGCCGCATAGAGCCCCAAGAAATATCCAGCCGGCAGCAAAGCCGCGAACGCAGCAAGACCTACAGCCATCGGTTCGGCCGCGCCGGGCAAGGAAACGAGCTGCAGCACACCTGCCGCGGCCAGCAAACCGCTCAGCACCAACAACACCGCGCTCGATCCTTGAACACCCATGGGGCGGACACTAGGCGACGAGCCCTCAAAACCCCGTAAACTGTCCCCAATTAGCCGGTGACTTGCTCGGCCGGTGGCGGTGGTTTGCGGAAGTGCCGCACGCCTTTCGCCCATAGGCGAACGGCCTGATAGTGAATAAGTCCTAAAACCTTGAACATCAGCAGCGGATTGGCGAGCAAACCGCGCAGCAGCAGCCACGATGTCACTGCCTCGCGTCGCCCGGCCATCGACGTCGTCAAGATCAGCCCTTCCGCGTCGTGCAAATCGATCCGCGCTCCGAACCCGCCTTCATTCCACGAAAACGCGAATTGATAGTGCCCCTCGACGGGCATGAATGGCGACACATGAAACATCTTTTCGGCGACGACAGTGTCTTGCGGCTCGATCGCGCGATGGTCGCCATGCTTGCAGACGTAGAAGTGCCGCTCGCCGAACGTGTTGTTCACCTCCGCAATGACCGCGCGCAGTTGCCCGTCCCTATCCAAGCACAGCCAAAAACTCACGGGATTGAACGCAAAGCCCAGTATTCCCGGCATCGTCACAAGCACGATCTCGCCGTCAGCCTCGTGCACGTGGTACCGCATGAGGACATCGCGCACGAATGCCGCGCCGGTCAGCCCGCCCGCGCCATAGTTTTTAGTCCGCACACTGAACACATTGCCGCCGTCGATCGATAGCACGCCCGAACGTCCGCCCTTGGCCAACGTGCGTGCGTTCAGCGCGAGATAGGGGACCCTATAGACAAAGCTGTTGCGCGTAGGTCGTGAGCGCGCGTGCATGACCCGCGCCTCGATGAATGACGACCCAGCAAAATTCAGGCTTTGAACCATGCACCTCTTACGGCCTCTTAAGTCCTGCGGATCAGCGGAAAACCAAGCGCATTCACCACCATTGTGTCCACGATCACCGAAACACACCGCAAAAGGTTAGGATAGCCGTCATGTCGCGAATCACGTGTCCCTGCGTCGGGACCCGCCGGTTACGCGAGGGGAAAAGGAGAGAACCCATGGATTTTATGGCCATCATTGCACGCGTTCAAAAACTCATTCTGTCGCCCGCAACCGAATGGGACGTCATTGCCGGTGAAGACGCGAACGTGCAGCGCATTTACATGAACTACGTCGGACCGCTGATTATCGCCGCGGCCCTCGCGACGGCGATCGGCATGTCCGTGATCGGTATCAGCTTCGGATTTGGCTCGTATCGCTTGCCGGCCGGCGCCGCATTGGGCCAAGCCATCCTGCAAGTTATCCTCGGCCTTGCCGGTGTCTACATTACCGGTCTCGTCATCAATGCGCTGGCGCCGCAATTCGGCGGTACGCCGGATGCGGGCCAAGCGTTCAAAGTGGCCGCTTACGCGCCCACCGCGTCTTGGGTCGCAAGCCTCGTGATGATCCTTCCACAACTTGGCATCGTAGCCCTGCTCGGCGCTCTCTACTCACTCTATCTTCTCTATGTGGGCCTACCGAAGTTGATGAAGCCCGCCGAAGACAAGGCGATGGTCTACACCCTAGCCGTCGTTGGCGTTATGATCGTGATCTACATCCTCATCGGCACCTTGAGCAGCATGATGGTCCCGTCCGTCACCCCTATGATGCGTGTGAACTGACCTGAATTCACTGCTCCGGGCGGCAGTTTTGCCGCCCGGCCTCATCTGTGGTTGACTGTGCGCCGATTAGCCTCGGTCTGAAAAAGTCGGCAACGATGAACGACGCCCCTCTCGGTACCCAACTTGAAGCCGCGTTCCAAGCCGCGCGCGACATGGACGTGCCGCTGAGCGTGCAGCTCGACTATGTCGCCAACGCCGTCAGAAATCTTAGCGAAGAATTCGCAAGCAGCGTCGACCATCTAGTCACCCGTCTGCACTCGACCGAAGCCGGCGAGGACGCGCCGCGTGTCGGCGAAATGATGCCTCCGTTCGCACTGCCGGACGACAAAGGCCGCCTCGTCAGTTTGGGAGAGGAACTCGAGAAAGGCCCCGTCGCCGTCATATTCAACCGCGGCCACTGGTGCCCATATTGCCGCTTGAACACCCACGCACTCGGCAAAGCGCAACACCGTCTGGGCGACAAAGGCGAGATCATCGCCATTACGCCCGAACGGACGAAATACTCGACCATCATGAAGAGCGAAGCGAACGCGCCGTTCCCCGTTCTCACCGACCTCGACAACGGTTATGCGCTTTCGCTCAACCTAGCCTTCTGGGTCGGCGACGAGATGAGGCGCCTGATGACGCTCGGAGGCTTCGTGCCGAGTGAAGGTCAAGGCAACGACGCGTGGTTCCTGCCGATCCCGGCGACGTTCGTGGTCGGCCAAGACGGCCGCGTCAAAACCCGCTACATCGACCCCGACTACCGCAAACGAATGGCGATTGAAGACCTGATCGCAACTTTGCGCAGCTAGGTCGGCTCAAGCGGCACGCGCGTCTCGACCGGGAAAGTGATGTCGAACGTCGGAACGAACGGGACGATGAAGTGGTAAGTGTAGCTCGCAGTGAAGATCGCAATCGGAATGTCGCCCGACGAATCCACGGTGTAGTTGATACCGATGTCCTCATCCGTAAAGGTCGACAACTGGTCGGCGAACGCAGCCTGCACTTGAGCGCCCGACATGTCCTGGTCGACCATCGTAATACGCGCCGTGCGTTCTAAGGCGAACTGCACGCTGCCCGCCGTGTAGTAGGCAAGGCCCATCTGGATCGTACCGAACAGCATCGAAGAAAACACCGGAAATATCAGCGCGAACTCAAGCGCCGAAGCACCGTCGTTTGCCTTCCAAAACCGCGTCCAAAACATACGCATAGGGACCATCCTCACCGCACGCGAACCGATTGTTCGGCCAAATATTCGTTGTTCACGAGAATGCCCTCGAACTCGGCGATCGCTCGCAAGCGGTTGTAGCTTGCGGGATACGTCCCGTCCTCGCACAACGCGTTGCACACGTGCTCAACGGCACCGCAAAGGCAAACTCTCTCGGCGACGATCGACACGCCTTCAGGCTTCGTAGTCCACGACGAGTTCACAACCTCCTCGGCTCTTGCAAGGTTGTCGCCGCCGTTCATGAAATACTGGATGCCCGCGCGCAACGCGGATTCCATATCAGACCGCTGGTAAACCACGTTGCCGAGATCGACGACGCCAAGCAGCGAAAACAAGAGTACCGGGACGCAGAGCGCGAACTCGACTGCCGAGACGCCGCGTTCGTCGCGAGCAAAACGTTGAAGGAATTGTAGCATGGTACACCCTTCTCCTTTGTTCAGAGCCAAGATCACTCAACCAGCGACACGCGACCGGGCAACGGCATGCCGTTGAGCCCGTACGCAGTGCAGTCGGAGTTCAAGTTCAGGTTTCCGGTGAACTTCACCGTGCGCGACACAACCCGCATACAACCGTTCTGTCCCGAGAAGTTACCGAGGAACTCGACGTCCTGGTTCGGGAAGTAGAGCGCTCCGGTGAGCATCGAGTCCGCCGTTCCGTTGAACTTGTTCGAATTGTAGGTGTTGTCGGGATCGCCGTAGAACACGATGCCCTTGTACGTGCCGCTTGTCGGCGCAGTGAGATTGATCTTCGCCGTACCGTTGAAGTTCGTCGTCGCATTGTTCGTCATGAAGAACGTCACGTTGCTTCCGCTTACGTCGGCGCTGGCGTTGATGCGAAAGTCGCCGCCGTCCATGACATAGGTGCCCGGCAAAAAGGTCTTCACGCCTTTCAGATTGCCGCCGCCGCAATAACGCCCGGGCGACAACGTCGCCGCCCCGGTGCTGCTGGGCAAGGTCAGGCACGGCCCGCTGACGGACGGTTGCGCCAACCCGCCGAACGGATCGGTGGCCGGCGGCACGTTGGCCTGCGGTTCGGTGCAATCAGTCAGGTTGAGACCGTCGTCGACGGACAAACCGCCCGCCGCCAAAACGCACGGCACCGTCACGTCCGCCGAGCCATTGACGATGAGCGAGCTGTTGCTCAACGAGTTCGACATCACGTTGCAGCCGTTGATCAGCGTTAAGTTGTTGCCGGTAAACGTCACCGCGCCGCTCGCCGTCGGGTCGAGCGCCAAGATGCACGCTTCGCCGCCGTTGTTCGCCGTCGCCACGCCGCGCGCGTGCAGCGTGACAACGCTTTCCGAATAGATCTGAGAGAAAAATCGTTCCGCCGGCATCGTCAACAACACTTCGACCGAGGTCGAGTTGATGTGGCTACCCGAGGTCGGTGGCGTGTTGACAGTGATCGAGCCTGCGACGTAACCGTGCTCAATAGCTTCGGCCGTAGCCGCAGCTGTAATGACGCCGTTACTTTTGCCGGAACGCTTTTCGACTGCGCCGGCAATCGCCGCAACGTCTGCCGCCGTCTGCAACTCACGCTGCTTGAAGTACCAGTAGCCCGTCTCGACACCGAGCCCGCTCATGCCGACGAGAATGGGCAGTGACAACGCGAACATGATGGCCGTATTGGCGCGGCGATCGTCACGGAAGCGGCGGAAGAATGAGATCAAAAGCATTTGGCGGACCTTCGCGAGCTTGGGTGTTTCCAAGATCGCTGAAAGGTCCTTCCATCCTGACAAGGAATCGACGACGAATTTAGGAAAATTAGGCGCCGATTTTCGCGCGCACGTCGAGGTTAGTCGCAGCGCGCCTTGAGACAAGCGCAGTCGCCGAGCACGTCGCTGGGCAGCGTCTCGAACCAGTGGTCAAGTGCTTCGGCCACAATGTCTTGCACCGGGCGGCGCAGCAGAGCTGCCGAGAGCTTCAGTTTCACAAAGCGCATGCGCTTCAGTCGCAGATTGACGTGATAGGTCTTGCCGGCTTCCTCAAGCGACGGTCCAGGGCAAGTGCCGCAGTGACTGTCGACGACATGCTCCTCCTCGTCGTGAGACACATCTCGAACCGACGCCGGCATCGGTAGAACTGACACGTTCGTATCGCTCGTGACACGGCGGCCGAACGAACCGAATGGGTCGAGCGGCTTGGGCGGCGGGGGTTTGAGGCCCTGTTGCTTTGCAAGACCGTGCTCCGCGTGCACGTGTGTGTGACCGTGCATGGGAGTAAGCCCTGAGATCTCGGGCGCGGGACAGCCGACGCGCGTAAGCATTTGGTCTGCAAACGGCGTTGCCGTCGGCTCCGCCTCGCCTTTGCGTGCCAGAATACCTGCAGTGAGCGATGCATATTTCGACATGAGAAACGGCCCTCGTTCGTTGACCGAAACTAATTCGCGCGGCGGCCGAACGTCGGCACTTCGCGCCCAAGCGCATTGACGTTGCGCCGCAGGGGCACGACATCGCTCGACTCGGGCGTCCTCACGTCGCGACGCAGTAAGCGCGCGTCGATGTATTCCCAAAGGTCGCGAACCTCCTCGGCCGACTTCCCGTCAGGCTCGATCTCCATCACCGTGCGCCCATCGATCATCGACGCCGCAAAGTCCGTGCGGTTGTGAATTGTGACCGGCGCTACGGTTCCGTGCTGCGAAAGCGCGACGGCCGCTTCCATCGTGATCTTCGCGCGCGCTGTCGCCGCATTCAGCGCAAACAGCATCGGCTTCTTGCGGGATTCGCAAATGTCGATCGTGGGTCCGACCGCGCGCAAGTCGTGCGGGCTCGGACGCGTCGGCAGCACGACCAGATCTGCGAAGCTGATGACTTCCGAAATTGCCTTGGTAACAGCGGGCGGCGTGTCGATCACGACCAGCTTGAAGCCTTGCGCGCGGGCCTCGTCGAGGTCGTGCACCAAGTTCGTGAACACCGAGTGGATGAACGCCGGCGTCGCGGCCTCGCGGCAGTTCCACCATTTCGCAAGCGAGCCTTGCGGGTCGGTGTCGATCAGCGCCACGGGTCCTGCACCCGCGAGCTCGGCTTGCACGCCGATGTGGCCCGCCAACGTCGTCTTGCCCGATCCGCCCTTCTGTGAAGCGAAAACCACAACGCGCATCGACTGCATTACTTTCACTCCATGCCCAGATGTCGACGGCAACGCTAGCGCACGCAAATTGCGCTGCGTTTAAGCGCCAGACGTGCAATTATCTCGAATTGCGCCGAACAAGATCGTGAGCTTCGACACACCCGCACGCACGAGGCTTGACGTACCGCCATCGGCCCGGTTAAGCGCGTGTTAAGGAACGAAGCGTCCGGAGATCAGTTGATGCGTTTACCGACAGCTTTCGCCGTGTTGTTTGCCGCGTTTGCCTTAGGCAGCTGCGGCACGACACAATACGACAACGACCCGGACTACGACTCGGGCTTCTCCGACGGTTGCGCGACTGGAACCGCTCGTTCGCCAGGTACGCCTGTCACAAAGCCGGTGCGCGACCAGCAGCTTTGGGACGTGAGCGAGGGCTATCGCGCCGGCTGGCGCGCTGGTTATGGGTCGTGTTCGCCTGGCGCCCGCGGGGACATTCCCGGCGATCGCTGATCGCGGTAACCTCCGGTTAAGAACCGGAGGAAATTTCATGCGCAGTATCGCGTTTCTGATCGTGCTGGCCCAACTCGCACTCTTCGGCCCGCTTTTCGTGATGTATGGCCAGGTCGACCCCTGCCGTGCACTCGCCGCAGAAATCGCGGCCCGCGCAGAAGCCGCTGGCGGTCTGGGCGTCACGGTCGAAGATGCCTTCGGCGACCTCGAAATCAACGCGCGCAAAGATATCGCCGATAGATCCACAGGCGCTTGCGTCGGGGAACTGTTCTCAAATTGGGGCGGCCGCGTGACGGGGAAATAGGCGTCAGCCGCGTCTATTCGTTCGGCGTACCGACGATCAGAACCTTCAGATCGCTCTCCGGCTCGAAGTTTTGCTTTTCGACAACGAAGGTCGTCAGGCCCGTCTTCTTCACGCCGTCCATGCAGAACGAGATGATGTTGTCCTTGCGTCCCTTGTTCAGCGTCAGCTTGAACTGCCCGATCGGCCCCTTCCAGTTCTTGCCGGTCGTCAGCACGTATTCGATGACCGAGGCGATCAATATCGTGCTTTGATCGCGCTTGCCCTGCCTGCGCATACGCGTCTCGATGCCTTTGCGCGTCGGCTCGTCGATGCAGAACATGCGCCGGTAGCCATCATCCGCCAGCGGTTCGGGCGAAATGAAATGCCCGCCGACAACCGGCTTATAGGTGTGCTCCACCCGCAAAGGCCGGTCTGCCGGAAACGTCTGCTCCCAGTGGTAGGTATTCTTCACGACCCACAAAAGTTGCGTCCAATCATCTGTCGCCGTGATGAGCTTGCGCGTCACAAGCTCTTGCTTCTGGGTTTTCGACAAGCGGTTCACAACCGCAGCCGCGTCCTGTGCTTTCGGACTGATGGGCACGCCGAAACGGGTCAACACATCCGTGACATCGACACCCTTCAAAAACGCTTTGCGCTCCAACGAAGGCTTCACAGCGCGACCATCGACGGTGACGTGGAAATCGACAACGTTGTCCACATCGTCTGTCGGCCAGCCCACATCGCTTTCGCTCAACGCCTCCATGTCCGCTTCGGGTAGTGGAAAGGCGACGCGCGTGGTGATCGGCGCTCCGCTCTCGTTCACAAAGGCGTACTTCACACGGATCACGTCGCGGCTGACGTAAAGATCTTCGCTGGCCATGCGAATGTCCGCACTCTGCGTCAGCGTGATCCCGCCCGCGCCCAGCGCTGCGCTCGAGTCGTTTGCCCAAGCACTTGGGCTCGCCGCGAACGCCAGCGCCGCCACAAACCAAACCCTCGTCGTCATGTTCACTTCCCTGCCAACGTCAGCGGCCGCGTATTCTCGACCTCGCGTTTGCGCGCGATATCCTCGATCTTCTCGCGCATGCCCGGATGCGCCTTCAGCAGCGCATCGAAGTCGCGCCGCTTGAGCACCAGCATATTCGTGTAACCCGCGGACACGACATCGGCGTTGCGGGGCTTGTCGTTCAACAGCGCCATCTCGCCGAAGAAGTCGCCGGTTTTCAGCCTGACCGGATCCGGCACGACCAGAACGTCCACGATGCCCGACGCGATGAAATACATCTTGTCGCCCTGATCGCCCGCGCGAATGATGCGCTCGCCCGGCGTAAACAATTCCGGCGTCAGCATCTGCGCCAACCGGGCGATCTGATCCTCCTTCAGGCCCGCAAAGATCGGCACCTTCGCCAGCATCTCCGTCAGTTTCAAACCAAGGTCGAGTTGCGGCCGCGCCGAAGCAACCTGACGCCGCGCCGAGCGGTCTTCTTCAAGGCTCTCGAACACCTCGGTCGAGATAAGCGACTGCGCGTGCTGCCCGCTGTACTCGGCCTCTTCCAAACCAATCGCGAGCCGCTCCAGATAGCGCGTACGCATCGCTTTGGTAAAATCCGGGTATTGCAAATCGAGTGCGGCGATCGCGCCGCTAATCGCCTGCACCCGCCCTTCGAGGGCCTCTTTCACCGTGAACGTCGCGTGTTGGCCGATCAATTGTGCGACCTTCGCGTCGGCGAACTGCAGCAGTTC
>JBGAPZ010000007.1:0-112674 GCA_044220975.1 Micropepsaceae bacterium | reverse complement strand
TCCGCAACGGTCGCCGATGGCGCCATCAACAATACAGGAACGATCCTCGCGTTCTTTGCCAGCAATGCGAATGCTGTCCTCATCAACACAACTGGAGCGCTGGTCGGCAACATCGACAACAGCGGTGTGATTGGTGCGGGCAGCGCAGGGTCCGCCGTCGGCATCAACCTGACGAGCGGTGTCATCGCCGGATCTATCATCAACCAAGCCTCAGGCACGATCTCTGCGAGTTTCGCGGGAACAGCGACGGCGATACGTCTAAGCGGCGGCACGCTTACCGGCAACATCGACAACTCGGGCGTTATCTCTGGTTCGGACGCCGGCATCGTCCTAAACGGTGCGACAGTCGCCGGGCAGATTCTCAATCAGAGCACCGGCAACATCACGGCGACAACGTCCAGCGGTGCAGCGATCGTAATCGCTGGCGGCACGTTGGCCGGCGGCATTGACAACCAGGGCAACATTAGCGCCAACGCGACCAGCGGCATCGGCATTTTGATGATCGCCGGGTCGGTGCAGAACGGGCTCACCAACTCCGGCGTGATCTCCGCAACCGGCACCAGCGGCACAGCGGTCGGCCTCTTCGGCGGGACGTTCGCAGGCGGCATCGCGAACACCGGCACGATCCAAGGCGACTCGGCGGGCATCGTCATAGCCGGCGCGACGTTCACGGGCGGCATTACGAACAGCGGCACGGTTTCGGCGGCAAACGGCGTTGGCGTTGGAGTATTCGGCTCGGATATTGGCGGTGACTTCGTCAACGACGCCGACGGCGTTATCACCGCAGGCGGCGCCGGCTTCAGCTGGACCGGCACGGACTTTAACGGCAGCGTCCTGAACGACGGTGCGATCACGGCCAGCAACCAAGGCATCATCATGGTCGGCACCGGGACGATCGCCGGTGACATAACAAACAACGGCGACATCACCGGCTCGACGGCGATCGCCCTGACCGCCGCTTTGATCGATGGCTCGGTGACAAACACCAGCAATCTCAACGGCACAAACAACGGCATCGTGTTGAACGGTACCATCACCGGTGACGTAACCAACGACGGCAAAATCACGGCGGGCTCCAACGGCATCTATATCAATGGCGTCGTCCAGGGTGCGCTGACGAACACCAACAGCATCGACCCCGCGGTCGGCATCAACATCGACGGCCAGGTCGTCGGCGGCATCTTCAACTCAGGCGACATCACAGCCACCGTCACCGGCATCGACATGACCGGCGCCACGGCCGATCACACGATCACGCAAACCGCGGGCTCGATCACCGGTCCCGTCGCGCTCAACTTGGTCAACGGCGACACCGATAGTTTCGTCGGCCGGGGCGGTGTCGTGGCAGGTGACATTCTCGCGGACGGCGTTGACGATTTCAGCGCCAGCGGCTCAGGCACGTTCGCTTACGCCAGCGGCACGGCGACGGGAATCTATCACCTCGACAACGACGGCACGGGTCTCTTTGTTCTCGGTAGCGACGCGCGCGGTGTCGATGGAGCAGGCGTCACCGTCACTGCCGATCACATGTATGGCAACGGCACCGGCGCACAATTCTATCTCGACGACGACACGACGATCACATTGAACGACCTCTACGTCGACACCGGCGACCTCATCGAGTTCCACGTGAGCTTGCCTGGAGGCGTCGAAGACGCGGGCCTTATCTCGACGGCAGCCGGCACAATCACAGGTGCTAACGTTGGTGCGTTCATCGATCCGGTCACAATGGCAGCGGCTCCGCTGCTGACCACGACCACGCTCGTCTATAACGACGTGATCACCGCCGGCACGCTCACCGGAACGTTCGCAAACTCCGCGACCATTCTGACGTCGTCCCCGTTCTTCACCGGCTCGGCGCAGTATGACGGCGACGGGACGGTCGACTTACTTCTCAATCGTCTGGCACTGGCGACGTTCTGTGGCCGAGTCGCACAATCAGCAAGCCGTCGGCAACGCGCTCGAAACAATCTACGTGGCAGGCGGCTACTCGCCTGACTTGCAGGATGCGATCGAGGCTTTGTTCTCCGCCTCCACTGCGGCGGAAGCGCAAGGCATGCTGATCGAGCTGTCCGGCTCGCAACACGCGCAAGTCGGTCAAGCGGTGCAGAACTTGACCAACTCGATAAATGGCCTCGTGCGTGAGCGTCTGGACGCCGTCCTTCTCAGCGAAGACGGTGTACGCATGTCCGGCACACCGGGCCAACGCTACGCTCAAGCTGTCGCCATTGCCTCTGACGCCACAACGTCGGGTCTGCGCGGCAGCCAAGGTATGAGCCGCGGCGCCAGCGGATGGTCGGTCTGGGGTCGCGCCTTCGAGAACGAGATCAACGTCGATACCGATGCGGACGCATCCGGCTACGACCACGACTCGCAAGGCGGCATCGTCGGTGTCGACATGGCAACAAGCCCGAACACGACGATCGGCGCCTCGGCTGCCTACGCGACGTCGGACGTGGTGTTCGACGCGTCGCCTGATACGGCCGATATCGAATCTTGGCAGGTCAACCTGTTCGGTTCGTACGGTTTCGGTCGCTTCTACCTCGACGGCCAGGGAAGCTACGCCTGGCACGACATCGGCACGCTGCGCTCGATCGATCTGCCGGCGCCCGCGGGCTCCGACATCGCGACCGCAAGCTACAACGCGTCCGCGTGGTCGGTTAACGGTGAACTCGGAGCGATCTGGCGCTTGGGTCGCGTGAACATGCAGCCATCGGTCGCCGTCGCCTATATCGACTCCAGCGCCGACAGCTTCACCGAAAGCAGCACGACGGGTTACGCCTTGATCGTGAACGGCGCCGACGGAGAAAGCCTGTCGACGACCTTGGCTTTGCGTGCGTCAGGTCAGTGGATGATGGCCAAGACGCCGGTCGTGCCGGACTTCAAGATCGGTTGGCGCCACGAGTTCATGGACGACAATTCGTCCTTCTCGGCCGCGTTCATCGACGATCCGTCGGTCGTAATGTCGATCGTCTCCTCGCAGGTGAAGGCCGACAGCCTTGTCATCTCCAGCGGTGCGACGTTCGGCGTGACGACGAACTTCGAAGTCTTCTTCGACGTCAACGGCCAGTACAATGCAGACGCATCGCTCACCAACGCTTCGGGCGGCGTCCGCTTCACCTGGTAAGCCTGCGAATCACCTGTTCCATCGCCTGTACGAAGGGCGGCCATCGCGGCCGCCCTTCGTCATTTTTGTGATCTTCCGATCACATTGCGCGGTCAGAAGAACCAACTTCTTAGCGAAATCCCAATGCCGCCGAACGCGATTAAGACCTTGGTAGGATTAACCACCTATCCCCGAACGTGACGATGTTTCGACTGGCGGTGGGTCGGCCGCGCTCCGGGCAGAGCGCGGCCGGGCATATCCCCGAGCATCAAGATGTTAACGCGAGGGGAATTGCATGCGTACTCGTTCGGCCAAATTATTGTCCGGTGCATCGTTGGCCGTCATTGCGGCGCTCGGTGCGGCCAGCCCGGCCATGGCATCGCAAACCGTCTCGGGCCCGCTGCCCAGTGACGCGATCGTCAACACTCAAACCGATTGGGTTCTGATCGACACAAACGCGACGGTCTACGCCGATGCGAATGGCGACAGCTTCTACAATGGCCTTAATATGAGTGCGCCGACCGACGCGCTTGTGGTCGACAGCAGCTACCTCGCCGGGGCGATAACAAACGTCGGCCAGATGTTGGCCGCAAACAATGCGATTTCGATTCAGGCAAACTCGCAGGTCGACGGGGGCTTTTCAAATAGCGGCACGCTGGACGGCGGCCTGTACGGCTTCGCACTCGACGGCGACAGCTCGCTCGACAATGGCTTTCTGAACGACGGGACGATCCTGGGCGGCAGCGCCGCGGTCCTTTTGGGCGTGAACAGCGACATCAACGGTGGCCTCACGAACAATGGTCTGATCTCGGGCGCGATCGGCATTGATATGAGCGGCGCCGCGTTCGAATTGCGCGGCGGCATCGTGAACAACGAGGATGCCGTGATCGTCGGCACGTCGACGGCCGCGATACAAGTCAGCGGTGCAGGCGCTCAGCTGAAAGGCGGCATCACGAACGATGGCACCATTCAAGGACAAAACTCGGCGAACGGCATCGAACTGACGAATGGCACGATCGCGGGCGGCATCACGAATAACGAAGGGGCGCTCATCGAGGTCACCGGCACCTCGGCGACAGCAATCGCGATCAGCGGCGCGACGTTCAACGGCGACATCACGAATTCCGGGCGCATCCTGGGCGAGAACACGAGCTCACTCGGCATCGTCCTGACTGGCGCGACGGTGTTCACCGGCAATATCGTCAACAACGCGACTGGTACGATCGGCGCCGACAACACCGGTGTGAGCGTTGGCGGCACGTCCTTCACGGGTAACGTCACGAACGCAGGCACCATCGTATCGGCCATTGGCGACGGCATCGGCGCGTACGCGACAACCTTCACCGGTACGATCACCAACAATGCGCTCATCGATGGCGGTAACGACGGCATTCAAGTCGGCGCCGGCACGTTCCTCGGCGATATTGTCAACAACGGCACCATATATGGTCGAGGTTCATCGGGCATTTACGTCGATGCGACGACGGCCTTCACAGGTAACATCACGAACACTGGTGTTATCAGCGCATCCAGCGGCAACGGCATCGGCATTGGCGCGACGGTACCCGTCATCGGTGCAATTACGAACGCTGCGACCGGAACGATCACCGGCCTCATAAACGGTATTATGGTGGACGGCTCCGTCACCGGCGGTATTACCAACGCCGGCACGATCGTCGGCCAGACCGGCGCGGGCATCGACCTGAGCGCCGCCGGCGCGGGTCACACGATCACGCAGACGGCAGGTTTGATTCGCGGCGGCTCAGGTGCGATCGTGGCAACCGCGCTCAACTTGCAGAACACGCAGGCCGACGTCTTTAACGGCGACGGCGGCACGCTCGACGGCGATGTCACGGGCGACGCGGCGGGCAACGACGACTTCATCATGCACGCCTCGGGCACGTTCTCTTATCTGCGCGGGACCGCAACGGGTCTCGACCAATTCGACATGCAGGGTTCGGGCACAGCGGTTATCGGCGGTGCATTGCGCGGTTCGACCGGCACGGGTGTCACCATCACCGCGGCCAGCATGACGCACAGCGGTACCGGCACGGTTTACCTCGACGACGATACGATCGTGAATCTGACTGGCAACTACACGCAGACCGCCGGCACCCTAGAGTTCCAGCTGACGTCCGACACGACGCCCGGCGCCTACGGCGTGATCAATGTCGGCGGTACGGCAAATCTTGGCGGCAATATCGCGGCCTACATTCAAGGGGACACGTTCGCGAGCATCGGAGGCGACACGTTCGTCTACCAAAACGTGATCCTCGGCACGACCGCGGGCACGTTCACGAACGCAGGCACGATCGATACGAACTCGATCTTCTTCGGCGGCGTGGCCACCGTGAATGCCAGCGACGTTGACATAACGTTGACCCGTCAAGGCTTCAGCACCGCGTTGGCCCTGACCAGCTTATCGCAAAACCAGATCACCGTCGGCAACACGCTGGAGACGATCTACAATGCCGGCGGCTATAGCGCCGACTTCACGGATCTCTTCAACTATCTCTTGAGTATCCCCGCGGGCTCGGAAGCGGAAGTCGCCCGCGTCTACGACGACCTCAGCGGGTCCGAACACGCCAGCCTCCAAGAGGCGGGCTTGCGCGTCACCCAAGGCTTCAACGACGCCGTCGGTGCGCGTCTTGACGATCTGCGCGGCTCGGGTGGCGGCTCGGCGATGGCTGAAGTGGCGCTGCGCCGCTATGCCGACGCGACCCCACCAAACGTCGCCAGCGACTCGCCGCATCGTCCGATGGGCATGCGTGGCGGCATGTCGATCTGGGGCCGTGGTTACGGCTCGTGGACGGAGAGCGACGGTGACGCAGAGGCGGCCGGCTACAACCAAGACACAGGCGGCTTCGCCGGCGGTCTCGACTTCGCGGTCGACAATCGTTGGAACATCGGTGGCGCCATCGGTTGGTCCTCCACCGACGTCGAATTCGACACGCTGCGCGACAGCGCCGACATCGACACGTTCCAGTTCGCAGGCTACGGCGCGTACAATGCGCAAACCTGGTACGCGGACGCGCAAATCGGCTTTGGCTTCCACGACATTAGCGCGACGCGCCTGATCGACGTGACGCTGAACCCGCCGGTTGTTGCCTCCTCGAACTATGACGCCAACGCGTTCGGAATCCGCACGGAAGCGGGCGTCA
The DNA here is from genome assembly GCA_044220975.1 of Micropepsaceae bacterium. Lineage (GTDB taxonomy): Bacteria > Pseudomonadota > Alphaproteobacteria > Micropepsales > Micropepsaceae > SZUA-430. The sequence continues at coordinate 106,407 of JBGAPZ010000007.1, read as the reverse complement.
TCTACGACAGCGGCCGCATCGACTTCTCGCCGTTCCTTGGCTTGGGCTATGCTTCGACATCGACCGACGGCTTCGTCGAATCCGGCGCCGGCGCGTTCGACCTGCTGGTTGCCGACTCAGATGCCGACAGCTTGACTACCACGTTAGGCTTGCGTCTCTCGGGTGCTTGGGCTGCGGGCGGTGTCCGCCTCGTGCCGGTGGCCGAAATCGCCTGGCGCCACGAGTTCATGGACGACAACCAAGCCTTCTCGGCGGCGTTCCTCGAAGATCCGGCGACGCAATTCCAGATCATCTCGGCCGAACAAGCGCGCGACACGATCGTTGCCAACTTAGGGCTCGGTGCAGAGATCTCGAAAAGCGTCACCGTCTTCCTCGACTACAACGCCTTGTTCTCGAGCACCATGAACACGCATGCGGCTTCCGCGGGCCTCCGCGCCACCTGGTAGCTAACGCGAACTCCTCAAACGAAAGGGCGGCCATTGGCCGCCCTTTTTGCTGCCTAGTCCGGTCCACCTTGACCGTCATGCTCGAGCGCGGGGATCGATGGCAGCGCCTGCGCGAGCTTCACCATCTGCACGAACTCTGACCGGTAGCCGTAGGTATCGCGCCCTTTCGCACCGTTCGCCAACTCGGCCACATCCTTGTAGCCGAAGTTCTTCATGTAAGGGTCGTTCCGCAGTAGTTGTCCAAACCCAGCCACTGCCGCCGCGAACCGCAAATCCTCACCCGCACCGCGCACGTCTTCGACCTTGTCACGATCGGTCACGGGCCGCTCGATCAAGCGGCTCTGGCTCTCTGCCGGCAGCTTGTAGCGCATGCGCAGGAACGCGATTTCGCCCGTGGCGTTCGCCGCAACCGCGGGGGCCTTCGATTGATACCGCAGCGGATCCATTAAGTGACCGTTCGATCCTGTTGGCACGATCTCATAAAGTGCCGTCACCGTGTGGCCCGCACCGATATCGCCAGCATCGACTTTATCGTTGTTGAAGTCTTCCCGATTGAGCAGCCGCGTTTCATAGCCGACCAGCCGATACTCGCTGACCCGCGCCGGATTGAACTCGACCTGAAACTTCACGTCCTTGGCGATCGTGAACAACGTGCCGCCGACCTGTTCGACCAGCACTTTGCGCGCCTCGTTGATCGTGTCGATATAGGCAGCGTTCCCGTTGCCCTTCTGCGCCAACTTCTGCATCAGCGCGTCGTTGTAGTTTCCAGTCCCGAAACCGAGGCAGGTGAGCGTCACGCCGCTCTCGCGCTCGCGCGTCACGAAATCCTCAAGCTGGTTCGGATCGGTGATGCCCACGTTGAAGTCGCCGTCCGTCGCCAGGATCACGCGGTTGACGCCGTCTTTGACGAAGGCGGATCGCGCCAGCTGATAGGCTTGGCGGATGCCTTCAGCCCCGGCAGTTGACCCACCCGGCGTCAGATCGTCGATCGCAGCCAAGATCTTGCCCTTCTCAGACCCTGGCGTCGGCTCCAGTACAGTGCCGGCCGCACCCGCATAGACGACGATCGAAACGCGATCATTCGCATCAAGCTCGTTCACCAGCATCCGCATCGCTTTCTTCACAAGCGGCAGTTTGTTTGGCTCGTCCATCGATCCGGACACGTCGAGCAGGAACACAAGATTTGCTGTCGGCCGTTCGCTGCGCTGAATGTCGAAGCCCTTGATGCCGATGTGGACGATCTGCGTGTCCGGATTCCACGGCGTCTGATAAACGGCGACCGATGGACGAAACGGCTGCGTGCGGTTGTCGGGCAGGGGATAGCTATAGTCGAAATAGTTCACCATCTCCTCGATGCGCACCGCATCCGCAGGCGGCAGTGCGCCGTCGTTCAGGAACTTCCGCACAACCGCATATGACGCCGTGTCGACGTCAGCAGAAAATGTCGAGACCGGTTCTTCGCTCACGAGCTTTACCGGATTGGGCTTCGCGTCCGGAAACTTGTCAGTCACCTCCGGTTTCGGGAACATCATCGGCGGCGGCGGGGGCGCATAAGCATAACCCGTAACGCTCGGCTCCGGCGCTGCAGCATCGTTCGCGCTGAGGGCGTCTGTTTCTTTCTCTTCGCCGCTTCGGCCGACCTTACTTTTCTCGGGCTGCTTCCTGTCGTTGCCGGCCACCTGTTGATCGCACCCGGCGAGCAACAGCGCGCCAACGAGCAACGCCGCAATGGCGGCAGACGTGGTCAATGATTGACGGAATGAAACGCGGGCAACACTGGTCACGGGGCTTTCTCCTTCGGGGTCTCTCGAGGGAGAAGCTCACGCCCAAATACGCCTCACGCAGGGCACGCGTGTGGCAATCTTGCGGCGAGCAATCTCATGCCTGGCGACTTTCCGCCGCAGGCAGGCACGACATGCGTGATATTGAGCTTACTGCGGCTTCGCTGGGGTTGCAGGCGTCGCAGGTTTCGCCGGCGCCGCCGCTGGCTTCACGGTCGTCGCTGTCGCCGCGGGTTGCGCCGCCGCTTTCACGATCATCTTGCCGTCTTTGCAATCCTTGTCCGCGATCTTGTGCGCCAAGTTGTACTCACACACCGCGTTGTTGAAGCCGTTGCCGACCGCCTCTTTCTCGTCCTGACTGACCTTCAAAGCCGTTGCGAGAAGGCGTTTATCGGAATCGGTCAAAACGGCAGCGTAGGTCTCGGCAAGTTTCCAAACGCATTCTTGATAGACGTCGGCCTGCGTAATGAAGCTCGTGACCTGAAATTTCGCTTCTTCCAGTTCCTCTTTCGACGCCGTCTTGCCGTTCAGATCGACGAGGCCGTAAGGCGCCGCGCCACACTTGTCGCCGAGTTGTTTTTTGATATCGACGGTCTTCGCGGGCTTAGCCGCATCGGCGGCGAACGCGGCACCGGCAAACAACGCTGAAACTGCCGCAGCAACGATGAAAACCCGCATAGCACAAACCTCGACAACCCAGGGACGATGAAGGAGGGGTCTATACCCCAAATCCGCGCCACAAATCCACGACCGAATGTCCAATCTTTAGCCGATGGTTTCCGCGGGCGGACCCGGCAATCCCGTCAGCGCAAGCGAGCGCCTAGTGTCGCGCGCGCAACGCCGCCGCCCAACTCGGAACCGCGACCCCAGCTTCGTAGCGGGTGACACACTCGACCAAGCTCGCGACATCAAAGCCATGGGAGTCCGCGATCTCGCGCAAATAGGTCCCGCTGTGACGGTAGCGCCGCTTCTCACCCAAGCAGAAATCTGGGCTCTCGCTCTTCTCGGTCGTGAACAACCAAAGCCCCTCTGGCTTCAATCGCGCGCGAACCGCGGCGAAGAGCTTGGCGAGATCGCCGAGATAGACGAGGACGTCCGCAGCAACGATGATGTCGAACGTGGCGGCAATATCGAGCGTCTCGACATCGGCCTCGATCAGCCTGTCATAGATGTTCAGCTCGCGCGCCATGTCCAACATCCTTGGCGATAGATCGACGCCGACAAGCGACCTCGCTACCGGTCTGAACGCCAGCCCACTGAGGCCTGTGCCGCACCCAAGATCGAGAAAATCGAACCGCGCGCTGGGATCGATGAGCAACCCTGCCAAGTCCCGCAAGATGCCAGGCGCGGCATATCCAAGCCGCCCGCGCATCCGCGTGTCGTAATCTGCAGCGAATTGATCGAAGAGCGTGCGCACATAACCCGCGTCGGCGCGCTCTGCCGTCCGCATTCGTGCAGCCGTCGACCGAAGAGTGAGTACGGCGTCATCGTCCGCAGCGCCCAGCCGTGCGGCGAGGTCGGCTTCGGCCTCCGCCTTGTCCGGTTCGCCCGCGGCGAGCCACAACAGCGCGATCTGCCAATGGGGTCGCCCGTCGTTGGGTGCAAGACGTACTGCACGCTGAAACTCGCTAATCGCTGCGGGCAGGGCGTTGCTTGCGGCTAACGCTTCGCCGAACGCCAACACGACCTCGGCCGTATCGGGCGACAGCAAGCTCGCCTCACGCAACACCTCGATCGCTTGCGGCGTACGCCTCAGCGCAACAAGCCCGCGCCCCAGGGCAACCCGCGTCAAGATCCCCGCACGATTAGCCCTCAGCAAGCCTTCGCAGCGCGCAACGATTTCGTCGGCGCGGCCCGCTGCTATGAGTTCGGCCGGTTCGCCAATCGGATCGTAGAACGGCTCGAACGCGGTCAATGCGTCAGCGTGCATTTGCCGTTGTTGATCACGACGACGTCGCGTTCCTTCACCTTCGATCGGAATGAAACGACGTTCCCGTCCTTCCACATCTCGGTGACGATGGTCTCGCCCGGAAACACCGGCGCCGAGAAGCGCACATCGAATCCTGCAATCATCGTGTGGTCGTAGTTGCAGATCGTTTGCAAAACGCCCCGGCATACCGTCCCATAGGTGCAAAGCCCATGCAGGATCGGCCGCGGGAACCCCGCCATCTTGGCGACCTTCGGATCCGAATGCAGCGGATTGCGATCTCCAGACAGTCGGTAAAGCAGCGCCTGATCGACCCGCGTGTCCGTTTCGCACGAAACGTCTGGCTTGCGCTCGGGGATCGCGTGCGGTTCTGGCCCACCGGTGGACGGCCCGCCAAATCCGCCGTCGCCGCGCGCGAAAATTGTGCCGCCCAGCGTGCAGAGCTTCTCGTTCGTATCCTTCAGCCGAATGACCTTCTCCGTATAGATCAACGCGCCCTTGCCGGCGCCCTTATCGACCGCCGCGACCACGCGTTCATCGGCGATGATCGTGGCCGAGGCCGGCAATGGCTTGTGCACGGTCAGGCGCTGCTCGCCATGCACGACCATCAGGTAGTTGATTCCGGCTTGTCCGATCGTCCGTTGCCCCCAGGCGATGACGGTTGCCAAAGTTGGCACAGTTTTCAAACCGTTCTCGTACACGAACGGGAGTTCTGCCTCGTTCATCGGATCGCGCCCCATACCAACGCCCAGCGCATAGAGCATCGTCTCTCTGTCGCCGTAACTGAAAACATCGGCCTCCGACTTCAACGACATCAGGCCGTCATATGTCACAGGCATGGGAACTCCTCCGAGTGTTGGCGCATGTAGGCAAATCAACCTCAGAAGCTGTGTGCGCTGCAATAGAGATATTGCTTGTGGCTCCGCATATGCGCGTTATGCTGTCACCCGTATGGTCAAGTTAGAACCGTCACTACGCGAGTCCCCCCAGTCCACTGCCACGGTCGATCGTATCTTGGCTGCAGCGGAAGAATTGTTCGCCGACTTCGGTATTGCCGGCACCTCCGTTCGCAACATCACCGAAAAGGCGAAGGTCAACGTCGCCGCCGTCAACTATCATTTCGAAACGAAGGAAAACCTTGTTCGCAGGGTGCTGGATCGCCGCGCCGCCGATCTTGAACAATTGCGAACAATCGCGCTCGATGACGTCGAAGCCAAAGCTTTTAACGAGGGCCGCGAGCCGACGGCGGTAGAACTCGTCGAGGCGATGATTTTCCCGATCGTCGATAAGGCGCTAGCCGAAACAGACGGCTGGCAGCACTTCATTCGCTTCCTTTCCCGCCTGACCTGGGAACCCGGTTTCGAAGAGTTGGGGCGGCCCCCGGAAAGTCAGATCCGCATCTTCGAACGGTTCGAAGCCGCGTTGGTGCGCGCCGTGCCGCATCTCGCCGACGATTTGATGACGCGCAAATGGCGCCTCGCTTTCATGCGCTCGGCGACGCAACAGTCGCTGATGATGATCACGACCTTGAAATCGGGCAAATACCCGAAAGGATTGCCGATCGCTGCTGCTGCCGCCGCAACGCCGATCGACACGATCAAACGCGAACTCGCGGCCTTTATCGCCTCAGGCCTCGCCGCACCGGTGGTTTAGCGCAGAATCTCACCCTCGATCGGCACCGGCTGGCCCTTCAGCCAAGCCTCGATCATTGCATTCACAGTCTCCGGCGCTTCCTGCTGCACCCAATGCGAGACGCCGGGCAGATAGCGTAGCGTCAAATCGGTCACGTACTTGTCGGTGCCAAGCGTCGTTGCCTTGCCCAGGGCCGTATCCTCTTCGCCCCAGATCATAAGTGTCGGCACATCTACCGTGCCAGGCACCGGGTTCATCGCCTTCTCGCCCGCGCGCACGGCGGCACGGTAATAGTTGACCATCGCGGTCAACGCGCCGGGCTCAAGTGCATTGCGCCGGAATTCGTCGGTAACGGCAACGGGAAAACGGCTCTTGTCGACGGCCATGTCGCTAAACGCGCGACCGACCGCCTGCGCCTTGCGCCGCGCCAACGCGCGCTCCGGCAGCCACGGAATCTGGAAGAAGAAAATGTACCAAGACTTACGCCGCTGCGCCCACGTACGCAGTTCGCGCGCCATGCAAGCCGGATGCGGGACATTCATGATCACAAGCCGCTCGAGTGGCCGCACTTTGCGGATCGCAAGGTTCCACGCGATGACGGCGCCCCAATCGTGCGCCATCAGCAGCGTGTTCTTCGAACCAGCTGCATCGATCAGCGCCGCGGCATCGGCGACCAGATGATCGATGTGATAATCGGCGACGGCAGGCGGCTTGGACGACTTCCCGTAGCCGCGCAAGTTCGGCGCCCAAACCGTGTAGCCAAGCTCGGCGAGCAACGGCATCTGATGGCGCCACGAAAACTTCGATTCCGGAAACCCATGCAGCAGCAGTGCGAACTTCGTCCCCGATCCGCACTGATCGACCTCGAACGTCAATCCGTTCGCCTTGACGAACGCGGTGCGAATCTCAGGTCTCATTACTCACGCCTCAAGATCTTGTCGACCAACACGTTCCCCCACCACCCGGCGCGGAATTCGGATTTTAGCCTCACGGGATCGTAGTCGCGCTCCATCCATTCGATCAACGACATGCCCTTCGGCGCACCGAGCGCCAAATATTGCTCGAAGAAATGGTCGATGATGCCCGTCATCCCGGCCCGCACGTGCCCGTAACGCAAGCCTAGCATCCGCATTGCCTTGTCGATCGGCTCGCCCTTGCGGAAATGAAGGTAGAGCACGCTCATCAGCCCGGCCCTGTCCGCGCCCGACTTGCAATGCATCAGTGCAGGGTAGGCGATACGCTGAAAAAGCTTCTGCGCCCCGCGTACCTGTTCGATCGTCGGCGCGCCCCGCGAGGTCACGGTCCAGTTCTCAAGCGCAATCCCGGCCCGCTCGCAGGCATCGCGTTCCAGTTGGTGAAAGCTCGTGCCGATCCCACCGCGCAAGTTGACGATCGTCTTGATGCCCGCCCGCGCCCGCGCCCGAATCTGAAACGGCCACGGTTGGTTCGTCCGCATCATCTCGTCGGAGATCCAGTGCGCGTTCTGCCACCACAGCCGCAAGAACGCGTGGTCGCGAAACGTCATGTCGGCAACTGCCGCCAGCCGTCCCGTTGTTTTGCTGAGGTCGTATGCGGTCATGGGGGCGCTCAGATAGCGGCTCAAGCCCCAAAACGCAAAGGCCGCCGGTGTGTGGTCCAGCGGCCCTTGGCACGGATGCCCCCTACCCGGGGGTTAGAACAGTTAAAGGTGGAATTGCAGGCCCAGATCGATGGTCTGTTGCGTCAGGTCGGTTTTGAACACTTCGCCGGTGTTACCCGTGCGGTCAAAGTCTTCCGTCTGGAAATAGTGGTAGCTCGCCGTCACCGACATGCCGTCACTAACCGGTATCGTGACGCCGGCCATCAGCTGCCAGGCGAAGATCCATGCCTCGTCGTTGCCGTCGAAAATGCCGAGCGGATCGTTGACCTCGTACTCGACATGCGCTGCGCCGGCGCCCGCGCCCACCCACGGAACGAACGCGCCGTCGAAGATATCGGCGTCATAATAGAAGTTACCCATCACGGTCGCGGCCTGCACGTCGGCGCCGACATCGACGGTCTCGCCGCCAAGATACTGCACGCCATCGCCTGTGATCACATGCACCTGGTCGATATCCGCGCTCCGGAACCCGCCTTCGGCCTCAAAGCGGATGCCGTCGGTCAGCACCCAGCCCAGATAGGCTGCCGTGGCATAACCGCTGTCGTAGGATTGGGTGTAGCTGAAGCCGGACGTGCCGGTGGTGGAGCCGTCGTCGGTTAGTACGTAGGACCCGCGCAAGCCGATATACGCCGTGCCGTAAATGCTCGCCGCCGTCGCGGTCCCGATGACGGCCATGCTGCCAAGCGCAAGCGCCGCCGGTGCCAATGCAAAACGCATAACTCGAATACCCCTCAAGGCTGGACGAACGCGTCCGATTAACGTCCTCTTCACTTTGCGTGGGTGTGCTTAAGGCCGGGTTAAGCAGGGGCCGCAGCATCGTATGAGGCGCCGCAGGATGCACCGATGCAACGCTTGGCGGCTTCGCGAGGGCGCGACCGTCGGCGCGGCGGCCATTTCCGGCGAAACTTGCAATCGAAAGGCCCGGCGACTAGGTTCCGCACCCGCTCGAAACGAGCGTCGAACGGCCCTCGCGTGGAGTCCCCGCGTGCAGTTGTAGCTCAGTTGGTTAGAGCGCCGGATTGTGGATCCGGAGGTCGGTGGTTCGAGCCCACCCAACTGTACCACTCACGTCCCGCCCGAACAGATTGTCAGGCCTAACATGACCGACTTAGCCCAGCGCCGCATTGAAACCGTACGCCGGCACATGGCGCTTGAAGTCGTGCACGACTGGGATGCCGTCATCGCGACGTTCGAGCACCCGCGTTATGAGATGTACGGCACCGGCACGGTCTTCGACGGCGAACAACAAGTGCGCAGGTACTTCCATGCCTCGCGCATTCCATTCCCCGATCAGGGCAACGAAATCATCGCGATCGCACACACGGAAAACACGGTGCTGGTCGAATTTTGGTTGACAGGCACACACTTGGGGCCGCTCAACGTCGGCGGGCGGACTGTTGAGCCGACCGGACGAAAGTTTCGCGCCCGCATAGCTGCTTCGTTCGAATTTCCGCCCGGCAGCGACAAGATCATCTGCGAGCGCCCATACTTCGACCCAGCGCAGATTGCAAAGCTCCTCGCTCTCGCCTGACTCCGGTAGCGGAAGGTGAGCGGCCGTTGCCTCGGCCTCCAATCTGCGCGACAAATCAAGGAAAGGCAACAAACCGAGGAACAGAACTATGGGCGAAGCTTACATCATCGACGCATGCCGCACGCCGCGCGGCATCGGCAAGATCGGCAAGGGCGCTCTCGCCGACATCCATCCGCAACAGCTGGCCGCGACCGTTTTAAAGGCGCTCGCCAAGCGCAATGACCTCAACACCGCCGAAGTCGACGACATCATCTGGGGCACATCCACCCAGCGCGGCAAGCAAGCGATGGACATGGGCCGGATGGCAGCCCTCGACGCGGGCTACGACACGAAGGCATCCGGCGTCACGCTCGATCGCTTCTGCGGTTCGGGCATCACCAGCGTCAATATGGCGGCCGCCTCGATCATTGCGGGCTTCGAAGATCTCGTCATCGCGGGCGGAACCGAGATGATGTCCTACACGTCAAGTCTTCGCGATACGACCGGCGGGCCGACGCTGATGGACGCGGGCAACATGCGCTTGCGCGCGCGTCATCCGCAGTCGCATCAAGGCGTGTGCGGCGACGCGATCGCGACGCTTGAAAACATTTCGCGCGAAGCGCTCGACGACCTTGCCCTGGTCAGCCAGCAGCGCGCCGACGCCGCAATCAAGGGCGGTCATTTCAAGAAGAGCCTCGTGCCCGTGTACAAAGAAGACGGCACCCTTGCGCTGGATAAGGAAGAATTTCCGCGCCCGCAGACGACGCGTGAGGGCCTCGCGGCGTTGAAGCCGTCCTTCGAAGCGATTGCCGAAGTTCCGATCGACGATAAGGGCACGACCCTCGGCGGATTGATCCGTCAGGTCTATCCCGACCTCAAGATCAAGCATTTCCACCACGCCGGTAACTCGTCGGGTGTCGTCGACGGCGCAGCTGCCATTTTGCTCGCCTCGCCCGCTTACGCGAAGAAGAACGGCTTGAAGCCGCGCGCTCGCGTCGTTGCTGTCGCCAACATGGGTGACAGCCCGACCTTGATGTTGAACGCCCCGGTCCCGGCTGCCCGCAAGGTGCTTGCAAAAGCGGGCCTCAAGATCGAAGACATCGACCTCTTCGAAATCAACGAGGCTTTTGCCGTGGTCGCGGAAAAGTTCATCCGCGACCTGAAACTCGATCGCAACAAGGTCAACGTGAACGGCGGCGCAATGGCCTTAGGACATCCGATTGGTGCGACCGGCTCGATTTTGATCGGCACGATCCTAGACGAACTCGAACGCCGCGACCTGAAGCGCGGCCTGGTCACCATGTGCGCGGCGGGCGGCATGGCGCCTGCGATTATTATTGAACGCGTCTAAGGCGCGCTCACCAAAATTGACCTGAGTCAGGGCGCATGTTTCCTGGCTCAGGTTAGGCTGATTGCAGGCAAATCGACGAATTGACCCTGATCAGAAGCGTCCCCGCCTTCGGTATTGATGCCGCGGGCCGGGCACTCCAATATGCAGCTGATACGCAAGAGCGGCGATTTTCTTGGGGCGCACCATGCCGCAGGACGGGAATCTGCGAACCGAATTACACCAAGGGCGGCGAGAGGGCGAAATGGACTACGAGAACTTCTTCAAGACGCAGCTCGACGGCCTGAAAGAAGAAGGCCGCTACCGCGTCTTCGCGGAGCTAGAGCGGCGCGCCGGTTCATTTCCGGCAGCCACACGTTTTGCCGGCGATCAGACCACCGACGTCACAGTCTGGTGCTCGAACGATTATCTCGGCATGGGCCAAAGCCCGGTCGTACTTCAGGCGGTGCACGAAACGCTCGACCGCTGCGGCGCCGGCGCCGGCGGCACGCGCAACATTTCCGGCACGACCCATGCGCACGTGCTGCTGGAGCGCGAACTCGCCGATCTTCACGGTAAGGAAGCGGCACTGCTGTTCACGTCGGGTTACGTCGCGAATTGGGCGACATTGGCGACGCTTGCGTCCCGCATGCCGAACTGCGTTGTCCTCTCCGACGCCGGCAATCACGCGTCGATGATCGAGGGCATCCGCCACAGCCGGGCCGAATGCATCGTCTTCAAGCACAACGACCCTGAAGACCTGGAACGAAAACTGGCCGCCATAGCGCCGGATCGCCCAAAACTCGTCGCCTTCGAATCCGTCTATTCGATGGACGGCGACATCGCACCGATCGCGGCGATCTGCGATGTGGCTGAGCGCTACGGCGCAATGACCTATCTCGATGAAGTGCACGCTGTCGGCCTCTACGGCCCGCGTGGCGGCGGCGTGGCCGAGCGCGACGGGTTGATGGATCGTATCACTTTGATCGAAGGTACGCTGGGCAAGGCGTTCGGCGTCGTCGGCGGCTATATCGCGGCCTCCGCCGCCCTTTGCGACTTCGTGCGCAGCTTCGCTTCCGGTTTCATCTTCACGACCGCGCTGCCGCCTGCAATTGCTGCTGGCGCTTGCGCGAGCGTAAAGCACCTCAAGGCGAGTAACGTCGAACGTGAACGCCAGCGCGAACGCGTGGCAAAGGTGCGCCGGCGCCTGCAAGCGATCGGCATCCCGATGATCGAAAACCAAAGCCACATCATCCCGGTGATGGTCGGCAACGCCAAGAAGTGCAAATTCATCAGCGATTGGTTGCTCGACAATCACGGTATCTATGTGCAGCCGATCAACTACCCGACCGTGCCAAAGGGAACGGAGCGCCTGCGCTTCACCCCGTCCCCGCTGCATTCGGACGCCGACATCGAAAAGCTGGTGTCGGCCCTTTCCGAAATCTGGTCGCAATGCGCGCTCGCGCGCGTGTCGAACGCCGCCTAACGCCAACCGTTTCACATCTGGCGGCCCGCTTGACGTGATCGTTGGCATAACGTATCAAACTGTATGCAGTATACAATTATCGATCGCCCGAACCTGGCTGACACTGTGGCAGATGCTATCCGCGCGATGATCGTCGACGGGCGCCTGGCCGACGGTGAGCGCATCAATGAGGTGCAGATTTCTGCGCTATTGGGCGTCAGCCGCACGCCCCTGCGTGAGGCGCTAAGCCGCTTGAGCGCGGACGGTTCGCTAAACGCCAAGCCGCGGCACGGCTATTTCGTGGCGCCGCTAACCGAAGACGAGTTCGTGCAACTCTACGAACTGCGCCCCATCCTAGATCCCGCGGCATTGAAATTGGCTGGCATTCCATCGCCCGCACAGTTGGACCGCTTGGAAGCGCTCAACAGAAAGCTCGCCGCCCTCCAAAAGCCCGATCGCGCCATTGAATGCGACGACGAATGGCACTTGGAGCTGCTCGCGCATTGCCCGAACCGCGTATTGGTTGAGACGATCGAAGGCTTCATGCGCCGCACGCGGCGCTATGAGTTGGCGCTGATGCGCGAGCAAAAACACATCGCCCACGCGGCCAAGACGCACACACTGATCCTGGCAGCCCTGCGTAAGGGCGACATGCATAGCGCCTGCGCGGCGCTCGAACAAAACATGCGCGAAGGGCTCGCACCGGTTCTGGCGTGGTTGAAGGCACGTGCGAAGAGTGGGGGAATGAAGAGGGATGCTGTTGCATAGAGTACTCGCCGCCGCGTTGTTGGCGGTGTTTCTGATCGGCACCGCCCATGCGGACGATCAAGCGGACCAATTGCAAGGCCTTTGGGTCAGCTATACGCCGTTCGAGCGCCCGTCCGGCGAACTCATCGTGCGCAGCAACGAAAGTGGCTGGACGGCTGTGCTCGGTGCCCGCGAAACGCGCTTTGAAGTCGACAAAAATGAAATCCGCTTTCGTTTCCCCGAAGGCCAAGGCGCCTTCCGCGGTCACCTGGAAGGCAGCCGCCGCATTGAAGGCTTCTGGATTCAAGAAGGCGTCTCCGAGCAGCCGCTTGCAGCGCCGCTGACGCTACGCCAATCCGCAACCGGCGAGTGGCGCGGCGAAGTTCCGCAACTCGGTCTCGGCTTCACGCTCTACCTCAAAATCTTCCGCCGCGACGACGGGGCGCTGATCGGCGCCTTCCGCAATCCTGAGATCAACACCCGCGGAGGCGCCTCGCGCTTTCACGTGCGCCGCGACGGTGCGACCGTTCGGTTCCAGGAGAATGACGACGGCAAGGACGGCATCGTCCATATCGCAAAGCTCGCGCAAAGCCCGGATCGGCTGAAGTTGATGTGGCCGCAGTTCCGGCGCGAACTCGAACTCGTCCGCAAGTCACCGGAAGATGCGGCCGCATTCTTCCCAAGGGCGCCCGGAACCGAGTACCGCTACACACCGCCGCCCGCATTGAACGACGGTTGGAAGACGCTCTCGGCTGGTCAGACCGGCATCGACGAACCAGCTCTAACGGCGCTCGTCAAATCGATTGCCGAATCCAATCCCACCGATCGTCAACCCTCATTGATCCATTCGCTGCTGATTGCACGCCGCGGAAAGCTCGTGCTCGAGGAATATTTCTTCGGCCACGACCGCAACACGTTGCACGACCTGCGTTCCGCCGGAAAGACATTCGCATCCGTCATGCTCGGCGCCGTCATTCGCGACGGCACCGAAATCGGACCGGAAGCGTCTATTACCGCGCTGATGAAAGCGCGCGGCACGTTCGCCAACCCCTCCTTGTCCAAAGATCGCATCACGCTCGCGCATTTGATGACGCACACCTCGGGCCTCGCATGCGACGACAACGACGAAAACTCCCCCGGCAATGAAGGGCGCCTGCAAACGCAACAAACCGAACCCGACTATTGGAAGTACACGCTCGACTTGCCCCAGTTGCACGAACCGGGCAGCCGCTACGCCTATTGTTCGGCAGGCCTGAATTTAATGGGCGGCGCGCTCACCACCGTGACGAAGACGTGGCTGCCTGAACTCTTCGACCGCACAATCGCACGCCCTCTGCAATTCGGCGCCTACGCCTGGAACCTCGCGCCGAACGAAGAAGGTTATCAGGGCGGCGGCGCGCGCCTGCGCCCGCGCGACTTGCTGAAGATCGGCCAACTCTATCTTGACGGCGGTGTCTGGCAGGGAAAACGCGTTGTTACCCGCGACTGGGTCGCGACCTCGACAAAACCGCGCGTCCCCGTCAACGAAGCAACCACCGGATACACCGCCGAGCAATTCGCAAGCGCCTACGCTACAGGCGGCGCCGACGCGCTTGCTTGGCACACGTTCGAAATCAAGGTGGGCGATCGCACATACAAAGAATACGAAGCCTCCGGCAACGGCGGCCAAGTCTTGATCGTGGTGCCCGAACTCGACCTCGCCGTTGTGATGACCGGCGGCAACTATGGCCAAGGTGGAATCTGGGGCCGCTGGCGTGACCAAATCGTGGGCGGCGCGATCATCCCGGCGATCGAACAAAGGTAAGCGGCGTTACGCCGATGAGGGTCCTACCATCGAAACGAACTCTTCGAACTTTCCGTTCGCGCCGACGGGAAGCCGTGTGCGCGACTCTGTGATGCGGATCTCAAGCCCGCCGCCAAGAGCGCCATTGGCGATTTCGGCCAGTTTCTCGCGCTGCCCGGGCGTCAACGGCGCGTCCGTCACGACCTTGAACTCGATCTCGCGCACTGTGTGCTGCACGAACTGATACTGCCGCACCGGTGCCGCCTCGTCGAAGCGATGAAATCCGACAAGCGGCCAGTGGCGCGAGCCATCCGCCTTGACGATGAGGTTGCGCTCGCGCCCGAGGATGCGTTGGAGCGTCGGCAAGCCGCGGCCGCAAGGGCACGGCGCACCCGGTACCGCAAAGTCTCCGATGTCATAACGGATCATCGGCGAGGCGAAGTTGTGCAGATCCGTGACGACGACGCGCCCCGCCTCGCCCTCGGCACAAGGCTCACCGCTCGCATCCAATACCTCGACGGCCAATGTCTCGCCCATCACATGATAGAGGCCGCTTGCGGGACACTGAATGGCGATCGGGCCGACTTCTTGCGACGAGTAATTGTCTTCGATTCGCAATCCTGTCACGGCTTTGATTCGCGCGCGCAACTTGTCGGAAACGGTCTCGCCTAGCGTCTTCACGTGGCGAACGCTATTGAGCGTGAACCCTTCACGTTCCCAGATATCGGCGAACGCATCGAGGTTGTTTGGATAGACGAGCAAAACCGTCGGCCGGAAGCGCGCAGCCAGGTGAAGCTGTTCTCGGATATCCGTCGTAATAGGAATACCTTGGCCGGGCCCCGTCTCATAAAGCGTTGCGACTGGATGGCCCCAATTGCTCTCTTCGCTATAGGTGCTCAGGTTCGCGCGGATCGCGGTCATGCGGCCGCTGAAGTCGCGCCCGTTCCAAACATGATCGCGGATGGCGAGCGCCGCCCAGAACAAGCGGTTGACCGCTGTCTTGTGCACGCCCACGGGCTCGCCCGTCGAACCAGATGTCTTGACGTGGCCAAGCGGCAAGTGCCCGCGCGGGACAACGGTGGCAAAGAACGCAGCGCCTGCGCTCTGCACCTCGCGCCGCGACAGCGGTTTCAAGCGACGCAATTCGGCAATGGTCGAAAGCGGCTTCTCGCCTCCCGCCTGCTTGAGCCGCGCCTGAAACGACGGTGTGTGCTTCGCGTGGTGTGCCGTCAGCGCCGCAAGCTGTTCGCCTTGCCGCTCGGCAAGCACCGTTGGAGCCAGGCGCTCGCTGACCGCAAGCTGCGCCAGCATCGATGCAAGGACCGCGCTCTCGCCCGCATGGAAGGCCGGCCAAGCGATCCCTTCGACGTCGGAGCGTTCGCGTGCAGCCATCGTCACGCCTTGACGAAGGTCAGGATGGGACAGAGCGGCGCAAGGTCGTAGCTGCCGCACGCCACGAACTTCACGTGGTGGAAAGCATTGGGGAGCGCGGAACGAAACTCTTCGCGATCCGGGAACGCATAGACGACCGGAGACCCGCGATACACATCGATCGTATCGATCGCTGCACGCGGCCAACCCGTGGCCGCGGCAAGCGCATCGCGGTCGGCGAACATATCGTTGAAAGTCTGCAGGATCAGCGCAACCGGAAGGTTGGCGCCAACGCGCGCCGCCAGATGCATCGCAAGCTGCCACTTGAAAGCATGAAAGCCGTGACCGCTGCCGCCCCGCACCGTCGTGCGAAGGTCGTCCTCGGTGATCGCGCGTTCCGGCCGTTCGAACAAACGGCAGGCGAAACGTCCTCCGGGCTTCATGACCCGCGCAAGGTTGTTATAGAGCGTCTTGAGTTCGCGCGGATAAAGGATGTTGTTCAAACTTCCGTCGCCGACGACGGCATCGAAATGCGAAGCGGGCTCGGTCATGTCGAGCCAGTCAGCGCACACCGCGCGCTTCGACGGCGTATTGCCGGGCCACACGGTGGCGACCATCTGTGAGCTTTTGTCCACTGCGTGAACGTGCTCGAACGCATCGGCCAATTCCGGTGTGACGCCCAAAAGAAGCACCCGTGCTTGCGGATCGGCGACGATCGATTGCGCAAGACGCACCGTGTCTTCAGTCGGCCGCAACGGCGGTGCGATCTGCGACCAACGGGCGGCATAGCGTTGCCAATGGCTCATGACTGCCGCTCATAGCAAAAAGGGAGCGGTGTCACCGCTCCCTTATCGTCCTGAGGCTCGATTTCTTGCCTAAAACTGGTAGGAAACGCCGACCCGCATCTGCTTGACCTGTTGATCGACGCTGAACGCCTCACTGTAGGGCCCGCCAGGCTGCCCGGATGCGCTGCCGAAATCGTAGTGGGCAACCTCACCGCGAAGCGCCAGGCACTCCGTCAAAGGAAGGTCGAAGCCGCCGCCAAAGACAAAGCCAACGCCCGCGTCGTCGCTGCCCGTCACGTCGGAGCTCAACAGATGGTGCCCGATCCAGCGTTGTTGAAGGTCGGTGAACGCCGCACCGGCAAGCGCGTAGAACAGCGCGTCTTGGAACGTGAACCCAACCCGGCCGCGCACCGATCCCAACACGTTCATGTTCGACTCGAGATCGAACCCTTCCGTCCCGTCGAACGTCGCGGCAAAAATGCGCCGTCGCGTCGCGTTGTGTGCGCCGGCCTCACCCTCGATCCCGACGACAAAATTGCCGAATTCGAAATTGTAACCGCCAAAGATTCCACCGCCCTCGTCGGTCCCTTCGAGCGAGCGGGAAATTGTCTCGGGGCCCATAACGCCCCGCCAATCGTTTTGGCTTTCGCCCAAACTGAAAAATGCGCCGGCATAAAATCCGCCCCATCCGCTGGCGGAGGCCGTGAACGACGCGCTCGCAAGCACGGTCCCGGCCAGAAGTGTCGTGGTGATTTTGTTCATGGCGATCTCGTGATTCGCTTGGAAATGGAGCGTATGAGCCGACGCAGCCTTCCACCATTCTCGGGCGCACATACTTAATCAGTGATGAAACAGAACCACAGTCAGGTACGAGACGTTGCGTTGCTTATTGCGCGCCACCGCCCGCTGATCGGAGCGCTACCTGACGCGTGAAAAATCCATGATCCAGTTCGTTTCCCACGTCGCTCCGGCATCGGACGAGAACGCCTGCTCCCAGTGCGCGGATGTCTGCGTGATGCGCGACCAGATGAAGCGCACGCGGATCGGCCTGCCGTTGAACGCTTCGTCCGCAAGGAAAAGTCCAACGCCGTTGTCGAAGCGCCCGCGCATCGGCGGGTCCATCGGCGCATGCGGTGTACGCCCGTCCAGCCACCAGATCGACCACAGTGCCGCGGCCGGATCGAACGCACGCATTGTCATCGCGCGATAGGCGCCGCCCGGCATGTCCAGAAAGTTGTCGTCGATATTCGCGGCGCCATCCATCATGAGCTGCGCCTTCGTCGTTCCCGAAAACGCGATCCATTCCGTACTCCCGGCAAGCCGCTCCTTCAGACGGCGATGCTCGACGCGCCACTCCCCGGCAAGAAAGTCGAAATCGTGGAGGCCTTGCAGATCGCTGGTGGCCATTATCGCATCTCCTTAAGGACAGAAGGAGCTTACGAGGCGATATGTGACACATCGTGTCAGGTATTGCGGCCGGGTTCCGTCGCGGGCTTTTCGATCCACGCGCTCAGCGGCTGAAGCCCTTTTGCGCACACGCTATAAATTTGGCTCTGCCCTCGGGCGACCGCTTCGACAAGCCCAGCACTTTTCAGGACTTGCAGGTGCCGCGACACGGCCGATCGCGTTACCGGCAAGCCCTTGGCCAAGTGCGTGACGTTGCTCGGTTTTCGGCGCAAGCGCTGGTAGATGACGCGGCGGATGGGGTCGCCTAAGGCGTCGAGGATTGCATGGGCGTTTGGACCGCTGCGCATCCCTTATGTGAGTTCAAACTCACACGCTTGGCAAGCGCAGGGCGGTTGGGTTTGAGTGAGCGCAAGAGAAGGAGATCAACGTTGATCAATGGCGCCCACATCATCATTTACTCCCGCGACGCGGATAAGGATCGCGCTTTCCTGAAGGAGATCCTCGGATTGGCTCACGTCGACGTCGGCCACGGATGGTTGATATTCAAGCTGCCGCCGTCAGAGGCCGCCGTTCATCCGTCCGACGAGAACGACAAGCACGAATTGTACTTCATGTGCGACGATATCGACGCCGAGATGAAGCGGCTCAAAGCGAAGGGCGTGGCTTGCGAGCCGGTCAGCACCCAAGGCTGGGGGCGTTCCACGCGCGTGGGCCTGCCGGGTGGCGGCACGCTTGGCATCTATGAACCGCGCCACGCGCGCCCGTGAGCCCAGCCAAATCGTCACGGTCTGCAGCGAAGAAGTTCGTAGGGAACGGCGAACAAACCTTTCACGCCCAAATTCTGGACGGCCACAAAGTGGCCGCCGTTGTCGTGCCCTTCGATCCTGCGAAGATATGGCGTGTCGCACCCGCAGCCGTTCCGCCACCTTGGAAGACAGGCTATCTCGTAAGCGGCACGATAGGCCGACCGGGTTTCGAAGGCTGGATCGGCAACCGTTGGGGCCGCAACTTCGTTCTGGTCGACGAGGCGCTGCTAAAAAAAACCCGCAGCAAGATCGGCGACGTGGTGCGCATGACGGTCTCACCAAGAAATGCACCGGCAGCTCACGTGAAGAAGCGAGCGAAATAGTACGTTTGGCGGATATTCGCTTGACTTTTACACCAAAGTGTTCTAACTATGTTCTCGCGCCATTGGCCAGCGAGCTGGCGCAAGGATTCCCACCCGCGGTTTGACATTGTGCATCGGGACCAACGGCGATTTGCGGCCAATCCGCGAAACACGGGTCAGCGCGCATGTTTGTTGGAATAACGGCATATAAGGTGGATAGTCTTCGTGTTTTCGATTCCAGCAAACGTTTCCGAACGGATTCCGAACGGATTCCGAACGGATAAATTGGCGGAAATCTGCGAAGCGAACGCATCGAACGGATTCGATTTCGTGTTTTTCACTTGCATGGGCCTCACTACATGAGCGGCGGCATGTTTGGGTCGGTTTCGACCGGCGAACTGATCGCGCTCGCGGTGGGCATCGCACTCTCGGGGCTCATCGCGGGCACTGTCGCGGGGCTGCTCGGCGTCGGTGGCGGCATAGTGCTCGTGCCGGTGCTCTACCAGACACTCTCTTTCCTCGGCGTTGACGAGGCGGTGCGAATGCCGCTCGCGGTGGGCACATCGCTCGCGACCATCATCCCAACATCGATCCGCTCCACTTTGAGCCACAACAAGAAGGGTGCCGTCGATTGGGACGTGCTGCGCGCTTGGGCGCTGCCGACATTGTTCGGCGTACTCGTTGGCACATGGCTCGCGCACCTTGTCGGCGGAAAGGGGCTGACCGGTGTTTTCGCCGGCGGCGCAGGCGCGCTTGGCCTGTTCATGTTGGTGGGCCGCGAAGACTGGCGCCTCGGCGACGACGCACCGAGGGGCCTGTGGAGCTGGCCGCTCGGACTCGCCAATGGCTGTCTCTCGGTGATGATGGGGATCGGCGGCGGCACGTTTGGGGTGACCGTGATGACACTCTTTGGTGCGTCCATGCACCGTGCCGTCGCAACTGCGGCAGGCTTCGGCCTGATCATCGCGGTACCCGGCGCAATCGGAATGATCGTCACCGGCTGGAATTCCGACGGCCTGCCGCCCTACTCCCTGGGCTATATCAGCCTGATCGGACTGGCGCTCATCGTGCCCGCAACGATCGTCTCGGCACCCTGGGGCGTCGCGCTGGCGCACAGCCTGTCGCGGCGCGCACTGCGTCTCGCATTCGGAACGTTCTTATGCCTGACGGCGCTGCGAATGGGCTGGGCCTATCTCGGCTAGACCTGCGCGCCTGCCGCCGTCTGCGGGCGCGCCTGGCCCATGGTGATCGTCGGCATAAAGAGCAACAGACAGCCTGCGACGAACACCGACGAATACGTGCCGATCACGATGCCCCACAAAATCGTGGCACCGAAACCGAACAGCGCCTCGCCGCCGAACAGGATCAGAGGCACAACGGACAGCGCCGTCGTAAAGCTGGTCAAGAACGTGCGCGACAGCGTCTGGTTCGTCGACAGATTGATGAGCCCCGCCAGCGGCATCTGCCGGAACTTGCGGCGGTTTTCGCGGATCCGGTCGAACACGACGACTGTGTCGTTGATCGAATAACCAGCAAGCAGCAGGAGCGCCGCGATCGAGGTGAGGTTAAAATCGAACTGGAAGAACGAATACATGCCGACCGCAACGAGCACATCGTGGCCGGTCGCCAACATACCGGCGATGCCGAACTGCCACTCGAACCGGAACCACACGTAAGCCGCGATCATCAGAATGGCGAGCGTGGTCGCGATGATACCGGTTTGGAAAAGCTCGCCCGAAACTTTCGGGCCGACCGCTTCCTGCCGGCCGATCGTGAAGCCTGTCCCCAGCGCTTCCTTGATCGTGTTCGCAACGGCCATTTCCTGGCCGACGACTCGCTTGGACGGCTGAACGCGAATGAGAACGGATTTGTCGGTACCGAAATTCTGTATCGCCACTTCGCCAAAACCCAGCCCGGCGAGCTTTTCGCGCAACGCGCCGATGTCGATCGTGTTCGCGCTCGACGCCTCGATCACGACCCCGCCGGTAAAATCGATGCCCAGGTTGAGCCCCTGGAAATAGAGCGAAAGAATGGTCGCCAAAACCAACAAGCCGTCGATCGCGAAGGCGATATACCTCTGCCCGACGAAATCGATATTTGTGTTGTCGGGGATGATCGTCAGGCGCGCCATGAATTGCTCGCGAAAAAAGAGGCTGAAAGGCGGCGGATTAGAGCCGCAGAAGGTTGGCCTTACAACCCCGAATAGGCGGCGGTTTTGCGCCAAATGCCGCGGGGACCCTGTCTTAACGAACGCCCGTCAGCAACAAATCTTTACAGGACCGCAAACCGCACGAAACACGCCTGCATCATCTGAAGGGGCAGGGCATACTTGCCCAACACGGAGAAGACAAAAATGAACGACGACACAAAACCCGCCCGCCGCGGCTTCGGTTACCTCGCATTGATCGGCGCAGCGGTGATCGGCTTAGTCGGCGGCGGCCTCGCGACCTCGGCTATGGGCCACGGCGGCTTCGGCCCGCGCCACTGGGGCGGCGGACCGGGCGGTTGGGGTCATCACCGCATGCACGGGCCCATGGACCCGGCGCGGGCGACGGAACACGCAACCCGCATGGCCGACCACCTCGCTCGTGCAGTCGATGCAACGCCGGAGCAGAAGCAAAAGCTGACCGCGATCGCGAGCGCACTCGCGACCGACATGCAGCCGCTGCACCAAAAGATGCAAGCCGCGCACAAGCGCGCTGCCGAAATCTTGCGGGCGCCGACGATCGACCGCGCCGCCGTAGAAGCCTTCCGCGCCGAGCAAATCGCGACCGCGGACGAAGCCAGCAAACGCGTCACGCAAGCGATCGCCGATGCGGCCGATGTTCTAACGCCGGAGCAACGCGCAAAGCTCGCACAGCGCTGGGACTTCTGATGGCGTCCGGCCGCTGAAGGAAATCGACGGTGGCCGACCGCATCTTGCTCGTCGAAGATGACCCGCGCCTCGCCCGGATGGTCGAAGACTATCTGGCAGGCGCGGGTTTCCGCGTCACCCTTGCGCCGAACGGACGCGCGGCCTTAGCATTCACGCAGCGCGAAACCTTTGACGCACTCGTGCTCGATCTCATGCTACCCGACATGGACGGCCTTGACGTCTGCAAAGAAGTCCGGACGAAGGCGCAAACACCCATCCTCATGCTCACAGCCAGAGGCGACGCGATGGACCGGATCATCGGTCTCGAAATGGGCGCCGACGACTACCTGCCGAAACCTTTCGAACCCCGCGAACTCTTGGCGCGCCTCAGAGCCATTCTCCGGCGCGCGCATAACGCGCCCGCCAACGCGCTCCGCTTTGGCCGATTGGAGATCGATAAGGACGCCCGCGAAGTGCGCATCGACGGTACGCCGCGCACGCTCACGAGCTACCAATACGCCCTCATCCTCGCGATGGCCGAACGCGCAGGCCGCGTACTCTCGCGCGACGCCCTGTTCGACCTCGTCAAAGGCGAAACGATCGAGGCGTTCGACCGCTCGATCGACGTGCACATCTCGCGTATCCGCGCCGCAATTGAAGACAACCCGAAGGAGCCGCGCCGCGTCATCACCGTCCGCGGCGCCGGCTATGTCTTCGCCAAGGCGCAGGACTAACGCGCCATGCGCATCTTCAACCGCCTCTACGTCAAAGTGTATCTGACGATCGTAGCAAGCCTCTTGCTCGCCGTGGTCGCGACCGCCGCCGTTTGGCGCGCGGGTCCGGAAGCCGAGTCGATGCGCGGTGCCTTTCACATGGCCGGCGGCGTGCTCACCGCCGCGCTCGCCGACAAGGCCGCGCCACTTCCGGAGCAAAAGCAAGCCGTCGACCGGCTGTCGCGCCTCATCCGTGCGGACCTCGCGCTTTTCGACGAGAGCGGCGCGCTACTCGCCGCATCTGGCGAGCCGCTGCCGCCCCCGGACGAGGTGACGAACGGCGGCGACGATAGGTGGTTCCATCGCCCGCGTCAGAGCGTTTGGCGCCTTCCGTTGAGCGATGGCCGCATCGTCGTCTTCCGCTCGCGCTCCGATCATGATCACCGCGGCTACGGGCTCGGCTTCTTCGGGCATCTGGCGATCGTAGCGCTGCTGATAGCGCTGGGCGCCTATCCGATCGTGCGCGGCCTGACGAACCGGCTGGAGCGCTTGCAAACCGGCGTCGAGCAACTGGGCGCCGGCGACTTAACGGTGCGCGTCAAAGTCGAAGGTCGCGACGAAGTCGCCAGGGTAGCCGAAAGCTTCAACCGCGCAGCCGGACGCATCGAAGAACTGATCAAAGCCCACAAGATGCTGTTGGCAAACGCCAGCCATGAACTGCGCACGCCGCTCACGCGCCTGCGCATGGGCATCGAACTCTTGAAAGAGAAAGCAGACCCCACTGCCAAAGCCGAACTCGAACAAGACATCGCTGAACTTGACCAACTGATCGACGAAATCCTGCTCTCAAGCCGCCTCGACGCCATGGAGCGCCTGGATCAAGTCGAACCCGTCGACCTGCTTGCGCTCGCTGCCGAGGAAGCCGCGCACTACGAGGGCGCGACCGTCACCGGCACGCCGGTCACCGTGCAAGGCGATGCACGGCTGCTGCGCCGCCTGATCCGCAACCTGCTTGAAAACGCGAAGCGCCACGGCGCGCCGCCCATCGACGTCGCTGTTGCGATGCAAACCGGCGCCGCTGTGCTCACCGTTGCCGACCACGGCCCCGGCATCGCCGAGGACGACCGCGCACGCATCTTCGAACCCTTCTTCCGCAAAGCAGGGGCCGCATCCACAGGTGCAGGTCTTGGCCTTGCCCTCGTCCGTCAAATCGCCCGCCGCCACGGCGGCGACGTCACTGTCGAAACGCGCGACGACCGCGCTGCCTTCGTCTTGAGGTTGCCGCTCTAGGCCCGTTGCAGCCGCCGCGCCGGATGGCTACCGTGCGCGCAACAACGATAAACAATCCTCAAGGGCGGACTTCATGACATCGGAGAACACTCGTCTCGCACTCGTCGCGGCAGCCGTAGCGCTCGTGCTCGCGATCCCCATTCTCGGCCGCTCCTTCGGTGGTCAGCCCACGACGATCACCGACGTGATGACGGGAAGCCAACCCGTCGATGTCAGTAAGGCGCAAACGACGGCCAGGCGCATCGGCAATGCCGTCAACAATCTCGACGGTGCCCGCATCGTCGACGCCGATTCCGAACCGCAAAACTGGCTCGCGCACGGCCGCACCTACGGCGAACAGCGCTACTCGCCGCTCGACAAAATCAATGCGGGCAACGTGAAGGATCTGGGCCTCGCCTGGACCTACGATACGGACACAATCCGCGGCCTCGAAGCTTCGCCCATTGTCGTCGACGGCGTGATGTTTGCGACGGGCTCGTGGAGCAAGGTCTACGCGCTCGACGCAAAGTCGGGTGAGGAGCTGTGGACCTACGATCCCAAAGTCCCCGGCGAAACAGGCCGCAAGCCCTGCTGCGACGTTGTCAATCGCGGCGTGGCTGTCTGGAAGGGTCGCGTCTATGTGGGCACGCTCGACGGCAGGCTCGTCGCTCTCGACGCGAGAAACGGAAAGCCGATCTGGGAAGTCCAGACGGTCGACCGCAACAAGCCCTACACGGTCACCGGCGCGCCACGCATCATCAAAGGCAAAGTCATCATCGGCAATGGCGGTGCCGAACTTGGCGTGCGCGGTTACATCACCGCTTACGACGTCGACACCGGCCGCCAGCTCTGGCGTTTCTACACCGTGCCTGGCGACCCGCGGGCACCTGTCGAGAACGAGCATCTGAAAGCAGCCCTCCCGACATGGAAGGCTGATCCCGGGCCCGGTTGGAAATATTGGGAAGTCGGCGGCGGCGGCACCGTGTGGGACTCGATGGCCTACGATCCCGACCTCGATTTGCTCTACATCGGCACCGGCAACGGTAGCCCGTGGAGCCGCTATCTGCGCTCGCCCGGCGGCGGCGACAATCTCTATCTGTCGTCGATCGTTGCGATCAAACCCGACACCGGCGAGATGGCTTGGTACTTCCAAGAAACGCCGGGCGATTCCTGGGACTTCACCGCCACTCAGCACATCATCTTGGCCGATCTCGAAATCAACGGCCAGATGCGCAAGACGCTTCTGCACGCGCCGAAGAACGGGTTCTTCTACGTGCTGGACCGTACGAACGGGCAGTTCATCTCCGGCAAGGACTATGTCCCTGTAACATGGGCAAAGGGTTTGGACGCAAAGGGCCGGCCGATCGAAAATCCGGCGACCGCCTATCGCGACAGCCCGAAGATGGTTCAGCCCTCGCCGCACGGCGGCCACAACTGGCAACCGATGGCGTTCAATCCGAAGACGAAGCTCGTCTACATCCCCGCTCACTTGGTGCCGCAGCTTTTCAGCTTCGACAAGAGCCGCCAGGTCCGTCCGGGAGCGTGGAACACCGGTCTCGATTTCGGGGCGATGTCGACCTTCACCGCGAAAGCAATTGCAGCCGGTCAAGCGCTGCCGGTCCCGGAAGGATTTCTGCTCGCGTGGGATCCGATCAATCAGAAAGAAGCTTGGCGGGTGAAGCAAGCTACATTCTGGAACGGCGGCGTCCTGACCACGGCGGGCGATCTGGTTTTTGCGGGTTCGGGTGACGGTCTGTTCTCGGCCTGGAAAGCCGACACCGGCGAAGAGGTTTGGAAGATCGACGCCAAGACCGGCATCATCGCGCCGCCGGTGACCTACAGCATCGACGGCGAGCAGTACGTGGCGGTGCTCGCAGGGTGGGGCGGTGTCGGCTTGACGCTTTCGCCCGAACCCGCGGACGCGATTTTGAAGTACGGCAACGCTGGAAAGATCTTCGCGTTCAAGCTCGGCGGCCAGAAGACGATCGAAGCGCCTGCGATCCCGCAAACGCCGCTGGTCGAACCGCCTGCCGAAACGGCGAACGCGGCGACAATCGCGAAGGGCGACCAAGTGTTCCATCGCTACTGCGCCGTCTGCCACGGCTTCTTCGCGATGAGCGCAGGCGTCGTACCGGACTTGCGCTACTCCACGCCTGAGACGTTTGCTCGCTACAAGGAAATCGTTCTAGACGGCGAGCGCAAGGCAAACGGCATGGCCTCGTTCGCAGACCAGATCAACGAAGACGATGTGAAGGCAATCCACGCCTACGTCCTCCACGGCGCCCACCAAGCCTACGACGCACAACAAAAGGCCGCGGCCACCCCGCCCGCACCGCCGCCGAACTGACGCGCCAACATCGGGACCGTGTGCGGAAACGCTCACGGTCCCAGGGCGCTCATTAATCTCTCCCGCCTTGCTGGCGCGGCGCTGCCGGGGTACCAACGCGGCCCTGGATTAGAGAGCGATGAGCGACAAACCCGTCAAAGCCAATGCCGAAAAGCCGCGCGGCTTCCGCGACCGGCTGGGCGCGGAGCTTTTGGCCGAGCGCAGCATGCTTGAGACCATTCGCGGCGTCTACGAATCCTACGGCTTCGACCCGCTCGAAACGCCGGTGATCGAGTTCGCCGACGCGCTGGGCAAATTCCTGCCCGATCAAGACCGCCCGAACGAAGGCGTGTTCGCGTTTCGCGACGATGATGAGCAATGGCTGTCGCTGCGCTACGACTTGACCGCCCCCCTCGCCCGCTTCGTGGCCGAGAACTACGACGCGCTGCCCAAGCCCTTCCGCCGCTATCAAGTCGGCCAAGTCTTCCGCAACGAAAAGCCGGGGCCCGGTCGCTACCGCGAATTCACGCAGTTCGACGCAGACACTGTCGGCACGGCCAACATGCTGGCCGACGCCGAACTCTGCATGATGAGTTGTGACACGCTGGAGAAGTTGGGGCTTGCCGGCGACTACATCGTCAAGGTCAACAACCGCAAAGTCCTGAACGGCGTCCTGGAATCGATCGGCATCGCGAAAGGTCCGGAGGGCGAGGGCCAACGTCTTGCCGTCCTGCGCGCGATCGACAAGTTGGATCGACTCGGCGCGGACGCTGTGCGCGGTCTCTTAGGGCCCGGTCGCAAGGACGAATCAGGCGACTTCACCAAAGGCGCGAACCTGCCGCCGGACGCGATCGCGCGTGTGCTCGCGTTCACACAAGCCAGTGTCGAAGATCGCGGTTCTTTCTGCAACGAACTCGAGCGTGTCGTCGGCGACAGCGCCGACGGACAGGCAGGTGTCGCCGAACTCCGCCAAATCGACGCCGCGCTGACCGGCGCGGGCTACGACGCAAAGCGCGTACGCTTCGATCCCTCCGTTGTGCGCGGCCTTGCCTACTACACCGGCCCCGTCATCGAAGCCGAACTCACGTTCGACATCAAAAATGAAGACGGTGTGTCGGTGCGCGTCGGCTCGGTCATCGGCGGCGGCCGCTACGACGATCTGGTGACGCGTTTCAAAGGCGTACAGGTTCCGGCCACCGGCATTTCGATTGGCGTCAGCCGCCTTCGCGCGGCACTCGCCTCGCGCGGCGCAAGCGAAGCGGCTTTGGGCCCGGTCGTCGTGCTCGCCATGGACAAGGACGCAACCTCGTCCTACGTCGCGATGGCAAAGGAGCTCCGCGACGCCGGCGTGCGCGCCGAGGTTTACACGGGAACCTCTGGCATGAAGGCGCAGCTCAAGTATGCCGACAAGCGCCTGAGCCCCGTCGCCGTCATCGAAGGCAGCGATGAACGCGCGAAGGGCGTGATCACGCTGAAGGACCTTGCCCTCGGCGCGGAACAAGCGAAGGAAATCAAAGACCGCACGCAATGGGCCAAGGGCGCCGAAGCACAAGTCACAGTCCCGCGTGCGGATCTGATTGCTGCGGTCAAGAAAATCATGGCCCGTCGAACGAAGCCATGATCGCCGCCCCGCCATACGATGTCGACACGCTGACCGCGCTCGACGCGCAAACGGCAGCGTGGCTCGACGTGTTCAAAACCTACGGGGCAGAGCGCATCGAGCCCGCGATCGTGCAACCCGCCGACGCGTTCCTCGATCGCATGGGCGAAGATCTGCGCCGTCGCACTTACGTATTCAGCGGTCCCGGCGGCAGCGAACTTTGCCTGCGCCCGGATCTCACAATCCCGACTTGCCAAGCCTATCTCGCGCGCACGCCAAAGGCCGATCGGGCGGCCAAGCTCTGTTACGCGGGCCCTGTCTTTCGCCACAATCCGAAAGAGCCGAACAAACCGGGGCAAGCGACGCACGCCGGTCTTGAGAACATCAATGCGGCAAATCCGGCCGCCGCCGACGCGGAAGCGCTGGTCCTTACCGATAACGCCCTCGCGCGTTCGGGGCTGAAGAACGTGGACGTCACCGTGGGCGACCTCAGCATCTTCTCAAGCCTTCTCGAAGCATTGGGCTTGGCGCCACGACGCGCAGAGCGGCTGCGTCGCCACGTATGGCGCCCCGCGTACTTGAACGAGCTATTGAAGCGTCTTACCGGCGAAGCCGAAACCGGAAACGCGTTCCTCGCCCACGTGGGCACACTGCCGCCTGTCGAAGCACGCGCAGTGGTGCAAGAAGCGCTGGCGCTCGGCGGCATCAAGCCGATCGGAACGCGCACGATTGAAGAGATCACCGACCGTTTCCTCGACCAAGCCGCCGACGCTTCGTCCGCGCGCTTGCCGCGCGCCGTCGCCGACGCGATTGCGGCCTACCTCGATGTGAAGGTGCCCGCGTCGCAAGCCGCCGACACGCTGCGCAAGCTCGCGCGCACCGCGTCCGTCTCGCTCGACCCTGCCATTGCAGCCCTCGAACGCCGGCTCGGTCTCATCGAACGCCATGGCGTCAGCCTGAATCGCGCCACGTTCGCAGCCCAGTTTGGGCGGAACATGGAATACTACACCGGCTTCGTGTTCGAGTTCCGCGTCGCCACGGTACCTGCGCCGCTTGCAGGCGGCGGCCGCTATGACAACCTTTTGACGGCACTTGGCGCACCGAAGTCAGCGCCGGCCGTCGGCCTTGCGATGTTCGGCGAGCGAACACTCGCGGCCCGCAGCGCTCAGGGCGGTGGCGCATGAGCGCGCTCATCTTCGCGATCCCATCCAAAGGCCGCCTGCAGGAACAAGCGCTCGCGTTCCTCGCCGATGCGGGCCTGAACGTCAACCAATCCCGCGGTACGCGCGACTACGCAGCGAAGCTGTCGGGCGTCGACAACGTAGCGGTCGCACTGCTCTCCGCTGCTGAAATCGCCGACGAACTGAACGCAGGACGCGTGCACTTCGGCATCAGCGGCGAAGACCTCTTGCGCGAACATGGACAAGCCGCTGCAGAACGCACGCTCGTCGTCGAAAAGCTCGGCTTCGGCCGCGCCAACGTGGTGGTTGCCGTTCCGCGGGCATGGATCGACGTCTCGGCGATGTCAGATCTCGACGACGTGGCGGCGAGCTTCCGTACGCGCCATCACCGCCGCCTTCGTGTCGCGACCAAATACGTAAACCTGACGCGCGACTTTTTTGCCGGGCACGGCATCGGCGACTACCGAATCGTAGAGAGTTTTGGCGCCACCGAAGGCGCACCTGCGGCTGGAACCGCGGAAGCGATCGTCGACATCACGACGACGGGCACGACACTTGCCGCGAACGATCTGAAAGTGCTCGACGACGGCCTCATCCTCGAGAGCCAAGCGGTGCTGGCCGCAAGCCTCGACGCGCAATGGCCTGATACCGTGCGCGCCGCGGCTCGCCTCATCCTGGAACGTATCGCCGCCCGCGCGCTGGCCAAGCGCGCCCAAATCATCCGCGTGCGACTCGATCCTGGTGTGGAAGCAGCGCTCCCCGCGCTTGAACACACGCTCGGCGCCAAGCTTCTCTCGAAATCGGCAAGCGGTGAAGCGACGGTCGTTGTTCCCGACGCAAATCTTTCAACGGCAATCACCTTCCTGCGCGCCAGCGGCGCCCAAGGCACCGTCACTTCGGAACGCGCCGACTATATCTTCGCCGCCGACAACCCGCTCTTCGCCAATCTTCAGACGAAGCTGGCGTAAATACGAGCCGGTCAGTGCGTCAGCGTGCGTGTCCACCATTGGCTGGCGACACGCAGTTTCTTGTCTTCGAACCAGCGCGACGCGCGGGTATCTCGCGCGGCGGCGACAGCTATGATCTGCACTGCGCCGCGCGCGCGTGCTTCGCTGATCACCGCGTCGAGCAATTGCGATGCGGCGCTGTCGCCCTCCGCACCATCGACCACCGCGAAATCGTCGATCAGCACGGTCTTGCCGCCCGGCGCGTAGACCGGCGGCGGGTCCTGCAGTGTACCCATGACGAACCCCAAGAACCGCCCGCCGTCTTCGGCTATGCGCGCGATTACGTTCGGTTGCCCCACATGGTGCGTGAAGAACTGCGGCGTCAGCTGTGCGGCGATTTCGCTCGGCCGCCACATCACGGGCTCAAAGCTCTCAAGCATCTGCCGCTTCACTGCGAGCAACGCCGCCATGGCCTGCACGTCACCCGCCGAAGCCATTCGGACCGTAGTCGTCATAGTTCAAACCCCTGTCATCGCGCCGCGCACGCCGAGACGCCGGCCTCTCGGGTCGATCAACACGCCCGGATTCATGATGCCCTTCGGATCGACGGCGGTCTTCGCCGCGCGCATCATCTCGGCGAAGAGCGGTGGACATTCGCGCGTGTAGCCGGGGCGATGGTCGCGCCCGACCGCATGGTGATGCGTGATCGTCCCGCCGGCGGCCACGACGGCGTCGTTCGCGACCGCTTTGATCTCCTGCCATTGCTCAAGCAACGCGCTCATCCGGCCAAGCCCCTGGAACGTGAAGTAAGGCGCAGGCCCGTCCGGATAAACGTGCGTGAACCTGCACGTGACATGGCCGGGCTTGCCGGTAACGCGATTGAGCACATCGTGCATGCGCGCCTTCACTTCGGCATGAAACGCGGGGAAGCGATCCCACGTGACTGCGGTTTCGAACGTATCGACGATGATACCAAGCGGCGTCAGAGCCTCACGATAGAACGGCGCGCGCAGGAACGCATTGCGCCAGGCTCCTGCGGCTCCTTCGCGATGCTCTGTGCCTGAGGTCTTCGGGGCGTCCGCAACACCCCCGTGATCGCGCACCAACTCAAGTGCACGCGCGAACTTTGCGTCTTGCGGGTGGTCGGCACTCTCGAACGCAAGCACGAGCAGCGACGCCGACCCGTCGCCCGCCATCGTGCCCAGTGCCTCTTCCTCGTCAATCAGGCGGCAGTTCGACGGATTGAGCCCCGACTGCGAAAGCGCTCGCACGGCCTCCGCCGCTTTGAAAAAGTCGTTGAACTTAACCGAGGCCGACGCGCGGAACTTCGGCGCATCTTGTAGGCGCATCCAAGCCTCGGTGATAACGCCCAAGATCCCCTCGGAGCCCAGCATGAACCGCTCCGGCTGCGGCCCCGCGCCCGATCCCGGCAGGCGCCGTGTCTCCATCGTGCCCTCTGGGGTGACGACGCGCATCGCCTCCACGAATTCGTCGATATGCGTGTAAAGCGTAGCAAAGTGACCGCCCGAGCGCGTGGCAATCCAACCACCCAAGGTCGAGTACTCGAAGCTCTGCGGAAAATGCCTCAGCGTCAGCCCGTGCACCTTTAGCTGCGCTTCCAGCGCAGGCCCGAATGCGCCCGCCTGAATGCGCGCGGCACGGCTCTTCGAGTCGATCTCAAGCACACGCCCCATGCGCGCCATATCGAGCGACACGACACCTGCATAGGCGTCGCCGACATCGCATTCGACCCCGCCGCAAACACTCGATCCGCCGCCGAACGGAATGACGGCGACGTTTGCCCCCGATGCCCAATCGAGCACGGCTGCGACATCTGCCTCGTTCTCCGGATAGGCCACGACGTCGGGCGGGCAGGGCACGTGGGCCTGAAGCATACGCACATAGTCCGGGAACGACTTGCCGTACGCGTGCACCAGCCGCTCATGGGCGTCATAGGTGCATAGCCGCGCGACTGCGCCCTGCGGCTCCACGCGCGGCGCTCGTAACACGAAGTCTTCGACCTTGGGCGCCGGCTGCGGCGGCTTCAGCGTCGCGCCGAATTTTTGCGCAAACACCCGCGCGAGGAAGACCGTTTCCTCCTCGGCCACGACCTGGTCTTGCGTACCCCAGCCGTAAAACTTCCGCCGCGCTGCCATTCGCCGCCTCGATCATTTTGCGGCGGCGAACGTAGGCGCGAAAGCAAAGGCCGTAAACCTAATTTGGCGCCGGCGTAGCCGGTGCGGCATCGGCCGGCGCGGCCGGTTCGGCGGGCCTCGGGAAGATGATCTGCTGATATGCCGCCGCCGGCGTCTCGTTCGCGCCGAGCGGTCCGGGTGCTTTATTCGAAATCGGCGGCAGACTCTTCAAGTAGGCAACAATCGCTTTCGCGTCATCGTCGGCGAGCTTCGCATACGCCATCCACGGCATCATCGGCGCAAGCTTCCGCCCATCGGGCCGTGTGCCGGTGCGTAGCGCCGTCAAGATCTGCGCCTCGCTCCAGTTGCCCAGTCCCGTGTCCTTGTCGGGCGTCAGATTGGGACCCCAAAAATACCCGAGCTCCGGCACGACAAATCCGACGTCGCTGCCGCCCAGGAATTTGCTCATATCCGGCTTGCCGAGCAGCGATCCCGGCGTATGGCAATCGCTACACGATGCCAGCGTAACCAGATATTCCCCCCGCTTCACCGGATCCTGCGGCGCTGACCCGGGCGCGCACCCCGCAAGCAATGCCAACCCAAGTATC
The DNA here is from genome assembly GCA_044220975.1 of Micropepsaceae bacterium. Taxonomy (GTDB): domain Bacteria; phylum Pseudomonadota; class Alphaproteobacteria; order Micropepsales; family Micropepsaceae; genus SZUA-430. The sequence goes on along the minus strand of JBGAPZ010000007.1, from coordinate 73,846 downwards.
GTTGCTCCTGCGCGCATGTGGTCACCTCTTGTTTCGGAATTTCAAGATTTGCGCGAGCCTCGACGATCGGTCAATGTAGTGCCCAAGGAAACGCACAAGAAGAAACGGGTAGGGCACACATGAGCGTCGACAGCGCCGCTGAAACCATTGCGCCCGCAACGGCGCCCCACATAGGCACGGTGAATAAGGCTTATGTTTTGGCGCTCCTGCTGCTCGTCTACATCTCGAACTACGCCGATCGCATCCTGCTCGGCATTCTTCTGCCCGCGATCAAAGCCGAGTTCCAACTGACAGATCTTCAACTGGGTTTGCTGCACGGCACAGCCTTCGCGATTTTCTATGCGACGCTGGGTATTCCGATCGCCATCTATGCCGATCGCGGCAATCGCAAAGCGGTCATCGTCGCCGCGACCGCGATTTGGTCGCTGATGACGGCGGTCTGCGGCCTCGCGCAAAACTTCACGCACCTTGTGATCGCACGCATCGGCGTCGGCGTCGGCGAGGCGGGATCGAACCCGCCGTCGCACGCGATCATCTCGGACTTGTTCTCGATCAAGCACCGCGGCACCGCGCTCGCGATCTACTCGCAGGGCGTCTCGCTCGGCATCGTTGTAGGCCTCTATGGCGGCGCACAAATCGCGGCTGCCTATGGCTGGCGTTACGCCTTCTATGCGCTGGGCTTTCCGGGCTTGCTCATAGCTGTTCTCGTAGCGATGACGATGGTCGAACCGCGCCGCGGCGCCGCTGACGGACATACGTTCGAAGGCAAGTCGCCGCCGTTCTTCCGGACCCTGCGCTTCATCTTCTCTCAGCCCGCGTTGCTTCATCTGATTATGGGTGCAACGCTGACCACGATCGTCGGCTACTCCGGCGTCCTGTGGTGGCCGTCGTTCATCGTTCGCTCGCACGGCCTCAGCCCCGCCGAGATGAGCGGCTTCTTGGCACTCGTCTTTGGCTTGGGGTCCGGCCTCGGTATCTTCTTGGGCGGTATCATAGCGGATTACTTCGGTCGCAAGGACGTGAAGCTGATCCCGCGTGTCGTCGCGGTCGCAATTCTTTTCGGCTTGCCGTTCGGCGCAGCGGTCTATCTCGTGAAAGACTCGGCGCTCGTCTTCGCCATCATCGGCATTCCAGCAGCCGCAGGCGGTTCCTATCTTGGCCCCACGATGGCACTGGTGCAGAGCCTCGTTGGCGTACGCATGCGCACAGTCACCTCCGCGTTCTTCCTCTTCGTCATCAATCTGATTGGCATGGGCGCGGGCTCCGCCATGATCGGCGCATTCAGCGATTATCTCACGCCCCAGTACGGCGCCGACGCGCTGCGCTACACGCTGCTGTTGGTGATGGCGTTCAATCTCTGGGCCGCGTATCACTATTGGCGTGCAGGAACCTTCATCGAAGCGGGCCTGAAACGCGCAGCGGAGGCCTCATCATAGCCGGCAGATTTTCCGAAGAAGCGATCTCCCGCATCACCGCGCGCGAACGCGATCGCTTTGCTGCCCGCAACCCAAAATCGAAGACGCTCTCCGACCAGGCAAAGGCCGTGTTGTTCGGCGGCGTGCCGATGCACTGGATGGCCGACTGGCCGACGCCGTACCCGCTCTTCGTCGCCGAAGCATCCGGCGCACGGTTCAAAGACGTCGACCGGAACACCTACGCCGATTTCTGTCTCGGCGACACCGGCGCAATGTTCGGTCATGCGCCGGCACCCGTCGCCGAAGCAATCCGCGAACAAGCAACGCTGGGTTACACGACGATGCTGCCCACCGAAGATGCGGTGTGGGTCGGCAGCGAGCTCGCCCGCCGCTTCGGCCTGCCCTACTGGCAAGTGGCAGCAACGGCAACCGACGCAAACCGCTACGCGCTCCGCTGGGCCCGCGCTGCCACCGGCCGCGACAAGATCCTTGTCTTCGACGGCTGCTACCACGGCACCGTCCAAGAAACGATGGTGCGCTTGAGCGACGGCAAAACCGTCCCGCGCGCAGGCCAACTCGGCAACGTGCTCGACGTCCCCCGCACGACGCGCGTGGTCGAGTTCAACGACATCCCCGCACTCGAAACAGCACTCGCCGGCGATGATATCGCGGCCGTCCTTGCCGAACCTGCGATGACGAACATCGGCATGGTACTGCCCGACACCGGCTACCATGACGCGCTACGCCGCCTGACGCGCAAGCACGGCACGCTGCTCATCATCGACGAAACGCACACCATCTCGACCGGTCCCGGCGGCTACACGCGCGCATACAGCCTCGAACCCGACATCTTCGTCCTCGGCAAGCCCGTGGCTGGCGGCATCCCATGCGCGGTGTTCGGCGTTACCGAAGACGTCGCCACGCGGATGGAGAAAGCACGCGCGAAGACGAACACCGGCGGCCATGGCCACTCCGGCATGGGCACGACGCTTTCCGCGAACGCCTTCGCAATGCATGCAATGCGCGCGAACCTCGCGCACGTAATGACGGACGCAGCTTACGCGCACATGATCCCGCTCGCCGAAACGCTCCGCGACAGGCTTAACGCGCTCATCTCAGACCGAAGCCTCCCGTGGGTTGTCACCCAAATCGGCGCCCGCGTTGAATTTCAGTTCTGCGCAAAACCGCCGCGAACGGGCCGCGAAGCGGAAGCCGCCTTTCACGAAACCCTCGAAAAATGCATTCACCTAGCGCTTCTTAACCGGGGTGTAATGATAACTCCGTTTCACAATATGATTCTGATATGTCCGCAAACGACGCACGGCGATGTCGACCGCCTCGTCGCGGCCTTGGCCGAAACGATCGACGAGTTGCGCAATGCTTGACCCGAAAAAACAACAAGACCCGCTGACCGAGCTCGACACGTTCCTCAAGAAGCATCCCGACGTCGAACTCGTGCACGTGATCATGACCGACCCCGTCGGCATCCAGCGCGGCAAGGGCTTGCGGCCCCATGAGCTGAAGTCTGTCTATGAAAGCGGCCGCGCGTTTCCGTCGTCTATGTTCGCGCTCACCGTCCTCGGCGAAGACGTCGAGGAAGCGGGCATGCTGTGGGAGATCGGCGACCGTGATTGTTTCGCGCACCCGATCCCCGGAACTCTGAAGCGCACGCCATGGCTTGAGAAGACGGGGCAGGTCTACCTCGCGTTCCGCCACGACTCCGGTCCGACCGCGGGCGTCGATCCGCGCCTGCGCCTTTCCGACATCTGCGACCGCATGAAGAAGGATGGCCTGCACCCGGTCATCGCGATCGAACTCGAATTCTATCTGCTCGACAAAGCGGCGGCGAAGGACGGCAAGATCATCCCCGCGATGGCGCCGGGCGGCCTCTACAACGACCAGATCCAGGTCTATTCGATCCAGGAACTCGACGACTACGATCCGTTCCTGCGCGATCTCTACGCCGCCTGCGATGCGCAAAATCTGCCCGCCGAAAGCGTGATCAGCGAATACGCGCCCGGCCAAATGGAAATCACGCTGACCCACCGCGCCGACGCGCTGCAAGCCGTCGACGAAGCGACGCAGTACAAACGCCTGGTGAAAGGTGTGGCCGAGAACCACGGCATGATCGCCTGCTTCATGGCGAAGCCCTTCTCGGAAGCGGCGGGCTCAGGCATGCACATCCACTTGAGCCTGAACGACGCGAAGGGCAACAACGCTTTCGCCAGCGATGAACCCGCCGGCAACGATCTGTTGCGTCACGCGATCGGTGGTATGGCAAAAACGATCAACGACAGCATGGCGATCTTCGCACCGAACGCGAACTCCTACCGCCGCTTTCGCCGCAACACCTACGCGCCGGTCGCGCCGACCTGGGGCGTCAACAACCGCACGGTCTCGTTCCGCATTCCGGCAGGTCCGCCGAAAAGCCGCCACGTCGAACACCGCATCTGCGGCGCCGATGCGAACCCGTATCTCGCGGCAGCGGCCGTACTCGCGGGCATGCACCACGGCATCAAGAACAAAATCGACCCGGGCCCTGCAACGACCGGCAACGGCTACCTGACGACGACCGAAGGGCTCATGCTGAACTGGTTCGACGCCCTCGACTCGTTCGAGGACTCGGCATTCATCAAAGACTATTTCGGCGCCGACTTCGTGAAGGTCTTCTCCGCCGTAAAGCGCGCGGAATGCGAACGCTTCTTCGCGCTCGTCACCGACTTCGACTACCGCTGGCACCTCCGCACGGCGTGAGGTTAAGATCGGCCGGACACCCACTGGGAGTTCAACCATGACCCGCGCAAACGGCTTGCATCATCTCGCGATCTCGACCGGCAACATGAAGGCACAAATCGAGTTCTTCTCCGACGTGCTCGGTATGGAACTCGTCGCCCTATACTGGATGCACGGCGTCGCCGGCACCTGGCACGGGTTCATGCGCTTGAACGACAAGGCGTCGATAGCATTCGTCTTCAACGAGAAGATTCGCGAAACGAAAGCTCAACTCGGCGTCAGCCACGCCGGCAATGCGGGTTTGCCGTCGGCACCGGGGACGATGCAGCACGTGGCCTTCAACGTCGACACGTTGGAAGAGTTGCTCAACATGCGCGATCGCATCCGCTCCCGGGGAATCAACGTCATCGGTCCGCTCGACCACGGCATGTGCCATTCGATCTATTTCGCGGGCCCAGAGGGTCTCGCACTTGAAGTCGCGACGTCGGCCACGGCGATCGACGCCCGCGCCTGGATCGATCCGGAAGTGCAAGCGCTCGCCGGTATCGACAACGAAGAACTGGAACGCTTCAAGAAGCCTACCGCTTACAAGGGCGAAGGCGGGAAGCTGAAGCAACCGGCCTACGACGCGTCCAAACCGCATCAGGTCTATCCGCCCGACGTCTACAAAGCGATGCTGGCGATGCCCGACGACGAGTTTTCGAAGCGGTTCAGCGTGCCCGAACCCCCGGTGCGCGTGGCTGCCGAATGAAAGCGTTAATCGCCGGCGGGGGCATCGGCGGTGTCACGGCTGCGCTGTGTCTGATCGACGCCGGCATCGATGTCGAACTCTACGAACGTTCAAGCGTCTTCAATGAAGTCGGCGCCGGGATCCAGATCAGCCCAAACGGCGTAAAAGTATTCGAACGGCTGGGGTTATGCGACGAACTCGACGCGGTGGCCTTTCGCCCGGAAGCGTTGGAAATGCGCACTGGCCCGACCGGCGTGCGCATATTTTCGATCCCGATGCGGGATGAATCGATCCGCCGCTATGGTGCGCCGTACTACCACGTTCACCGCGCCGACTTGATCTCGATCCTGAGCAAGGCGCTTCGTGCGCGCGCGCCGAACGCCGTGCACATGGATAAAGAGGTGAAAGGCTACGCGCAAATCGGCGACAGCGTGACGCTCACCTTCACCGACAACACGCGCGCGCAAGGCGACGTGCTGATCGGCGCCGACGGCATCCATTCCGCGATCCGAACGCAAATGCTGGGCGCCACGCCCGCTCGCTTCACAGGCAATGTCGCTTGGCGGGTCGTGGTATCCGCAGCAAGCCTTCCGAAAGATCTCGTGCCCCCGACGGCCTGTGTCTGGGTAGGCCCGGGCCGCCATGCGGTCACTTACTATCTGCGTCGCGGCGAACTCGTGAACTTCGTCGGCGTCGTCGAGCGCGCTGATTGGCAAAACGAAAGCTGGACCGAACGCGGCGACAAGGCCGACCTCGCCGCTGACTTTAAAGGGTGGGCGAAACCCGTGACCAGCATCATCGGCGAAGCAACGGACTGCTACCGGTGGGCGCTATTCGACCGCGATCCGCTGGAAGAATGGTGTCGTGGCCGCGTCACGCTACTGGGCGACGCGTGCCACCCGATGCTTCCGTTTCTCGCGCAAGGCGCAGTGATGAGCATCGAGGATGCCTGGGTTCTCTCGCGCCAACTGAAAGCGGCAAGCGACATCCCGGCTGCACTCAAATCTTATGAAGCCGCGCGCAAACCGCGCACGTCAAAAGTTCAACGTGGCGCGCGCAATCAAATGGGTCTCTACCACAAGCGCGGCCTAGCGGCGCAACTGGCGACCTACGCCCCAATGTGGATCGCAGCGCGCGTAGTGCCATCCTTCGTACATACGCGAAACGATTGGCTGTACGGTTACGATGTCGCCGCGGGAGGCGAGCGAATGCAAAATAAAAAATAGAACGAGCGAGTGGCTTCTGCCCGCTACATTCGCCGCGCTGTTTCGATCTGCAAAATCCCACGATAGGTCACGATGTGCTGACCGTTTCCGAGTGATGCCGCACGAACTCGCGAGAGCTTTCCATAAAGCGCCTTGTTGCGCTCCTTCGGGTTCAGCCGCACGTAGCCTTCTTCCTGTGTTTCGCTGGGCCCTGACGTTACGACTTGGACGAACTCGTTCTCGGGTAGATCGAGCGTCGTTTCGTCGGTGAGCCTGACGCGCATTGTCGGGGCTTTGCTCATCGGCAGTTCCTCCAGTGATTCACCAAGCGTAACACACGCCAGGCGGTGAACGCATACCAGGCCTGCACGCACAAGGCCTAGCGCTTGCGCACAATATCGGCTTTTGTCGCAGTTGAATCGCTATTTCACAAGCCGGTCGATGGCGCCACAGCATCTTCTGTTCATGCTCCTGATCTGCACGATCTGGGGCTTCAACTTCGTTGCCGCCAAAGTGGGCGTCGGCGAGGTTCCGCCATTGCTATTTGCGGGTTTGCGTTTCGCGATCCTGTTCGTGCTTCTGATCCCGTTCCTGAAAGTGGCGCCCGGCCGCATGCGCGATATCGCTGTCATTGCGATGTTCAATGGCGCCGTTCATTTCGGCCTGATGTTTGTCGGCGTGTCCTTGACCGCGGCATCCGTCATGGCGGTCATCGTGCAACTCAATGTGCCGTTCGCGACGATGCTCTCGATCGTGTTTCTGGGCGAAGTGGTCCATTGGCGCCGCGTCATGATCGTCAGCTTCGACCCCCATGTTTTCGATTCGCTGACGGGCGTCTTGTTCGGCGCTGCTGCAGCTTTGTCCGGCGCGATCGCCGCGATCTACATGCGCCGGTTGACGAACGTCGGAGTGTTCCAACTTCAATCTTGGACGTCCGCAATCACGGCGCCTTGCCTGCTACTGGCCAGCCTCTTGTTCGAAACCGGCCAGGTGGACGCGATCGCGAACGCCAGTTGGGTTGCTTGGGGCGCGCTCTTATTCACGGCGTTCGGCGCAAGCCTCGTGGGCCACAACGGCTATTATTATCTACTGCAGCGTTATGAGGTCTCGCTCATCGCGCCGCTCTCCCTGCTGTCGCCGATCCTTGGCGTCGTCTTCGGCATCGCGGTCCTCCATGAGCCGATGACGACGCGCATCGTCCTAGGCGCCGCGACGGCGTTTGTCGGAGTTGGCATTCTCGCGATCCGTGGCCGCCAGCCCGTCGATCCTTCGACCTAGGCGTCGGCAATCGAACGTTGATTGCACGGATCAAGCTTGATTGACCGTGGGCCTGAGCGTATCGCCGAGGCATGGACAAAGCCCCCGCAACGCTCGACGAAGTCACACGCGCGGCCGACATTCAGATCGCGTGGTGCGACGCGAACGGCGCACCGTTTACGGCGAATGTCCTGAAAGCGATCCGCGAAAACCTAACATTGGGCGGAACGTTGGCGGGGCTGATGGTGCCGTGGCCGGGCAATCCGCTTGCGGACGCACTGTTGCTGCGCGCGACAGGCGCACTGCATCTGATGGTCAGGATCGGACGCGCACCGGAGCTCGCGGCATTCTACCCCGGACACGGCGAAAAACCCTGGGACGCTGCAGCCGGCGCACGCGCCATTGAAGACGCAACGAAGGCAAACCGCGTCTTCGTCGAGGACATCTTATCCGGTCCACCGCAAACGAACGAGACCGGTCGCTCCGCCGTCTTAATGCCGGGATATGCGGAAATCGCACGCCGCACCGGCTTGCCGCTCTCGATCCTGGAGATCGGTGCGAGCGCCGGACTGAATCTTCTCTGGGATCGCTTCGCCTACCGCTACGGCGATCGCTTCATCGGCGATAAGGGCGCGCATGTCGTGATCGACGCAGAATGGCGCGGGCCTTGGTGCAACGTCGAACGCTTGCCCACGGTCGTCGCCAAGCGCGGCTGCGACCGCGCGCCGATCGACTTGACCGCACCCGGCGCCGCCGACCGCCTGATCGCCTACGTCTGGCCGGAACAAAAATCCCGCCTGGCCCGCGTCGAAGCCGCTATTGCGCTCGCGCAACGCGAAAAGCCGCCGCTCGAAAAGGCCGACGCCGGCGAATGGCTCGAGCGCCAGCTCGCAGCACGGGTGCAAGGCGCCGCGACCGTCGTCGCCCACACGATCGTCTGGCAATACATCGCCAAAGATACGCGTCACAAAATCGAAGCACTCCTGAAATCGACCGGCGAACGCGCAACGTCCAAAGCCCCGCTCGCCTGGCTCAGCCTCGAACAATACACACCCGACTTACCGCCCGAACTCCGGCTCACGCTCTGGCCAGGCGGCGAAACGAAGAAAATCGCAAACGCACACCCGCACGGCGCATGGATCGAGTGGCTGTCAAGCTAGCCACCGGTCTCATTCAATATCTTGTCGACGCGATCCAGAATCGATTGGTGATCGAGTGCGTATTCAAGCCGCTTGAGAAGCACGACGATATTGCCCGCTTCGTCGTTGAGCTCCTGACCGGCTTGTTCCAGCGCGACCCAAACGGGCTTCAACCTCTCGATCAGCCGTTCGCCCTTCGCTGTCAAATAAAGAACGCGCCTTCGCCCGTCGTTTGGATCAGCGCGCTCCGCCAGTAACTTCGACGCCATAAGCGAACCACGCGTCTGGCTCACCGAGGGGTGGCTGATTTTCAGATCGTGCGCGATTTCGCCGACAGACCGCGGCCCCAACCGGACGAGCAAATCGAGAACGCCCATCCAGCGTTGTTCGAAGGGGACGCCAAGCTGGGAATAAACCTGGTTGGCATCCCGATCGAGCCGTTCGGACAACCGACGCAAATGCGCGGCAATGACGCTGCCACCTTCGTTGCGCTCCTTTGCGCGCGGCAAGGCCGTCTTGGTCGATACCCTTGACATGCAAACTCCGTAGGTGCCTACCTATATGCGGTCCACGTGCGAGCGACAAGAGATTTTGAAAAGTGAACTCACAGCAAGACTAACGCGGCGGGCCTTGCTTGCGGGCACAGGCCTCTCGTTGCTTGCGTGTCACACGCGCGCGTTCGCGTTGGCGCAGCAACCCATAATCGCGCCGTGGGGTTTTGATCTTGCCGGAATGGATACGGCCGTGCGTCCAGGCGACGACTTCTTTCGCTATGCAGGCGGCCGCTGGCTTCAGACCACGGAGATTCCAGCCGACCGTTCCTCCTGGGGACCGTTCTTTGAGTTGCGCGCGAAGGCTGAGAACGATGTCAGAGCGATCCTCGACGCGCTTGTCTCACGCACTCAAGCGCCGGGATCGGAAGCGCGCAAGATCGCCGATTGCTATCACGCTTATCTCGATGTCGCGGCAATCGAACGGCAGGGCCTGGCGCCGGCGAAGGCTGACCTCGCAGCAATTTCGTCCGCCACCTCTCACGAAGAAATTGCGCGGCTCTGCGTGAGCCGCGACCTTGGCGCACGCGGTCCGATGTCGATCGATATCTGGGCCGATGACGAAGATCCGGATCGATACGTCGTCAACATTTCGCAAGGTGGATTGGGTCTGCCCAGCCGGGACTACTATCTTCGACCCGAAGCGAATTTCGTCGAAGCCCGCACCAAATACCAAACCTACATCGCCAACTTGTTAGCTCTGGCCTCATTGCCCGATCCCGCGGCGTCCGCGCATGCGGTCTTCTCTTTGGAAACACGCATCGCCGAACTGCACTGGACGGCGGAGCGTGTCGCCGATCGCGATCTCACCCACAATCCAAAATCGCGCGCACAACTTTTAGAGCTCGCGCCGGACTTTCCGTGGGATGATGCGTTCGATGCGCTGGACATCGGTCAGCACGATCGCTTCGGGACGAAGCAGCCCGATGCAATTGCCGCCTTGGCGAAGCTGTTCCGTGCGACGCCGGTGGCGCAATGGCGCGACTATCTGACCTTCCACTACTTGAACGCAGCCGCCGACGTGCTGCCGCAAGCCTTCGACGATCTAGCCTTCGATTTCAACGGACGAACGCTGACGGGCAGGCCAGCCAAGAGCGAACGGTGGAAGCGTGCGATAGCTGCGGTGAACACCGCGCTGGGTGAGGCGGTTGGGCGGCTCTACGTTGCGCGCCACTTCCCGCCATCCGCAAAGACGCAGGTGCGTGCCCTGGTGGTAGCCCTACGCGCCGCGTTTCGCGCCCGCATCGACGCCACCGGTTGGATGTCGCCGCAAACGAAACCGACGGCATTGCGCAAGCTCGAACGCTTGCGAATCAAAATCGGCTATCCGGATAAATGGCGCGACTATTCCACGCTAGATATCCGGCCGGGCGATGCGCTCGGCAATCGGGCGCGAGCGCGGTTGTGGGATTGGCGCCGCCGCGTCGCACGCCTCGACCGCCCGGCAGACCGGGAAGAGTGGGGCATCACGCCGCAAACGGTGAACGCCTACTACAACTCCTTCTTCAATGAGATCGTCTTCCCGGCTGCAATTCTGCAAGCGCCTTATTTCGATTCTGAAGCGGATGCGGCGGTGAACTTCGGTGGGATCGGCGGAGTCATCGGCCACGAAATCAGCCACGGCTTCGATGACCAAGGTTCGAAGTCCGACGAAAACGGCGTGCTCCGCTCCTGGTGGACAGCGGCGGACCTAGAAAGGTTCACGGCGCGCACCAGCGAATTGGCGCAGCAATACGAACGCTATGAACCGCTACCCGGTCTCCACCTCAACGGAAAGACGACGCTGGGCGAAAACATTGCCGACAACATCGGCCTCGCCATCGCGTTCGATGCGTATCGCTTGTCGCTTGGGGGGACCTCTGCGCCGGTACGCGACGGCTTTACCGGCACACAACGCTTCTTCCTGTCGTGGGCGCAAACCTATCGGGGCAAGGTCCGCGAGGCTCAACTCCGTCGAGACATCGTCAGCGACCCGCACAGTCCGACAGAATTTCGCGTCAACGGCGTTGTCCGCAACAGTGACGCTTGGTACGAGGCCTTCGACGTGCAACCGAACGATCGCCTCTATCTCGCACCCAGCGAACGTATTCGGATCTGGTGAGGGCTTCCCGAGCCGTAGTTTGCGTCGCCCGCCCTCGCCCCTGCGGGCTTCGGCGCGGCAGCCTTCGCTATGCTTCGCAGGCGAAGGGTGGTGCCTGGGGCCGGAATCGAACCAGCGACACGCGGATTTTCAGTCCGCTGCTCTACCAACTGAGCTACCCAGGCTGATCGTCGCCAAACCGAACCGGCAGGCGCGAAGGCCCGGGGTTATAAGGAATAGGACTTGGCGTGTCCAGCCGCAGCAATCTGCGGCAATTGGGGCGTGCTCACCTGCGTGCTATGAACGGCACATTGTCATTCAAATCGCATGAAGGATCGCCTCCATGACCTACACCTGCTTCAACGTCGAAACCAAAGACAAGGTTGCACACATCCAGCTGAAGCGCCCCGACGCGTTCAACACCATGAACCGCGCATTCTGGAACGAACTCCCCGAGATCGTGAACAAGATCAACGACGAGGCCTCGGCCCGCGCGATCGTCATCTCCTCGACCGGCAAGCACTTCTCGGCCGGCATGGACCTCTCGGTCTTCACGGACGGGCAGGGCGTCGGCGGCAGCGCACGCGAACCCGCCCGCGCGCGTCTCGGTCTGCGCGGCGAGGCGGCACGCCTGCAGCGCTCGTTCTCGTGCCTCGATGACGCCCGCATGCCGGTGTTGCTGGCGGTACAGGGCGGCTGCATCGGCGGCGCCGTCGACCTCAGCACCTGCGCCGACATGCGCTACGCCACGAAAGACGCGTTCTTCGTAATCCAGGAAATCAACCTCGCGATGACGGCCGACGTCGGCACGTTCCCGCGCCTTTGCCATCTACTGCCGCAAGGCCTCGTGCGCGAACTCGCCTACTCGGGCCGCCGTTTGCTCGCGAAGAAAGCTTACGACCTTGGCTTCGTAAACGAACTCTTCGACAGCCAAGAACAAATGCTCGACCACGTACTCACGTTGGCCCGCGAAATCGCGTTGAAGTCGCCGCTCGCCGTGCACGGTTCGAAGGTGATGATCAACTACGCCCGCGACCACTCGATTGCCGACGGCCTCGATTACATCGCGACCTGGCAAGCAGGCATGTTCTCCGCCAACATCGACATGGCCGAAAGCTTCAAGGCAAAGCAAGAGAAACGCGAACCCGTCTACGAAGACCTGCCGCCGATCCGTAAGGCGATGTAAGCACCAGCGATGACGACAGCAGCAAAGCCTGCGCCCGCGGGCTACACCGCCGTATTCGGCGAAGCGGGCTTCAACAAATATGTCGGTCCTGTCTGGCAGTCGCCCGACAAGGCCGAGTTCCTGTTCGACGTTCGCGACATCCACTTGAACGGCGGCCAATCGTTGCACGGCGGCATGGCGATGGCGCTCGCCGACATCGTGATGGGCAGAAGCGTCCGCGACGCGCTGGACGGCCAAATGGCTATGACGATCTCGTTGAACTGCGACCTAATCGGCCCGGCACGCCTCGCCGATCGCATCCGGGGGCAGGCGACGATAACGCGGCGAACGCGCTCGATCGTCTTCATCTCCTGCACTCTCGCGGTCGAAGGCAAGCCCATTCTGACCGCCACCGGCATCTGGAAGATCGTGGGAACGGAATAGTGGAAGGCTACAATTTCACACCGCTCAAGCCCGCGCGCGAGGTCGCCCTTCCACCAGGTTGGGACTACGCCGAGCAGTTCGATCCGTTCGAAGCCTTTCTCGGCCCATACTTCCATCGCTCCGTGGGCGGCACGCATGAGTTCGCCTTCATCGTCGACGACCGCCACACGAACGCAGCCGGGATCGCCCACGGCGGCGCTCTCCTGACATTCGCCGACGCGGCACTGGGTTACGCGCTTTGGGTCGCAACCGACCGCGCCCCTTGCGTCACCGTCAGCCAACAGTCGAACTTCTTGAGCCCGGCGAGCGTCGGCGACCTGGTCGCTTGCCGCCCGGAAGTCGTGCGCAAGACCCGCGAGATCGTGTTTATGCGCGCCGACTTCAGGATCGACGATAGGATCATCTTCTCAGCGACCGCGGTCTGGAAAATCTGGCCGAAGGTCTGATCCGCGATTAAGCATCCGCATACGATTTGCTGCGATGCTCACCCGCAAGATGAACACCGCACGTTTACCCGCTGAACTGGTTTTGGGCACCGCCGCCCTGGGCGCACTCGCGCCAGAGGAGGCGTTGAAGCTCGTTCGCGCGGGCCTTAGCGCAGGCATCGGTTGGATCGACTCGCAGTCGGCCGAAACGTCCAGCGAGCCGCAGATTGCAGCAGCCCTTCCAGGCATGAAGGGCGTACGCATCTCAACCAAAATCGCGCCGATCAACGACCACGACACAGGCACTGTTCGCCGTGCCCTCATCGACAGTATCTACCGCTCGTGCGCGCGGCTGCGCACCGACCGCCTCGATGCGCTGTTGCTGGACGACACCCGTCACATGAACTCTCACGCGGGCGTCGTTTGGCACACGATCAAGCGCTTGCGCGACCACGGCACGATTTACGATGTCGGAATTTGCGTTCGCGAACCGAATGAAGCGTTGGTCGCCTTGAACGATCCGGACATTCGCCACGTTCAGATAGCCTTCACGCCGTTCGATCGACGCTGGCGCGCGCCAGCCGTCGCCGAAGCCCTAGCCGAGCGACCGTGGGTGACGGTACACGCGCGAGCAGCAGCCACCCCAAGCCGCATCGACGCCGAGCGTATCTCGGGCCTTGCCCGCGACCTCGGTCGCGAAAGCCCAATCGATCTCTGCCTCGCCTACATGCGCGCTCTAGATTGGATCGACGGCGCTATCATCGACGTCGACGGTCTTGCCGAACTCGCGCAATGCCGCGCGCTCTTCGACCGCGCGGTGCTGAACCCGGAAGAACTCGCCGCCGTCGACAAGACGTTGGCCGGCCAACCGCGAATCTATCGCATCGCTTGAGGCCGGCCTCACCCGCTCGACAGGCGCACCGTCGTGTGGTCAGACTCTGGCTTGCTTCGCCATGAGGATCAGCCATGCCCCGCAAAGTCGGCCCGTCGCCCTTCTACGCCTTGTTCGACGTCTTCCCGCTTCTAGCGTTGCCGATCCTGTTCTTGAACTTCATGGTCCTCACCGGCCTGGGTGGCGACGATCTGAAGGGCTGGCTCAGCTCGACGATCTTCACGATCCACGGCCTATCCGGCGATTCGTGGAACCTCTCGCCCGGCGATCTGATCATCGTCCTGGGCGTCGTGATCTTGTTCTTCGAAATCATCAAGTCGACGCGGACGGACACGATCTCGCTCGTCAATCACGCGATTGCAGCGCTCGCGTTCATTCTGTTCCTGCTCGAATTCCTGATCGTCAAAGGCTTCATGAACTCGACGTTCTTCATCCTCATGATGATGCAACTCGTCGACGTCATCGCCGGCTACACGGTCACCGTCGTTGCCGCCAAGCGCGACATTGGCTCCTCCGGCGGCATCGCAGGGACGAACTAGCCGAACGCCTTCAGCGCACCCCGCGCGATCTCCTCGCCCCATTCCTGCACAAAATGGCCACCCTCCGGAATTTCAAGCGGGGCAGGGCAGCCGCGGATCGTCTTTCGAAGCGCGGCCATCACCGGTGGTCCCAGCACAGGGTCCTTCATGCCGACGGCCATGAACGTCTGACCGCGCCATTCTTGCGACCACCAAGAGGCGGCGCGTCTGGAAATGTCGACACCCTCCATTTCCGGCGACACCATGACGAGTTCCGGAAAACGCCTAACGCCGGCCTTGTACCGCTGATCGGGAAACGGTGCGTCGTAGGCCGCCGCTTCCGCATCGCTCAATCCGGGCGTGCTGCGTTTCATGAGCGCGCCGACTTTTAGATCCGGGTTAGCCCTGACATAACCCTTCCAGCCGTCGAACCCAGCCCCCGGCGTTTCGCCGACGGCAAGCGTCGTGTTCATCACGAGTAGCCGCTCAAACCGTTCAGGCATCTCCATCGGTAGGGTGAGCCCCAATAGGCCGCCCCAGTCCTGCACGACCAGCGTGATGTTTTTGAGGTTCAGCCGCTCGATGAATCGAAGCAGCGTTGCCCGATGGAACCCGAACGAGTAGGCGCTGTCCTCGACCGGTTTGTCCGAGCGACCGAAACCGAAAAAATCCGGCGCAATCGCGCGATGTCCCGCGCTCACAAACACCGGGATCATCTTGCGATAAAGATAGGCCCATGTCGGTTCCCCATGGAGGCACAAGACCACGCGCCCGCCAGGCTGACCTTCATCCAAGTAGTGCAGCCGCAGACCCTCGTAGCCCGCAAGATCGTCCATATAGTGCGGTTTGAACGAATAGCCGGGCAACCCGGCGAAGCGTTCGTCCGGTGTCCTCAGGGCCTCTGTGCGCGCCATCGTCATTCTCCTCAGTCTCCCGCACTTTGGCCGGGGCGCAGACCATGCACAATCCCTCTCGCCAAGCGCGCCGTCATGGGGCTAACGTGCGGCCAACGCAATTACATTGGGCATCTGGGAGGCTCTTCATGCGCGAAGCGGTGGTCGTATCGACGGCCCGGACGGGTTTGGCGAAATCATATCGCGGCGGCTTTAACAACACCCACGGCGCCGCGATGGCCGGTCACGCGGTGAAGCACGCGATTGAGCGTGCGAAGATCGATCCGGGCGACGTCGAAGACGTAATCATGGGCTGCGGGTTGCCTGAAGGTGCGACGGGTCAAAACGTCGGTCGCCTCGCCGCGATTTGGGCGGGCTGCCCAGTGACGACGTCGGGCACAACGATCAACCGCTTTTGCTCGTCGGGCTTACAAGCGATCGCAGTCGCCGCCGGACGTATTGTCAACGAAGGCGTGCCGATCGCGATGGGCGCCGGCGTCGAGTCGATCTCGCTGGTTCAAGGGACTTTGAACGTCAATCGCATCACCGAAGAAAAGCTGATGCAGACGTACCCGGCCCTCTGGATGCCGATGATCGACACCGCCGACATTGTCGCCGCGCGCTACAACATCAGCCGGGAACGGCAAGACCGCTTCTCCTACGAAAGCCAAAGGCGCACGGCGGCTGCCCAACAGGCGAACAAGTTCGCCGACGAAATCGTGCCGATGGAAACGGTCATGACAACAGTGAGCAAGGAAACCGGCGAAACGAAGAACGTGCCCTACACGGTCACCAAAGACGAATGCAATCGCCCCGACACGACGTATGAAGCGCTCGCTTCGCTGAAGCCCGTAAAGGGCGGCGACAAGTTCGTCACGGCAGGCAATGCCAGCCAACTCTCGGACGGCGCCTCGGCCGCCGTGTTGATGGAGGCGAAGGAAGCGGCGAAGCGGAATCTAAAACCGCTCGGTATCTTCAAAGGCTTTGCGGTTGCCGGTTGCGAGCCAGATGAAATGGGAATCGGTCCCGTTTTCGCCGTGCCGCGCCTGCTGCAGCGCCATGGCCTGAAGGTCAATGACATCGACTTGTGGGAGTTGAACGAGGCGTTCGCGAGCCAAGTGATATACTGCATGGATCGCCTCGACATCCCGCACGAAAAGTTAAACGTCAACGGCGGTTCGATCTCGATCGGCCACCCCTTCGGCATGACCGGCGCGCGCCTCGCCGGCCACGCGCTGATCGAAGGGCGCCGCCGCAAAGCCAAGAACGTGGTTGTCACAATGTGCATCGGCGGCGGCATGGGCGCGGCCGGGCTGTTTGAGGTCGTGAACTGATGAAGCGTATTGCCGTTCTGCTCGTCGCGTTGTCGCTCGCTGGCTGCGAGCAAATGCTGTTGGATAAACCGTATCAACCGATGCCTGTGGCCTACGGGCCTACGACCGAACGCCAGATCGAAGCCGCATCGCAGCGCTTTGCCTCATTGATGGCGGCGCAAGATGCGTCCGCAATCGCCGGCGCCTATTCGCCCGACGGCGTTTGGGAACGCCAAAGCGGTCCGCTACGCGGTCGCGACGCGATTCGCACAGCGCTCGAAGCGAACACTGGCGTACGTGTGCTTTCGTTCGGCATGAAAACCGAATACATCACCTACAACGGCCCCGCCGTGATCCACACGGGTGAGTTCACGCAATCGGCGCAGCTTCCGAACGGAAAGACCGCGACGAACACCGGCAAATTCGAAGCGACCTGGATCAAGGGGCCGCGCGGCGAATGGTGGATTCACCGGATGTCGTTCCGGCCGAAGTAGTGGCCTGTCGCCTTGAGCGCGGCCGCGCTTCTGAGGCTGCGCAACTTGAAGAAGTCGAGCGGGCCGCCGTCGCCCGCTTTTGCGAAATCGGTATGACAGATGTCGCCGACAATGAGCCGACACCCATAGCCACCTTTGAAGACCGCGGAGCAGTCGGGCGCTATTGTTCATGTCGCGCGGTCAAGTAAAGGAGAGCGCCTATGCCAAAAGCGTATTGGATCGCCCGCGTCGACGTCCACAATCCCGAGGGCTACAAGGCCTACATCGCGGCGAACGCCGCCGCGCTGAAAAAATATGGCGCTACGTTCCTCGTTCGAGGCGGCCGCTTCGAGTGTCCTGAGGGCGGCCACCGCGCACGCAACGTCGTGCTGGAATTCCCGAACTATCAGGCCGCCGTCGAATGCTGGTATTCGCCCGAGTACCAAGCAGCCATTCCGCATCGCACGCCGCACTCGGAAGGCGACTTCTTGATCGTTGAAGGCTACGACGGCGCGCAGCCATAAAGGCGCGCAAAGCCTTCTCCAAATCGCTCTCTTGACATTATTTCGGTCATTGCCTAAATAACAAAATATGAACGAAGTTTTCGAAGCACTGGCTCATCCCGTGCGGCGGGAGATTTTGAAGCTGCTGCGCAAGCGCGCCATGTCGGCGGGCGAACTGGCAGAACACTTCACGATCGCAAAGCCCACGCTCTCGGGTCATTTCACGGTGCTCAAAACGGCGGGCCTCGTTTCGACGGACCGCCAAGGCACGACGATCATCTACCGGCTCAACATGTCGGTCATGGAAGAGGCGCTTGCGGCGTTTGCGTCGCTTGCGGGTTTGAAGGGGAAGGAGAAATAGCCAATGAACATGCGACCGTTGCTCATAATCAACTCACTCATTGTCGTTGCGATGGCCGCGCTGTCGGCGTGGGCGTGGCAGTTAATTCCCGACGGGGCGCAGTTTCCGGTTCAGTGGGGATTGGACGGGCAGCCGCATCGCTTCGGCTCCAAGTTCGAAGTGCTGCTCGCGATGCCTGTTGCGGCGGCTTTGACGACTGCATTGCTGTGGTACTTGCCCCACATTGACCCCCGCCGCGCCAACATCGAGGCGAGCGCCAAGTTCTGGAACGTGGTCGCCGTCGCGGTCGTGGCGCTGCTTGCGTATCTCCACGGCCTCTTGGTGCTGAACGCGATGGGGCGGAATTTCGTGATGATCGATTACCTCCTTCCAGCACTCGCGCTCATGATGATCGTGCTCGGCAACTACCTTGGGAAAACGCGGTCCAATTGGTTCGGTGGCGTCCGGACGCCGTGGTCGATGTCGAGCGAGTATTCGTGGGAGCACACCCATCGTTGGGCGGGCCGGCTCTTCGTCGCCTCCGGCATCGCGGCACTCGTTGCCTGGCCGCTCACGAACGCCACGACCGCGATGGCGGTATTGACAGCGTCGATTGTCCTCACGGCGGTCGTCGCTGTGGCGCTGTCCTACTTCTTTTGGCGGAATGATCCGTCGCGCTCAACCGATGCCCGCGCCAACGGCGGCGCGTGAACACAGAGGTGCATGCAATGTTGAAGCAGATCGCTCTCACGGCGTTCGTCGCCGCGACCCTCGCAATGTGGGCGCAGGCCGCCGAAACTGAAGTTCAAATCGACGGCGGGCTGGCGCCGCTCAAAGGCTCGTTGCTGATGCCTGACGGCACCGGCACTGTCACGACTGTGCTGGTCCTTGCAGGAAGTGGTCCGACCGATCGCAACGGCAATTCGCCGGGCGGCCTGACCACCGATGCCTATAAGCTCGTCGCCGTTGAACTCGCCAAGCAGGGCATTGCTTCATTGCGTGTCGACAAGCGCGGTATTGCGGCGAGCATGGGCGCGGCGACGAAAGAAGAGGATTTGCGTTTTGAGACCTACGTAAATGATGCTGTCGCCTGGGTCGCGTTCCTCAAGCAACAAAAGCGCATCGGGCGCATCGTCATTGTCGGTCACAGTGAAGGCGCACTCATCGGCTCGATCGCGGCACAGCGCCCGGGGGTCGACGGTTTCGTCTCGCTCTCAGGCGCCGGGTTTCGCGCCGGTGAAATTCTTCGCCGCCAGTTGGGTCCGCAGTTGACCGGTGATCTCAAGACGCGCGCCTTCGCTGCCATCGCCGAACTCGAAGCCGGCCGCTTGGTGCCGAACGCACCGGCTGAACTCGCGGCACTCTTCCGCCCCAGCGTTCAGCCGTATTTGATCTCATGGTTCAAGTACGACCCGGCAGCCGAGATCGCAAAGTTGAAAATGCCGGTGCTGATCGTTCAAGGCACAACCGACATTCAAGTCGGCGTCGAAGACGCGAAGAAATTGGCCGCCGCCAAGCCCGACGCACAGCTACTGCTCATCGACGGCATGAACCACATCTTGCGCGCCGCGCCGATCGATCGGGCAGACAACATCGCCACCTATTCGCAACCAGCACTACCGCTGAAGCCGGAGCTGATGCCGGCGCTCGTCGCCTTCATTCGCCGCTAAAGAGCCTTCTGCAGAAAGAAACGCTTGAATCCTTCGGGATAGTCCAGGCTTCCAAACAACTGGTAGCCGTGCTTCTCGTAGAACGGACGGGCTTGGAACTCGAATGTGTCCAGATAGACGGCGGTGCAACCGCGCCGCCGTCCTTCGTTCTCCGCGACGCTCAGCAACGTGCGACCGTGCCCTTGGCCGCGCAACGCCTCATCAATCCAGAACCACTTGATGAACAGCATCCCGGCCCATGCATTCGCGTAGATACCGCCGCGCACAGTTCCGTCGCCATCCTTGAACGCCAACGCGAACTCTTCGTAAGCGGTCGTCGCGAACTGCTTGTTATAAGCATCGAGCCCCTGCCCGATGGCATCAAGCGTCGCTTTGCTCGGCGGCGCTTCGACGCTGATCGATAAGTCGTTCACGCCCGCCGCCCTGTCGTCATCAGAAATGCGCAAAAGCCTACAACGAATGCGACATCGCCGAGGGAGATCGCATACAGCGAAAACGGAACGCGCCCGTTTAAAAAGGCTTCAGTGAACAACGCAACGACCCCCGCCTTACCGAAGATTCCGAGCCAAACCAGAGGGCGGAAGCGAACGGCGTCTTGAGCGACCAGCGCGTACAAGCCACCAAAGCACACGACCAGAAGCCCCGTGAACCGGTGAAACAAAAGGTCGACCGGAACGCCGGTACCCAAAGACGACAACATCAGGTTCGGCGCCAGCAGCAACGGCAGCCCCGCCAGAAGATTGAAAACCAACGCGACCCAAAAGAACAAACGCCAACTCATCGGATCTCTCTCTCCTCACGCGCCATGCGTTGCGGCGCTTCCAGCAGTTACCGCAGGCCCCAGCAAATAGAATGTCCGCAGCGTACCGACGCCACGAAATTCACGCGGGCCGCGATCCTCGAACCGCCATGCTTCGCCGAGCCGCCAATAGAACGGCTCGGAGCAATGGATCTTTCCGACATCGCTCGCGGCTTCAAGGTCGTTCACGACGTTGAGCGTGTCACCCCAAAAGTCGTAGATCGGTGCGGATTGTCCGACGACGCCGCCGATGAGCGGGCCCACATGCACGCCGACGCGTACGCCCAGCGGCAGATCGAAACGCCGTGCCGCGTCTGCGACGATTGCAATCATCTCAAGCGCCATCCGTGCCGCATCGGCCGGATCACCGTGCGCGCCTTGGTAAGCGCCGCCGACGGCCATGTAGGAGTCCCCGACCGTCCGCACGCGCTCCATCTTGTGCGCTTCGCCGAGTTCGTCGAACGCCGAGAACATGTGGTCGAGCACGCGTACTGTCTCCTTCGGCCCAATGCGTCGCGCCAGCGTGTTGAACCCGGCCAGATCGGCGAGCACGACGATCGCCTCGACGAACGGTTCCGCAATCGGACGGTCGTTTTCGGCGATGCGCCCGACCACATGCCGTGGAATTTGAGCAAAGAGCGCGGCCTCCGTCTTAACTCGTGCACGCTCCGCCACGCGTTCGGCCTCGAACCTGCGCCGTTCGGCACGCTCGAGCCAGAACGCAGCGAAAACGCCGATCGCAAACGACGTCAGCACGTTGAGCATGAGCGTCGGATAGAGGTCCGGTGCCAACTGTTTCGCGAACGAACCGAGCACCCAAAAAATCACCGCGAGAAGCCCAAGGCCGACCGCGTAAGGGAAGCGCAGCCCCGCGACGGTCATGAGCGCGAGGATGAGCATCATTGTGCTCATCGTCCTGTTCGCTTGTGCAGGATCCGTCGGACCGTAGTGCGGATAGAGCAGAGACAGCATCCCCAGCGAGGCGATTACGATCACGATGACGGTCGTCATTACGGTATGAAACTGCGGTCTGACTGCAGGAGAGAACGTCAGGCCGAAGGCGACCCCGAGTACCGGCAAAATGAAGAACATGCGCAGGTAGAGCGGCGCGTAGCCGAACGCAGGTCCGATCGCAATATCGCGAACCGCATAGACCAAATAGACGACGAATGTAAACGCGATCAGGATGCGCTGCCGCGCGAGCACGCGCGCCGCCGTCTCGGTTCGAAACCGGGATTCGTCGTCGGCATCGGCAAACCGCAGCCCGAATGCGGTAAGGTATCTATTCAACGGATTTTTCATGTACGCCATTGCGCGCCGTTATGCCGGATGCGCCGGCGCCCAGCAATGCCGCCCGCGCCGTCAAATAGTAGGTCTCGACCCGGCTGTATCCCTTAAGCTCGATCGGTCCGCGTGCTTCAAAATCGTATGTGCCGCGCAAGCGCCAATAAACTGCCTCACTGCAGTGAATTGCACCGGGCTCACCAGTGACCTCAAGACGGCTCGCGATATTCAAAGTGTCGCCCCAATAGTCATAGGTCGGCCGCTCGCGTCCGATCACGCCGCCGATTACCGGCCCCACATGCAGCCCAACGCGTAACGTAAGCGGCAGCCGAAACGTATCGGCGGCTTGCGCCACGGCCTCAACCATCTGACGGGCCGCAATTGCAGCTTTGTCGAGATCGCCTTGGCGCTCGTCGCCGGCTCCGCCAATGACAAGATAGCCGTCCCCCATCGTCTTCAACCGCTCGATGCCGGCGCGCGCTACGATCTCGTCGAACGCCGTAAAGACATGGTCGAGAACCCGCACCGTCTGCCGCGGCCCAATCCTCTTCGAGATGTCCGTAAACCCTGCAAGATCGACGAACAGAACGACCACTTCCAGGAACGCATCGGCGATCTGTTTCTCGCCGCGCTTCAGCCGCGCTATCGCATGCGCCGGCATCGAGTAGGAGAGCAACTGCTCCGTGTGCGCCCGCTCTTCGTCCAGAGCTCGAAGCGCCGTGAACTGTGCACGTTGCACACGCTCGACCCAATAGGCGGCGCCGCCAGTGAGAAGAAACGTCGCAAAGAGCTGAATGAAAGCAGGTTGCCAGAGTCCGATCTCAAGCTTGCGCGTCTGTTCGTCGAAAGACCACCCGGCGAGAACGGCGATGCCGCACCAGATCGCATACTCAAACCGCAACCCCGACAGCATAACGACGCCGATCATCAGCAGCATCGAACTCATGGTCCGAAATCCAAACCGCGGGTCGATGATTCCGGTGTTGCCGATCGCCAGTGTGAACAGTGCGAAGGTCAAACCGATGAGCGTCAATGCACAAATGAGGAAGAACGTCTGGTGGTAACGCACGGCCCAAGGCGTGAACGTCAGCGCGAGGCTTGCAACAAAGTAGGGAATGATCACAAAAAGACGGAACATCAACGGCTCTGGTCCTAGGACTTTCGCGAGCTCGATGTCGCGAACGAGGAACAGGCCCATAATCAGCAAGCCGAGCGTCAGGCCTGCGCGTTGAATTGGGATCAGCGCTTCGGCATAGCTGCACCTGAACGCGTTCTCCACCTGCGCGTCCGCAAATCGCAGACCCGTAACGATCAGAAAGCGGTGCAAGAGTTCCTCATGGTTCAGGGCTGACACGCACAAGCAGCTTCCCCGTGTTGCCGCCCGTGAACAAATCGCCGAGCGTCGTCACGGCGTTCTCAAGCCCGTCGTGGATATCGACGCGATCCTTGACCTTTCCCTCCATAAGCCATTGCGCCATCTGCATCGCGAATTCACCGAAGCGCGGCAGATAGTCGATGATGATGAAGCCTTCTACACGCGCCCGCTTCATTAGCACGTTGGCGAAGTTGTAAGGCCCGGGCACCGGCCCGCTTGCATTGTACTGCGAGATTAGTCCGCACAGAACGATC
Organism: Micropepsaceae bacterium; assembly: GCA_044220975.1. GTDB lineage: Bacteria > Pseudomonadota > Alphaproteobacteria > Micropepsales > Micropepsaceae > SZUA-430. The sequence continues at coordinate 50,388 of JBGAPZ010000007.1, read as the reverse complement.
CGTGCCTTCAAGTTGATGTTTGCCAGAACCCCATCCAGAATCTTGCCGCCCGCGTTCTCGAAATCGACATCGATCCCTTTCGGGCACGCACGCTTCAACGCATCAGCGACATCGCCCGCCTTGTAGTTGATGCATGCGTCGAACCCGAGATCTTTCACGACATGCCGGCACTTTTCGTCCGATCCGGCGAGACCGACGACGTGGCAGTCCTTGATCTTCGCAATTTGACCGACGATTTGTCCGACGGCCCCGGCGGCTGCCGACACCACCACGGTCTCGCCAGGCTGCGGCTTCCCAAGGTCGAGCAACCCGAAATAGGCGGTCGCGCCGGTCGCGCCGAGTGCACTCATGTACGACGACAACGGCACGCCTGGTATCTTTGGCAACTTGCGCGCAGGCATCGGCCCACTTGCAGAAGCAATGGTATAGTCCTGCCAGCCGCCCATGCCCGGCAGCACGATGTCGCCCGGTGCAAACCCATCCGCGTTCGATTGCTCGACAACACCGAGGGTGCCACCACGCATCACGTCGCCGATAGCGACCGGCGGCATGTATTGCTCCATGTCGCTCATCCAAATCCGGTTGGTCGGGTCGAGCGAAAGGTAAACGTTGCGTACCAGCATCTCGCCCGCGCCCGGCACCGGCTTTGGTGCGTCGCTGAGCTCTAGATCGCCGGGCTTAATGTCGCCGACTGGCCGATGCTTAAGCCGCCATTGCCGGTTCGAATTGCGCATGGTTTCCAGGGTCCTTGTCGCGAAGTTTGTTCACACTCGCGCGAGAGCGGGCAATAAGGCGCACCGTAACCCTCGCGCCCGAGCACGGCGGTCCGCTATATACCCCGAAACCCGGAGAAGGCGAGGAGCCGCTTTGACATTACGTCTCACGAGTATTGCGACGGCGCTTCTACTCCTGTTCGCCGTCACCGCGGTTGCGCGAGCTGCGGACGTCGCCACGACGCCGCGTGTCGAAGCACGTCTCATTTCGGAAGTGACGGGTGTTCCCGCGAATGGCGGCACGATCTCAATTGCCTTGCTCGAGCGCATGCAACCCGGGTGGCACACCTATTGGCGCAACCCTGGTGAATCCGGCGAGCCAACCACGATCGCCTGGTCGATGCCTGCGGGGTTTGCCGCGGGGCCAATCATCTGGCCGCACCCTGAACGGATTTCATTCGGCGAACTCGCGAATTACGGCTTCCCGCAAGAAGTTCTTCTTCGCAGCGAACTCACGGTCCCGGCGGGTTTGCAGCCAGGAGCAGTCGTCACATTCACCGCCAGCGCGTCCTGGCTCGTGTGCAAGGATATTTGCATCCCCGAGAAGGCGACGCTCGACTTGTCACTGCCGGTCGTAACTGGTGCACCCGCGACAAACGATCAGTGGCAGCAAGCGTTCGCCACGTCGCGCATGCGCGAACCATTGAAGACCGGCGCATTCGATGCCCGCTTCGCCGCGAACGAGACTGAGGTAACGCTCTTTTTCCAACCAATGTTGAACCGTCTGGAACGCGGCGCCGGCGCGCTCTTCTTTCCCTACGATCGAGGCCTAATCAAAGCGTCTGCGCCACAGGTCGCGGAACAACGCGGCGATGGCTTCGCAATTGCCGTTCCGCCCGCCTACAAGCTCCGCGATCCGGAGAAGCGCAAAGGAATCACCGAGATCGCGGGCGTTGTCGTCCTCGCGTCCTCGCAGGCCTACGAGGTCACCCTACGTGCCGGCCCGGTCCCGGCTGCTTCCTTGGTTGTCGCCGCCGCAGATCTGGGTCTCGGGCAGGCGATCCTTTTCGCTGTCCTTGGCGGGTTGATCTTGAATCTCATGCCGTGCGTCTTCCCGATCCTCTCGATGAAAGCGCTAGCCCTCATCCAAGCGGGTCACACCGATCGGCCTTGGACTGACGGTATCGCCTACCTCATCGGCGTAATGACAACGTTCGCAGTCTTGGGTCTGGCGCTCCTTTGGCTTCGCGGCATGGGCGCAGATGTGGGCTGGGGCTTCCAACTGCAGTCGCCGCTATCGGTCGCGGTCCTCGCCTACATCTTGGCGCTCGTCGGTCTCAATCTTTCCGGCGTCTTCCAACTCGGCGGAAGCATTCAAGGAACAGGGCAGGGGCTAGCTTCCCGCACCGGTGTCGTTGGCGCGTTCTTCACCGGCATCCTAGCCGTCATCGTCGCCGCACCGTGCACAGCGCCGTTCATGGGCGCCGCGATGGGCTTCGCCTTCACGCAAGATCCGGCGGTCACACTTGCGATTTTCCTCGCACTCGGTTTCGGCCTCGCACTGCCTTGGGTGATCGTAAGCTTCAGCCCCGCCCTCATTCGTCTACTACCAAAGCCAGGCGAATGGATGGAACGCTTCAAGCAGTTCCTTGCCTTCCCGATGTACGGTGCAGCCGCATGGCTCGTTTGGGTTCTGTCGCAGCAAGTGAACGCCGAAGGCCTCTTCCGTGTAATGATCGGCCTTGTGCTTTTGGCCCTTGCGGCTTGGGCTTTTGGCGTCGTTCAAGCGCGCGCAGCGCTTTCCCGCCGTGTCCTCCTTTCAAGCGTCTTGTTCTTACTCGCGCTCGGCACTGCGGTGGCGCTGATCGCATTGCCCTTCAAGACGCGCGCTATTGATGCGCAAGCCGGCGAAGCGGGCGCGATACCATCTGAACCTTTCTCGACCAGCCGCCTTGTCGCACTGCGGTCTGAAGGCAAGCCCATCTTCGTCAATTTGACGGCCGCCTGGTGCGTGAGTTGTCTCTACAACGAACGGGTCGCGCTATCGAGCGCCGCCGTCGCAGAGGCGTTCGAAGCCACCGGCACTACATATCTCGTCGGCGACTGGACGAACCAAAACCCCGAAATCAGCGCCTTGCTGAGGACGCATGGACGCGAAGGCGTTCCGCTTTATCTCTATTATCCGGCTGGCGGTGGGCAGCCGAAGATCCTGCCGCAAATTCTAACGCAGTCTCTCATAGTCGAAACCTTGGGAACGTCGAGATGAAACGCATCTTAGCTGCAGCCGCCGCTACACTCGCAGCGCTCTCTCTCGCTATCGCATCTCCGATCGTCGGTAAGCTGGCGCCGCAATTCACGGCCGTCGACTCGAACGGAAAGTCGCGCTCGCTTGCGGACTTCAAGGGCAAGATTGTCGTTCTGGAGTGGACAAACGACGGCTGCCCGTACGTGCGAAAGCATTACGGCTCTGGCAACATGCAAAACCTGCAGCAAGAAGTGACGGCTGCAGGTGGCGTATGGCTCTCGATCATTTCCTCAGCGCCTGGCAAGCAGGGTTATGTCCAGGGAACTGGCGCGAACGAGCTAACGAGCTCGCGCGGCGCGCATCCGACAGCTGTTCTGCTCGATCCGGCTGGCGCAATCGGCCGAGCTTACGAAGCGCAAACGACGCCGCATATGTTCGTGATCGATCCGACGGGAAATGTGCGCTACATGGGCGCAATTGACGATCAACCGACGACCGACGTGACGACCATTGCTGCGGCACGAAACTTTGTCCGCGAGGCGTTCAAAGCGGTCTCGTCCGGCGGTAACGTCGCCGAAACGGCAACCGACCCCTATGGCTGCAGCGTCAAATACTGATCAAGCGGCGTCTGCGTCGGTTGAAAGCCGAGGCGCAACCACGATGGCGGCGCCAGGAATCGTCACACGTACGCGCGTGCCCTTTCCCAGCGTGCTCTCGAACGTGAGCGAGCCGTTCATCAGTTCGATGTAGCGCTTGACGAGGTAGAGGCCTGCACCCATCCCCTCGTGCTTGCGCGAGAACCCTTGGTCGGCGTGGCGGAACAGGTCGGTCAGGTGAGGCATCAACGCGGGATCGATGCCTTTGCCGTCGTCGCTTACCTCAAAGCAAAACGCCGTGCCCTCGACCCACGCGCGGACGGCGATGTTGCCTTCAGGATTCGTGAACTTGATGGCGTTGGAGAGCAAATTGGAGAGCGTCTGCTTGATGACGCGCTTGTCCGCAAGCACGCGCCGCGCACCTTCGCCGATATGCACGGTGATTGTTTGCGCCTTGTAGTCACGGGATGCACGAGCGAACTCCGCCGACGCTTCGGCGCAGTCATCGAACGCCAAGTCGTCGATCGCAAGCGCCTGAGCATCCTGCTCAAGGCGCGAGATTTCCAAGATGTTGTTGACGAGCGAAAGCAAGTGGTGGCCGCTCTTTGCGACCACCTCGGCGAACTCCACATATTGCGGCTGGCCAAGTGGACCCAGAAGCTGTGCCGCCATCATCTCCGAGAACCCGATGATCGCATTCAGCGGCGTACGCAATTCATGGCTCATGTTCGCAACGAAGTTCGTCTTAGCGCGCTCTGCCATGAAGCGTTCGTTCTGAGCGCGCCGCTCGGCGTCCTCGGCCCGGCGCCGCGTTGTCACGTCGCGCAACGTGTACACGTCCACGCGGATTTGAGCGTCGGCGTTACCGGCGGCGGGTACCGACATGCGCCGCACGCTGACGTCGAGCATGACGTCGCCGCCGTCGCAATCGACGGAAAGATCCATCTGCCGCTGCGTATCGTCGACGATAGCGCTTTGCGGCATACTTTCGAAGGTCGGCAGATAGCGGCTCACTTGCCGGCTCATCAACGACTTTCGTGTTGAATTCAAGAGCACGGCGGCGCGCTCGTTACAAAGTTCGATGCGGCCCGCGTGATCGGCCACAACGACGCCGTCTGAACTCTCTTCGACGATGAGGTTGACCAGCACCCGGCGGAAATTGCCGTTCGACCGTTCGCGAAGCACCGCCCGTGCACGTGCACTGAGTTCGCGGAACCCGACACACAGAAAGCAGGCGGTTGCAGCAAAGAGAGCCGGCGCCGTCTCGACGATGATGGGCGTGACCATCAACGCGACGGCCGGCGCCGCGAGAAGCACCAGTCCGAGACCGGCGAACGGCAAGCCGAAGCTTCGGAACGTCCAACTCGACCGTGTTGGCCGCAGATAACCCAAGGCAAAGGCAACGATAAAGGCCGCTCCCCAAGGGCCGATCGGCATCAGCGTTCGCCCTTGGAGAATGCTTTCGGCCATCAGCGCTTGCAGTTCGACACCCGGTATGACGCCGCGCACCGGAACGGGGACATAGTCACCGAGTTCGATTGCCGTCGCTCCGATAATCACGCGTTTGCCGCGCACCGCGGCCGGGTCGAATGAATTGTTCAACACGTCGATGATCGATAAGCGAGGGATGGTAGCGCCGTCGATGCCGAAATCGATGTCGAAGCTCTTGATCGTCGATGGACCGTTTTGCCCCAACAGGGCTGCGAATGTCGGCCGGTAGTGGCCATCGTCGAGGAACAGGCCGAAGCTTCCGCGCCTGGCCTTGCCCATCGGCGCAAACACGTTGGCGTTGCCCACCAATGCGTGCTCGCGAAGCGCAGGTAGCGGATTGGTTTCCGTCAGGTCTTCGCTGATACCCCGTTCGGTGTGCTGTATGAACGACGGCAAAATCACGTGCCCCTCGGCAGCGTCGACGGCTTCCACAAGTGCCAAATCTTCTTCCGGCCGGGACGACGAAGAGAAGTCGATATCGAGCCCGATAAGCTCAGCCCCCGCCGCTCGAAGTGCCGTTATCGCTTGCGCGTGCTTGCTGCGCGGCCACGGCCAGGTCTGGACCGCGGCGAGGCTTCGAGGGTCGATTTGAACGATGACGATATTGCCCGACGCCGGACGCGTGACGACGCGAAACAAGGAATCGGTGATCGATGCTTGCAACGCGGCGAACAGCCCCGCCGAAGCCAGGGCTGCCGCCAGCGTGAAAATGATCAGCTCGTAGCGCCACTCCGTGGCCGCGCGGCCGATTTTGTATGCCGCCACCCCCATGGCCCTTTCATCAATCGTCTAATGGTGTCCGAGCAGGCCACCAAGGCCGGTCCCCTGGCCTCGTATGGTGTCGAGCACGTTGCCGACGAGTCCGCCCGTGGAGTTGTTCGCGACATCGAGTCCTGGAGCGACAATCGGTGGGACGACGTCGATGACTGGCGCGACGACGACATCCGCGACCGGCAGAACGGCATCAACGACCGGCGCGACGGCCGACGTTTGGACCACTGCATCGACTGCGTTCGGTGCAAGGGCAACAACATCCTTCACCGGTGCGACATCGATCGTCGGGATGACGTCGCTGGTCACGAGGCCGCCTGAGACCTCCTTGAGGTCGACGTCCAGGTTGCCGATCGCGGCCGGAATGAGAACAGCCTGCGTGTTTCCGCGATCGCCCTTCGGCGGTTCGACGCTGTGCGGCAGCTCGATCGCACGTGTGCGGTCGATGCTGATCTCGCCACCGTTTTCGCGCGACACGGCCGCTGTGAAGCCTGGGCGCACAAACTCGACATCTTCCTGGCCCGGCGTCGAAACCTCGACGAGACCCTCGGTCACCGCGACCGTTGCTTCGCCGGCGCCGACCGTCACCGTAAACGCCGTACCTTTGACGACAGCCGCCATGTATGGCGTGTCGACCTGGAAGTGCGGTTTTTGCTGTTTGCCGATCTTGTAGATCGCAGACCCCAGGTTCTGCAGAACTTGCGTATTGCCGTTGATTGGATCGCCGGGAAGCTGGACGCGGCTGTTCGGCTCGACGACCACCGACTCCTCGCCTCGTACCAAAATTGCGCGGCCCGACGCCGTTTCGATCCATGCGTCCGCAGGCAGTTCCTGCTCGCGCGTCAGCGCGACAGGCATCAGGCCCGGCCCGCCAACGCGAACCACACCGGCCGTGTCGACGACACGCCAGCCGTCACCCGCCTCGGCGTTCGAAGGGAATGCGGCAATAATTGCCGTCGCAACGGCAAGAATCCAACGAATGCGCATGGTTCAGCCTCCTGCCTTACCGCCGCACAAAATCGCCCCCACTCGGCTAAGAGGCCGGAAAGAAACTTGGTTGACACGTCTGCCGCGCACGATCCTGACCGTGATTTCGATCTCATGGTTGACGGATCGCTAACAGCCGAGTGCGCCGGTTACCATTCGTTAACGATTGGGGCGGCAAAACTTAAAGCTTGAGCGACTCGGCTGGGGGAAATGCTGACGGCACGTGCGTCAATGGCGAGGTGCTTGCTCGGTGCGCTGCTACTGTGCACGGCAGCGACGACACTTCACGCCGCTGACACGGCGGACTCGCAACGCTTAGAAGAGCGTTTGCCTTCGGAACAGCCGAAGCCCGACGTTGCCCCGACTGCACCGCTCAAGGTCGACGAAAGTGAATTGGCGTCTATCCCGCAATTCCTTTTGAATGCGGTCGTCATCGAAGGGATGACCGCAATCGATCGCACTGAGGCAGAGGCGTGCTCACGCGACCTCATCGGCAAGCAAGTCGGCGGTGCAAGCTTGCTCGGGCTCACAAGCTGTCTGACGCAACTCTATCGCGACCGCGACTACTTTCTCTCTCGTGCGATCATCCCTGTGCAGGAAGTCCGAGACGGCAGTCTCACCGTGCGCGTGATCGAGGGCTACGTCGCGTCCGTTCAACCCGAAGGATTGGATCAGGCCGATGCCGATGCGCAATTTGCGGCGGCGTTTACAGAGCGTCCCACGACGCTCGCGACGTTCGAGCGAAGCCTGCTTCTGCTTGCAGATCGTTATGGCCAGCGTATTGAATCGACGCGATTGGCCGCCGACGGTGTCGATCCCGCGCGTTACACCCTCAAGATCGCGGTGAATCTGGCTCCCGTCGTTTGGCGCGCCTTCGGCGACAATCGCGGCGATGCCTATCAGGGCCCCGAGCAAGGCCTACTGTCGGTCTCCCTGAACTCACCGTTCGGCGCCAGTGACCGCATTGTCGCTCAACTTTTCACCGCACCGACAGACACGAAAGAATTGCTGTTCGCCGATATCGGCTACGGCCGCGGCTGGTTCGGCGGCGGGCTTTGGACGGAGGTCGGAACGTCGATCTCGCGCAGCGGAAGTGGCGGCGCGTTTCCAAGTTTTGTGAGCGAATCCGATCGCCGTTATGCGCGCTTGATCGTGCCGCTCATGCGCTCGCGCGAACAGTCTCTTTGGGCAAAGCTGCAAGCCGACCTACGCGACACCGAGAGTGTGTATGTGAGCGCTTCTGACGTTCGCGAGCGCACCCGCGTGCTAAGGGGTAGCTTCAGCTATACATTGGTCGCAGGTGCGACACGTGCAGACGTGTCGCTTGAGGCATCGCAAGGTCTCAGCGTATTTGACGCCTCGAAAAACGGGGACGCAGACCTCAGCCGTCCAGACGGCCGCCCGCAATTCACGAAAGCCAAACTCGACGTCACGATCACCCAGGCTCTCTTTGGCAAGGTCGACCTCGTGGCCTCCGGATCGGCGCAATGGGCCGATGGCGCTTTGGTCGGTTCTGAAGAGTTCGGCGCTGGTGGCGCACGCTACGGTCGCGCCTACGATTACAGCGAGATCCTTGGCGACGAGGGTGTAGCAGGCGCCCTTGAAGTCCGTTGGACGTGGAGAAAGGTCAACGACTGGCTGACGTCCGTGCAAATCTATGCGTTTGCGGACGCGGCGCGCACGTGGAACCATGACAGCTTGTCCGAAAGCCTCACTTCCGCCGGCGGCGGCGTTCGCGTCGGTGTCATCCCGGGGTTTGTCGCGGCCATCGAAGTCGCCAAGCCGTTGTCTCGCGATGTCCTATCCCAGGATGATCGCTCGCCGCGCGTTTTCGTATCGGTCTCGGCGGGTTGGTAGTGCAGCAATAGCCGCAGGGCTGTAAGTAACTGATTTCTCTAAAGAAAAATACTGGGTCCGTAATTTTCTTTCGCGGGCCACTTGACGCTGTTTGCCTCGATCCCTAAATCCAGCGCGCGTTTGGCACTCACCCAAGGTGAGTGCTAGCAGTACGCCAAATCCAAAGCCCAATTTACTTAGGAGAGAACCCATGAAGTTCCGTCCGCTCGGCGACCGCGTGGTTGTGAAGCGTGTGCAGGAAGAACTGAAGACGGCCGGCGGGATCATCATTCCCGACACCGCTCAGGAAAAGCCCCAAGAAGGTGAAGTCGTCGCCGTCGGCCCCGGCGGGCGCGACGAAAAGGGCGATCGCATCACGCCCGAAGTGAAGGTCGGCGACCGCATCCTGTTCGGCAAGTGGTCCGGTACCGAAGTGAAGGTCGACGGCCAAGAGCTGTTGATCATGAAAGAGTCCGACATCATGGGCGTGCTTGAGGGCGCGAAGAGCTCGACGAAGAAAGCGGCATAAGACCGAAAGGTCTGGCCGCTTTTTTGTTGAGCCCACCCCTCCACATCCCGATAGAGAGAGAAATTCAAATGGCAGCGAAAGAAGTCAAATTTCACGCAGACGCGCGCGCGCGCCTTCTGCGCGGCGTCGACATCCTGGCCGACGCGGTCAAGGTGACGCTGGGTCCGAAGGGCCGCAACGTCGTCATCGACAAGTCGTTTGGCGCTCCGCGCACGACGAAAGACGGCGTCACGGTCGCAAAGGAAATCGAACTTGCCGATAAGTTCGAAAACATGGGCGCGCAAATGGTGCGTGAAGTGGCCCAGAAGACGAACGACACGGCCGGCGACGGCACGACGACGGCGACCGTCCTGGCGCAGGCGATCGTGCGCGAAGGCATGAAATCGGTGGCCGCGGGCATGAACCCGATGGACCTGAAGCGCGGCGTGATGCTTGCAGTCGAAGCCGTCGTGGCTGACCTCAAGAAGCGCTCGAAGAAGGTGAAGTCGAACGAAGAGATTGTTCAAGTTGGCACGATTTCGGCGAACGGCGACGAGTGGGTCGGCAAGAAGCTCGCCGAAGCCATGGCGAAAGTCGGCAACGAAGGCGTGATCACGGTTGAAGAAGCAAAGTCTCTCGACAGCGAACTCGAAGTCGTCGAAGGCATGCAGTTCGACCGCGGCTACATCTCGCCCTACTTTGTGACGAACGCAGAGAAAATGGTCGCAGATCTCGAAGATCCGTACATCCTGATCCACGAGAAGAAGCTGTCGAGCCTGCAGCCGATGCTGCCGATCCTGGAGTCGATCGTCCAGACCGGCCGCCCGCTGCTCATCATCGCCGAAGAGGTCGAAGGCGAAGCTCTGGCGACGCTCGTCGTAAACAAGCTGCGCGGTGGCTTGAAGGTCGCGGCCGTGAAGGCCCCGGGCTTCGGCGATCGCCGTAAGGCGATGCTGGAAGACATCGCGATCGTCACGAACGGCGAAGTGATCTCGGAAGAGCTTGGCGTGAAGCTCGAGAACGTGAAGATCAACCAACTCGGCACCGCCAAGAAGGTTCGCATCACGAAGGACGACACGACCGTCATCGACGGCTCGGGCAAGAAGAAGGACATCCAAGATCGCGTCGCCCAGATCAAAGCGCAGATCGAAGAAACGACGTCCGACTACGACAAGGAAAAGCTGCAAGAACGTCTCGCAAAGCTCGCGGGCGGCGTTGCGGTCATCCGCGTCGGCGGCGCGACGGAAGTCGAAGTGAAGGAGCGTAAGGACCGCGTTGACGACGCGCTGAACGCGACGCGCGCGGCGGTCGAAGAAGGCATCGTCCCGGGCGGCGGTACGGCGCTGCTGTACGCGACGAAGGCCTTGGCCGGTCTGAAGGGCGACAACGACGATCAGACGGCGGGCATCAATATCGTCCGCAAGGCGATCCAGTCCCCGATCCGTCAGATCCTCGAGAACGCTGGCGTTGAAGCTTCGCCGGTGGTCAACAAGCTGCTCGAAGGCAAGTCCTCGACGGCCGGTTTCGACGCTCAAAAGGAAGAGTACTGCGACTTGATCGACGCTGGCATCATCGATCCGACGAAGGTCGTGCGCACCGCGTTGCAAGACGCGGCCTCGGTTGCCGGTCTCTTGATCACGACCGAAGCCATGATCGCTGAGAAGCCGGAAAAGAAAGCAGCCGGTGGTATGCCAGGCGGCATGGGCGGCATGGGCGGAATGGACATGGACATGTAAGGCCCTTGCGAGCGCGCGAAGGCGTCGCCCGCAAAGCCTTACTCCGCGAAAGCGGTGTTCATTTCAAAGACAACAGGGGCCCCGGTTCATTGCCGGGGCCTTTCGTCGTTTCCGCAAGCCGTTAGGATGATCCTATGATCAGGTTCACTCTCGCGCTTCTCGTGGCTTTGGTGTGCGCCATGGCGGCAACCGCCAGGCCCTACGTCGTTCCCAACACCGAGGTGTTCGCCCTTCGTTCGAAACAAACCGGCGCGAACTATCAGCTCTTTGTCGCGCTACCGTCCGACTACCGGACCTCGAAGAAGTCTTACCCTGTCATCTACATGTTGGACGCGGATTATTCGTTCGCGCTGGTGCGCAATGTCGTGCAGCACTTTGTCGAGCGCGATGACCTCCCGCCGGCAATCTTGGTCGCAATCGCGTACCCGGGCGCGGACAAAGACCGCGTAACCTATCGAATGAATCGCACGCGCGACTACACGCCGGGCTACGCGCCTGACGGCGGTTACGGTGCCGAGTATCAAAAGGTCTCGGGCGGCGGTCCAAAGTTCCGCGCCTTCATTGCATCCGAACTCATCCCGTTGATCGAGAGCCGCTATCGCACGGAGCGAGGAGACCGCACCATCATTGGTCACTCCTACGGCGGGCTTTTCGCGACTTACGTTCTCTTGACGCAGCCCGCACTATTTAAGCGCTATGTGATCGTCAGTCCGTCGCTTTGGTATTCCAACCGGATCGCCTTGACGATGGAACAGGCCGCTGCTGCATCGGGTATTCGCCCCGAAGCGCGCGTGTTTTTGGGCGTGGGGTCGCGCGAAAATACCCCAATGATCGACGACCTGGTCGAACTCGTAAAAAATCTAAGATCGCGCAACAACCCGAAACTAACGGTGCAGTACCGTGTGTACGACGGCGAAACGCACAACAGCGTCTTTCCGGGCGCGGTCACGCGCGGCCTTCTAACGGTTTTCGAAAACGGAGCGCCTTAGGCTTGCGCTTGCGGACGGCCCGTTTGCCGGGACGACAGCACGGTATCGACAGCAGCCGTCAATTCGGACAACTGAAACGGCTTCTTCAACGTGATGTTGGCACCGAACTGCCCGGCGATGTGCAGGACGTCGATGTTGGTCGTATGGCTCAAGCTCAGTCCGCCTGAGATCGCAACGATGCCAACATCCGGCCGCGAGCGGCGGATGATCTTGATTGTCTCGACGCCTTCTTGCTCCGGCATCACGATGTCGCAGACCACGACATCGAACTCGGACGCGGCGAACATACGGCAACCAGCAAGACCATCGAGCGCGAACTCGACCTCATGTCCCCGCTGTTTCAATGCGTGAACCATGAGCTTGATGAAGAGCTCGTCGTCGTCGATGATCAGAACACGCGCCATGGCCGCCCGCTGTGTTTTTTGTTTAGGCTCCCCTTGTGTCTCACATTCACGTTGAGGTTGCGTAAAGTTTGAGGGGGTGAAGGGTTATTCGCCTTTAACCTCTCCAAACAGTATGTTGCCGCGCGCAAGCGCCGTTCATACCGTCGCAATACATTTACGAGGCTGCATATGGACTACGCCGCATATCTGAAGGTCCGTCAGCTGCTTTCCCTTCAGGACCTGGAAAGCGCCAAACGCGGCGCCCCCGCGCACGACGAAATGCTGTTCATCGTCATCCACCAGACGTATGAGCTTTGGTTCAAGCAGATATTGTTCGAACTTGACCTGATCCAGCGCATCTTCGGCGGGAGCACGGTCGACGACGCGGACCTCGGCCGCGCCGTCCATGCCGCGGAGCGCGTCGTCAAGATCCAGCAATTGCTGGTCGCCCAGATCGATATCCTGGAAACTATGACGCCGATGGACTTTCTCGAATTTCGCGATCTTCTAATCCCGGCTTCTGGATTCCAGAGTGAGCAGTTCCGTTTGCTGGAGACACGAATGGGCCTGCGACGCGAGGCCAGGCTCGCTTTCAACGACAAGAGTTTCGACGCAAGCTTGAGCAAAGACGTACAGGCGAATCTCGCCCAGGCCGAAGCGGCCCCTTCGTTGCGCGACCAGGTCGATGCGTGGCTGTCGCGCACACCGTTCGTCGATACCGGCGGCTTCCGTTTTAGAGAGGCCTACGGAAAGGCGCTCGACGCCATGCTCACGCACGACATAGATCAAATCCGTACGCATCCCTACCTCACGCAGGCCGAAAAGGAAGTCCAACTCGCTTCGTTGCAACAATCGCGGGCCATGTTCGACGGCCTGCTTGACGACGGCCGCTACGCCGAACTTCGCGCGCAAGGGGCTTGGACGTTGTCTCGCCGTGCCCTGCAGGCCGCGCTCTTCCTGTTCCTCTACCGCGATGAGCCAGCGGCAAACGGTGGTTTCCGCATGCTCAAAGCGTTGATGGACATGGATGAAACGCTAGCGCTTTGGCGTACACGCCACGCTCTGATGGTCTCGCGCATGTTGGGACGCAAGGTCGGCACCGGAGGGTCGGCGGGTTACGACTATCTGCGCGCGACCGCCGAGAAGCACCGCGCCTACAGCGATCTGTTTGCGATTGCCACGTTCTTGATCCCTCGCTCGTCTCTGCCGCCTCTGCCCGACGAAGTCCGCAAGCTCATGCGCTACCGTTACGAAAGATGAACCTGAAGTCTCACTTCTCCCGCTCGATCGGCCGCGAAGGTGCGCCGCTCCATTTCGCCGCGCACAGTCACCATCCCTGGCCCGATGTGACGTTGGAAGCGCAACAAGCCTGTTGGTTTGATGCAGCCGCTCTGCTCGACCGCAAGTGGGAGAAGGTTTTCGGCAACGTCCTGCCGAAGGCGCAACACCATATCGCGCGCCATCTAGGCCTGGGCGATCCAAGAACGATCGTCTTCGCGCCGAACACGCACGCTCTGTTGCTGCGCCTGCTCTCCGCGGTCCGCGGCTTGCCGAAGCACAATGTGCTCGCCACCGACAGCGAGTTCCATTCCTTCACGCGCCAAACGAGCCGCCTTGCCGAGGATGAACTCGTCAACCTCGTCCGCGTGCCGGTCGAGCCATTTCCATCGTTCAAGCGGCGCTTCCTAGAAGCATTGGCCGAACGCGACGATTGGGATGTCGTTTGGCTAAGCCACGTCTTCTTCAATTCCGGTTTCGCGCTGAGCCCCGACGACATTGCCGAAATCGTCGCTGCCGTCCCCGACCGGGAGACCTTCGTCGCGCTTGATGGCTATCACGCCTTCATGGCGCTCCCCCTCGATTTGAGTTCGATCGCGGCGCGGGTCTTCTACATCGCAGGCGGCTACAAATACGCCATGGCGGGTGAGGGTGTCTGTTTCATGCACTGCCCGCAGGGCTACGGCGAGCGCCCGCGCGACACCGGCTGGTATGCGGAGTTCGGTGCGCTCGAGAGCGCCCGCGACGACGTAGTCGCCTACGGCACGGATGCGAGCCGCTTTGCCGGCGCGACATTCGATCCCTCAGGCCTCTACCGTTTGAACGCCGTGATGGATTGGCTCGTAGGCGCGGGCCTCGACGTTGCGGCGATGCACGACCATTGCTTGGCGTTACAAAGACGGTTCCTCGACGCCATCGCCGCGATCAAGACCAATCTTCAGCCTATCAACCTTGTGATCGCAGATGAGCAGCGGCGCGGCCGCTTCCTGACGTTCCGCACGAGCGAAGCCCCGCGCCTCGACCGCGCGTTGGCGAACCGCAATATCATTGTCGACCATCGCGGCGACCGGTTGCGCATTGGCTTCGGCATCTACCAGGATGAAGCGGACATCGATCGTTTGGTATCGGCGCTTCAGCAAATCGGTTAAGCGCGCCGCGATCGAAAGCGCCTGTACGCGGCGCCATCGTCAACGTCGTCGAGCACCGCGGGCAACAAGGCTGCCTCCCTCAATCGTACAGTCGTATCTTCCATCGCGTAGGGGCTCGACCAACGTACACCGTCCAGCGCATTACACCGTAAGCGCTGCGGATGTCTCACGCCGATCAGCCAGTACCCACCGTCGCTCGCCGGGCCCAACACAAAGGGTGCTCTGCCGAGCGCAGCTAATGCCGATCGAACGTGCGCCGTGGTGATGTCGGGGATATCGCTGCCGATCACAAAGGTTAGACGCGCGCCCGCCGTACGCAACGCGCGCATCATCCGTTGCCCCAGATCGCCGGATCCTTGCGAAATCCGCGGCACTCTAAGCGGCCATCCATCGCGCGCGCTATCCGGCGTCGTCGCCAGCACGACATCAAAGCGCTGATCGCGCGCCAGGCGCCGCACCAAATTGGCGAGCGTATGTCTGTAGAAGCGCAAGGTTTCGCCGGCCCCGATCTCCCGCGCGAGTCGCGTTTTGACCGCGCCGTAACGCGGCGCCCGGGCGAAGATGACGACGAGCGGCTTAGCCATACATGCGGGCAAGCCGCTTCGGCGGCACGCCCATGAAATAGAGCGTCAACAGCGTCAAGTTCTTCACCGGACGCACCCAATAACCGTCGCGCCGGTAGCGGTCTGCCGACGTCGTGGCGGTCGCAGGCAACTCGACGAGGTTCTGCCGGCCGATCCGGCGCACCATATCGACGTCTTCCATGATCGGCAGGTCGAGAAACCCGACCAACGAATTGTATTTCGTTCGCGACATGAGCAGCCCCTGGTCCCCGTAGGGTAGCCCCAGTTTGCGCGCACGCCAATTCGCGAGCCCTTCCACGCGGCGCGCGGCCCGCGACGCATCGTCGAGCGCGAATGTGAAATAGGCGGCCTTAAGCGCATTCCCCTTGCCGCGCATGAACGACGTGACCGTCGTGCTCCAAAATGGCTCGAGCGTTGTGTCGGCATGCAGGAACAAGAGCCAGCGTCCGGTTGCTTCTCTCGCGCCGGACGATAGTTGCACCCCGCGGCCTTTCTGGGACTGGATAACACGCGCACCACCTTCCTCGGCCCGCGCGACCGTATCATCGCTCGATCCGCCGTCGACGACCACGACATCGATGGCAAGCGTGTCGCGCGCCTCGTCGATCGTCGCCAACGTGTCGCTGAGCCGCGCGCCCGCATCGAGCGTCGGAATGATGATGGTGAGGTCGATGGCATTGGGTGCCTTCATGGGCATACTCTGTGCCACGGCCGGTCTCGTCCAACCACCAACTGGAAGCGGCGCGGCGCGAACGGCAGAAGAAAACCCCATGGCGAATCACCGTACTGGAGCACGACCCTAACGCGAGCGAATCGTATTTTGCCGGGAGGCGATGCGAGACAACCGCGATACGCCAGCCCTGTGCCCAGGACGCAACCCACCGAGGCGAGTCCAACAATTCGCGGAACTTAGCCCTTGTCATAGTAACAGGTTCGTACTATTTACCTTCCAATAGCCGTTTTTGCGGCATTGGGAGGCAAAACATATGGGCGATGTATTGGGTGCGCTGATTGCGTTGTTCGTCTTCTTGCTGGTTGCCCCGATCGTAATCTTGGCGGTGCTAGTCGGCCTCGGCTTTGCCGCCATCGGTGTCGCGATCGGCCTCGCCTTTACGATCCTGGGGCTCGCGATTGAGATACTCGTTTGGGCAGCGCCGTTTCTGCTCGTCTTCGGCCTGATCTATTTGATCTTCCGGCCCTCGTCGTCGAAGCGCGAACTCGCGCGCCAATAACGCATTCAATCGCCAACGCGGCGAGGCTAGGGTGCCCTAAGGAATCGGGGCTCCCATGAACTTCAAGAGCGACAACACTGCGCCCGCCGCGCCGGAAATCTTGATGGCGCTCGCGCGCGTCAACGATGGCGTCGCCGGTAACTATGGCGACGACCACGTCACCGACCGACTGAAGGCGAAATTCTCGGCGCTGTTCGAAAAAGAAGTTGCTGTCTTTCCGGTGGCGACGGGGACCGCCGCAAACGCGCTCTCGCTTGCGCACCTGACACCGCCCCACGGCGCCGTATTTTGCCACGAAGGTGCACATATCCACGTCGATGAATGCGGGGCGCCCGAGTTCTTCAGCCAAGGAGCAAAGCTTGTCCCGCTTAAAGGCGCACGCGGCAGGATCACACCGGAAGCCGTGAAGGCAGGCTTTGCGCTGCATCAACGCGGCGTCGTGCACCACGCTCAACCGGCGACGATTTCGATCACGCAAGCGACGGAGCTTGGCACCTGCTACTCGCTCGGCGAAATCGAAGCGCTCTCGCGTTTCGCGAAAGCCGAACGCCTTGCGCTACACATGGACGGCGCGCGACTCGCAAACGCGATCGCACACCTGAAATGTACGCCGGCCGAGGCGACATGGAAGGCGGGCGTTGAAGCGCTCTCGTTCGGCTTCACCAAGAATGGCGCGATGGCAGCTGAAGCGGTCGTCTTCTTCGATCCAAAGCGCGCGGCCGATATGGCGTACCGGCGCAAGCGGGCAGGGCACTTGTTCTCGAAGATGCGCTTTCTCTCTGCCCAGATTGAAGCGATGCTCGACAGCGGCCTTTGGCTAAAGCTAGCAGCACACGCAAACGCCATGGCCACCCGCCTCGCCAATGGGCTTCATTCGATACCAGGCGTCGCAGTCGAACAGCCCGTCGAAGCGAACGAGCTCTTCGTGCGCTTGCCTTCGATAGCGGCGCAAAAGGCGCTCGAGTCTGCGGGGGCCAAATTCTACGAATGGGAACCGCCGACCGAGGGCCGCCCGCTAATCCGCCTGGTCTGCGCGTTCTCGACCACACAAGCCGAAATCGACGCATTTCTGAGCGCGATAAATAAGATCGCTTGATTGCCGGAGGCGGGGAGAGAGTGTCCGCCTCCGGGATGCCGAATATCTGGATTTACTTCGGCATCAAAACGCGGTCGATAGAGTGGATCACGCCATTCGATTGGATGACGTCGTAGACCGTGATGTCGGCGGCGGCGCCTGTCGTGTCTTTGATAATGATGTTGACCGGGCCGTTCATTTCGGCGGTCAGCGCGCCGCCGGAAACGGTCGATAAGATGGCCTTGCCGTTGCCCTTTTGGATCATGCTGCGCAGATCGTTGTAGGTCAGTCGCCCCGCGACCACGTGGTAGGTCAAGATGCCGGTCAAGGCGCCTTTGTTCTCCGGCTTGAGCAACGTCTCGACGGTGCCGGCGGGCAACGCCGCAAACGCCGCGTTCACCGGTGCGAACACCGTGAAGGGACCTTTGCTCTGCAACGTATCAACGAGGCCCGCGGCCTTCACCGCTGTGACAAGCGTCGTGTGATCGGCCGAGTTCACGGCGTTCTCGACGATATTCTTCGTCGGCAACATAGCTTGACCGCCTACCATGACGCTGGCAAGCGCGGCGCCGGACAACAATGCGGCGGTGGCAACGACGAGAACGAGTTTACGTGCGAGTGACATTGTGATTTCTCCAATGGGACAGTTTTGTTCGTTTTCCTTAGAGCACCGTGCTCGCCGGATGGATGAGCGCAACTTTCGCTGCAGTCGGGCTCTTCTACGCGCAGCCTTCGATATGGGTTTCGCGGATCGGCTCAGAATTGCTCACGAGGCCGTGAACATCGCCGATCCGACGCGGATGCGTGACGGCCGCACGAAGTACAGTGCTGAAAGTGATCCGCTCGCTAGGGCTAAACGTAGCGCCTGTCCTGCTTAGCCAGCGGGCCGCGCACGCCCAACGATGATGCGCCCGTCGAGCGCAGGTGACACAGTGCCCTTGGCGCGGATGTGAGCGATCACAACGTTCGCAACCAAATCCGCCTCCGCCTCACCCGCCAATATCTTCGCGGCCTTCAGCGCTGCATATCCGTCACCGCCGTTTGCGAGATAGTCGTTGGTCGTAAGCCGATAGCTCGCCTTGGGACTGATTGCCTTGCCGTTCACGGTCACCGCGACTACACGCTGCCCTATGGGCCGCGTTACATCGGCCTTAATGCGCATGCCAGACACCTGCGGAAAGCGTCCGATCTCGTTCTCCGCACCGGTGAAGCCTTGCTCCAACGCCGCTTTCAGTTGCGCGCCACTGAGTTCCAGCACATATGCTTTGTTCAGGAACGGCAGTTCCGTCAAAATATCTTTACGCGTCAGTTGCGTGCCGGCCGGATAAACCTTGCCCCCGCGAAAACCGCCGCCGTTGATCAGCACGACATCGCTTTTCGTCGCATCGCGCAAGGCGTCCGCGAACAGATTGCCGATTGCAGCCTCTCCGCCGCGTACGGTCGCATTGCGGCTGTCCAGCTCCGTCGTTGTCATACCGATCGGCTGGCCCAGTTCGACGTCCAGTGTCTTGACATAGGCCGCAACGCGCGCCCCAACCTCCGAATCCGGCGTCACGTCGGCGGTATCGATAAAGCGAAAATGCGGCCACCAGCTGACCTTGCGCTTGCCGTCGCCCTTGTCCTCGACCTTGACGGAGAGATCGACCGCAACGACGGCCATGCCGTCTTCGCCCGCCTCGACCATCGCCGTCTTCTCGTTGAAGTTCATATAGAGATCGTGATCGTGGCCCGACAGGATCACGTCGGCGATCCCCGATGCATAGAGCTGCTGGTCAAGGGCGCGTCCGGCATGCGGAACGAGCACGATCAAGTCCGCCCCCGCCTTCCGCAAGCGGCCCGCCTCTCGCTCGGCCGCGGCGAGCGTGTCGGAAAACCGCAACCGGCCAGGCTTCGAAGAAACCGCCGAGTCATCCGCCGTCAATCCGACCACACCAACCTTCACCGGGCCGAAGGCGATTATCTTGGAATCGGCGATTCCGGGCATCGGTTCCCCGGTTTCGCTACGCAGGTTGGCTGCAAGAACCGACGCTCTTATCTCGCCCATTCTCTTCCGGAAGATTTCAGGACCGAAGTCGAATTCGTGATTGCCCGGAACGAACACATCGAGCGGCGTCATATTGAAAAGGTCGACAATGTGCGCGCCTTTGTCGAAGCCCGACATCAGGGACGGAGAGATCGTGTCCCCGGCGTGCACGATCAGGACGTTCGGGTGCCCGGCCTTTTCGGCCTTCAGCGCCGCCGCAATCCGCGCCATCCCTCCGCGTCCGTTCTCGGCTTCCATTTTGTAGACGTCGCAAATCAACACCAGCGTGATCGCCGTCTCGCCAGGCGCAGCCACTGAAGGTCCCGGCGCCGAAGGTTGAGCCGTTGACGACGCGCATGCCGCAATCGGCAGCACGACACCGAGAATCATCAGGGCACGCAGA
The DNA here is from genome assembly GCA_044220975.1 of Micropepsaceae bacterium. Taxonomy (GTDB): domain Bacteria; phylum Pseudomonadota; class Alphaproteobacteria; order Micropepsales; family Micropepsaceae; genus SZUA-430. The sequence continues at coordinate 30,390 of JBGAPZ010000007.1, read as the reverse complement.
AGTCGCATCGCAATCATCCCAAACGTGTTCATAGCGGGCGGCAGCCGAGTTTGCAGGATTCATCACGCAATTCAAAAATTCGGGGACACAGATTCATTGACGCGCGTCCTTCCAGAGCCTAATTTCGGGGCCATGGCTCGATTGGCAAGGGCGGTAGCGCCCGGCGCACCCCATCACATACTGCAACGGGGCAACCCGGGGCAGCGGATATTCGCGACCGACCAAGACTACAAGGACTATCTGGCCCTTGTTGCGGAAGGTTGCGCCTCGGCTCGCGTTGGCGTGCTTGCTTATTGCCTACTGCCAAAACAGGTGCATCTCATTCTGGTGCCGCCAAGCCCCAAGGCACTGCGCCAGGCATTGGGTGAGGCCCACCGCCGATTTACCCGCGCCATGAACCAACGCCGCTCGCGCGAGGGCGGGCTGTTCCGCGGGCGCTTCTCGTCGTTCCCGATGGATCAAGCCTCGTTGCCGCTTGTAACGCGCTTCGTCGAGCAGGCAGCCGTACGCGGCCGTGCAGCGGCCAAGGCCGCCGGCTGGAAGTGGTCGAGCGCAGGCGCTCACCTCAAGCGCAAAGCCGACACCTTCGTGGATGTGAAAGGCCTCGGCAAAAGCGCAAGTGTCTGGAAGGCGGACCTGGCCAAGCCATTGGCGCCCGCGGACTTGAAGATCATTGCGGCCTGTGAACACACGGGCCGTCCGCTCGGTTCGCCAGCGTTTGTGAAATCACTTGAGAAAAAGCTCGGCCGCACGCTTGCGCGCCAGCGCCCTGGGCCGAAACCCAAGGCTAAGAAAAAACCGAAGCGCTGAATTACTGCGCCGCGCGCCGCATCGGTGCGGCGTCGGGCGTACGTGCCTTGATGAAAGCCGCGGCACGCGTAAGCGAGACCTTCGATTCCGGCAGCTCGGGCAGCCCCTGGAACAGATGCGGCATCCCTTCGTAGACTTCTACGTTCACGTTGATGTTTGCCGCCGCCGCACGCTCGCCCAACCGGCTTGCGTCGTCTTTGAGAACCTCAAGGCTACCCGCATGGATCATAATCGGCGGCATACCGCGGAAGTCGCCATAAAGCGGCGATGCAAACGGTTCGGCCGGTGAGGCGCCTTTCAAATAGTGCCGCGCACACGTCGCAAGAAGCTCCCAGCTCAGCGCGTCGTCGTTTGCCTTGTTCTTCAGCATCGACCAGCCAGACAGCGTCATGTCGGCCCACGGCGAGAAACAAAGTGCCGCCGCAGGAAGCGGCAAGCCTGCATTGCGCAAGGCAAGCAGTGTTGCGAAAACCAGTCCGCCGCCCGACCCGTCGCCTGCAAACACGATGTTCGCCGGCGTAATGCCTTGCGTTAGAAGCCAGCGATAGGCATCGGCCGCATCGCGAAGCGCGGCCGGGTATGGAAACTCCGGCGCCAACCGATACTGAGGCACTAGCGCCCGCGCGCTTGCCGCGTGCGCAAGCCTGGAAATCAAAGCGCGATGGCTTTCCGGCGATCCGGCGATAAAGCCGCCGCCATGGAAATAGAGAATGACGCGCCGTCCGGTCGCGGACTGAGGGACCACCCACTCGCCGCGAATAGCGCTGATCAAAACGGGCTGCACATCGACACCGGGTTGCACCGGTCCGAACCCTGCCCAAAATTGCTTGATGTGTTCCCGCAGATCCTCGATCGATGCGGACGGATCGAAAGCGGCCTGGCGCCGCGCCAACGCGGGACGGCGACTGAAGGTACGCGGCCAATTCATCATACTGGAGCTGCCCCGAACAGCATTACGGCTACGGCTCCCCCATGTTTCGAAGAAACTGTCGCCCCCAATCGCAACCGCCCCCTCACACAACCAACACTACAGGAGCGAGACACAATTGAGAATCATTTTCTCAACAGGGAGTGGAAAAAACGCAATAGGGATCAAGCAGATTCGAGAACATACACCTGTGCAAAACGACTCAACTTGTGAACGTTCTTACATCTTAACGCACTGTTGGCGAGCATGATCGGGATGGCAACCGCCACTTTCGGCAGTCGAACGTCGTGAAACGTTTCCCAACAGCTGTTCGACAAGCTGAAATCGGTCGGTTGTCTTCGCCGCTCGTTGGTGATTAGTCGCGTGCCCTTCCGTTCGGGATACCCATGTCTGTCCGCAATCTCAGGTCATTCTTCGCGCCGAAAAGCATCGCGCTCGTCGGTGCGAGCCGCACGCCGAACTCGGTCGGCGACGTGGTCGCCCGCAATCTGCTTAGTGCCGGCTTTGAGGGCACGATCCGGCTTGTGAACCCGAACGGCGGGGAACGGCACGGCCACCAGCTGTACGAAAGCATTCAAGCTCTGCCGGAGACGCCGGAACTTGCGGTCATCGCGACACCGCCGGCACCGATCCCCGATCTGATCGCCGAACTCGGCGCGCGCGGCACTAAGGCCGCTGTCGTACTCACGTCGGGTTTCGCGGAGATGGGTGAAGACGGCCGCGCTCTTCAGCAACGCATGCTCGACGCCGCCCGCCCACACACGCTGCGCCTCGTCGGTCCGAACGGCATCGGCATCCTGAGCCCCAGCGGCCACGTCAACGCGAGCTTCGCCCATCGCATGGCGCCGGCAGGCCGCACTGCTTTCGTCACACAGTCGGGCGCAATGTTGACCACGGTGCTCGACTGGGCTTCGGCACGCGGCCTCGGCTTCTCGCACTTGGTGTCACTGGGCGGCATGAGCGATGTCGATTTCGGCGACATGCTCGACTATCTCGCGGACGATCCGGGCACGGATGCTGTTTTGCTCTACATCGAGAACGTCACCCACGCTCGCAAATTCATGTCTGCCGCCCGCCGCTGCGCACGCGTGAAGCCTGTGATCGTGGTCAAGTCCGGCCGCCATGCTGAAGGTGCTCGCGCCGCCCGCTCGCACACCGGTGCGCTCGCAGGCTCCGACGCCGTCGCCGACGCAGCGTTTAGGCGCGCCGGCCTCTTGCGCGTGCTCACGATCGACGACCTTTTCGGCACGCTCGAAGCGTTGTCCGGCAACCAACGCGTCACTGGCGATCGCATCGCGATCTTGACGAACGGCGGCGGTGCAGGCGTTCTGGCGACCGACCACTTAATCGATGAAGGCGGCAGGCTCGCAGACCTTTCGCCCGATACGATCGAGGCGTTGAGCAAAGTCTTGCCGATAAACTGGAGCAAGGCCAATCCCGTCGACATCATCGGCGACGCGGGCCCGGCCCGCTATCGCGCGGCGCTCGAGGCGATGATTGCCGATGCGAACGCCGATGCGATCCTGGTGCTCAACTGTCCCGTTGCAGTTGCTGACCCAACCGCATCGGCGGAAGCGGTCGTCGCCGTAACCCGCAAGGCCCACACCGATGGCAACCCGACGCCGGTCTTCACCGCTTGGCTTGGCGAAGCGGCAGTCGTTGACGCGCGCAAGCGCCTCGACGAGGCAGGCCTACCCGTCTTCGATACGCCCGAGCAAGCCGTCACGGCGATGATGCAGCTCGTGCGCCGCGCTAAGGCGCAACAGATGCTGATGGAGATCCCGCCGGCGTCGAGGGATGTGTCGCGCGATATCAAAGCAATTCGCGAACCGATCGAACGCGCGCTGAACGAAGGCCGCGAATGGCTCACGACCGTGGAAGCGAACGCCGTCCTTCAAGCTTACGGCGTTCCGACCGTCGAGCTACGCGTCGCCAAGTCGCCAGAGGAGGCGCATCGCACGGCCGTCTCGATGGGCTTCCCCGTCGCGCTCAAGATTCTCTCGACCGACATCGTGCACAAATCCGACGTCGGCGCCGTGACCCTGAACCTCAAGGACGGGCCCTCAGTCGCCCGCGCCGCCGCCACGATGTTGCTGCGTGTCGCCGAAGCCCATCCGGACGCCCACATCGACGGCTTCATTCTGCAGCCCATGGCAAGCCGCGCAGGTGCACACGAACTGATCGTCGGCATCTCGGAGGATCCGTTGTTCGGCCCCGTGATCCTGTTCGGTCAAGGCGGCACGGCAGTCGAGGTCGTGAACGATCAAGCGCTAGCGCTGCCGCCCCTCAACACCATCCTCGCCCGCGATCTGATCGACCGAACGCGTATCGCGCGCTTGTTAAAGGGTTATCGCGACCGTCCACCGTCCGACGTGAAATCAATCGTCAAGGTGCTACTCGCGTTGCAGGACATCGCAATTGACCTGCCTGAAGTGAAGGAGCTCGATATCAATCCGCTCTGGGCAAACGACCAAGGCGTCATCGCGCTCGACGCACGTATCCGCATCGCTAACGAACCGCGCCCGGGCACGGAGCGCTTCGCCGTCAAGCCATACCCTGCCGAACTCGCGCATGAGATTACCGATCGGAACGGCAAGGCTTACTTGATGCGCCCGATCAAACCGGAAGACGCAAGTGGCGTTCAAGAAACAATCGCTTCCAGCGCCCCCGAAGATGTCCGACTGCGCTTCTTCTCAACGCTCCAACGTCTGCCCGATGTGTTGGCCAAACGTCTCACCCAAATCGACTACGACCGCGAAATGGCCTTCGCCGTCATCGATGAGAGCGGCGAACGCCCCGAAGGGATCGGCGTCGTGCGTCTGGCACTCGATCCCGACCGCGCACGGGGTGAATACGCGATCATGGTCAGAAGCGACCGCATCGGCACCGGCCTAGGGCTTCGCATGATGCAGGAAATCATCGCCTATGCCCGCAGCGCCGGCGCCAAGCAAATTTTTGGCGAGGTGTTGACCGAGAACAACCGCATGCTCAGCATGTGCGCCAAGCTCGGCTTCGAGCGCACAACCACGCCGGAACCAGGCGTCGTCCTAGTCACGCTCGATCTCTGAAACGGCGAAGGGCGCCGAGGTTCGATTACCTCGGCGCCATCCGTATTCGCGAGACCCCTAGGCCGCGTTTGCGACCGTCGCATCCACGAGCTTAGGTTCGGCCTTGGCTGAGCTGATCGCGATTTTTCGCGCGCGCTTCTCCTCGGGGATCACGCGCACGATGTCGACGTGCAGTAGACCGTGCTCAAGACGAGCGCCCTTGACCTCCATATGGTCGGCCAATTGGAAGCGCCGCTCGAAGCTGCGCCCGGCGATACCTTGATAGAGGAAGTGCGACTTCGGCTCTTCCGCATCGCGCTTGCCGGTGATGGCGAGAACGCCCTCCTTCACCTCGATGCTCAAGTCTTTGTCGCCGAAGCCTGCTACCGCCATCGAAATCCGGTAGTCGTTGTCGGCAACTTGCTCGATATTGTAGGGCGGATAGCTCGGCGCGGCCGGTTCCAGTTGATTGACGGTCTCGAGCAGATTGGCGAGCCTGTCGAACCCGACGGTCGAGCGGTAGAGGGGGCTAAAATCGAAACGCATGACGTGTCATCCTTTCCAAGCGATGATTGAAGAAAATCCGCCGAAATGGCCGGTTTTTCTTGGTTTTGCTCTCCTTGCGGGCCCCGCACGGGCACCCGCTGAGCAAGGGTGAGATGGGGATAGAAAATCGGACGTTCAAGCCCGCTGCGGCGCTGCTGTGCTAAGCCTAAAACCCTAGCGATTCTGTGGCCCATCCGGCCTACTCTTCCCCATCAGTTTCTGTGAGCCCGCCCATGTCCAATCCGCAAACGCCTCGCCTCCCCGGTCTTGGAATGCCGATGCAAAAGGGTGGTGGCGCACCCGGGTGGAACTATCCCGTCAATCCGTTCGAACTGCAGAAGCAGCTTGAGGCTGGGATCGAGCACCACAAGGCGGGTCGTGGCGAAGATGCGGAGAGGATCTACCGCGCTGTCCTTGCGAAAGTGCCGAACCAGCCCGATGCGCTGAACTTGCTGGGTGTTCTCGCGATGGAAGCGGGCAACCACGACGCGGCCTTCGATCTTTTGGAGCGCGCCGTCGCTGCACGGCCGAAAGATCCTGTCTGTTTGAACAATTACGGCAACGCGCTTTCGCTGGTGCGTCGCTTCGAAGAAGCGATCGCAACGCTAGAACGCTCCCTCGCGATCAAGCCTGACATGGCGGATTCCTGGCTGAATCTCGGCCGCACACTGAACCTGGCGGGGCAGGGCGAGCGCGCGCTCAAATGCTTCGACCGTCTTCAAAAACTGAAACCCGACAGCCAAAGCGCGAAGTCAGGCGTCAGCCGCGCATTGCTGGGTCTTGGCCGCACGAAAGAGGCTGAGGAAGTCGCCGAGTCGTTGATCGCGGCCGCTCCAGAAGTATCCGCGGGCTATGTGAATCTGTCGAACGCTCGCAAGTTCAAAGCCGGTGATCCGATCATCGCCAAGGTCGAAGAGATGATCGCCGGCAAAGACACCAGCGCTAAGGAATTGCGCGGCCTTTACTTCGCCGCAGCCAAGATGAACGACGATATCGGCCGCTACGACGACGCCTTCCGCTATTACGACCTCGCAAACAAGGCGGCGGGCGGAAAATACGATGCCAAGGCGCTTGAGCAGGCCTATGCCGACCTCCGGCAAACCTACACCCGCAAATTCTTCGACGATCGACGCGACTTCGGCTTGGACAGCGAACGGCCGGTTTTCATCGTCGGCATGCCGCGCTCGGGCACAACGCTGACCGAAACGATCATCGCAGCCCACCCAAAGGTTCATGCCGCGGGCGAGCTCGAGACGATCAAGAAATGCGAACGCGAGATGGCGAGCTTGGTCTTCCGCGACGACGGCATTCACAAGAACGCGCGCCAGCTTACCTGGGTCGGTGCCGAAGTCTTGGCGCAGCGTTATCTCGATGCGATCGACGTCAAGGCACGCAACGCGAGCGCAACCCGCGTCACCGACAAGATGCCCCACAATTTCCAAGCAGTCGGATTCATCGCGACGTTATTCCCGAAAGCCCGCATAATTCACACGCGCCGCAATCCCTTCGACACGTGCCTGTCGATTTTGCAGCAGAACTTCAATGATGCGCATTCCTACGCGCGCAGCCTTGCCGATCTAGGTCACCACTACGCGCATTACCTGCAGCTGATGCAGCACTGGCGCGACGTGCTGCCAGGCCGCATGCTCGAGATCGACTACGAAGACTTGGTCGAGAACCAAGAAGAAGTCTCGCGCAAACTGATCGATTTTGTAGGTCTGCCGTGGGACGAAGCATGTCTCCGGCCGCAGGACGTTCAACGCACGGTTCTAACGGCAAGTGTCTGGCAAGTGCGCCAGCCCGTTTACAAGCGGTCGGCCGGCCGCTGGAAGAACTACGAACAGCATCTGGGACCGTTACGCGACGCGATGAAGGCTGCAGGCGCGAATATCTGACGTTGCGTTCCGTAACCCGAAAAGCCGCCTTAATCATGTGACTCGAAAAGCACGTTCGCGATGAGATCGGCGCGAACATGCTCGCGCACTGTGTTTCCGAATCTCGATTTCCCTATATTCCGGCGGTTGGTTAGCCAAAAAGATTCGGGCCACTAAGGTCTCGTTAACCACGGGGTGTCCTTCTGAGGGAGACGACGGATGCAGAGGCGTCTCTGCGACCGCGGCGATATTCAGGAGGGACTAATGACCTTGAAGACGATTGCACTTGCGACGACTGCCCTCGTGGCCATCGCCGCCGCCCCGGCCCAAGCGGGCCAGTACATGGGCAAGATGAATCTCGGGCTGGGCTATGCCTGGGAAGATTACGACTACAACAACGGCAATAGCGACAAGCTGGACTACAGCTCGCTACACGGCAGCGGCTCGGTCAACATCCCGTACAGCGACCGCGTCAACCTGCAGCTCGACATCTTCGGCGAAGCATCGTTGGACGAAGCCTATGACAACGACTGCGGCGGCGAACTCTGCGGCTCGTTCCATGGTGGCTTCGGTGGCGGCGCGCACATCAACTACAACGATCCGGCAGTCGGTGGCATCGGCGTCTTCGCAGCGGTCGGCCGCGTAAACGTCGGCGGCGACAGCTCGTCCGACGGCGTGGTCTTCGCCGCCGGCCTCGAAGGTCAATACTACTGCAACGTTTGGACGTTGAGCGCCCAAGCCGGTTACATGGACAGCGACACGACCCTTTGGGGGCTCGTGAAGGACGCGGGCTTCCTGCATGCGGGCGCTGCGTACTACGCCAGCAACAAACTGAAGCTCTCGGGCGGCGTCGGCTATCTGGCCGGCCAGACCTCGCACTCGGCCAACCCCGACGACATCTCCGAATGGAACTGGGGCTTGGGCATCGAGTACTTGTTCGGCAAGTCGGTCCCGGTGTCGACGTACCTCGAATACAAGGGCCGTCACCTCGAAGAATTCAACAACCCGACCTATGACCTCGATCGCCACGAAGTGCGCGTCGGCGTCCGCTTCTTGTTCGGCGGCGGCGACGATCTGCAGAAAATGGATCGCGAAGGTCCGGGCTTCGAGTCGCCTGATCTGATCACGTGGGCGCCGCACGAATATCCGTGAGTTAGCCTGAACGCGAAAGGAACGGGCGGCGGGGAAACCCCGCCCGTTCGAATTTCACGGATAACTAGCTGGAATTTCTAGGAGGCACGCATGCAAACTAAACAACTACTTTTGGCTTCGGCGGCGCTCGCACTCTGTGCGTCCATCAACGATGTCCAGGCGCGCGACCTCTACGTGAGCGTGCTTGGCGGATGGAACCACAACGAGTTCTCAGGTCGTGACACCGCCACGAACCACACCTTCACGTCGCTCAACTTCTCCAGCGATTCTGGCCAGGGCTTCATCGTGGGCGGCGCGATAGGGACAGAACTCACGAACTGGGTGAAGGGACTGCGCATAGAGCTGGAAGCGTCGTATCGGCGAAACGACGTTAGCGGCGATTTCTTTCTGACGGGCGACAGTGGCAGCAGCACCAGTGGCATCCTCGACGGCAACGTGTCGACGTTCGCCATCATGGCGAATGCTTGGTACGACATCGATGTGGGGTCGAAGATTCGCCCATACGTCGGCGGCGGTGTGGGCTGGGCGCGCTCTCGGCTTGAGTTGGCGTTCATCGACAACACTTCGAGTGCAACGGCGACCGCGCAAGAAAACGCAGGCTTCACCTGGCAGCTTGGCCTTGGCTTCAATTATGAAGTTGCGCCGGACGTCGATGTCGGCCTCGGCTACAGATACCAAAGAGCACCAGGGTTCGATGGCATCGAGAACGACCTCATTCACAACCATGCAGTTGTGAATGGAATCGACAACGAAAATCATTCGGTATTGGTCAACCTGACCGTCGGGATCAACTAAGCAATGCGAGCCTAGACGGGCGGCAGGGGCATCCCGTCCGTTTCAATCCCAAAGAGAACGAAGCCGAATGGCTCGCTCAAGAAACTCCTGGTGGAGTGTTTGGCCTGACGAAGACCCAAGTCTGCAGCTTGGAACACAACGAATTGTCAGGAGACATGCATGCGAATGAAACGGATTTTGCTGGCGTCATCGGCGCTGGCCGTGCTTGCGGGGGTTCAACAAGCCCAAGCCGCAAGCGATATGTACGTGAGCGTCTTTGGGGGTGCGAACCTACTCACTGACAATTCTCGGCACTTCACGTCGAACTACAGCTCGGCATCCTTTGCGACAGACCCGGACACCGGTTTCGTTATTGGCGCCGCCATTGGCACCCGTTTGGATAAGTGGGCAAAGGGCCTGCGCGCGGAACTCGAAGTCGGATATCGCCGCAACGACGTTGGCGGTCGCTGGACCACCAGCACCGGCAGCACCGGTGGGACCCTCGACGGAAATATGTCGACGTTCGCGATCATGGCAAATGCTTGGTACGACATCGACATCGGCAGCAAGATTCGGCCATACGTCGGCGGCGGCGTCGGCTGGGCGCGCACCAAAGCTGACTTTGCACAGGTCTCCACCTTCACCGACGGCGGTCCGACCAATACCTTCCGAAACTCCACCGAAACCGAGAACTCGGGCTTCGCTTGGCAAGTTGGTTTGGGCTTCAACTACGAAGTCATGCCCGACGTCGATATCGGTCTCGGCTACCGCTATTTCGTCGGCCCAAGAGTTTACGACGTTGTCGATTTCGAATTCAACGGCGACGACAAGCTCGACAATGAAAGTCACGTTGTGCAGGTCAACCTAACGGTTGGCATCAACTAACGATCAAGGGCCGGCGGCTTCGGTCGCCGGCCTTTTCGCTACAGCGCCCGCTCACTGAACCACGGTTCGCTTGAGCCGGAGCCAGACTAGCTCGGAGATTGCCATGCAAGTTAAGAAACTCTGGTTGGCTACAACCGCAATGGCGCTGCTGGCCACCGCTCCCCAAGCCGACGCAGATGGCGTTTATGTAAGCGTCTTTGGCGGCGGGAATTTTTTGCAGGATGACGCGAACGGTGGCGTGAGCGGCTTTTACACGTCGCGCGAATCGTTCGATGCCGACACCGGCTTCGTCGTCGGCGCCGCGGTCGGAACCGGACTCGACAACTGGGTCAAGGGACTCCGCATCGAGCTTGAAGCGTCCTATCGGCGCAGCGATGTTGGCGGGGCTTGGTCGGAACAGACCTTCTTTGGCGGGTCGTCGGGATCGATCGACGCGAACATGTCGACGTTCTCGATCATGTCGAACGTGGCTTACGATATCGACGTGGGCATGAAGGTGAAGCCTTACGTGATCGCCGGCGCCGGCTGGGCACGCTCGCATTTCGATGGCGCGTTAGTCACCACAGGCGGTGACAAATGGTTTAACGACTTCGACACGGAGAGCAGTGGATTTGCCTGGCAACTCGGGGCGGGCCTCAACTACGAAGTCGCGCCCGGCGTCGATGTTGGTTTGGGTTACCGGTATTTCGACGGGCCAAACACGTCGTATTTCGCAGGCAAGAACAACATCGCGAACAACAAGCACGATAACGACAGTCACGCGGTAACGATCAGTCTGACGATCGACACGAACTGAGACTTTTCGGTCTTGATGACTCACGCCGCGGGCCCCTAATGGGGTCCGCTTTTCTTTTGGCCGGCCGCTGCAGCCCGTTCGCGCGCAATGCGTTCGGCCCGCATCGCGGCCCAAACCGCTCTCGTTACGCTATAGTGCAATATGTCCAACGGCTCACCGTCGACGGCCGAAGGCTGTTTTGACGTATGCTCGTGCAAGAAACCTCGGGCGGCGAACAGGTTCACGACGCGTGTGTTCGTAGCAAGGACCGAGCATCGCATCGTCTCGAGTCCCAAATTGCCAAAGAAATATCCAAGCAGAACGATCAGCGTCTCTCTGCGCGGCTGCTTCGGTCCCTCGCCGTGATCGCCGATGAGGATGTTGAGCAAGAACTCGCGGTGGGTCCAATCGATGTACACTTCCCAAAACCCAATCATCTTGCCCGACACCCGCTCGAAGATGCCAAGGATATGGGCCTTCACGTGATCGAATCCGGCGACGTACTTGCGGATGTCATCCACGTTCAGCGCCATCGGCGTCGCATTTAGCATGCGCATGTTCGCTGGATCGGCGAGCCACGCCGCCCAGCGATCCGTCACATCGTCGGATTCCACGGCGCGCAGGATGTAATTCGGTGCCTCCAAATGGATACGGCGCGGTGCAGCGGGGGTGCTCGCGGGGGTGCTCATGACGGTATTGCTCCGACTCAGCGGTGATGGTCAAAGCGTGCCGCGTTTGATCGCGCACCCGCAACCGCATCCGCCCCACGACCCTGCGGCATGTTGCGGTGAGCGCCATGCGCGACCTACAGGCCAAATTTTGGTTCGCTTGCTTCTCCCGCCGCTTCGCGTGCGAGCCGTCGAGCGCGCGCCGCCGTCCATGCCGCCTTCGTCACACGGTAGTGAAAAATCTCGACAGGTTCCCCGCCCGTTGCAGAAGGCTTGTGCGACGTATGCTCATGAATGGCACCATTGAAAGCGAGCACGTCTAACACCCGCGTGTTCGTCGACAGGGCCGAACAGCGCATCGCCTCAAGGCCAAGCTCGCCGAAGAAATAGAAGTTCAGCGCATGCTGAGTCTCCTCACGCGCGCGCAAGCCCGCTCGCGGCCGCTCGCCCATCAGCACGTTCAGCAGAAACTCCCGGCGGGCCCAATCGATATAAACCTCCCAGAACCCGAGCATCTCGCCCGACTCCCGATCGAAGATGCCGAGGCAGTGGGCTTTCGCTTGATCGAAGTTGGCCAAGTATTTCTGCAAGTCATCGACGCTCAGCGTCATCGGTTTCGCGTTCAACATGCGTGTCTTCTCAGGGTCAGCAAGCCACGCGGCCCATCGGGGCGTCACGTCCTGTGGTTCGACCGTGCGCAAGAGGAAATGCGGTGTCTCGATACGTATCTTCTGCGGGGGACGGGCCTCGGCCATGGGTACGCGCTCCGACTCAGCGGTGACGGTCAAAGCGTGCCGCGTTTCATCGCGCACCCGCAACCGCATCCGCCTACAACCCCTACGGTATTTAGGGGGCGGACGCCCCCTAGTGCGCCGCCCGCGAGCCCTGCTATAACCCGCCCCGCCGATGGGGTTGGGCGCTTTTGACGGGCGCCGTACCCGTCACTATCTGTCTCACCACCCCAACTTCTGAAGGAAGGAAAACCAGAATGACCGAAATCGAACAAATCGCCGACGGCATGCGCAAAGCGATCGGCGGCGGCAACTCGGGTCTGAACGCCACGTTGAAGTTCGACTTCGAGGGTAACGGCAACATCTCGACGGAAAACAAGCCCGCCGACTGCACGATCACTGTTTCGCTCGACACGTTCAAAAAGATGGTCTCGCGCGAACTCGACGGCACGACCGCCTTCATGCAGGGCAAGCTCAAGGTTGCCGGCGACATGGGCGTTGCCATGAAGCTCGGGCCGATCCTCGCCAAGGCCGCTGGCTAAGACTTTCCATGGCCCCCGAAGGGCCAGTTCCCGATTTGGTAGCGGTGCCGGACAATCCGGTACCGCCTGGCGGTGTCGTCGAATGGCTATCGCTGGCCGACGGCACCAGCCTGCGCACAGCGCGCTGGCTCCTGCCCGCGCACGAGGCGCACGGCACGGTCGTGCTGATCGGCGGCCGAACCGAATTCATCGAAAAATACTTTGAAGTCATCGGCGAGCTGTTGGCGCGCGGCTTGTCCGTGATCACGTTCGATTGGCGCGGCCAGGGGCTCTCCACGCACGCGCTGCCGGAACGCACGAAGGGCCACGTTCGCGACTTCTCGGAATTCGATGGCGACCTAGCGGCCGTCATGAACCGGGTGGTTCAAATCCACGGCAAGAAGCCCTATGTCGGCCTCGCCCACTCGATGGGCGGCAACATTTTGCTGCGATACCTGCACGATTTCCCGCACGAGTTCGATTGCGCAGTTCTGACGGCGCCGATGCTGGCCGTAAAGACCGCGCCATATCCGCCGTGGTTCGCCCGCGCCGTGGCAACGTGCTCGACCGCGGCCGGTCAACACGGCGCGTTCGTGTTCGGCGGCGCCAAGCAAGACCCGATGGCGCAAACCTTTGAAACGAACGGCGTCACGACCGACCTGCGCCGCTTCGACCGCTTAATGGCGTGCCTGAGGGCCGAACCGCGGCTCGCCCTCGGCGCACCCACGTTCGGCTGGTTGGAAGCGGCCTATCGCTCGATGGAACTCGTCGCCAGCGAAGAGTTTGCGCACGGCATCGAAACGCCGGTCCTGCTCATCGGCGCAGCCCACGATCAGTTGGTACACCCTGGTGCCGACCTCACGCTCATCACGCGCATCAAGCGCGGCATGTACGTGATGTTGAAGTCCGAACACGAAATCATGATGGAGCGCGACGATATTCGCGCAGCGTTCTGGGCTTGCTTCGATCCGTTCGTGAAGGGTCAGACGCTCGTCGCTCAGCGCGCAACCTCGGCCAGCACTTCGCAAACGGCCGCGTGAAGCGAAGCGTCGCCGCAGGCGACGACCTGGCCGCCCTCCATCGCAGGCTTGCCGTCCCACGTCGTAACGATCCCGCCTGCATTCTCGATGATCGGGATCAAGGCCTGGATGTCCCAAGGCTTCAGCGTTGCCTCGACGATCACGTCGACGAAACCCATCGCCAGCAATCCGTATGCATAACAATCGCCGCCGAACCGTGTCAGCCGCGCGCGGGCCGACAGCGTCCAGAACGCCTTTTGCTCGGCCTCATCGAAATATCCGACCGGCGAAGTCGTGGTCAGCACCGCGTCCTTCAACGAAGCGCATTGCCGTGTTTGCAGGCGCCGGCTCGCGCCATGTCCATCGCGATAGGTCGTCGTGCCGTTCGCGCCCACCCACCGCTCGCGCGTGTAAGGCTGATCAAGCAAGCCGACGATCGGCAACGCCCCGTCGTTCAGCGCAATCAATGTCCCCCACTGCGCCATGCCGCACACGAAGGCGCGCGTCCCGTCGATCGGATCGATCACCCATGTAAGCGGCGACGATCCGTTGTGCGCGCCGTGCTCTTCGCCAACGATGCCGTGCTCGGGATAGCGCTTGCGTATCGCAGCGCGAATGACGGTTTCGGCCTGCCGGTCGGCTTCGGTGACAGGATCGAACCCGCCGCCGCTGTGCTTGTTGTCGACGGCGAGCCTCGAACGGAAATGCGGCAGGATGGTCCTGCCCGAAAGTTCGGCAAGTTCCTCCGCGAACGTCGCGAATTCGGAAATCTGTTCGGCGCTAAGGCGAGCGGTCATGCGCGACATGTCGCGGACCGCAACGCCTCGTGTCAATCCGATGCTGGCTTAAGCCCGTGGCGTATCCGCGGCACCGCTTAGCGCCTTGGCAAGTTCGAGCAACCGGCGACGCGGCCCCTCGTCCAAGCCGTAGTAGGCGCGTACCAGATCCATCGTTTCTTTGTTTTGCAGCAAGCCGTCGTCGGCTGCTGTCGCCGCGTCTTTGTCGCCGGCCAGTCCTTCAAAGAAGAACGACACCGGCATATCCAACGCGCGCGCCAAATCCCAGAGTCTCGATGCCGAAATGCGGTTTGCACCGCTCTCGTACTTCTGAATCTGTTGGAAGCGAATACCAACTGCTAGCGCCAACTGCTGTTGAGTCATCCCCAGAAGCCAGCGGCGATGGCGCACGCGCTGACCAATATGCAAATCGACAGGGTTCTTCACGAGCCTTCCCCCAATGCTTCGCGACGACCAGGTTGTGCCGGTCTCGAACTACCCCGACTTTAAGTCTAAACGCGATGCGTGCAACCGAAAGTTGGGATCAAATATCGCGCACCACCTAGTCCTGATAAACCAGATAAACCAAGCGGTTACCTCACGAAGCGGAGGCGGCGGCGTCTTCAAAATTACCGGGGCAATGTGCAAAACGCACACAGTGTTGCAAAAAGGGGACCGTTACGTCTCGGAAACACTCGCCCTTGCGTACTTCTTGCGGTCGTTAGGGTCCAGCCAGCGCTTGCGCAATCGGATCGACTTCGGCGTGACCTCCACCAACTCGTCGTCACCGATATACGCGATCGCCTGCTCGAGCGTGAGGATCTTTGGCGGCGTTAACCGAACCGCTTCGTCCTTTCCCGCCGCGCGGAAGTTGGTGAGCTGCTTGGCTTTTAGCGCGTTGACGTCCAGGTCGTTCTCGCGGCTGTGCTCGCCGATGATCATGCCCTGATAGACCTTGGTCCCAGACTCGATGAACATGAAGCCGCGCTCTTCTAAGTACCAAAGCGCATAAGTCTGAGCCTCGCCGTCGCGGTCGGCGACGAGCACGCCCACGCGGCGCCCCTCAATCACGCCGCGATGCGGGCCGAATTTATGGAACACGCGGTTCATGATCCCGGTGCCGCGCGTGTCGGTCAGGAATTGGCCATGATAGCCGATCAAGCCGCGCGCCGGCGCGTTGAACGTCAGGCGCGTCTTGCCGCCACCCGACGGCCGCATGTCCGTCATCTCGCCTTTGCGGTTGCTCATCGCCTCGATCACGACGCCGGAATAAGCGTCGTCCACGTCGATGGTGACTTCCTCGATCGGCTCAAGCTTCTCGCCCTTTTCGCCTTCGCGGAAAAGCACGCGCGGCCGCGAAATCGAAAGCTCGAACCCCTCGCGCCGCATCGTTTCGATCAAGACGCCAAGCTGCAACTCGCCGCGGCCCGCCACTTCGAAGGCATCGGCGTTTTCGGTTTCCTTCACTTTGATCGTGACGTTGCTCTCGGCCTCGCGGAACAAGCGTTCGCGAATGACGCGGCTTTGAACCTTTTGTCCCTCGCGGCCAGCATACGGGGAATCGTTGATGCCAAGCGTAATCGCAATCGTCGGCGGATCGATCGGATTGGCTGGGATCGGCGCCATAACTTCCGGATCGCACAACGTATCGGCAACGGTGGCCTCGACCAGGCCGGCAATCGCTACGATGTCGCCGGCCGCCGCTTCGTCGACCGGCACACGCTGCAGCCCGCGGAACGCCAGCACTTTGGTGATCCGTCCGCGCTCGACAAGTGTGCCGTCACGCGACAAGGCTTTGATGGTACGGTTCGCCTGCACGATTCCGGACTCGATGCGGCCCGTCAGAATACGCCCGAGATAGGGGTCGGCCTGCATCACGCGCACCAGCATCGAGAACGGCTGATCAGTGGTTCCTTTCGCGGCAATCGCCGGCGGCGGCACATGCGAAATGATCGTCTCGAAGAGAGGCGTCAGGTCCTTGCGCTCGTCCTTTTCCAGATCGCGCACCGCCCAACCCGAACGCCCGCTCGCATACAGCGTCGGGAAGTCCAGCTGATCGTCGGTCGCGTCGAGCACCGCAAAGAGGTCGAAAACGTCAGTGTGAATCTCGTGCGCTCGCGCGTCCTGGCGGTCGATTTTGTTCACGACGACGATGGGCTTGAGGCCGAGCTTCAAGGCTTTCGATGTCACGAACTTCGTCTGCGGCATTGCGCCTTCGGCGGCGTCCACGAGCAGCACCACGCCGTCCACCATAGAGAGGATGCGCTCTACCTCGCCACCAAAGTCGGCGTGGCCTGGCGTGTCGATGATGTTAATCCGCGTGCCGTGCCATTCGACGCTCGTGCATTTGGCTAGGATCGTGATCCCGCGCTCGCGCTCGAGTTCGTTCGAATCCATCGCGCGCTCGGCCACCTGCTGGTTCTCGCGGAACGTTCCGCTTTGCTTCAGCAGCTGATCGACGAGCGTTGTCTTCCCATGGTCGACATGGGCGATGATGGCGATGTTGCGCAGGTTCATTGGGGATTTCGTGATTGGCGCTTAAGCGCGTGAGGGCGGGGTATAGCCACTGGTCCGACCCCCGGCAAGGCACGAAACCCGCGCGAAAAGCCGCGCCTTTAACTTAGCCCTAACGCTTTGCGAGGGCGATTCTTAAGCGATTGGCCCTACGCTTGGGCGTTCAGGACCTGTCGAAAATGACCGCAACCGCTTCTTCGCCGACCTACGACGCCGACCGCTGGCTGAAAGCCCGCCTCGACCTCGTTGTGGCGTCGCTGCCCATCGGTGCGGTCCTAAACCCGATCTGGGCGGCATTGTTCATGATTCCCTTCGGCGGCTCCTTTCCGGCTTTCGGCGTCGTCCCGATGCCGATGCTGCTCGGGGTGGTGGGTGTGCACTGTCTGACCTCGGTGATGTCACTTGCGATCCACTCATGGTCGCCGAAAACGAACGCGCCCCCACGCCGCTTGCTCAGCGTGCTCGTCGCCTTCCAGACTGTCGCGGCATTGTCGTGGGGGCTGACGGCCGCATTGTGCTGGGTCGAAGGCAACGACGCTAACAACACCCTCGTCACCTTGATCGTGATTGCCAATATGTGGGCCCTGGTTCTGACGCGCGGCTATCACGCGGCGCTCTTCGCGGTCGGGCTTTGCGTCTTACTGGCGTCCATCTGGGTCCTCGCGATTGTAAGCCA
This sequence comes from Micropepsaceae bacterium, assembly GCA_044220975.1. Classification (GTDB taxonomy): domain Bacteria; phylum Pseudomonadota; class Alphaproteobacteria; order Micropepsales; family Micropepsaceae; genus SZUA-430. The sequence continues at coordinate 12,694 of JBGAPZ010000007.1, read as the reverse complement.
GGGCCAAGCGGCGTCGCTTTTCATCATCATCACGCCGGTCTTTGCGGCCTATGCCTGGTTCATGGGTGCCTCGTCGCGCGATCGCACGACGGAACTGCTGCACGCGCGTTTCGCGGTGGAAGATATGGCCAAGGCGCTCGAAGCGGCGCGTGCCGACGCCGTCGCTAAGACGGTAGAAGTCGAAGCGGCCAGCGCCTCGAAGTCCGCCTTCGTCGCGAATATGAGCCACGAACTCAGAACGCCGTTGAACGCCATTCTGGGCTTTGCCGAAATGATCGAAGCGGCCGCCGTCGGCCCCAACATCTCGCAGCAATACCGCAGCTACGGCCATGACATCCGCGAGTCCGGCGGCTACCTCCTCAGCTTGATCAACGACATGCTCGATGTGGCGAAGATCGAAGCCGGCAAGATGGAACTCGACCTGCAATACCTCGACGGCAAAAGCGTCATCGAAAGCGCGCTGCGCCTCGTCGCCCATCGCGCGGAAGAGAAACGCCAAACCCTCACAGCCGATCTTGACGCCGACATCACGCCGTTCGCCGACGAGCGCGCGTTCAAACAGATCCTGGTCAATCTGCTGTCGAACGCAGTGAAGTTCTCGCCCGAAGGCGGCGCCATCGGCATCGCTTGCAGGCGCTTGGGCGACGGCGGCGCACGCATCACGGTCGCGGACTCGGGTCCCGGCATACCCGAAGACAGGATCGCAAGCCTGTTCCGCCCCTTCGAGCGCGTCGACAACAGCTATGGCAGCGGCGTCGGCGGCACGGGTCTGGGCTTAGCTCTCGTGCGTGGCCTCGTGGCCCTGCACGGCGGGCGCGTGTGGGTCGAAAACAAGGCGTCGGAGGGGCTTCTTGCGCACGTCGAACTTCCCGGCCGCGAGCTGCGAGCGGTGGCGTAAAGCTTACCGCACTTCAACCCATTCGCCGCTTTCGTGGTCGAGCCGCATCAGCTTTCCGTGCTCGAAGTCGAAGTGCCAGCCATGGATGCGCAGCGTCCCCGCCTCCATGCGCTCGCGCACCCACGGATAGCCGGAGAGGTTCATGAGGCTATTCTGGACCACGGCCTGTTCCGACACACGCCGCTTGTCAGCCTCGCCCAAAGAGTCGAAATTCGGCGGCAGCAGCTTGCGCGCGGGCGCCGCGATTTCCACCCACGGCTTCAGGAAGTCGTTTTCTGGCAAGCCCGCACCGTTGTTGATCAGTGCGTGCACGCCGCCGCAGCGCGCATGCCCTTTGACCACGATATCGCTGACGTTGAGCACTTTGACCGCGTACTCCGTAGCCGCGCCGATCGAACGCGGACCGCCGTCCGGATGGTAGGGAGGCACGATATTGCCGATGTTGCGCGCGACGAAGATGGCGCCTGGCGCCGTGTCGAACACCATGCTGGGCGACACGCGGCTGTCCGAACACGAAATGATCAAGACTTTGGGCTTCTGGCCCTTCGCAGCCAGCTGTTCGAAACGCCTGCGTTGCCGCACGAACGTGGTGCGATGAAACGTCCGATAGCCCTCGATCAACTTGTCGATCGGCGAGCGTCCCCAAAACACGATCTTGTCCCCTTGATCGTCTCGATTTGAATCGTCCATCCGCGTATTCGAGTCCGCGTTTGCCCGCAACCGTCAGCCACTCGTGACCACCCAGTCCTCCTTCGAGCGAAGCGGAATTGCAACAAAGAATTGCTCGCATTCGCCCTATTAGCGAACGTGCTGGAAAGCGCGCGCCGGGCACGCGATATGCCCCCACAAACACGAGGGACGTTAACGCGCGATCTCGTGCGCTGCGAGCAGAGCCTTCTCAAGGTTCTTCGCCTGCGAAACCGACGGTTTGGATGTAAGCCCAAGAGCGCGGATGACCTGCTCCACTTCGCCCTGCACGTTGCACAAGATCGTGCGCGTTCCTCGCCGCGCGGCATCGTCGATGAATTTCTCGAGTGCCGCCGCGCCGGAAGCGTCGATCAGGGGAACGTTGCCCATCCGCAGGATGAAGGCTTTGGGCGGCGTTCCGAGCCGGTCCAAAACGTCGCCAAGCCGAGCCGCCGCGCCGAAGAAAAAAGGCCCGTCGATCCGGAACACTTCAACGTCGTCAGGGATGTCGGTTCGCCGCGCATACACCGTACGCTCGCGCGAATAATCGTCGACGTCGTCATCGATCACTCTTGCCGCGGTCGAAATCTCGACCGCGTTGGCCATGCGGTGCATGAAGAACAGCGCCGCCATAACGACGCCGACTTCGATCGCGGTCGTAAGGTCAGTGATGAGCGTCAGCACGAACGTCGTGAGCAACACGGCCCGGTCCGCGGGCGGCGCCTTCAGCAAGTGCCGGAAGTTCTTCACCTCCGCCATGTTCCAGGCGACGACGACCAGCACGGCACCGAGGCTCGCCAGCGGGATGAAGCTCGCGACCGGCGCCAGTAACAGCAGAAAAAGCAGAATAAATAGCGCATGCGCCATGCCTGCCATCGGCGAGTACGCGCCCGCGCGTATGTTGGTGGCCGTTCGCGCAATCGCCCCCGTTGCCGGAATGCCGCCGAACAGCGCCGAACCTATATTGGCCGCGCCTTGTGCGACGAGTTCGCTGTTCGAGCGGTGGCGCCGTCCCGACATGCCGTCGGCCACGACCGCAGACAACAGCGACTCGACGCCGGCCAGAAACGCGATCGTAAACGCGGACGGCAGCAGCTCGCGCACACGTACCAGCGTGATCTCCGGAAGCTGCGGCATCGGCAACGAAGCGGGCAGCGCTCCGAACCGCGTGCCGATCGTAGTGACTGGCAGCGAAAGTGCCCAAACGGCAAATGCACCCACGCCGATCGAGATCAGGAACATCGGCCACTGAGGCCGCCAGAGTCTGCAGCCGATGATCGCGGCGAGCGAGGCCATAGCCACCGCAAACGTTGCCGGTTGAAAGGTGTTCATCGCCGACGCGTAGGCGATCCATTTCTCGACGAACTCTGACGGGTTCTTGTCCAGGTGCAGCCCGAACACTTCGGCGACTTGGCTGGTAAGAATGATGAGCGCGATACCGCTTGTGAACCCGGTGACCACCGGCGTCGGGACGTATTTGACGAATGTGCCGAGTTTCGCGAACCCCGCGAGCATCAGCATGAAGCCGGCCATCAACGTGGCGAGAACAAGTCCGTCGTAGCCGTGCGTCGCGATGACATTGAACACCACGACGACGAACGCGCCGGTCGGCCCGCCGATCTGAAAGCGGCAGCCGCCAAGCGCGGAGATGAGGAAGCCCGCGATGATGGCGGTGTAGAGGCCTCGGTCCGGCGTCGTGTTGCTCGCCACCGCAAGCGCCATCGACAGCGGCAGGGCGACGATCGCGACAGTCAGCCCCGCCAAGATGTCGGCGCGAAAGCGCGCAAAGTCGTAGCCCTCCTGAAGCACCGTCACGAGCTTCGGGATATAAAGCCGCCAATAAGCCGCCCACGCGTTGGTCGCTTTGCGGAGCATCACCGCACCTCAAATCACATGCGACCAATGTAATACGTCAAAGATGAAAAGAGTTAGAGAACTCGCTCCGGAGGCTGCGCCAGATTGGTCAGGAACTGGCGCGTACAGGCTTCCCACGAGAAGCCGGTTGCGAAAGCGCGGCATGTTTCGGGCTTAAGCAATAGCGCTCGGCGCGCCGCGACACCCAAATCTTCGTCCAAAATCCCGACCGTCGTGTTCGTGCCGATAATGTCGTTCGGCCCCTGCACCGGATGGGCGGCCACGGGAAGCCCGCTCGCCAACGCCTCAAGCACCACGAGCCCGAACGTGTCCGTCCGCGAAGGGAATACGAAGACGTCGCTCGCCGCATAGTGGCGCGCAAGCTCCGGCCCGAATTTCGGCCCGACGAAACGCACCTTGGGGTAACGAGCGCGCAACTCGCCAAGCTGGGGACCGTCGCCGACGACCAGCTTCGAACCGGGAAGGTCGAGCTTCATGAATTCCTCGACGCTTTTTTCGATCGCGACGCGCCCGACATAGAGAAACACCGGCCGCGGCAGATCGAGCCAACTTTTGTCGCCTGGCTTGAACAGATCCACGTCCACACCGCGCGACCACAGACGCAGATTCTTAAAGCCCCGCTTCGTCAGATCGCGCTCCAGCGTGCGCGTCGCCACCATCACCGCCTGCGCCGGTCCATGAAACCAGCGCAAGCCCGCATAGTTCCACGCCGTTGGAATGCCGAAGCGCGCGTGAATGTATTCCGGAAAGCGTGTGTGGAACGACGTCGTGAACGACAAGCCCCGCCGCATACAGTTACGCCGCGTGGCAAGGCCGACGGGCCCTTCCGTCGCGATGTGGATTGCATCTGGCTTGAACGCATCGATGATGCGCCCAACCGCGCGCCTCGCGAACAGCGCCAGCTTGATCTCCGGATAGGTCGGCATCGGCACGGTGCGAAACCCTTCCGGCGTCACGAATTTGACGACGTGCCCCATGCGCACGAGTTCGCGCCCCAAGGTCTCCAACGTGCGCACCACGCCGTTGACCTGCGGCGCCCACGCATCGGTCGCAATCAGGATTCGCATCAATTGGGGGCCAAGGAGGGACGGAATAAGCGGTTGATACCACAGGCTGAATCTGCCGCACTTAAGCGAGCCGCGGCAATCGCCCCCCAAAGGATTCCTAGGGACACCCAAAGCTCGCTTTGTTGCAATGCAGCAGCAAATGGAATGGCGCCGACCCCATTTGTTGACGCTGCGGAATTGCCAGGTCAACCGTTAATATTGAACATAATCAACAACATAGGTGACAGAGTCGTAGCAGCCAGTGAATATTTAACACTTGATTTATTCTCCCGCTCAACTCATATTTGTGCAGCGCAGTAAGGCGAGAGCCTTTCTCCGCAGCCCATTCCTGGGCGTTTCCTCCCTTAAACTTGGGCCGCTTGGTACCCACCTCGCGGCCCTTTTTCTTTAGCCGTCCCGCCACCAGCCCGCGCCGTCCGCAGGAGTGCCGCTCGCCCCACCGTTGAGGGCGCGTTGCATCAGTACGATGTCGACCCAGCGGCCGAACTTAAAGCCGGCGCCGACAACCGTTCCCGCCTGTCGAAAGCCGTGCTTCGCGTGCAGCCTGATCGAGGCCGTGTTCCCGCTGTCGCCGATCACGGCCACGACCTGACGCACGCCCAAGGCTTCGCAGCGCGCGAGCAACGGCGCCAGCAACGCCGATCCGACGCCGCGCTTGCGATAGTCGTCGCGGATATAGACCGAGTCCTCGACGGTGTAGCGATAGCCCCGGCGCGGCCGGAATAGCGACGCATAGGCAAAGCCCACCACCACCCCGTCGTCGATCGCAACCAGCCACGAAAGCCGATGCGAAACCGATGCGCGCCACTTCTCTTCGAAATCCGAAAGCGTCGGCGGCACTTCGTCGAACGTGCCCAGGCCGTGCAACACGTGATGCGAATAGATGGCGTGAAGGGCGGCGATATCGCCGGCCTTAGCGTCGCGAACCGAAAGCGTCATTGCGCCGCTTGGGAAGACGGGTGGGTCGAACGCAGATAGCGCCAGTCGACTTCACCCATCGCGCGCACCACGTTCGTCATCGCCGAGGTCACGCGCTTGAGGCCGGCGGTCCGCTCGATCCGCTCTTCGTCCATATAAAGCGCGCGATTTATCTCGATCTGCAACGCATGCAGGCCAAGCGCCGGACGCCCATAGTGCTCCGTCGAGAAGCCGCCCGCATACGGATTGTTGCGCACCACGGCAAAGCTCTGCATGCCGAGCGCCCGTTCGATCATGTCGGTAAGACGCCTGGCGCACGACGTGCCGAAACGATCGCCAAGCACGATGTCCGGACGCGTCGCGCCGATGTCTTGATCGAGCGGGCCACCGACCGAAGGCATCGAATGGCAATCGATCAAGACCGCATAGCCGAACTGCTTATGCGTGGATTCGATCAACGCACGCAGCGCCGCATGATAGGGCTTGTAGTAGGTCTCGATCCGCGCCTGCACCTCGGCAAAGCTGATCTTGCGCGGATAGATCTCGGCCCCGTCGCGCACCACGCGCGCAATCGTACCGAGGCCCGCCGACACTCGCGGGCTGCGCGCGTTCACGAACTGCGGCAGCGGTCCGTCGAACATGGTGGGGTCGAGCTCATAGGCCTCGCGGTTCGGATCGACGAAGGCGCGCGGGAAGTGCGCTTTGAGCAAAGGCGCGCCCAAAGCGGGGGCAGAACCGAAGATCTCATCCACAAAACTGTCTTCGGACCGTCGAATTGACGTGCCGTCCAGCTTGGTCGCCTGCAAAAAACTCTTGGGATAAACCCGTCCCGAATGTGGTGAAGCGAACACGAACGGCAGGGTCTGTTCCGCCGGCGCGACCACCTCGAATGGGGGATCGATAGAAGAGCCCCGCCTGTCGCTACCGCCTGTTAGCCGCACGATTTAACCTTTGTTTGAGGGGTTCTAGTGGAACATCGAAGCCGTGCGCGATCAAGTCCGCCGCCGCCGCACGCAGGTTGCAAAACTAACCGTTAGGCTGCAAAGCCTTGGCTGTTGCAGGCAATCCGCCGTAAGATTCGCCAAGTGCATGCCGGGGTGGGCCGGCGAACAACCGAAACCCGGGGGCACGTAAGGAACCATGGCGAAAATTTTACTCGCCGAAGACGACGAATCGATGCGCCGCTTCCTAGCCACCGCGCTGGAGAAAGCAGGCCACGAGGTCGCCTCGTTTTCGCAAGGTGACGAAGCCCTGGACTGCCTGGAGGCAGGAAGCCGCTTCGATCTGCTCCTCACCGACATCGTCATGCCGGTTATGGACGGCATCGAACTGGCCCGCAAAGCGGCCGACGTCGCCCCGCGCATGAAGATCATGTTCATAACCGGGTTCGCCGCCGTCGCGTTGAACCCGAAAAGCAACGCCCCGAAGGACGCCAAAGTCCTGTCCAAACCGTTCCACCTTCGCGACATCGTGAACGAAGTCGAACGTTTCATGGCGGCGGCTTAGTTTTTCAAATCGTCATGGCGGGTCAAGCCCGGCCGTGACGAATATATTTACCCCAACCCCCGACACTCCCCTGACAAGCTCAAGGGACCGACGGGATGCGCGTATTCGGGGCCACAGTGGCGCTACTGATGTTCGCGTGCGTGGCGCACGCGGATGAGCTCGTCGATCTGCACACCGCAATGGCCCGCGTGGAAGCGCTGATGAAAGGGCAGGGCGTCGACGTTTCGGGCTATGCGCAAACCCCGCCGCCCACGCTCGAATTCGTGAGCGCATCGCACCTCTATTTGCAAGGCAACGAGGGCGGTTATGCCGGCGGCCACGTCTACGTCAGCGCCAACGCGATCGAAGCCTGCACCGACCTTATTGTCATCCACGAGCTCGTGCACGACGCGACGGTCAAGCACCGCCTGTTCGCGTCCGTACCGCTCGAGAACCTGAAAGCCGCCGTCGAAGCGCTCGCCGACAGCGTCACCGAGGCTGCGGCGCAATCGCCCTACCGCCCCGGATGCCTGCCGCGCCGCCAATATGCGTGGAAAGCGCCCGAACTCGCGAAACTCGCGCTCGCCCGTTGACATCTTGTCTTGCGCGGCCCCCGTCGCTATACGGTTCGCCTCCCGAACGCGAGGCAACTCGCGGTTCGCTGAAAAGTGGGCGTGTAGCTCAGCGGGAGAGCACTACGTTGACATCGTAGGGGTCACAAGTTCGATCCTTGTCACGCCCACCATTTCTTCTCGATCGGTTCAATTGCAGATGAAATCGTCGGCCCCCAAGGCCCGCGGCTGCACTACATCGTCTGGTCGTTATGGCGGGATGCGAACGTCATCGGGCTCGACAGCCACATCACCATGATCATGTCCCGCACGCCCGCAGCCGCGCCGATTGGCTCACGGCCGTGATAGCTTTGGCGCTCGGCGCAATCGTTGACGGCGAACGCACCGGCGCTGTTGGCGAGGAACGGGAATCGCTTGATCTCTTCGTACGTGCGTCCGAGCAACCGATAGGCGAGCGGCAGCTTCTTGTAGAGCGATGTGCCGAGATCGGATTGCGTCTCGTCGTGCGGCAGATAGAAGAGCATCGTCACCACGCGCGGATGACCGTCGGGGTGCGGCTTGATTCGGTAGTCCTTGAAATCCCGGACCAAAGACACGCTGGGGAACATGGGCTGCGCGAGCACCTCGTCGGCGGAGCACCCAAGGCGCAGCGCCACGTCCTGCCGGAATGTGCTGAAGATGGCGCGCCGAAGCTCGTCGCTCTCCAACGCCGCCGTGACGTCGCGCCACAAGTCTTGGGCCGGTGCTTCGATCCGATCGATCTCGCCTTCCGACAAGAACAGCTGGTCGCGTGTGGACTGGCCTTGGTCGTCGTGCCAGCGCTTGATGTTCAAGGGCCGGTACGCACGGCGCTCCGGCAAGCTCGCCATGATCTCCGCGTAGACATCGGCGGGAAAGACGTTCCTGAGGAAGATATGCTGAAACGGCGCGTCGAAGGCCGCAGTCGTCTTCACGCAGCGAACGAGATGCTGGGCGATCTCGGCCTGGCGCGAGCGCGCGGCGGCGTGCGGACCCTGTGCTCGAACGGCAGTCGCATCTACCATCGCCGACATGCGCGCCTTCTCCCCTTGTCGAATGCACCCATTCGAACAAGTGGCCATCCGGAGCGCTTGCCTGCTTTGATCTGGGTCAAGGGTCGGCGCGTCTGGATGTGACTAGCGCGCCAAAATCTTCGCCAGCGCCGCCATCAACGCGCCGCTCGAGAAGGGTTTGGAGAGCAAGGGTGCGTTTTGGAACGCGTCGGGCAGGGCAGAGCGGTCGTAGCCGCTGACGAAGACAAAGGGCACGTCGCGCGCCGCCAACGCTTCCGCGATCTTGTCGACGCGAACCCCGCCCAGATTGGCATCGACGAGGGCGGCATCCAGTTCGTTCGCACCGATGGCTTCGATCGCTTCGCCAACCGTCCCCGCAGGTCCGATCGGCACGCCCTCCGCGCGCTTGATCATGTCGATCACGTGCATCGCGACCAACGTCTCGTCCTCGATGACGAGCACCCGCTTGCCTTGAACGACGGCGCCGTCGTCTTTCGGATTGGCCGAAGCAGCGGGCGCACTTGGCGGCGCCGGCGTATGCAACGCGCGCGTCGTCGCGAGCGGCCCGACGGGAAAGCTGATCAGCCACGTCACGCCCGCGCGCTCGACCTGCATCTCCGCCGTACCTTGATGGCTCTTGAGCGTCTGCTCGATAAAGGTTGAGCCGAAGCCGCGCCCCGTTTGCACCTCGATCGGAGGCCCGCCGCGCTCGCTCCAGGTCATCTGCACTGTCTCGCCTTCCACCTCCCAGATCACGCCCACGCTGCCGCGCGGACCCGAAAGCGCGCCGTACTTGATCGCGTTCGTGCCAAGCTCGTACATCACCATGGCGATATGCGAGGCAAGTTGCGCGTCCAGCATCACCGGCGGACCCGAAGCGCTGAGCCGCGATCCGTCGAGCGCGCCGAGCACGATCTGATCGCGGATCAACGCGCCAAGGTCCGCACCCTGCCAGGTGGTGCCCGACAGCATAGTGTGCACACGCGCCAGCGCTTGGATGCGCCCGTCGAAACTTGCAACGAAATGGTGGGGACTGACGGTGCGCTTCAGCGTCTGCTGCGCGATCGATTGCACCGACGCCAGCGTGTTCTTCACCCGGTGATTGAGCTCGTCGACCAGAACCTTCAGATGCTCGTGATGTTTTTGGTTCGTGAGGTCGGTAACCAACACGCCGACCGCGGCGCCGCTCTCTGGCGGCAGCGGGCTGAAGGTCAGATGCGCCTGCACCTGCGTACCGTCGCCGCGCATCAGCACTGTTTCCAACTGCCCGGCGCTCACGCCCGCCGCCGCACGCAACACGGTGTCGAAGGCCGCCCGGTCGCGCTCGGCAACGACGTCGCGCAACCGCGTGCCGGTCAACCGCGAAGGATCGATGCTCAGCATCTCGGCCAGCTGCTGGTTTGCGTAGTTGATCGTGCCGTCGCCCTGCAACGTCGCCGCACCTTGCTGCATCTCCTCGACGAGAAGGCGGTACGGCCGGTCGGCGCCGTCCAGCGTATAGACCCGGTGGCTGTCGCCGTCGGCGACGACGAAAGCGTCCACGGCGCCGCTTTGGATGGCGCGGATCGTCTCTTCGGCCTCTTCCAGCCGAAGTCTCAGATCGGCGTTCTCCGCCTTCAGCGTGTCATCGCCGGCGCTCATGGCTTCGTCCTGAGATCGAGCCCCATCAGCACGCGCTCTTGATCCGACAAATTGCCGATGAAACGCCGAAGCGGGGAGGGAAGCTTCTTCAGCAACGTCGGCACGGCAATAATCTGCTCGTCCTTTGCGAGCTGCGGGTGCTGATAGATGTCGATGACTTCGAGGTCATAGCGTCCCTTCAATTCCCGCTCGCAAATCCCCTTGATGATCGCGAACGCTTCCGTCGAACGCTGCGTCATCCCGGCAACGTAGAGGCGCAGCACATAGGTTTCGCTGTCGTCGGTGTCCGCCTCGTCGGCTTGGTTCCAGTCGCCGGCCATGCTCACTCCACCTTGCTGCGCGGGCGCAACTGCAAGCCGACCAGGGTCTTTTCCGTGTTGCGTAAATCGCCCACGATCTTGCGCAACGGCTCCGGCAGCTTGCGCACCAAGGTCGGGATCGCCACGATTTGATCGCCCGCCGCCAGTTGCGGATGCTCGATAAGGTCGATCACCTCGATGTTGTAGCGTCCTGCCAAATGCTCTTCGCAGATCTTGCGCAGGTTGGAGAACGCCGCCACCGATTTCGCCGATCGTCCGGCGACGTAAAGCCGAAGCTCCCAGATTTCGCCGTCCGCAGGAATGTCGCTCATCGCGCCCCTCCGTTCGGCTTATCGGTGCGCGGGTCGGCGTGACGGCTGGCAGCCATCGCGGTGCGTTCGGCTTCGATCGCGCGTTCGCGCTCCTGGGTCTGGCTGGTGATGAGAGCCGCTTCGCTCTCTTCGGCTTCGAATTCCTTGCGCATCGCCAGAATGCGCGCCTCCAGTGCGTCGTGGCGCCGTTTGCGGTCGCGCTCCTTCGCTTGCGCCGCTTGCGCCCGCGCGATCGCATCTGCCATCTCGCGCGCCTCCTGCGCCAAGCGCATCGAACCCGTCAGAACACCTTCAGGCCCGACATACACGTCGGCCAGCTCGATACCGTTCTCGCTCAAACGGAATTCGCGCATCTGGTTGGAATGCGCCATCCCGCGCGACTTCAACAGATACATCGCCTTGTTGCGCTCGCCCGCGAGTTCCACGTCGCGCAGCAACAGCCAAGTGTCGACCATGGACGAGATGTTGGCGGCGGTACGATTCAAGTCCGTGGAGTTGGTCGTCAGATTGGTCATCACCGCGGTGATCGTGTGCAGCTTCAAGAAATCGATCATGCGCGTCAGCATGTTGGAGGCGTCTTGCACTTCGCCTGCATGGATCAGCGTGCTGATCGGATCGACCACCACCGCATCTGGCTTAAACTTAAGCACGACCTTGTGCATGATCGCCAAGTGCATCTCGAGCCCGTGCATCGTGGCCCGAACCGCATGCAGGCGCAGCTTGCCCGATTTGACGTGCGGCTCCAGATCGACGCCGATCGAGCGCATGTTGCGGATGATTTGGGCGGGCGATTCTTCGAACGCGAAATAGACGCACTTCTCGCCCCGCCGGCACGCCGCATCCACAAACTGCGCGGCGATGCTGGTTTTGCCGGTGCCGGCCGTGCCCGAGATCAGGATCGAACTGCCGCGGAAATAACCTTGGCCGCCCAGCATCGCGTCGAGCCGCGGAATGCCGGTCGGCACCCGCTCCGTGCTGCCTTCGTGCTCAAGTCCAAGCGAAGTGACGGGCAAGACCGAGATGCCGTCTTCGTCGATCAGGAACGGATACTCGTTCGTGCCATGCGTGGTGCCGCGATACTTGACGATGCGAAGCCTGCGCGTGGAAATTTGATGCTTGACCCGGTGGTCCAGCAAGATCACGCAGTCCGACACATATTCTTCCAGGCCCTGGCGCGTGATCATGCCGCGCCCGCGCTCGGCGGTGATGACGGCAGTGACGCCCTTGTCCTTCAGCCAGCGAAACAGCCGCCGCAACTCCGCGCGCAAAACGGCTTCGTTGTCGAACCCGCTGAACAAAGCCTCCAGCGTATCGAGCACCACGCGTTTGGCGCCGATCTGGTCGATCGAATGTCCGATGCGCACGAACAGCCCTTCGAGGTCGTAGTCGCCGGTCTCGTCGATCTCCTGCCGCTCGATCCGCACGAAATCGATCGCAATCTTCTTCTCGCGCTGAAGCTGATCGAGGTCGAAGCCCAGCGAGCGCGCGTTCTGCGCCAACTCCTCGGCCGTTTCCTCAAACGCGACGAAGACGCCGGGCTCGTTGAATTCTCTCGCGCCGCGCACCAGGAATTCGAGTCCAAGCAGCGTCTTGCCCGCACCCGCGCTGCCTGCGATCAGCGTCGGCCGGCCGCGCGGAAAGCCTCCGCCGGTGATCTCGTCGAGACCTTGAATGCCGGTACGCGCTTTAGGGAGGTCAGGCGACCCATCGCCTTGAAGTGCAAGTGTGTTCACGGAGAGTTCCCAGGTTTCCGAGTTTACTGTCCGAGCCGTCGAATGATGACTGCGGATCAGGTCTCAGCAACAACGCGGACACGTTCCGCGCGGTTCCCATTTTCGGAACTTCTGGAGAACGCGCGCCCGGTACCGGGCGCGGCAATTTTTCCTTTA
>JBGAPZ010000061.1:0-19321 GCA_044220975.1 Micropepsaceae bacterium | reverse complement strand
AAGCGCGCGCTTTCATGATCCTGCATGTTGTCGTTCTCGAACATGTTGTCGATCACGTTCGTCACATTGGAATCTCTTGTGCGGGCGTGAACCGACGCGGCGTGGCGCAGTTGCTGAAGAACCGACAGCCGCGCGCCGGGCTCAAGTTTGGTGGCGAGGTTTTTCGCTCCCGAATTGGCGCCGCTGTTGTCCTGTACGAGTTGAGCGAACTCGTTCGCAAACCCGCTCGGCAGCGGCAAATGCGCGTAGACCGGTAGGCCGCCGGCGTTGTTGTCGGCGCGCCAGGATTGGACGATTTTGCCGAGCGCGTGGCTTTGCTCGGAGGCGTCGCCGGCTTTGAGGGCGTCGAAGAAGGTTTGGATGTGGTGGTCGGTCGTGGGCGAGCGGCGGACCTCGTCTGTGTCTTCGCCGTGCGGATCGCGGCCTTCCTGCTTGCGGCGTCCGAGGATGCTTTGACGCGCATGCGCGCCGTTCCAGTCGGCCAACGTGTTGATCGCCATGGTGCGTACTCCGGTTTGGTTTTTTGCTTCTTCCCCTGCCCGTCCGCGACGGTGCATGGGGCCGGCTGGGATGATCGCGACGCCGAGGCGAAGATCGCTATTCGCTGGCGCGGTTACAGGTGATCGTCATCGTCCGGCGGCAATGCGCATAGAGTGTCCGGCGTCAAGTCGGCGCGGCCGTATTTGACGGTATCGCCTTGCCATTTCTTGTTGTCGATTTCGCAGCCGATACTCTGGATATTCTGGATTCGGATCTCCCAGCGTCCGTCGTTGTCGGTGTCGCCGAAATAGGGAGCATCTATCGCCGAGAATTGTACGGCGACCTTCTCATAGTTGCTCGCAGCGGTGAAGAGGTAGTACGTCGAGTCCGTGTCGAGGCCGTGCATGATCAGGAGGTCGCGATGGCGTTTGTCGAAGAAGGGGACAGCGTACGCTTCCACAACGCCTGCATCGCCGCCCCACTTGATCACTTTGCGGTAAGCGCGATTGGCACCGCAGCCGCGTATCTCAATCGCCTCGGCATTTCCGTCGCGCGTCTTGTAGCGGACTTCGAAGTATCCCTTGCCGGGCGCCGCGACATCGGCTCGCGCGCACCGCTCCGCCGTTTCCCACTTCGATGTGTCTTCTGCGCTTGAGGCCGGCACGACCGTGGCGACGATCACGACGATCAGAGCGCGTTGTATCTCCCGGATCATTCCCCGGATCCAAGATTTTGCCGCGGCAGATCAATCCGTTTGTTCTCTTGATCCAAACCCCTGAGGGGATTTGGTTGCGAGCACTTCTTGATGAGACCGTTTACTCGCTTGAGCTCATTGAGGGATGCGGCGATACCGTCTGGGTCGTCGGAGCTTGCGCCGCCCATCTTGGAACTATGGGGTTCCCACACACCACCGCACATGGTCCGGAAGCACAGTGGGGTCAGTCGCGCATTCGGCACTTGAGTCTCGAGGTCGCCGATGTAGCAACTGACGTCATACACTGTCATCTCGACGGCGCACTTGTAGTCTTGCAACAATGAGAGTGCTTTCGACCGGTCGAACGAGCGCTTGCACTCTGCAACCGCGATATCGTCCCACAGTTCAAAGTTCGGTGGCGGGTCATCGTCGGGATGTGCGCTTGGAAAGCGCAACTTTGCGGCTTGAGTTAGGAGGTCGATTCCTTTGTCCACGTCACCGCTTTTTATTGCGGCCTGACCTTGGGATGTCAGACGCTTGAATTCATCCGTGTACGGTGGTTCTTCCCATCGAAGAACTCCGAAGGGTTGAGGAAACAAGTCAACAACCTTGGCGGCATTGCCTACCAGTGTTACGCTCACGGCCAGCGTCGCGGCTAAGGCCCACCTCATTTGGCGCCCCCTCATTCCAAGTCTGCACCTTGAAGCACATTCATGGCGAATTTTTGACCTATGGAATGTAGTCGGGATTTGGCACGTACGGTGCAGGGTCGACGAGATAGTATCTTACGGGCGAGCTTTGCGGTATGGGCACCATAATTTGGATGTGCGTGTGCAAGGGTACGTTTTGAAGGTTGCCGCCGAACCGTTGCTGCGTGCCAATCTCTTGGCCTGCGCGAATTGTGTCGCCGTTGCGGAAGTAAACGTTCCTTGCGGAATCACGAATGACCTCCGAATGGATAACGCGCACAATGATGTTGTGTTCAAGCCTGATGTCAAAGTACGGCCAGCCATTGTTCAGCCGACCGTGTCCCAGAAATTGCCCAGTTACAGGCGCCCTAATGGATTGATCGGGACTCGAGAGCCGATCTTGCGCACCGTGCGGGTAGCGCACGCCGTTGGTCAGTCTTGTGCCCGAGAAGCCACCGCCGCCTTGGCCATCCGGTCCGCGCGGTAGGTTGTCCGTCGGATCGTACCAATCCAGCGAACCCAAATATGCCCGCAGTCGTGGATCAAGCCGGTTTGTCGGTGCCACCAAGTTGCCGCTTTGACTTCTTCGCAATGGAGGATCTCTGGGCTGAGGGGGCAACAACGGCTCCTCCCACCACTCGGGCGGCCGCACCTGCTGCTGCGGTTGCCCAACGCCGGGCGGACGACGCGGCGGCCCTGGCGGTTGAACCGGACGATTTTGCCTTGGTCCGCCTGGCGGATTGGGCGGATGCGGCAACGGCGGTTGTGCCTGGGCTGTGACGAATGGCGACGTCAGATCATTGTCGTAGTCGGATTCGTCGCCAATCACGTCAGCAGCGCGATGGGTATGCGATCGATTGCCGTGCGTTGCGGTCACTGAAGGCACTTGCTTCCTTGCGATGTCGCGTAGTTGTTGGAACATCGATATCCGCGCGCCGGGCTCGAGTTTCGTGGCAACGCCTTCGGCAGCCGATTTGCTGTCGGTGTTGCTGTGTATGAGTTGCGCTAGACTGTTTGCGAATGCGTTCGGCAGCGACGGGTGCGCGTAGACCGGCAAGCCGCCGGCGTTGTTGTCGGCGCGCCAGGATTGGACGATTTTGCCGAGCGCATGGCTTTGCTCGGACGTGTCACCGGCTTCGAGTGCGTCGAAGAAGGTTTGGATGTGGTGGTCGGTCGCGGGTGAGCGTTGGACCTCATCCGTGTCTTCGCTGTGCGGATCGCGGCCTTCTTGCTTGCGGCGCGGGCGGCCGAGG
Source organism: Micropepsaceae bacterium (assembly GCA_044220975.1). Taxonomy (GTDB): domain Bacteria; phylum Pseudomonadota; class Alphaproteobacteria; order Micropepsales; family Micropepsaceae; genus SZUA-430. The sequence continues at coordinate 16,205 of JBGAPZ010000061.1, read as the reverse complement.
ATGCTTTGACGCGCGTGCGCGCCGTTCCAGTCGGCTAGCGTGTTGATCGCCATCGTGCGTACTCCGGTTTGGTTGGGTGCTTCTGCCTAGCCGTCCGCGACGGTGACGAGGGGCATGAGGGAGAGGATGTCGAGGGGCATGGGGTCGGCTTGGACGATCGCGATGCGGCCGTCGAGGTCGAAGTCGCTTGCCAAATAGACGTCCACGTCGCCGGAGCGCATCGGCGGCGAGGCGTCCATCGCGTCCGATTGTTCGCGGCGCACGAGTTCTTCGAGCGTGCTTTCGTCGCCAGGTCCCGCCGTGCCGCCGATCGCGTTGTGTACGCGCACGGTCAGGCGGGGGATGCGCTTCGTCTTGCCTTGCGCGCTGCCGATCGCCGGCACGTCGAGGCGCAGCGTGCGGACGCGGCTCACGTAGCCGAGGCCCGCCCACACATTCTCCGCGGGCTTGTCGAGCGCGATCTTGCCGCCCGTCACCACGCGGTCGGCGTGCTGCGCGCCGTCGGTCACGATCTTCACGGTTTGGCCTTCGAGGTGGAAGAGGCCGGAGAGCGTCGCCGTCGCCGGGCCGTTGTAACGCAGCGCGCTGTCGAGGAAGCCCATCTCGCCCTTGTCTTCCGCGTGTGTCGGTTCGAACGGGGCGCCCAAGAATTCGACGTAGCGTTTCGTTTGGCCATTGATCGTGCGGCGGACGATGAGCCAGAGGTCGTCGGTGCGGCCGTCCTGCGACGGGATCACCGCGATGCTTTCGACGGCGCCCACCAGCGGGTGCTTCGTCCAGGCGTAGATCTGTTGATCGCGGCGGTAGGTCAGCGCGATTAGCGTGCCGTCGTCACGCAAGGCCCAGAGCAGCGAGGCGGGGTTCTTCGCCCAGGCGATGCGCGTGAGCGAGGACGAGCGGCCGGCGCGGTTGACGAACAGCGTGTCCACGCCCGCCTTCACTGGCGGCGCGCCGTTCGAGCCTTCTCCCGATTGCGGCACGATGCGCGTGTTCGAGGGCGTGATCGGATCGCCGAGGCCGCCGCCGAACGCCGCGAACTCTTGTGAGAGCGTGCCGATGACGAGGTCGGAGGCCGAGGTCAGCCAGCGAATCGGGTCCGCCTGATTGGCCGCGATGTTGTAGGCGATCGTTTCGTCGTCGCGCGTGCCGGGCAGGAAGTTCGTGTAGTCGCCCGACGCCGATGCCCACAGGCCGAACGGTTGGCTCGTCGTGTTCGCGAAGACGAGCCGCTGTTCGTGGAGTGCTGCGACCGCGGGATAGCCGCGCGCAAGCGAGAAGGCGCTGTGCGCCCAGAGCCAAGTCGCGTAGCGGCGGACGCTGCCGCCCGATGTCGTGCCGGATGCGGTCGAGTTCTCGAGGTCGAACGTGTTCGTGGTGACGTTGATGACTTTCCAGTCGCCGGTGCCTTGCGCGTTGCCGGAGATCGAGACGTAGTCGCCTTCGTTGTAGCCGTGCGCGTTCAGCGTGACCTTGCAGAGGCCCGCGCCGTTGTTTTGGATGTTCGTGATCGTCTTCGTCGCGGGGGCCAGGCCGTTGCAGAGATAGGTGATGATCGTGCCCGACATGTTTTTCGGATCGGTGAACGCGTCGAGGCGCACGACCGCCCAGCGTGAATGCAGATAGCGCCACTTCTTCGAGTTCGTGGAGACGCTGCCGGTGGGGTTGTCCCAGGCGTCGCCTTCGGTGTGGGATGGGATGACGGAGCCAGTGGAGCTTCCGGTGCCGACATCGACCAGCGAGTAGACGTTGCCGTTGCTCGACACCTGCATCCCGACCGACGGCGTGATCGCGAGCGTCGAGGCCCAGGGGCTGACCGCAAGCTGATCGAGATAGATTTCGCGCATGTAGAAGTAGCTGCCGACGTGCGTCGCCTGAAAGATCGGCGCGGAGGCCTTCACCGACACGCCTTTGCCGGGTTGGTAGCTCGATTGCGTCAGCGTGCACATCACGCGCACGGAATCGTCACTGTTCAGGCCGGTGAATGGTCCGCGCTCGAGCAGCATGGGGCTTAGCGTCCACGCGGCGTGGCCGGTGCGCGTCAGCGTGCGCGGCGCGTGCAGCGGGTGGGTGATGAAGAGCGTGTCGGCGGACTGCGTGACGATGAGATCGTTCACGGTCGTGTCGGCGAAGGGTGTCGCGATCTCGTAGATCTTTGCGGCTGTGCCGCCGGATGCGTAGGCGTCGTAGGCGGTTGCGTCCACGCCCTGCAGCTCGAACGTGTTCGTCGTCGGGTTCGAGACCACGAATTCGCGGTTGTTCACCTGCCCCATGCCGGCGACGCCGGTGATCACCACGCGGTCGTTCGCGATGAAGCCGTGCGCGTTCGCGGTGACCACGGCGGGGTTTGCCTGCGCGATGCCGGTGATCGTCTTCGTGGACGACGTGACGGGCGCGTAGTCCTTCCACACGCGCATATAGAGGTGGCCGAACTCCAGCATGTAGGCCTGCACCGTCGAGAACACGAACGGCACGAGCCGCGCTTGCTTCAGATGCTCCTTCACCTCGCCGGCGAAGCGCGTGCCGTGGCGGCGCATCAGGCCGCCTTCCGGGCGCACGATGAAGTTCTCGATCGTCTCGGCGCCGGAGACGTATTTCGCGAAGTCGGTGCGGCCGTACATGCGCGGGCTGAGTTCGCCGGCCGCGAACGACGGTTGGACGGTTCCGGTGCGCGTCATCGCTCAAGCTCCTCGTGCGTCGAGCCAGTCGCCCTGCGGCAGGCGCTCGGGCTGGCCTTCCTGCGCGTCTCGCCTGCGCGCGTCGACGAGTTTGGCTTGGTAGACCTGCCAAAGGCCTTGGCTGCGCGAGACGCTCTCGGAAAGCTGCACCGCGATGTCGGAGGCGATGCGCGCCGAGAGCGCGTCCACGAACATCGGGTCGAAGCGCGTCGCGTCGGTCACGACGCTCGTGTACTTCACGAAAATCGGATCGCCCATACCGGTCAGGATCTGGCGACCTTCGACGACCCACTTCTCCGCCTCGCCGTCGAAGACGCTGCGCACGATCAGGCAGTCGGCCGGCAGGTCGTAGGCGTTCGCATATTCGAACGCGGGGGCGGTCGCGTTCTTCGGCAGCTCCGCGCGCTTGGCCGCGAAGTTCCAATCGTACGCGCGCAGGCAAGCGTCGCGCGCGTACGGATAGCGCAGCTTGCACGCGCGCGCGGCCTGGCTCGCCTCGTCCAGCGAGGTGATCTGCGCGCCGCGGCCGACGCTGGCCAGCGCCATGTTGCAGATTGCGACTTCGGAGTATTCGGCAAATGTGGGCATGGGGGATCGAGCCCTTTCGAGTGAGAGGGGTGATTAGATTTTGGAATGAATAAGGTCGTGCGCTCGTCCTACAGCGTACGTGGCGTCACGAACAGGCCATCAGCACTCGGCGAGTTGACCGTAAATGCCTATGGGATTGCGCTTGTATCGCAGCACACGGACTTGATCGTTGATCACCGCCGCCATGAGGCCGAGCTTGGGCTCGACTGCGCTAGCTAGGGATTCCATTTGGCCACAGCGCGTCGAACAACAGCCAAAGAGTCAGTGCTGAACCGGCGGCGAGCAGTGTGCATGCGACGCCGACCGCGAAGCCCGGCGGTTCGCCCCATCGGCGATCGACCCAAAGGAACAGGGCTGAGAACGCGATCAAGAAGACCGAGGGAGCAATGAGATCCTCCCAACCCCAAACAGGAGGCGCCAGCAGCCACAGCCGCGTCACAGCTATCCAAGTGCCCGACGCGACGGTGGAGAGTAGAACCGCTGCGAACCTCCACTCGCTGGAGCGATTGCGTACGGCAAGCAATACGGGCAACCAAACCAGCCCGCCAAGTACAACGGTCGGTATAGCGAACACGAGCAAGAGCGTCAGTAGAAGACCGCCATCAACGTTCTCGCCCCGCAGAAACGGCACTCCGAATATCGGGAACACAAATAGAAAAATGCATAGCATGACGGCAAGCATGAAACTTGCGCCGATCCGGACCGCCGCCATGTCCGACTCCTCTCTTTAGAACGAAGAGACGTGATCGTAAGAAGCGGGCAAGAATGTGACGGCCGCCGTCCTATTGGACGATACCCCAGATCGCAATATCGGCATCGCGATTGGCGCGGATCGAAGAATCATGTCCCGGATCCGCGATCACGTGCTCCGGGTCCCAGGGGTCGGGGAATTTTCGTGCCACGTAACCGAGGGCAAACTTCGCCAATAGACTTCGATTTTTTTGTCCGTCGTAGTCATAGTTGAACTTTCCGGCATCAACGACTTCGGCCCGACCAACAATTCTGTATTTCCCGTTCTTGACGACGACCACGCCGCGCACTCGAATCGCGTAGAGACCGAGGACTTCGCCTCTCGCGGTGTACAGCGGGCCCGAACTCGGCAGCAGAATGTCGACCTCTTGCGGTTCCCCGGTTTCTTGCGCGCGCTTGATCGCGCTGCGGAATTTGGGGCTAAAACCTTCTTCGCCATTCGCGGCGCGTTGTGCTTTGTCGGCGAAGTCTTCGGCATCGTCGGCGACGCCATAGGCCTCAGGATCGATAATCGCATCGGAGCCGTCGCCTTTGCGGAACCGCTTCTGCGCCTCAAACCAGTCAGGCGCCAGGTTCGCGTCTTCGCTCGGCTTGCGCCATTTGAAATGCGCTCCGGTCGGTTCGACTTCGCTTTGCTCGCGCGCAAGCCTGCCCAGCGCGCGCAAGTAGTCCGACGAGTAGTGCTTGGGCGATCCGCCTTCGGACACAACGAGACCCGATGCGTCGACGGCGTCGACACCATCACCGGTGCTGCTGTTAGCGAACGTTCCATTGGGGACAAGAGGTGCGCCGTCGGGCTCGCGCAGATTGTTGAGGTAGTTGAGGCCCGCAACGATGTCCGGTTCGTCTTCGGTCGCAGGGACGCTCACGCGCGAATTGCCGACACGATATTTCCTCACGAAACCCAGTGGACCGGCGGGAACGAGATCGGATTCGGCGACTGGCGGCGCGCGGTTCAAATCGGGCTTGAACACTTTTTCCGATGCCGGTCCGAGCGGCTGCACGGGAATCGGCGCCGGCGGCGTGCTTCCACCCGGAAGCACTGCCGGTCCGCCAAACGGAACAGCATAGTCTACCGTCGTTACCTGAGGCGCCTCGCCGCGAGTGGATTGGTTTTGGTATAGCAGGGGCTCGTCGCGATCGGCGCGGTACTCCAGCGTTCGCGGACGTCGATCGTCCGCATCCGGCGGCGCCGCGCAAACACCCTACCTAGCGGATCAAGGAAATCAGGGTTCGGCAAATGTGGGCATGGGGGATCGAGCCTTTTCGTGAGGGTTCAAAGGCGTTGAGTCGAAAGGTGGTGCCGAGTGACCGGCGGCTAGCGGCTGGTCAACTCGATGACGCGGACTTCGGATTTGCCGGCAGCGGCGAAACGATGGGCTGATTTGGCGTAAGCGATCGCCCACACTTCGTCGATGTCGGACGCCGCTGTCCACGGAGTGCTTTCACCGGAGTGTAAGTCGAGCATAAAGACCGTTGCGTCAACCAAAAGGGCGATGTGCTGGTCGTCGATGTATTCAACGCCGAGCGGCATGGCTCCCGATGTTCCCGGTGTCGTGTGCGTAGCAAGCTGCACGCCAGATTGCGTATCGAAAATGACCATGCAATCGGAACCGATGGCGTCGCACGGAGACGAGGATTCGGTGTATTTTTTCAACATTGCCGCAAGACGTTTCTCGTCCGCCGACAACGTCAAAGGCGATACAAACGCGAAGGCCGTCGATACGGGAATGCTGGCCAGCTTCACCACTTGACGTTTCGCGAGGTCGATACGAAGAAGAAAACGCTCTTGCTGCGATTCAGCGACGCCGACGAAGGCTGTGCACGTAAGGCTGCTGCCGGCAATCGCTTTCGCTTCTTTCGGGAACAACTTGGTTAGATCCGCCCTGATTGAACGGCTGCGCGCATCGACGACTACGACGCCGGTGCTGAAGCGAACGAGAATAAGACTGCAGGCCGGAACAATCGTCATCTCCTGGACTATGCCCGTCGCCTCGCCGATCACCTTCAGAGTCGTCAACGCATCGCCACGGCACGAAAACAGCGTCAAAACCTGCGGTTCTTCTGCCCGCGCGCGGGGGATTAGTCCTGCCACACCTACACCAACGCAGGGGTCGCTCAGCAACGCGATTGCCTTGCTGTCTCCACCACGGACTTGCGGCAGATATGCAATCTGTTCACCAGTGCTGGCGTCCCAGAGTCGGGTTCCCGAATAGGATGTTGCTAGAACTTTGCCGTCGGGACTCAGCGCGGCCGACTTTACGTATTCGTCGTTCGGTGCGAACCGGGCAACAATACGCGCGTCGCTGGTCCGGAAAATCCAGACGAGCGCGGCGGCGAGAACCGCAACAACAATGGCGACGACCGCGAGTCGAGACATGGTTGCCTTGTTCAATGTACGTAGCCTGGCGGCACCAACCGCCGTGACCGGAAGTATCCCGCAACAGCTTGACCCAACGGTATGGTGAAATCGTGGCGATGTCCGTAACGTTTGGTGCGCTCTTCGTGCTAATCGCGAGGGGCTATGGCGCGAAGTTGTAGATGAGCAGTTCGTTGGTCGTGACGATGGCCAGCTTCTTCGCGTCGCGCGCGTATGAGAAGTCGACAACGGCATCTTTGACTTTTTTCTTCGGCACCATGAGTTGGCGTCGCGCGCCTGTTTCGCTGTCGGCGAGGAACATGCCCTCTTCGCCCGACAGGAACAGGAAGTAGCGGTCGTCGAGCCACTGATAGTGAAAGAGACGCCACCCTCTGAACGCGGGCTGGGGAAGTTCTATCGTCCGGAGAATTCGTCCGGACCTCATGTCAAAAATCTCCAGGAACAAATGGAGTTTATACACCTTCGATGAATAGTCGGTGCGCGATGTCGAGAAGATCGCGCGCGTTCTCGAAGGCGAGACCTCCATCTCAGCCGCGAAGCCGGGCGCTCCGTAGGGGCCGGTCTTGTCGAGGGTGGCAAGCTTACGGCGCTGCTTGGTGCGCAGGTCAAGTTCGTACACGTCCGTCGGATACAACGGGATGGTCGCTGCCGTCGGCCTTGTGTCATTGCCTTGCTGAACACCGAAATACGCCGTGCACCCGTCACCCTCTGCTGCGCCAACGAATTCCGGTCTTTTCGGGAACAGCGCGGTCAACGCAGCGTCAACCTTCCCGGTTGCGACATTGACCGCGAATGCACCGCTGCGTTCGCCGTTCGAATATCTCTGGGAAAGTCTGTTCGCGCGCGCAAACCCCTCATCGCGCCAGCGCACCAGAGCAATATCGCACCCGCCGACCGGCGCAATCTTGTGCGGCCTGTGAAAGGCTTCGTCGGGCAATAAGGGTATGTCTTGGACCTTTTCGGCGTTGCTGCACAGAACAGAACGCAACATCGATGGCCCTCTCGCGCTCGCGATCAGTACGCGGCACGGGTCACTCTTCCACGCTATGAGCGCATCAGAATCCGGGTGGGGGTCCCGATCCAGCTGCGTCCACTCGCGGGACTTGAGAGTCATCATCGCCAAAACGAAGGGATATTGGAGGCCGGAGGCAATGAATTGCCCCGTGGGATCCATCGAGACAGAAACGGCGTCGCCTAGAAGAGCGATGCGCTCGGCAGGCGCTGTCTCCCAGCCCGGCGTACGCCATGGCGCGTTCTCAGAGCTGTGCGAGCGCGAGGTGGAACCAAATAGGGCCGCCGCTATGACGAGCGCGAAGATTACGCCGCCGCTTTGCGGGAGCCTTCCAGCCGCAGCCATAGCTTTGTTCGCCACTTTCGTTTTCCCCTCTCTCGACCCACCCATGCGGCCGTTGTCCCAGACAATCGTGGCGACGCCGTGACGGCCAGTCCGCCGGCGCTCAGCGGCCGATCCTTCTCGAAAATACGACGTCCAGCGGATCGGTGAAATCGGGATGGTAGTAACTGCGCAGCGCGTGATTTTCCAAGTAAAGGCGCAGTAGATCGGGCGCTGCCTCAGGATGCGCCGACTGGCGCCATTTCGCTTCCAGCGCGAAGGCCCGATCCATGTCGATACCCGCAAGCCACACATCGCGGCCAAGCCTGCGAGGTCTGCGCCCAAGGCGGCCATTTACCAATCCGTCTCCACGTCTCACGTAGTTCAGGACGCGCTTGTTTGCATACGCGTCGAAAGCAGCAGCCGACGGGCGGGGTACCCACTGCGGAAACGAAGCGTAGATCGATTCCTGCGCGCCAAGCCCCGCAAAGGTGACGACGCGGATATCGACGGACTCGCGCAGAGCTTTGATCGCGAACACTGTCGCCAATTGAAATTGCGCAAGCGCTCCGCCCAACGAGTGCCCGGTGAGAATCACGCGCGGCGGCGGCTTTCCCTGCGCCCGAGCCTTCGCCGCAGCGGCCTGCCACGAGCGAAAGAAAAGCTCGCGCGCGTGCAAAGCCTGCTGTGTCTGGTCACCGCTGAGGATGTTGAAGTCTGCTCCGAGATCGTCGAATTCGGTTGGATCCGTTCCCGAGTTGGCCACGACCAACGTGTTCGTGTCGGGATCGTAGACGCCAAAGCCGTAGTATCCGTCCTTGTCGAACTCAGCGACTTGTTCCCAACCTTTCGCTTGCATGCCGGGTCTGAAAGGCGCGGTGCGCCAAACGCGTCCGCGATCGCGCCGTCTGTACGCGTCCTGACTGAATATCTGCAGCAGCTCGGGTGTAACCGGACGGCCGCCCGACTCGCGCACCGTTTCATCAACGGCGCTGTCGCCCCAGCCAGCTTCATCACTCGGATCGACCCAATGCTTGCGACCGTTCGCCGGCTCGAACATGTTCCGAAACACGCGCTTGGCGCGCTTTATGCGTTCCATACCCGCATTGGGGTCGTCGGGATGAATGTCACGCCGATCGGCTTGGCTCTCTCCTTCCGTCCAATCGGCGTCAACGAACGACCTTGAGCCCAGATCCGCTTCGCTGTCTTCCGATGCGGATTGTGAGCGCGCGGAAATGTGACTGTGCTGAACCATCTCGCCATCGTTTGTTAGGCCGATCTGTCCGTGCCCCAAGTCTGCGGGCGTACGCTCAGGCTCAGGCGTTGCCGGAGCATTGGTCGTCCCAAGCAATGACTGGGTGCCCTCCTCGTCCGCCGGCGGCACAGAATTTGCGAACGGTTTTTCCTTGCGCAGGAACTTCCCGTCTTTGTGCTCCCAGGTGTCGCGCACGGCGCGGGCGCCGGCTAAGAGCGCGAACGTCATGTCGGGGATGAGGGCGAAGTTTTTGCGGGCTTCGCGGTAGAGGTCGTCCACCAGCGCTTTGGGCAAGAGGATCGCGCCGGCATCGGCGTGACCCGCCGGCGGCGTGTCGGTGATCGGTTGCGCCGGTTCTGTATCGTGCGCGGGCAGTTCCGGTGAAAGCGGCGGCAGCGCTGCGGGGAGTGGGTTCGCGTTTGCATCGCCGCTCATCGGCGGCTGGTCGAGGCTTGGCTGCATCTTTGGCGTCGCTTTCAACGGAGCTTCAAGGAAATGAAACGGGGCCGCGCATGGATCGCGGCCCCGGTCGTGTTCGGTGCTGTGTTTCGCGCTTTACGTCTGCGCGAAGTAGAGGTCGACAGTCACCGTGCCGGACGTCGGCAGGTTCGCGGTCGCTATCGTGAGGAAGACTTCCTCATCGGCGCTGAGCTTTCCCAAACCGCCGAGGCCCGCCGCGCCGGCCCCGAACAGCGTCGGCGTGTCGACCGCGGTGAACGTCGCCGCCGCGCGGTACTTGCCGGTCGCGCCGGTGATGCCGACGGCGACCGTGGACGTGCCCAGCGTCACCGTCGAGGTGATGACGCCGAACAGGAACTGCTCGCCCTTCGACGGGTAGGCGACGACGATCGTGTCCGCCGTCGTGCCGACGCCCGAGGCCAGCACGATCTGCTCGCGATATACGCGTACGTGCCCGCCTTGGCTCGCGCCGTCCACTTGGCCCACCGGCGTTTGACCGCGTGGGCCAGTGTAGTTGCCGTATTGTTTTGCCATTGGTCAGTTCTCCGCGGTTACGTGTGATAGGCCTGAACTTCGACGACGCCGACCTCCTGCATGCGGGTCGCACCGACCGACATGGAGTAGAAGACCTGCATCGCGTAGTTCTTGTCGGGCCGTTCGGAGATACGGGCTTGCGGCTCCGCACCCAAGCCCAGCACCACTTGGTCGCGCTGCCAGGCGACGCAGGCGCGGATGTTGCCGCCGCCCACCGTCGTCGGGATCAGCTTCGAGCCGTCGATGCGCAGACCGTCAACGCGGATGAAGTTGAACCCTAAGAACGTCTCGAGCTCGCCCTGCACCAGCGACTTCACGGTGTTGTAGTCGCCGGACGTCACCTGCGTTGCGTTCAGCAGATCTTCGAGCTGGTCCGAGGTGACAGCGATGTAGCGGCCTTCGTTGTCGATGTCGGCCGTGTCCATGATGCGCTTGGCCGAGATCAGTTTTGCGATGGTGAGGCCGGTCGTGCCGCCTTCGACGATCTTCTGACCCGACGGCAGGGTCACCGCGGTCGAGCCGGTTTCGCCGGTGAACGCCGTGCCGCGGATTGCATCCACGATCACTTCGTCCATCGCGCGGCCCATCGCGTTGGCCGCCGACTTCGAATAGGTGGACGTGGGGTCGATCAAGAGACGCAGTTTGTCTTCCTGGTCGATCATGTCGGCCCAGTCGAAATCCTCGAGCGAGCAGCGCCGCCTTGCGTGCGGCGTGTCCATGCGCGGCGTGTCCGAGTGCCTGGACGTGCGCCGGCGCGCGGCGGTGGCGCCGATCTGATCGAAGAAGGCCTGCTTGCCGTTGACGTTTTCGACGCGCACGGCATCGCGCAGTTTGGAGCCCTTCTGCTGGGCCAGCATCATCACGTTCGCCGCGTATTGCTGCACGAACGCGTTCGTTACTTGAGTGGACATGAGTGTCACTCTCCGCTTGTTTGGGTTTGGTCTGAGACAAGGCGGAGCGGGTGCCGCGCGCGTCACGCGAACGGCCGCGTCCATAAGGCGACTAACGCGCGCCCTTAGGTGTCGGCTTGGCTTACAGGCTTGCAGCGGGGCGCGGGGTTAGGCGCGCGTGTCCGCAAATGGAATTCGTTACCTACCCGCGGAGTTGTTTCCGCAGTTCGCCAGCAGTCCATAGGCGGTTGTTGACGAGCATAATTTCGTCATCGTCGATCTGCTCCAGGTCGTTGAGCGCGGCTTCGCTATTGCCCAATCCTGCATTCGCAAGCGCGCGTCCCAGTAAGGCCGCGCCGACGAACGCCTTCGACGCCAGCGCCGTTTCCAACTCCACCAGCTTCGACCAATCAGACTTAGCCATCGCTAGATCGCCCCGTCCAAGCGCAAACCGAGCGCGCGCGAAACGGTGAGTTCTGTCTTCCGGCGCCAACTCGATCGCCTTTGAGATCGCTTCGAATGCTTCATCTTTGCGACCGCAACTCCACAGCACATACGATAGCTGATCCCATGCCTCGTGGCGAAAGCGTTCGTCCCACAATTCGAGAGACTTGCTGCAAATGCTCAGCGCTTCGTCATGCTTGCGCGACTTCACAAGGTCAAGAATTTGCTGGTGCACCCTATCAACATCGGCTTCGTTCATAGATGACCGAGTTCCTATGGCCGCTCAAGGCGGACGGCGTTTCCGCCACAGTGACCGCTGACTAATCCCTTCGCGCAAGATCTAATGTCGTTGTGCCTGCCGGTAAAGCGGCGATTTGGGTTAGGCTTTGCCAACTCCTTTTGACAGAATTCCAACGCCCATTCCCACTCCTCCTTACAGTCGTCCGGTAGGTCTTTCGCAATCTCCTTGAGGATCGTGTTGATAATGATTGCTTCTTCTGGTCTTACGCCTTCCTGCGGTATCGCCGTTGCTGCGGCAAGGGTGTGGCCGCTTGAGCGAACTACATTGAGCACGGTCTTAGCAGCGACCGCTCGCAGCTTTGGTTGACCCGTTTTCGCGGCCGACATCCAATCGGTGATCGCCGCGCTTAGTGGCGACGGTTCCTCAGCGGCATCGTTACAGTCAGGACAGCTTCGGTCTTTGGACTGGTTCGCGCCCGAAATCAGCGTTCGCGGATTTCTGAACACGAAGCCGCTGAAAGCGTGCTCGGCTGGCGAAAGGTAGTTCGAAAAGCTGAGGGATGATTGGTTTCTCATGGCGTCGCCGCTTTGAAGAACAAAGGTGAAGGATGAAAGCTCACGTCTCATTCGCATACGCGCGCTCGAACAGTTGCTGGACGTGTTCGACGGTGGCGCTGTGCTCCGGGTGGTGGCGGATGTTGTAGGCTGGGGTGGTCATCAGCTTTGAGGCTTCGCGGCGGGCTTCTTCGGGGGTGATCGAGAAACCTTGGGCGCGGCCGATCTTGAGGGTGTCTTCCGTCATCATGCTGCCCACCTTCGCGAAGGCGCGCACGAGTTCGGGGTTGTTGCCGACGCCGGAGCGGTTCAGGAATTCGATCAGCGGTTCGCCGCCGAAGTAGCGTGCGGCCCGGGCGGCTGACGCCAGCTTCGTGTCGTAGCTTGGGCCCCATTCGGTGCGGAGCGCGGCGGCGGATTGCGTTTCGTCGTCGAGGCGGCCTTTCAGCGACGATTGAAATGCTTGAGATTGGTGGCCGGCGTAGAAGTCGAGCAGGCCTTGCACTTGGCCCGGTGTGAGGCCGAGTTTGTGCGCGATGGGCAGCGCCGCCTTCTCGAACGCTTCGTCATAGGTGATGCCTTCGGGCAGATCGGGACGTTGCAGCATGTAGCCGTCGGGTGAGCGCGGGATGCCGAGTTTTTCGCGGGCGGTTTGGTCCCACACGCCGTCTTTAGGCGCGGGGATTTTGTCGGCGCCGATCGCGCGTTGCGCATGCGCGTAGGCCTGCACGACGTCGGCGGGGGATTTGTAGCCCTTCGTGTCGACAAGTTGTTTCAGTTCGGGGGCGAGTGCGGCGGTCCAGTCGCCGAGTTGCGACACGTCGTCGAGCATCGTCGTGCCGTCTGCTTCGTTCAGTGCGTCAGTCATTCAGCGTTTCTCCATCGGCGATCGTGACGAAATCGGTTGGTTTGAGGCCGCACATGCGCGTGACGTGCAGCCAAACGCGACGCTTGCCCTCCTCCACCCCGCGGTCGAATTCGGTGGCGCCTGTCAGCGGCGCGGCGGCGTTGCAGAACATCGCAAGGTCGCGCACGAGCAGGTCGCGGCCGGCGAGCGCGTTGCGGTATTCGTCGGCGACGTGCGCCGCGCGCTTGCGTCCCCAGAGGGCGACGACGATTTGGGGAAGGGTTTGCATGGTGGGTTCTCTCAACTCTCATCGTCATGGCCCGGCTTGAGCCCTCCCACCCAGTGTCGCTGCCTGAGCGCGTGACCCTGGGTGGCCGCCTCAAGGGCGGCCATGACGGAGATGCTTGGTTAGGCCGCTGTCTTTCCGCGCAGCGATGCGATGACGCCCGCGACGTCGCTGCCGGAGACGTGTTGTTGGCCGGACTTTGCGGCGAGGTCGCCGGCTTGCGCGCCGGACTTCGCGGCGCCTGCGATCTTCTGCGCGACGTCTGCGCCTTGGGCGCCGAGGCTCAAGCCCTGCTGCACCGCTTGCATCTGTTCGCGGTCGGCGCGGAGTTCTTTCACCTTGTCGGGCCCACGCATGATCTTGGCCGGCACCGCCCAGCCGCGGCCTAGGATCTGGACCGCTTCGTCGTGGTCGACGTTGTCGAGGACGCTGGGATCGACCTGCGCGATCATGCCCAGCGACTGATAGAGGCGCTGCACGGCTTGTGCTTCGCCGGCCATCTGTGCGCGGGCGAGCGGCGAGACGTATTCGATCGTCATAGCCGTGCCTTGGATTTCTTCCGGCGCGGGCGGCAGTTGGTTTGCGCGTGAGAGCAGGCCGAAGCGGCGTTTGATGAGGGGCGACAGGAACTCGCTTTGGATACGGCCGAGATTGGGCCCTAGGAGTCGGAGCTTCTCTTCCTGTCGCCCCATCCATTCGGTCGCCGTCATGTTCGGCGACCCAATCATTTGCATCAGCGAAAAGTAGAAACCTTCTTTGATGGCGTTGCGGCGCTGTTCCATCATCTCGAGCGTGATGCCGACTTGGCCTCCGGTCATCAGCGGGCGCAGCAGCTGCGTGCCGTTCTGGTCGAGCGCGCCGTAGGTGATGCCGCCGGGGTACGTGCGCGCCGCCTTGATCACGCCTTCGTCGGCGGCGGCGAGTGGCGGATCGGCGATCTTTTGCGCGGCCTTGATCGCCGTTTCGTCCATGCGGTTCAGCATCTTCACATCGGGCAAGATCTGCTCGCCGATGCCGCGGCCGTAGACCTCGCCTGCTGCCTGCCCCCAACGCGGCACGTGATAGGGCAGCTCGTAGTAGCCGCCTTCGGCCACTTTGTGACGCGACTCTTCTTCGACGTAGGTCGAGAGGAACGGGCGCGACTTCGCGTCGAGTTTTTCTGGGGCGTGGTCCGGATTTGGATAGACGCAGTGGATGAATTGGATGAGCGCGAACGGGTCCTTCTCGGCCGCGCGCGCGGTTTTTGCGCTCAAACCATCGGCGAACATCTCGATCGCCTGCTTGCCGGTCAGTGCGAAGCGGCGGTAGACCGTATCGACATCGCCATACGCGCTCTCGGCGATCACGCATTCTGAGAGCGGGCGGACGTTGTCGTTGATGCGCCCCTGCCCCGGGATTTCTTCGGAGTAAAACACCGCCGTGCCGAAGCATGCGAGGTCCGCGTACATCGAGGGCAGCACGGAGTAGAACCGGCTGACCTGCGGGCCGAACGAATGCAGCAGCCGCGTTTCGACCTCGTAGAGCCAATCGCGGACCGGGTCGTAGTCGTTCATCTCCTCGTCGGCGAGGCGCAGCGCGAACCAGCGGTTCGCCGGGTTCGTCATCATGCCGTAGATGCCGCCGGCGAAACTGTCGGCGGCCATCACGGGCGTCGCGTCGAAGATGCGCTGGTGGCGCTTCTCACCCGGCTGCCGGATCGAGGTGAACTCGGCGCGCAAGGGACGGACGTAGTCGGCAATTTCCTGCCACGTGCGCTCGAACGCCGCGCGCTCGGCCTTCAGCTTGTTCCAGTGCAGGACAAGATCCTGTGGTGTTCGACCTGTCATGAGAGATCCCAAGTTTGCTGAGGTGAGGACGCGCTGCGCCCGCCGCGCGCAAATCAGCGGCGGTGGCGTCAGCGATGGTTTTGGTGTCGCGCTAGCGCGCGCAGGCGAGGTTCACGTCTTCCCAGGTGCACGACACGACGCGGCGGTCGGGCGGCGGGTTCGAATGCGCGCGCTGCAGCGTTTCGTCCCATTCGTTGGAGAGCGCGGCAGCATCCGCTGTTTTGCCAAGCGCGTTGCTGCGCTGCTCGAACGCTTGAAACGAGTCCAGGGCCAAGCGGTTCGCCGTGCCGTAGGCGATCCAACCGTCGGCGAGGTAGGCGATCACTTGGTCGGCTTGGTAGTAGAGCGTGCGATAGGACGGCGTTTCGAGCGGGCGGAACTTTTCGACGGCGCTCAAGCGGAGCTCGCGGCAGGGCTGCGTCTTCTGCATGCGCAGGCGCAGGGCATCGGTCTCCGCCGCCGTCGGGAATGTCGCGTCGGCGAGCTGGGCCGGCGTCGGATTGCGGCGCGCGTATTTGGCGTTGACGGCGGCTAGTGCCGGATCGGCGTCCATCGCGGCGAAACAGCGCGCGATTTCCGCGTCCGCCGCAGCCCAACCATCGGCCGCAGGTTGCGTCGCGCACGCGGTCACGGCAAACAGGAGGCTAACCCCAAGCGAGGCAACGATGGTTCGGCGCATTTCGTCAGGCTCGACGTTCGAGAAAGATATGGCTTATTCGCGGGCCGTGGTCGACGGCGATTGGGTCTTCGTCTCCGGCACGACCGGTTACGACTATAGCACGATGAAGATCTCGGATGACGTCGCCCGGCAGACCGAGCAGTGCTTCAAAAACATCGCTATGGCGCTGGCGGAGGCGGGCGCGTCGCTCGCGAATGTCGTTCGGGTGCACTACATCCTGCCGAACGCGGCCGACTTTCCGGCGTGCTGGCCGGCGATGCGCGCCTATCTCGGCGACGTGCGACCGGCGGCGACGATGTTCTCAGCCGGGCTTGCCGACCCGCGGATGAAGATCGAGATCGAGGTCACCGCGCGGAAGGGGAACGTTTAACCCTGTCCCTCAACCGGCGTGACGGGTTCCATCGCGCCGGCACGTTGCTGCTGCACTGCACGCTGTCGTAAGATCGGGCGATCCTCAGGGATGC
>JBGAPZ010000060.1:0-18994 GCA_044220975.1 Micropepsaceae bacterium | reverse complement strand
TTTGGAAGAGCAATACAAGAGCCCGTTCACGCGCAAAGTGATGTTCCGCCTTCATGCGATCGGCCTGGCCGCGTTGCCCGTAACGCCGGAGCCCTACGGCTGCGTCGTCGCGATCAATCTTCAAGGTCAGGTCGTGGCCACGCTGCAAGACCCCGGCGGACGCACGATCAACACTGTGACAAGCGTGCACGAGAAGGATGGCTTGCTCTATCTGGGCAGCCTCGCAACCGATCGCATCGCGACGATCGCGGTCCCGCCGCAGCTACTGCAACCGCGCTAGATCCTCGGGCGTATTGACGTTCGCGAACCGCGCCGCGTCGGCGAAAGCAACACCGCGCGCACCCGCCGCGACAAGCGCCGCATCGGTACGGGGAATTATCTCTGCCGCAAGCGCCCCGAGCAGCGGCTGCAACAATTCTCGCTCTAGCACGGCAACAAGCGCCTCTGCCCCGCGCGGCGACACCGCATAGACGCTGCCGCCCTCACGGATCAACGCGCGAAACACATCCGTATCGAGCAGCGGCATATCGCAAGGCGCGAAGGCAACGCGGCTCCCCTCAGGCGCTACTGCAAGACCTCCCACAATCCCCGCAAGCGGCCCCTTGCCCGCATGCGCCGGCGACGCATGAACGACGGGCAATCCCAACGCCTCATAACCAGCACCCGGCGGCGCCTCGATCGCTACGCGCTTCGAGACCTTCGCAAGCACATCCGCGACGCACAACGCCATCGCCCGCCCACGAAAACGCACGAGCCCCTTGGGTTCGCCGCCAAACCGCGAACTCGCGCCACCAGCGAGAACGACGCCGATCATGACTTACGTTCAGGAGGAAATTTGTGAGATAGGTCGAGCCCACATCCGGGACACTTAGACGTGTGCGGCGGTAGCCGAGCCAAACGGCCAAGAAAAGCAAGGCGCCCGCATCGCGGGCACCCGATCAGCCAGCCGGAAAGGGCAATACCCACACAAATCAAAAACCACAGGCGAACATAGCTTTGAAAACCAGCCTCTATCATCGCAAGGGCACCTATTCCCCACAGCGCAACGCCCACAATTTGCAGTGCGGAGTGTTTGGACTGCGGACTCATTTCTTCAACAGCGCAACCGCATTGCGCACCAGCGGATCGAGACCGGCGCCGCCATTGTCCAAATGCGCAACAATGTCTGCCCGCATACCGGGATCCCAAAATTTCTTCAGATGGTCCGCGATCGCGGCAGGCGCCGCCGCTTCGCCCTGCGACTTGAAGAAGAGCCCGATCTGGTTAGCCATCATGGTGAGCTTGTCAGCCCGCATGAACGCGCTCCGCATGCGTGAAGACCTCAAGTCCGTCGTCCCGCACGACGCCCACGAGCGTAATCCCAGCAGACTGTGCCTCCCGCAACGCCAGTGCTGTCGGCGCAGAAATCGCCGCAAGCACCGACGCGCCCATTCGCGCTGCCTTCTGCACGAGCTCGACGGAGATCCGGCTGGTCATCAAAATCGCGCCGTCGCTGGCTTTGCGCCCGCCCTTGACCAACGCGCCCGCCAACTTGTCGAGCGCATTGTGCCGCCCTACGTCCTCGCGCACCGCGACGATTCCTTCGCCCGGCACGAACAGAGCTGCCGCATGCACCGAACGCGTCTCGCGATTGAGCGCTTGCATCGGCGCCAACGCCTGCATTGCAGCGATGATGTCCGCGGGCGAAACGAGCAAGTTCGCCGTCACCCGGGACAGCTTTGGCAGTGCCTCGCCGATGCTCTCGACCCCGCACAAGCCGCAGCCCACCGGCCCCGCCCGATGCCGGCGCCGCGCAACCAACGAGTCGCGATTGTCCGCGCGCAAGATCATCCGGAGCTCGATCCCATTTTCCACTTCGACGATCGCGAGCTCGCCGATCTCCTCGCTTGAGCCGACAACGCCGTCGTTCAACGAAAACCCGAGCGCAAAATCCTCAAGATCGCCCGGCGTCGCCATCATTACGGCCTCTGTGCCGCCGTCATAAACGAACGCCACCGGCACCTCAGTTGCAACAGAGGAAGTACGAAGCGCGGCATCGCCGTCGCGCCATGCCACGCTCTCTATCGAAACAGATGTCCTCAAGCTCATTCGCCCGCTGCCGGTTCGGCGATGCGGCGGTTCCTTTTCGAGATCGCCGCATAGTCCTGCTGCCAATCGCTGGGCCCGTTCGACGGCGAGACCTGCACCGCGGTCACCTTGTATTCGGGACAGTTCGTGGCCCAGTCCGAGAACTCCGTCGTCACCACGTTCGTCTGCGTGCTCGCATGATGGAACGTCGTATAGACGACGCCGGGCGCGACCCGGTCCGTCACCATCGCCCGCAAGCTCGTCTCGCCCTCGCGGCTCGCCAGCTTCACCCAGTCGCCGTCCTTGATCCCGCGCTCCTCGGCATCGTGCGGATGAATCTCAAGCACGTCTTCCGCATGCCAAACGACGTTCGCGGTCCGCCGCGTTTGAATGCCGATATTGTACTGGCTCAAGATTCGTCCGGTGGTCAGCAATAGCGGGAAGCGCGGCCCCACCTTTTCGTCCGTCGCCACGTACTCGGTGATCATGAACCGGCCCTTGCCGCGCACGAAGCCATCCCTGTGCATAACCGGCGTACCCTCGGGCGCGCGTTCGTTGCACGGCCATTGGATCGAACCCAAGGCATCCAGCTTCTCGAACGACACGCCGGCGAACGTCGGCGTCAACCGCGCGATCTCGTCCATGATCTGGCTCGCATGGCCGTAGTTCATGGCAAAGCCCATAGCCTGCGCCAGCTTCTGCGTGATTTCCCAATCCTCGAACCCGTTGCGCGGGCTCATCACCTTGCGCACCAGCTGGATGCGCCGCTCAGCGTTCGTGAACGTCCCGTTCTTCTCCAAGAACGTGGAGCCGGGCAGGAACACATGGGCGTAGTTCGCAGTCTCCGTCAGGAAGAGGTCGTGCACGACCACGCACTCCATAGCCGCAAACGCCGCCGCGACATGCTTCGTGTTCGGATCGGACTGCAGAATGTCTTCGCCCTGGATGTAGATGCCCTTGAACCGTCCTTCGATCGCGGCATCCAGCATGTTTGGAATGCGCAAGCCCGGCTCGTTATCGAGGGGCACGCGCCACAGCGCCTCGAACATCGCCCGCGCCGGTTCTTCGGAGATGTGGCGGTAGCCCGAAAGCTCGTGCGGGAACGAACCCATATCGCACGCACCCTGCACGTTGTTCTGCCCGCGCAACGGATTCACGCCGACACCGGGCTTTCCCAAATTTCCGGTCGCCATCGCAAGATTGGCGATCGCCATCACGGCGGTCGTGCCTTGGCTATGTTCGGTGACGCCGAGCCCGTAGTAGATCGCGCCGTTCCCACCCGTCGCATAAAGCCGTGCGGCACTGCGGATCGACGCCGCCGGCACGCCGGTCATTCTCTCAACCGCCTCGGGGCTGTTCTGCGGCAGTGCGACGAACTCCGCCCAAGCCGAAAACGCATCGCTCTCGCACCGTTCGCGCACGAACGCTTCGTTGACCAAACCCTCGGTGACGATCACGTGCGCAAGCGCCGTCAGAACCGCCACGTTCGTGCCTGGTTTCAGCGGCAGATGATAGGCCGCCTCCACATGTGGCGTGCGCACAAGGTCGATGCGCCGCGGATCGATGACGACGAGCTTCGCGCCTTCGCGCAACCGCTTCTTCATCCGCGAAGCGAAAACCGGATGCCCGTCCGTCGGGTTCGCACCGATCACGACAATCACGTCGGAATGTTCGACGCTGTCGAAATCCTGCGTGCCTGCCGACGTCCCGAACGTCGTCTTCAAACCATAACCGGTGGGGGAGTGGCAAACCCGCGCGCAGGTATCGACGTTGTTGTTTCCGAACGCGGCGCGCACCAATTTTTGCACCAAGAACGTCTCTTCATTCGTGCAGCGCGACGACGTCACGCCGCCGACCGCAAGCCGTCCATACTTCGCCTGAATGCGCTTCAACTCGGAGGCTGTGTAGGCAATCGCCTCATCCCAAGAAACCTCGCGCCACGGCTCGTCCACCCGTGCGCGGATCATCGGCTTCAGCACCCGCTCGCGATGCGTGGTGTAACCCCACGCAAAGCGTCCCTTCACGCAAGAATGCCCGTGGTTCGCTTTGCCGTCTTTGAACGGCACCATCCGCACGAGTTCCTCGCCGCGCATCTCTGCCTTGAACGAACAGCCGACGCCGCAATAGGCGCAGGTGGTCACAACCGAATGCTCCGGCACGCCGATCTCGATCACCGACTTCTCGCTGAGTGTCGCCGTTGGACACGCCTGCACGCAGGCGCCGCACGACACGCACTCGGAGGACAGAAAATCCTCCGCCATCCCGGCCGACACATGCGAGGCAAACCCGCGTCCGTCGATCGTCAGTGCGAACGTACCTTGCGTCTCCTCGCACGCCCGCACACAGCGCGAGCAAACGATGCACTTCGCCGGATCGAACGTGAAATAGGGATTAGATGCGTCCTTCTCTTGAACCAGATGGTTCTCGCCCGCATAGCCATAACGCACATCGCGCAAGCCGACCGCGCCAGCCATGTCCTGCAGTTCGCAATCGCCGTTGGCCGCACAGGTAAGGCAGTCGAGCGGGTGGTCGGAGATGTAGAGCTCCATCACCCCGCGCCGAAGGTCCTTCAGCAGTGGCGTCTGCGTATGGATTTTCATGCCGGATGCGACCGGCGTCGTGCACGAAGCGGGCGTCCCCGCGCGCCCCTCGATCTCCACCAAGCACAGCCGGCAAGACCCGAACGCCTTCACACTGTCGGTCGCGCAGAGCTTCGGCACGCCGATCCCAGCCTCGCGCGCCGCCCGCAGGATCGACGTACCGGCGGGCACGCAAACCTCGCGCCCGTCGATCGTCAGCCGAACAAATTGCTCGGCCTTCGAGGCGGGCGTCCCAAGATCGTCTTCGCGAACCAGCGTCATGCCGATACTTTACGCCCCAACGCCCCTTTTTTCCCGGTTAAAAGTGGCAGGATTTCCGCGGGGGCGGGGGTTCCTGCTGCAACGCGAAAGGACGTCATGATGTCGGATAGCTACGAAGGGTCTGTCAAAGCGGCCATGAAGTGCCTCGACGACTTCATGACGGCGTTCAACGCGCGCGATATCAAGGCGTTCGAGGCGACGTTCAACTTCCCAAGCGTGCGCCTGGCGTCGAACAAACTCGCGATCATCGAGCGCGGCTACCACACCCCCGAAATGCTGGCGACCGGCGCGCTGAAGGACTGGCACCACTCCGCCTGGCAGCGCCGCGAAGTGATCCACGCCGGCCGCGACAAGGTCCATCTCGACACCCGCTTCACCCGCTACCGCGCCGACGGCAGCGTCATCGGCGCGTTCGACTCCGTCTATGTCGTGACCTGCGAAGACGGCCATTGGGGCGTCAAAGCACGGTCGAGCTTCGCGCCGTGAAGTCCTCTGGAAAATGCCGAAGCGCGCTCATGACAGGGTAGGGCGTGAATCCGCCGAGCGCACAAAGCGAGCCGAGCTTCAGCGTGCGGCATAAGTCTTCGAGCAGCGCGAGGTTCATCTCGCGCTTCTCGCCGGCCACGATGCGGTCGATGACCTCGACGCCGCGCGTGGAGCCGATCCGGCACGGCGTACACTTGCCGCAACTTTCGATCGCGCAGAATTCCATCGCGAACCGCGCTTGGCGCGCCATGTTGACGGTATCGTCGAACACCACGATGCCGCCATGCCCGATCAACCCGTCGCGCGCTGCGAAAGCCTCATAGTCGTACGGCGTATCGAACAGCGCCCGCGGGAAGTAGGCACCCAGCGGCCCGCCGCATTGCACCGCGCGCACCGGACGCCCCGATGCCGTGCCGCCGCCAATCTCATCCACGATCTGGCCCAACGTCATGCCGAACGGCGCCTCGAACAAACCGCCATGCTTCACGTTGCCGGCCAACTGGATCGGCATCGTCCCGCGCGAACGTCCGAACCCGATGCCCGCATACATCTCCGCCCCGTGCGCCATGATCCAAGGGGCAGTGGCGAGCGTCAGCACGTTGTTGATGATCGTTGGCTTGCCGAACAAACCTTCATGCGCGGGCAGGGGAGGCTTTGCACGAACTTGGCCGCGCTTGCCCTCCAGGCTTTCAAGCAGCGCGGTTTCCTCACCGCACACATAAGCACCCGCACCCACACGCAGCTCGATATCGAACCCATCACCGATGAGCTTCGCATCACGCGCGACATCCAGCGCCTTCGCGAAGGTCGCGTTCGCATGCGGATACTCGGAGCGCGAATAGACGAGCCCTTTAGAAGCCCCGATCGCGAACGCCGCAATCGCCATCCCCTCGATCAGCGAGAGCGGATCGCCCTCCATGATCATGCGGTCCGCGAACGTGCCGCTGTCGCCTTCATCCGCGTTGCAAACGACATAGCGCCGCTCGGCCTTCGCGTCCGCCGCCGTCTTCCACTTGATCCCCGCCGGAAACCCGGCCCCGCCACGCCCGCGCAACCCCGACTTCGTGATCGCCTCGATCGTGGCCTGAGGACCGATCTCGCGCGCACGCTTCAACCCCACAAAGCCGCCATGCCTCGCATAGTCGTCCGCCGATCGATCGACGACGCCGCACCGCAACGTGATCCGCAGCGACGCGAACGGATGATCCGGCATCGATGAGTGCCGCTTTCACCGAACCACGGATGCTGCTCGACGACACCAAGGCAGAGCGAGGGTCGTGCGGCTTTCGCGCGGCGGCGCGCGTCGATCCCAGCCTCGATCAGCGCCGGGACCTCAACCCGGACGCCGTCGACAGGCCGCTGGTGCCACCGAACAAAGCCCGTGAGCCGATGCGACCCCCAGGCGTTTCGACTTCAATCAGCGGCTCGAGCCAATGCATGCCGCGCGAACCCGTCCGCACGATGTCGAGGGTCAGCTTGCGCGTCTCTGCCGTGGCGCGCAGCACGCGCACGATCCCCTCCGCACCCACCGCAAGCGCCGCCGCAGCATCGCAAGGCATCGGTAAAACGCGCGTCATGGCCGTTGCGGCCGCCGCAGTGCTCGCTGCGGGGCTTCTGACCTTGTCCCCGCTTCGCGCCGACAGCACCGACACGCTCGATGGTTGGGGCGGCCTGCGCTTCGGCATGACGCTGGATGAGGCGCGCGGCGTGGCGGGCTACACCTGGTCGAAGCCGGAACAGGCAAACGTTCAAGCCAAGGATGGGGCAACGGTCGTTTGGACGGTCTTGCGGTCGAAAGCACAGGTCACCTTCGCAGGCACATCGTTCGCCCTTGACGTCAACTTCGACGACAAGGGGAGTCTCAATCAGATCAAGCTCAAAAGGCAAGAACCCGCCACGGCCTTCGCGACATGCGATGCCGCGTTCGCCAAGCTGTTGGCAGAGGGCGAACGCCAATTCGGCTTATTCCGCCCGGTTGAGCCCGCCCACGCGCAGAAACATGATGCGAAAACGGAACATGAGACCGGAGCCTCGGACTGGTTGACGGCGATCGAACACCGCAGCGCGCCCGAAGGCAAATCGACCTACGAGCGCCTGCTCATGAAATGGCGCAGGACGGACAAACTGCCCTGGCACGTCTACCACATCGACAACGCCGTGAGGCCGTTCAGCAATTCGTATGTCGAACTCATGGCGAGCCTTGACCCGAAGGAGCCCTGCGAGTTGTTCCTCGGCTTTGCCGCAGGTCCGTATCCGTTCAAAAAGTGAAACGCGGGATCGAGGATCCTAATTCGGTTTGTGCGTGACCTGGTTGTTGCGGACGTAACCGATTTCGTCGCCACGAAATATCTCATCATCGTCGGCGAACGCCATGTCGCCCAAACTCGGGGAGTCGCCGCCGGTATAGATTCCGACAAAGCACGTTCCCTTGCATCCGAAGTTCAGGCTCTCGCCGATTCCGATCCAAAAATCCTGCGCGTGCCAATCGTCACCGTTTTCGGGCCCGCAATTCTCATCGCACACAAAGAGGTGGCGTTGAACGTCATCCTGATTGGTAATCGTAACCGCGGCCGCGACGCCGACGGCCAGGTGCCCCGAACAGGCCAGTGCCAAGACATGTGCGATGCGCATCCCATGAATCTCCGAAGCGGTCGCGCCGAAGACTATGGCAGGCGCGCTCCGGATGCCAATAAAGTGAATATTGCGGTGACAGCCCCTGGCTGAACCCCGTGGGGCATCGCGCGCGCCTGTGGAAACCAACCGCCACTGTCGCAGACGCCAGATGCGCGGTTCATAGCGCGTTCATATGAAACGAGCGATATCCGCCGCCCCTGAAATCCCACGGAATCCTGGAACATGACGACGATGACTGCGCGCCTCGCGCGCGGGGCACTGCTCGCGCTGACAGCGATTGCGTTCGCGGCGTTCACGAGCACCGCAAACACCCCCGCTGCCCCCTTGGTCGTCGATCTCACCGACTTCCGTGGAGGCTCGGTCTACGAGTGGCTTCAGGCGAAGGGCTTCAAGATCGAGCAGGACGCGAAGGACCCGCACAAGATCGCGCTCGTGGCCGACACGCGCGGTCTCGGCCTTCAGACGCTGCGCCCGGCGATGGGCTTGCTCACAAATACGCGCGTCAACCCGAACGCCTATTCGACGGTCGAGATCGAATGGGGCGTGGCGCAGCATCCGGCCGGCGCCAGTTACGAACGCCGCGTCAACAACGAAGCGATTATGGTGCATGTCTTCTTTGGTGCCGCCAAGCGCGCATCGGGCTCGATGTTCGCGCCGAACCTGCCCGCCTTCTTAGGGCTGTTTCTGTGCGCGAACGACCGGGTCGGCGTCCCCTATGTCGGCCGTTACTATAAGGAGGCCGGCCGCTATATCTGTACCGACCGCGCCGAACCGCAGCGCGCACTCATTACCCGTTTCGACCTGCGCCAAGGTTTCCGCGCAGCCTTCGGCGCCGACCTGCGCGATGCGGTCTCGGGCTTCGCGGTCGAGGTCGACACGTCGTCGTCGAAAGGCCCCTCGCAAGCCTTCGTCAAGCGCATCACGTTCCGGCCTTAACCCGGCACGATCGAGACGCCGTAGAGCCGCCACTCGCCCTTCCAAACGTCGAACAGCAGCTCGAACGAAACGCGCCGCGGCTGGATGTTGAACGTGCCGGCGACATAGAGCATCCGCCGCGCGGTTAGCCGCGGTGCCTCGCGGTACTGCGGCTCGACCACCAACACCGGCAGCATATCGACGCCCTGTTCGACGAGGTTGGCGAACACGAGACTGAGCTTGGCCGGCGTGTTCGTGTCGCGAAAATCGGGCGCACCGATGTCGCGCACGACCGTGTAGTTCCCGGTCTTGTTGCCTTGGTCAACCGCGATCAGCGTGCTGCGCACCATCGCCAGAACGGCCGGCGCCGACGGAACTTTCGGCATCACAGGCTTGAGCAGCGTCAGCGTCTGGGAGGGCGGCGCGGCAAGCGCTGCCGGCGCAGCAAAAGCCGCTGCCGCCAAGAAAACTGCCGCAAAGAACGGCCGCATATCACCCCTCCGGTCAACGCACCGGATGTGACGCGAAGCGGGGCCCACCGTCAACGGTGAGCCCCGCAACATGTTAGGCGGTAACCTTAGAACGTGCCTCAGAACTTGAACGCGAGACCCACCTGCGCGGCGCCCGTCTGGCCACCGGCCGTGCTGTAGCCTGCGCTAAGCAGGATCGGCGTTTCCATGTCCATTTGATGCGCAACCCGGAACGCAACGCCCGTCTCGCCCTCAAAGTAGCCTGCGCCTGTCGCAAAGCCCGTTTCGCCGCGTTCGAGCGCCAGCATCGGCGTCGCCAAAGCCGTCGTTGCTGCGATGCCACGATTGAGGCCGGTGACCGCGCGGTTCAGCTGGTCGAGGTTGACGGCATCCTTGCCGAGGATCGCATCGGCTACGTTCATCAGCCGCCGCTCGTTGCCGGCCGACCCGAACGACACCGTGTTCGGATCGGTCGTGAACGAGTTCTCGCCGATGGCGACCGAGCTGTTGTGCGAAGCAACCGCATTGGGCCCGAGCGCAGTGGCGTTGATGCCGTACGCCCGTGCGCCGTCGCCGTACGCCGCGCCGCCGTTCGCCGCGAAAGCAAATGCGCCGACTGCGACCGAGTTGATCGCCTGCGCGCCGTTACCGACCGCGATCGCGCTCGGACCGGCCGCCAGTGAGTCGTGGCCGACCGCGACCGAGCTTCCCGCTTGTGCGCGTGCCGAGTCGCCGATCGCGACCGACGACGCGCCGGCCGCAAAGCTCTGATTGCCGTACGCTGCGCTGTTCGCACCGTTCGCCCACGCCTGATTGCCGCCGGCAACCGCATTGACGGCGCTGGCCAAGCTCAGGTTACCGAACGCCGACGCGTTCGTGGCGTTCGCCGTCGAACTATCACCGACTGCCGTGCTGCTTTGCGCGACTGCGGCCGCATTATTGCCGTAAGCCGACGAGTTCACGCCCGTCGCTTGCGCGATGTGGCCGAACGCGGAGGCGAACGTGTTGTTCGCGAAGGCGAAGTCGCCGGCTGCCGTGCTCGACTGGCCGCTCGCCGTCGACGAGTTGCCGAACGCCGAGGCGTTGACCCCCGACGCGTTCGCAGCCCGGCCATATGCGGACGTGTTCGTGTTGCTCGCGCGGCTGGCATCGCCCGACGCCGTGCTTGAACCGCCGGTCGCTTGCGCGTCGTTGCCGAACGCCGACGCGTTGACGCCTGTCGCTTGCGCGACACGCCCATAGGCAGACGTATTCGCCAGCGTCGCCCGGCTACCGTCACCGGACGCCGTTGAAGACGCACCGATCGCTTGCGCGTCGTTACCGAACGCCGAAGCGTTTGCGCCCGTCGCTTGCGCCACGCGGCCATAGGCCGATGTGTTCGTATTGGTCGCGCGGCTGCCGTCGCCGGACGCCGTTGAAGATGCACCGGTCGCTTGCGCGTCGTTGCCGAACGCCGAAGCGTTCGTGCCGGTTGCTTGTGCCACACGTCCAAACGCCGACGTGTTCGTGTTGGTAGCGCGGCTTCCGTCACCGGCTGCGGTGGACGAGGTGCCGATTGCACGGGCGTCGTTACCGAACGCAGACGAATTCACGCCCGACGCGTTCGCAAGATGACCGGCTGCGGTCGCGTTCGTGTTGCCAGCGCTCGCCCCATCGCCGAACGCCGAAGCGCTCGCTCCGGACGCAATGGCGCCGTTGCCCACCGCCGTGGAGTTCGTTCCGATCGCCTGCGTGCCGTTGCCGACCGCTGTCGAATTACTGCCGATCGCTTGTGCGCCGTTGCCGAAGGCGCTGGAGTTGTCGCCCTGGGCGTTCGCCCCATTGCCGAATGCGCTTGCGTTGGAGCCGGCCGCGCTGGCGCCGTTGCCGACGGCGCTGGAGTTCGTGCCCGCCGCATTCGCGGTCAAGCCCAAGGCCACGCTGCCGGACGCGCCCGCGCTTGAGCCGTTGCCGATCGCAATCGCGTTCGCATTGCCCGTGAACGCCTGCGCGCCGCCAAAACCCGCACCGAGCAGCGACCCGCCGCCCAGCGTGATGCCGTCCGTGTAGTTCACGCCGCTCGCATCGCCCAAATTGATCCGGCCGTCATGCGCCGAGATGCCCATGTTGGCGATGATGTTCGACTGGGCGACGACCGTGCCGGTGAATTCGGCATTACAATTCGGTTGGCTGTTCTGCACGCCTTCGATAGCAACGCTTGCGATGGTGAGGCCGGTGCCGACAGCCTGGATGACGATGCCGGGAATCTCCGCGATGATGACGACGGCGCCGATCGCTTCCGCGATCAGGCCCGCCGTGTCGGCCGCTGCACTGGCAATATCGAGACCGAACGCGACCGGATCAAGTTGCTCAGCGCACGGACCCTGCAATCCGAGGCTCTGTAGATAGCTTGCGGTGGCGGCTTGCAGTGCTACACCTTTCGCTCTCGCGACCGCATCGCTGTCTCCGTCCACCACTTTGTACAGCGGATCCTCCGCCAGCACTTCAAGGTAGGCCTGCACCGTTGCGGGGTCAGTACCGTTCAAAGAATCTGTCTGGTTGAAGAAGTAGGCCGACGCCGGTGCACCCGGCGTGGACGCGGTCGCAAACGCCGAACTAACCGGCCCCAACGAGGCCGCAAGACCTGCTGCAAATACGGGCAGAACCGTCGAGCGCCGCAGGCGCGTCATCAATTGCTTCATCATCATGATGTCCCCCAAAGCCTGGCGTCAGAGTTTCGTCGTGAGTTGCAAGAGAACGGCGCTGCCGCGCACGTCTTGCTCTGCCGTCGTTGGCGTACCCGCAGGCGTTGGCAGTGTCAGCTCAACATTGCCCGCGTCGAAATAGCGGTACCCGAGTCCCAACTGCGTATCGTCCGATACCGCCACGTTGATGCCCGCGCCCAACTGCCAAGCGAAGTTGCCGTCGACGCCGTCATAGACCGCGCCACCATCGAACTTCGAGATCGCATAACCGATGCCGCCGCCGATATAGGGTGTGAACTGGCTGTCGTTGGTGAGGTCCCACCACGCGTTCGCCATCAAGGCCCACGTTTGGACATTGCCTTCGTCGGCAACCGTAAAGTTCGTCGCGAAGTCGGCCGCGAACGCGTAAGTGCCGGCACCGGGCGCCACCGCAACGCCGGGGCCGCCGGGCGAAAGCGGCGCAAGCGGCGTCACGCCTGCCGGGTAGTTGATATTGCCGCCGGTTGCAAAAACGCTTGACGCCGTGTCGCTGTCCGTGCCGCCGCCCGACAGCGTCGCAATGCCGTAGTTGTTGCGTCTGAACGAGAGTTCGAACTCCATCCTGAGGCCGGGCATGATGTTGTCGTACTCGCGCCCAACGGTCGCGCCGACGACGAAGCCGGTGTCCGCGTCCGCACCCGTCATCGTGAAGTTAGTGACGGCCGTAAAGACAAAGGCGAGCGTGTGGGGGTGGGGTGCCGGCGATTGGTGAATGACTGGCACCAGACGGCTCGAATTCACCGTGCCGCCGCCGCCGGTGACCGGATCGAGGTCGCTCCCCCAATTCGCGCCGCCGAAAACGGAGAGGTAAAGTTGCCCGGCGTCCGACGCGGATGCGCCCGCGAGCAGTGCCACCGCCGCGGCGGTGTTCCGCAGATACGTTTTCATCATGTCCCCCAATTAAGTCCCAGGCGCAAACGCTAACAGCCCAAACCTGCTGCCGCAATCAGTGCGTGTCCATTTCCGGGAGAGCACGTTCTGTGGAATGGCAACCGCAAGGCGCAAGGACGGACGATGTGGTGCAAATGAAGGGACAGCATGACACCGCTAGTTGAAAATTTTTTCCACGCGACGGCGGCGTCTTGCATTCCCGATTTTGGCGAAGTGTTCGCTTCGAGGTTGTGCGCAGGATCGACGAAGGGTCCGCGCGGTGGCGTGACTCGCGTGCAACGTGCAAGTCGAAAACGCGCTCCCGAAATCAAGGCATATCCCCAACAACCGCACGGGGTACGCAACGCGCAAGCGCACGCAGTTGCTTGGTTTGAGTGGGGCGTAAGTACGCTCGCCAGCTCCGGATCGGGCAATATGGAGCTGCAAACGAGGGGAGTCGGCGCACGAAATGACCATCACCACACGCCATTGGGCGATAGCGTCGACGCTGGCGGGCATCGCGGCGCTCGGGACCTTTGCGATCTTCCAAAATTTGCCGGAAGTGAAAGCCGCAGGCGCGTGCGCGAAGAACGAGGCGATCTTGCTCTACGAACTCGCGCGGACGCACGCCGACCTCGACGCCGTCTTCGGTCCGGTCGGCAGCGACTGCCGGCCGAAGGTGATCGCAGCGCTTGATGCCGTGAACACGATAGACGTTTGGCTCTTCATCCCGGCCTACACCGCCTTCGTCGCTTTCGCCGCGATGTTCTTGAGCGGCGGCGAACTACGGCCGCTAACGTGGGCGGCCATCGCCGCGGCGTTCGTTGCGTTGGGCGCGGACTACATCGAAACGCTGAACCTGCTCGCCTACACGCCGGACCTAACGCCGGTACCCGAGCGCCTCCTCGAAAGCAGCTCCGCCGCCTGGATCAAATTCTTCAGCCTCGCTTTGAACGCATTGCTCCTTGCCGCCATCTGCTTCACGGCCACGCCTCGCAAACGGTGGATCCTTGGCGCACTGCTGTGCCTTCCCATCATCGGCGTGACCCTGATGTTCATCGATCTCAAATGGATACAAGCCCAAACGCTCGGGTTCCTCTTGAGTTGGCTGCCGCTTCTGATCATGAGCGCCAAGACAGCAGTGACAGGTCGAAGTTAAGGGAGCCTCAGCGTTTTTCTGGCTCCAGCGGTTTCTGAACCCGCGTGGTGCGAAGTGCGCTCGGGCTCGAGCCGGTCCACCGCTTGAAGGCGCGCGAGAACGCAGACGGTTCCGAGAAGCCCACGAGATAGGCAGTCTCGTTGACCGAGACTTTCCGACCGTCGAGATAGTGCAGCGCCATCTTATGACGCAGCTCGTCGAGCACGGCTTCGAAGGTGGTGCCTTCGGCTTTCAGACGGCGCAAAAGTGTATGACTGCTTAGGCCCAGCCTCTCCGCGATCGCGTCCTTGCTGACATCGCCGGTATGCAACACGGGCAGCAACAAGCTCTCGACCTTGCCTCGTGTCGATTTCGAACGCTTCAGGGTGTCGAGAAGCGCATCCGCGTGTTTGCTCAATATGCCGAACGCATAGCGCGGCTGGAGTGCGAGTTTGAAATCCGTCCAACTCGCATCGAACATGATGGCGTTCCGCTCGGCCTCGAAGACCACAGGCACGCGGAAGATCCGTTCGTATTCGCTGCGATAACCCGGGTCCGGATGCGTGAAGTGAGCCGCCAGCAACGATGGCTCCGGGCCTGCCCAACCCGCTTCGCGCACCATGCGCATGCAGCCGCACGACACCCGCGCCATCGTGGATTCGGTCAGTTCGACGAAGTCGTTCGGGTTGCGCCGCGTGTCCACCATCCACAGGCCGCCGTCGCCCGGCGCGATTTGAAAGCGTGCCGTCGCTCCCAAATCCACCTCGACGACCAGCCCTCCATAGCGATTGAGCTGTAGAAACGCCTCGAGCATCGTCTGCGAGGCGCGCCCGATCAGTCCCACCACAGACATCGCGGAAAGATCGACCGCTTCGCCGAAGTGAAGCGCGAACGCTGGATCGTCGCAAAGATCCTTGGCCGCGCGCAGGAGAGACTGGTACTTCGCCAGTGGAACGCGATTGTCCTGGTCGGCCAAATCGTTCATGTCGAGGCCCGACCGCTCGCACAGCGCCTTGGCGTTCGCCCCCTTCGACGCAGCAAACTCCATTGCGCCTCGCGCAAGGCCTGACGCGACCGTGAACTCAGCCATCGATGTGTAGCCTGCAATTTGCGATCACGCTTTTGCGGCGTGGCGTCATGTTCGAACCGGTCAAGCCTTCGATAGGGTGAAACCTCGTTACATACCTAGGAGGGTGGGGTGCCATTCGCAACG
Source organism: Micropepsaceae bacterium (assembly GCA_044220975.1). Taxonomy (GTDB): domain Bacteria; phylum Pseudomonadota; class Alphaproteobacteria; order Micropepsales; family Micropepsaceae; genus SZUA-430. The sequence goes on along the minus strand of JBGAPZ010000060.1, from coordinate 3,617 downwards.
CCTGGGCCCGCCGACGCGCGCGTGAGGGCGTCTTTCCGATGATGCACACCACAATCTTGGCCATTCACATCGGGATGGGAACCCTGGGCGTTCTAACCGGCGCCGCAGCGCTGCTGTTTCGCAAAGGCGCCGGGCCGCATCGCGCCTCAGGCACGGTGTTCGTCCTCGCGATGCTGTTCATGGGGGCGACAGCGTCCATCTTGGCCGCGATGAAATCCGAGCCCGGGTTGGTCACAGGCGGCTTGATGACGATGTACTTCATCGCGACCGCCTGGATGGCCGGCCGGCGCAAGGACGGCGAAACGGGCGTGTTCGAAATCACAGCATCCGTCGCGGCGCTCGCACTGGCTGTCCTAATAGCGAGCGGCGCCTATGCACTCGCGACCGGCGCGACGAAAGCGCCGAACCCGGTGTTCCCATACGCGCTATATGGCGTCAGCACCGCCATGGTTCTCGCCGCGGGAGGTGACCTCAGCGTCATCCTGCGGCGTGGCCTAAGCGGCGCACAACGCATCGCGCGCCACCTCTGGCGCATGTGCTTCGGCTTGTTCATCGCCGTCGGCTCGTTCGCAGCCCAAGGTGCCAGGGCACTGCCGCCGGAAACGCGCCTACCGCTGCTTCTGGTGTCGATCACCCTCATCCTCGGCGTGATGTTCTACTGGCTCGTGCGCGTGCTGCTGACCCGATGGTATGAGCAGGCGGAACCACAAGCGCAGTAGTTCTAATAGACGACCACGCTCCGGATCGACTTCCCGGAATGCATCAAATCGAAGGCATCGTTGATCCGCGATAGCGGCAGTGTGTGCGTGATCATGGGGTCGATCTGAATCTTGCCCTCCATGTACCAGTCCACGATCTTCGGCACGTCCGTTCGTCCGCGCGCGCCGCCGAAGGCTGAGCCTTTCCACACGCGGCCGGTGACGAGTTGGAACGGACGCGTCGCGATTTCTTGCCCCGACGGCGCCACGCCGATGATGATGCTCTCGCCCCACCCGCGGTGACAGCACTCGAGCGCCTGGCGCATCACCTGCACATTGCCGGTGCAATCGAAGGAATAGTCGGCGCCGCCCTTCGTCAAATTCACGAGATAAGGAACGAGGTCGCCTTGAACCTCTTTCGGGTTGACGAAGTGCGTCATCCCGAACCGCTGCCCCCAAGCCTTTTTCTCCGGATTGATATCGACGCCGACGATGATGTCGGCGCCCACCATGCGAAGGCCCTGAATCACGTTGAGCCCGATGCCGCCAAGCCCGAACACGACGCAGTTCGAACCCGGCTCCACCTTCGCGGTGTTGACGACCGCGCCGATGCCGGTCGTGACACCGCAACCGATGTAGCAAACCTTGTCGAATGGCGCGTCGGAACGAATCTTCGCAACCGCAATCTCAGGCAGCACGGTGTAGTTCGCAAACGTTGACGTGCCCATGTAGTGAAACACCGGCTTACCGCCAAGCGTGAAGCGCGAAGAGCCGTCCGGCATCACGCCCTTGCCCTGCGTCGCGCGGATCTTCACGCAAAGATTGGTCTTGGGGCTAAGGCAGTACTCGCACTCCCGGCATTCGGGCGTGTAGAGCGGAATGACGTGATCGCCTTTTTTGACGGACGTGACGCCCGCGCCGATGTCCACGACGACGCCGGCGCCTTCATGTCCTAATATCGACGGGAACAGCCCTTCGGAATCCAGCCCGGAGAGCGTGTAGTCGTCTGTGTGGCAGATGCCCGTCGCTTTGATCTCGACCAAAACCTCGCCCGCGCGCGGTCCGTCGAGCCGGACGGTGGTGACCTCCAAAGGCTTCTTCGCCTCAACCGCAACCGCCGCCCGCACGTCCATTGGCACCGTCCTAAATGATTAGCGCCCCGGATAGCGGAACTTCAGCTGCGCGCCAAGCATTACGTATTTTGCCGGCGCCACGCAGCGGCAAGTAGCTTTGGACGATCACACCGGAAAACCCAAAGTGCGATCGTAAGGAAGGGTTGTGGCTATCTGTCGAGCAAACCGTTGCGGCCCGCATAGGCCAGCGATTGGGCCAGCACTTCGTCGGGTTTCGCCGCGCCATTCTTGCCTTGCGCAAGGGCGTCCGCAACGACGCGGCTCAGCGCTGCCCGGTCTGCAGTCCCTGTGAGGTGCGGCAGCAGATACGCGACGGGAGCGGTGAGCTTCACCGGCACATGATGCAATCCCGTCGCCCAAGGCTGCCGCGAAGCAGCATCAAGGCGCGCCACGCTCCAAGCACGCGGCTTGTCGACATCGCCGCGTCCGACGCTCAACGGCACCGTCGATACAGTCGCCATTTCGCTGACCACGAGCTGCATCAGAGCATCGAGCGCCTTATCGTCGGCACCGGCTGGTTTGGCGCCGGCGACCAACGCGTCGAAGGTCTGCGTCGCCGGATAGGCGCGGGCCAGGCGCTCAAGGACCGCAGCCGAAACCGGTCCCTTCGCTCGTATCGGCCGCGCCTTTGGATCCACGTAGACAACCTCACCGGATTTAGACGGCTCGGCCTTGCGCCGCAAATCGGCGGCGAAGTGCAAATGCCTCGCGAGCGTTGGGTCGGCGGATCCCGCCAGCCGCGGTGCGTTGGCAGTGCGCACCAAAAGCGATCGCCTGAAAGGCCTGCCTGTAAAAAAGTCGGTGTACTGCTGCAGCGCGGTCGCATTGCCGCCGGCCATCTCCCGCACGCGCTTGGCGACACGCGGCGAGAAATAATCCGGAAGGGAGGTCACCAATTCGCCGTCGCAAAGGTAGCTCAAACCACTTTGGCTGGCACGCGCGGTGAATTCGCTGAAGTAGCAGGGCGCGTTGTGGTCGACAAGGAACTCACCCAGAATATACGCGGATGGCGCCTTCGCGAGCCGTTGTGCCTCACTCCGCAAAAGCGTTGCATAGGGACTGGCGCCTGCAACGGTCCCAGCGATCTCACTGAGCGCCTTGCGCGCGCGGGCAACGCGTTCGGCAGGAGCACTCTTCGGATCGGCGTGGAAGAGCAGAATGTCGCGTATGATCCTGCGCAAATGCCAGCCGGGCAGGACGTTGTAGCTGACGGCGGCAATACCTCTGGGCGAAAGGCTCTCGCTGCAAATCCGAAAAATTGCGTCCTGTACCGCGCGGGGCACCCAACTGAACACGCCGTGGCAAACGATGAAGTCGAATGCGCCCGGCTCAAACCTGGCTTTCGAGATGTCGCCTTGCCGAACGTCGATGTTCCTGATTCCAAGCTTCGCGATGCGCTCGTTCGCGACTGTGACATGACCAGCCGACAGATCGACCCCGACGAAGCGCGCCTCCGGAAATCGTACGGCAAGCGGGATCAGGTTGCCGCCCGACGCACAACCGAGTTCGAGAACCCGGGCTCGTGCAGCGTCCGGCGGCGCCGCGCCGAATAGGACGGCCATGGCCGCGAGCGAGCCAGGCTGTGTGTACGCGATCGGCAACGACGGGTACGGCAGTCGGTCGTAATCCGGCTCGGAGATTGGGCCGTTAACCGCAGTGCTTGTCATGATTGCCCTCGTGCCACTCTCAAATGCCATCAAGCTCTATCGAGAAGGCAGCGTGTCCCGACGCGGCTCTGCGGGGACACGTTAAATCCGTGAATCGGGGGCAACCGCCAGATGCAGTC
>JBGAPZ010000059.1:0-20448 GCA_044220975.1 Micropepsaceae bacterium | reverse complement strand
GTGGCATGTTGCGAGGACCCCGTCACAGCCCTGTGATCGAACCGCGCGTCGGTCCACTTCGGTTCAGGTGGCATGCTTGCAGTCGTTCGTGCTGGCCACGTGGCTGGCTTGGTTTAATCGTGGGCGCGATCACACCGTTGTGGCAGGCGGCGTAAGTCTTGCCCCTTGAAGACGCTCTGATAAGGCAAAATCGCCGCAGGCGACGTCTTCGTGACTCGCTGGAAATCCCCGCCTTTAGATGCACTGCAGCTTGGTCGGTAATCTGGGCTCTGGGCGCCGCACTAACGAGGGAAGGGCACCAGCCATCGCACCGCAACGCGAGCGATGCGACCGCCAGAATTACTCTCCGTGCTCCAAGCATGCTCGGTGCCGCCAATTATCGAGTGCCGACGGCGATCACCGCTGCCGTCAAAGCTTCGACCCAATGGAAAACCACCCCCGGCAAGGCGCGTCGGTTTACCGACGTTCCCGCGTTTATCGAACACCACGGAAGCACACTGAACGCCACGAGTAAACATTTTACAGCTTTTGGCTGTAATGTAATTGTAATGTTGAATCAAAGGGTTGTGGCGATCTCAGGTAGCGAAAAAGCCGTGCACTGATCGAGGGTTGAAAGTCTCGACTCAAGCGACGTCGCATCAGCGCTTACGCAACGCAGAGAAGGAGTTTGTGGTGTGGCACGCTTCACACTGCTCGCCGAAATCGCCGTGATGAACATCATCGCTGCGATGACATGACACGCAACTCGAACTCGCAATCGCTTTGTCGTCGGACTTTTTCTTGTGACAGGCGCTGCATGCAAGCCCTGCGTGTTTGCCGGTCAACGGAAAATCCGTTTGCCGGTCATGATCGAACTGCCAAAACGACCATCCATTTGGGTTGTGGCAATCGCCGCAACGCGGCCCGAGTGTACCTTTGTGCTCGTCGTCCTTCTTGTGGCAAGCCCCGCACTCAACAGGAGCGTCTTGATATGCAGCGCTCCGATGGCACTCCTCGCATGGCGTCGCGGCGTGCAGACCGACCAGAGGGAATTTGGTTAGGCCGTGGTCGAACTTGACCTTGCCACTCCACGAGACCTCGTTGTGGCACTTTTCGCAGCTGCGCCCCTCTTGGCCCTTATGAACGTCGTCCTTCTGGTGGCATGAGTAACAAGACATCGCGATCTTGCGCGTCGGGGCGTCGGGCTTGTGGCAACTCTGGCACGTCGCCTTTGCATGTGCGCCGCGCAACGGGAACTGCGTTTCTTTGCTGTGGTCGAAGGTCGCCTGCTTCCAGCTTCGCGCGTTGTGACACGACTCGCACTTCGTGCCGTTGGCGCCCTTATGCGTATCGTCCTTCTTGTGACAGCTGATGCAAGTCAACGGCAGCTTTGTCGGCGTGCCGCCACCCGTGTGGCACGCATTGCAAGAGATTTGCGCGTGCCTGCCTGACAATGGGAAGCGCGTCTTGCCGTGATCGAACGATACCGCCGACCATTTCGTCGTCGTGTGGCAGTTCTCGCAACTGCGGCCGTTCGACCCTTTGTGTTTGTCGTCAAGTTGGTGGCACGAGAAGCAGTCGCGCGGTGTCTTTTCGTAGCGCTGATCAGGGTGGCAGCTCTCGCAAGCTGCGCTCGCGTGCTTACCCTTCAACGGAAAGCGCGTTGCGTTGTGAGTCGAACTTGGTCGATCTCCAACTGCTGTCCGAGTGGCACGACGCACAGTTCGTTCCGAGGCGGCCGCGGTGCTTGTCGTCTTCGCGGTGACAGTCGAAACATGATGTCGGCGCCGACGAAAACTTCGACCCCGCCTTATGACACGAAGAACAGGCGACCTGCTTGTGGCCGCCTTTCAGCGGGTAATTTATACCGTGATTGAAATTGTCCCGATCGAAGACAGTCAGCGGCGCGTTTCGGCCTTTGTGCTCGGCATGACACTGCGAGCACGTCGCGGTGCGCACGCGCGGATCTTTTCCGTGGTAGCCGATTCCTTGCAGGACCTGTTTGTCGATCGGCTTGTGACACGTCCGGCACAGCTTCGACTGGCCCTTCTTGTCAAATGCGACGTGACAATTCCTGCAATTATCGCCCGCTTCTCGTGCTTCTTGTTCAGGTCGCCTGGCGACATCATGCGGTCGAAAATGTCGGCTGCGCCAGCATGCTGCGCGAAAAACGCGGCGAAAACCAGGAACGCAGCAAGGAAGTTCCGACTCAAAGCAACCTCGCCACGCTTCAGTAGAGATGAACGGCGGCGACATGAATCATGGCGGCGGCAATCAGCAGAAACAGCAATGGCACATGCAGCACGTGCCATAACGCAAACATGCGTTCATAGAATCGAAACTCCGCGGCGCGCTGCAAGCGGCCCAGGTAGGCCGAGACGTACTGTCGCGCAAGCGCCAGCTGCGCTTTGATCTCGCGCGGATGCATGCCGCGCGTGTCGCCGTCGTAGGTTATCGCCTCTTTCAAGATGCGGCTCATGCGCCGCTGATAGCCGCCCCTCGAGAACGCGAACGCTATGCAGAGCCAACTGCTCGATACGACGCCGTGACCGGGGTCCAAGATTCGTGTTTCAAGCTCGTCGAGCATCAGGCGTAGGTCCGGAATTTTCGTAAAGTCGAGGTGAAACTCGGACCGCGCGGCTGCGGTTTCGCGCTGAAGATCCTGGAGACTTCTCAGTTCACCGGACAAGCGATTGTGCGTCTTGCCGTAGATGTATCGGCCCACGATGCCACTCGCGACGACGATCAGCATCGCAAACATGGCGACGTTTGCGTTCGTCGCACCGAGTCGGAAGTTCGCATGGAAGAGTACAAACGTCGGGCCAAGGATGCCGAGTAGCATATGAAATTTGAGCCAGCCCGGCAGCCGCCCCCAACCGCGCCACGACCGAATCCTTTTGCGCAGCGGATAGCTCAAGAGAATGACCATCATCGCGGTTCCGACGATTCCGAAAAGGTAGCCGAGGCCATGCGCCGGCGAGAACCAGTTTTCGTCGCGATGCAGAAAGCCATAGACCAGCAAGCCGACCACACCAATGGCGAACAGGCCCTGAAAGAGGCTGCCAGCGACTTGCGCGCCGGACACGCGCTGGCCGCCGTTGCGCGGCATGCCGCGCACACCAACGCCGCTCTCTGCGGCGATGTTCCCCGGGTTGGCCACTGACAATTCTCCTCGTACAAAACGCTTTAGGGAGCGGAGTATCGTCCCTAACACTTGATCAATCGTCTACCGGAACTGCGAAATACCCGCGGACCCGGCGTTCGCCGTCGAGCCTTGCGATATAGCATCAAACGGCAAACCTTAATGTAATCTGCCTGTAATTTTTGCGTCGACAAGTTGCACCGTGCACGGATGAATTCGTCTCCAGGAATCCACGGTGTGCGACTGTTGCAGTTGATCTCTCGTATCCGCTCACGTAACGACGGACATCGTCGGCGTTATTGGGCGGCTATTGAATGGCAGGTGAAATCGGTCTGTTCTCGCTAGTGCTCGCGCTTCTCGCGGCGCTGGTGCAAGCCACCGCTCCCCTCTACGGCGCCGCGACGAACAACGCACCGCTCATGGGGCTGGCCGGTTCTGCGGCACGCGCTCAATGCCTGTTCATCGTGATTGCCTTTGCGACGCTTACTTACTGCTTCGTGACGTCGGACTTCTCGTTGGAAGTGGTCGCTGCCAATTCGCACTCCGACAAGCCGCTCATCTACAAAATAGCGGGTGTTTGGGGAAACCACGAAGGTTCGATGCTTCTATGGGTTTTGATCCTGGCCCTTTTCGGCTTGGCGGTCGCCCTCTTTGGCACCAACCTCCCGACATCACTCGCCGCGCGGGTACTGGCGGTTCAGGGCATGATCGGCGTCGGCTTTCTAGCGTTCGTCTTATTCACATCCAATCCGTTTGCCCGCCTCGATCCCGCTCCTGCCGACGGCAACGGGCTAAACCCGCTGCTGCAAGACCCCGGTCTCGCGAGCCATCCACCGTTTCTCTATCTGGGTTATGTCGGCTTCTCGATGGCGTTTTCGTTTGCCGTTGCTGCTCTGATCGAGGGCAAGGTCGATCCCGCATGGGCGCGCTGGGTGCGGCCTTGGACCCTTTTGGCGTGGTGCTTCCTCACAATGGGCATCATGCTTGGCAGTCTTTGGGCGTACTATGAGCTTGGTTGGGGCGGCTGGTGGTTCTGGGATCCCGTCGAAAACGCCTCCTTGATGCCGTGGCTTGCCGGGACCGCACTCGTGCATTCGGCGATCGTCGTCGAGAAGCGCGACGCGTTGAAACGTTGGACGATCCTTCTCGCAATCCTGACGTTCTCCCTGAGCCTTGTCGGGACGTTTCTCGTCCGATCCGGCGTCATTACGAGCGTGCACGCCTTCGCCACCGACCCCGCGCGCGGTATTTTCATTCTCGCAATACTGCTCGCGACGACCGGAGGGGCGCTTGCCCTTTACGCGATCCGCGCGCCGTCGTTGAAACTCGGCAATCTGTTCGCCCCAGTGAGCCGCGAGACGAGCCTCGTGCTCAACAATGTCTTCTTGGTCTCGATCACCGGCGTAGTGTTCGTCGGCACTTTCTATCCGCTGTTCATTTCGACAACGAGCGACGATCGCATTTCGGTTGGACCTCCGTTCTACAACTTGTTCTTCGTTCCCATGATGATCGTGCTGATGGCACTCATGGGGCTCGGGCCCCTCCTCAGCTGGAAGCGAGGCGATGTGTCAGAAGCGTTGGCCCGCACACGTGTGGCGGGCGTGGCGGCCCTCGGCGTGACGATCGCGACAGCATGGCTGAGTTGGGGGCGGGGCTCATTCGCTGCCGCGGCTTTGGGAGCAGCTGTGTGGCTGTTCCTAAGTTCCGCCACTGTTGTCGCCCGTCGCTTTGACCTTAGAAGCGGATCATTCGCCACGGCTTGGCGGCGCGTCGCTGGACTGCCGCGGTCTGTGTTTGGCGTGGTCGTGGCTCACATCGGCATCGCGATTGTGGCGGCTGGCATCGCGACCGTGTCGACCTGGCAGTCAGAAACGATCACGCAGCTCGACGTGGGCGAGTCCGCGCGAGTCGCGCGCTACGAGGCACGACTACTATCCGTTAAGAAGGCGAACGGACCAAATTACGAAACGATCATCGGCACGTTCGTAATATCCGCAAATAGCAAACAACTCGACACGATGACGGCCGAGCGACGCTTTTATCCGTTCCCCGGCAGCGAGACGACGGAAGCGGCTATCCGAGTTCGGCCGCTCGATGTCCTATACGTCGCGCTCGGTGAGCAGGCATCGACGAGGGTGGACCGTGCGCATGTACCATCATCCGTTGGTGGCGTGGATTTGGACCGGCTGCGTGATCATGGTGATTGGCGGTTTGCTGTCGCTGACCGGCGGTTGAGAATTGGCGCGCCACGACGTTCAGCCCCCACAGCTGCATTTGCCGCGGCGGAATGAGAGCATGAGCCGCTGGCTTGACATCGTTCCCTTCGCGCTGATCGTCGTTCTCGCCGCGTGTTTTTTGCGGCGAACCGCGTAACGATCCGCGAGAACTGCCTTCAGTTCTGCTCGATCGACCGCTGCCTTCGTTTGCTCTTCCTCCGATCGACGCAAAGATTGCAGGCGTTTCGAGCGGCGATTTCAAAGGCCGTGTGGCGTTGCTCAACGTGTTCGCATCGTGGTGTCCAGCTTGCCGTGTTGAACATCCGACACTGATGGCGCTTTCGGCACAAAAGCGCGTCCCCATTTACGGACTCGACTGGAAGGATACGCCCAGCGAGCGGTCGGCTTGGCTCACGGAGCTTGGGAACCCATATTTGGCGATCGGCGACGACGCGAGCGGCAGAACCGCAATAGACTTTGGCGTCACCGGCGCACCGGAAACCTTCATAATCGATAAGAAAGGCCGAATGCGCTACAAGCAGATCGGCCCGATCACCGAAGAAATTTGGTCCGGCGTTCTGGAGCCGCTGGTCCGAAAACTCGAGTTGGAGGACCAATGATCAGGCTCGTCGCGGCCCTGGCGTTTGCCATCACCGTTCTGGTTCCCCTCGCTTATGCCGTCGAGCCCGACGAGAGACTGACCGATCCGGCGCTCGAAGCGCGCGCGCGCAACATCACGCGGGAGCTCCGTTGCGTCGTCTGTCAAAATCAATCGATCGACGATTCTAACGCACCGCTTGCGCACGATATGCGGGTGTTGGTGCGAGATCGCATCAAACTCGGCGAAACCGACGATCAAGTGCGCGCCTTCCTTGTGGCGCGTTACGGCAACTTCGTTCTGCTGAAACCGCCTCTGCAGACCGACACGCTTTTCTTGTGGTTCTCGCCTCTTCTGTTTCTGGCTGCAGCGTTCGCGTTGCTCGTGGCATATCTGCGTTCGATGGCAAAGGCCGCGCGCACGGCGCCTTTGAACCACGCGGAAGAAGAGCACCTCAAGCGCCTTGCGGATGAAAGTTGATCGATGATGTTGTGGCTCGTTTTTCTGTTGCTCACTGCGCTCGCGCTTTGGCTTATGCTGCGACCGCTGTTTGGCGCGAACAACCCGTTGGTCGAAGCGCGGCGGTCGGAACTTGCCGTCTACCGCGATCAATTGGGCGAACTCGAGGCTGATCTTGAACGCGGAATTATCTCCGCAAGCGAGGTCGACGCGGCGCGCTTGGAAATCAAGCGAAAGATGCTTGCCGTCGCGGCGCCATCGGAAAGGCACCACGAGCCGTCCCGCATTGCCGCTCCGCTTAGATTGGCGCTAGGCATCGGATTGCCCGTGGCCGCGGTCGCGCTCTATGCCGCGATCGGACGGCCGGACTTAATTGGGACGCAGGAGGGGTCCACCGAGTTGCTTTTGCCGGAGGCGCCCGAAACGCAGTCAGCAGCCTCTCAACTTCCAGCGGTCGAGACTTTGGTCGAACGGCTTGCGCAACGTCTCAAGACGTCGCCGAACGACGCCAAAGGATGGAAGATGTTGGGGTGGTCGTATGCGCACCTCGAAAAATTCGACGCGGCGGCGCAAGCTTACGAGAAGGCCGTCGCGCTAGAGCCGAAAAATGCCGACCTGCGCTCGCAATACGGCGAGTCCGTCGTTCGCGCGGCCGGCGGAACGGTAACCGGCAAAGCAGAGACGATATTCGATGGGGCGCTCGCTTTGGATCCGTCCGAGCCCCGCGCGTTGTTCTTTCGCGGATTGGCGCTCGACCAACACGGCAAGTCTCGCGAGGCGCTGGCGCTCTGGGTGAAGATCATTCGTGACGGAGACGCAGACGCGGAATGGATGCCTGACCTGCGCAAGCAGGCATCGGCGTTGGCACTCAAGCTCAAGCTCGACCCAGCCAAAGCCATTCCCGGCGGCGCAGCCGAGATCTCACCAGCTGGGTCCGGTCAGATCGCGGCCGTCGATCCGACGGCTCGCGCTGAACAACTCAGCAGCGAGATCGAGCGCGATCCCAAGAACCTTGAGAATTGGATATCGCTCGCACGCGCTCACCGTGCCGCGGGCAAAGTCGAACTCGGCCGGGCGTCGCTTGCGCGCGCGAGAGAGATATTTGCTGGTGTGCCCGTTGCTCTCACCCAAATTGCCGCCGCGGAAGCCGAATTCGCGTCACCGCCGGCGAATGGCGTCCGCGGCCCCACGCGAGATCAGGTTGCTGCTGCCGACGAACTTTCGCCGGAGCAACGCACAGCCATGGTCAACGGCATGGTCGCGGGGCTCGCCGAGCGGCTGCGCCGAAACCCGAATGATCTCGACGGTTGGCTGATGCTCGCGCGTTCGCGTGCCGTGATGGGGGATGGGAACGCCGCACGCACCGCAATCGGACGGGCGCAGGAGTTATTCAGGAGCGACGCGACGGCTCGCGCAAAGATAGCCAAGGTTGCCATGGATCTGGGGCTCAGCTAGCACGGAGCGTCTTGGTTTTCGCGCTGTCATCAACACGACATGTAGGGTGCGAATGAGCAACTGTAGATCGGTGGATTCAATTCTTACGGACTTCTTACCAAGAACCTTGAGCACTGGCCGGTATCTTTGAAGCGATCTGAGATCACTTGTGGGCGCCTGTGGCGCCTGGGCGTGCTGAACCAATAAGCGACACTTCTCCATGAACTTCGACCCAGTCCTTCTCGTCTACGCGTTTGTCGCTGTTTCGGCTATTGCGGCCTATACCGCGGGGCGCCAGAAGGAAGAGACGCGCGCCAAGTCGCGCTTGGCAAACTCGCTTGCAGACGGAAACTCGGAACCGACTTCACTCCATCCGATCATCAAGATCCCAACCTGCATCGGCTGCGGCGCGTGCGTGCGGGCGTGCCCAGAGGGCGACATCCTTGGCATCGTGGCCGGCAAAGCGCACCTCGTTGATCCTTCGAAATGCATCGGACACGGCGCGTGCCAGGCCGCCTGCCCCACCGACTCCATATCGCTCGTGTTCGGCACCGAAAAGCGCGGCGTCGATATTCCGACGCTTGGCGCCGACTTCCAAACCAACGTGCCGGGCGTCTATATCGCCGGCGAGTTGGGCGGCATGGGCCTCATTCGAAACGCGATTGAGCAAGGCCGCCAAGCGATGGATGAGGTCGTCAAGAAGCGTGCCGGAAAGTCCGGCATGCTCGACGTCCTCATTGTTGGTGCGGGACCGGCAGGCTTCTCGGCTTCGCTTGCCGCGATGAAAGCAAAGCTCAAGTCCGTCACCCTCGAACAAGACACGCTGGGCGGAACCGTCGCGCACTATCCCCGCGGCAAGCTCGTCATGACCGCACCCGCCAACCTTCCGATTGTCGGCAAGGTAAAGTTCGGCGAGATCAGCAAAGAAAAGCTCCTGTCATTTTGGCAGAAGGTCGAGCGCGATACGGGCGTGCGCATCAACTACAACGAACGGGTTGAAGCGGTGCAAGCGGCGTCGGGCGGCTTCAACGTCAAATCGAACAAAGGCAGCTACCAAACGCGCTCGATCGTGCTCGCGGTCGGGCGACGCGGAACGCCGCGCAAGCTCGGCGTCCCCGGCGAAGACCTTCCAAAGGTCGTCTACCGCTTGATCGACCCGGAACAATATCGGGGCCGGCGCGTCCTCGTGGTCGGCGGCGGCGACAGCGCCCTTGAGGCCGCGGTCAGCATCGCAAACGAAGCCGACACCACAGTCACGCTATCTTACCGCAGTGCGGCCTTCTCCGGTGCCAAGACGAAGAACCGCACGAACGTAGAGAATGCTGTCAGCGGCGGGCGGTTGACGGTGCTTCTTGAGTCCAACGTGAAAGAAATAACGGCCGCTACGGCCAAGATCGAACAGAAGGGCCGCGTGACAGACTTGCCGAATGACGATGTGATCGTGTGCGCTGGCGGTATTCTGCCGACGGCGTTCCTGAAGGACATCGGCGTCCAAGTGGAGACGAAGTATGGTACCGCGTAGCCTTAGACCCAATATCGCCCGGTGTGCCGGCGTCGCGACGATCGCGCTGGTCGCCGCCACGTCGACGGCATTTGCCGGATCGTTGGAGGAGGCGCGCGCGGCCATTCGCCAGCAAGACTACGCCGAGGCCGCCAGCATCTTGAAAGAGCTCGCGCGATCGGGCAGCCCGGAGGCGCAATACCAATTGTCTGCCCTATATCGTGCGGGGAACGGCGTCGAAAAGAGTCACGCGGACGCGTTCACTTGGCTTCTCGCGGCTGCAAAACAGGGGCACACAAAAGCACAGTACAATCTCGCATTGATGTATCTCAAAGGTTGGGGGGTGGCGGCGAACCAAACCGAAGCACGCCGCTGGTTCAGCGCAGCTGCGGCAAAAGGCGACGAAGCTGCATCGGAACAACTCGCTGCGCTGGAAGGTGCCCCTTCGGAGCCTCGACAAAAATCGAAACCCTCCACCGAGCAACCGACGCAGCGTGTGGTGAGTTCGCAAGTCATTCCGGATCCAAAGCCGAAGGATGAGGCCGCGGGCGCGGCTCGCGATCCCGATGCGATTCCAAAGAGCCGTGCGCTCGCGCCGGGCGAGGCACTCGCGACCGTCACGTCGCCGATCCCCGAGCGCAAGGCGAAAGCCCGAACCGCACCCGCCATCGTCGCTCAGCGGCCCGCGGAAACACCGTTGCCGGTTGCCGATTCCAAGCCCGTGTCCAACGTGGTGGCATCCGCGACGGCCACGGCTGCAGGTCCATCCGGTGTGACTTCAGCGGCACTGGCGCCGCTCGATGCATCGGGGCCGTTTGCAGGCTGGTCGCCGCTCGCGATGGCTGCCTGGCGCGGCAAGCCGGACGTGGTGCGCGCACTGATCAAGAGTGGCGCCGAAGTAGACGCGTTAGATCGAGAGGGCCGCACGCCACTTGGACGCGCGGCGTCTTGCGGCCAAACGGAGACCGTTGCCGTGCTGCTCGAAGCGGGCGCTAAGGTCGATGGCGGCGGTGTGGGCACGATGTCGCCGCTGATGTTGGCCGCTGCCGAGGGGCGTGTCGACGTCATGCGACAGCTCATCCAAGCCGGTGCAACGGTTGATGCACGAGGAGTACGCGGCACGACGGCGCTCTTAGAAGCGGTCGGCCACGGTTCTCTCCCGGGTGTCCAAACGTTGCTGGCCGCAAAAGCCAATCCGAACACAGCACGCGAAGACGGCTTGCCGCCGCTGCTGATTGCTTCGTCACGCGGCGATGCCGCGGCAGTGAAAGAACTGCTTCTGGCCAATGCGCGCGTCGATGCTGTCGACCAAAACGGAAAAACATCGCTGACGCTCGCGGCCGAGGCAAATCGCGCCGACGTCATGAAGTTGCTGATCGGGCGCCGCGCCACCATAAACGCTCAAGACAAAAACGGAATGACGGCGTTGGCGCATGCCGCTGCGGCCAATCGCGAGCAGGCCATTCTGCTCTTGATCAACGCCGGAGCAGACCCGAACCGCGCGTCGCGAAACGGCAACACGCCGCTTTCGCTCGCCGCGCAACGCGGCTATGTCGAGGTCAGCCGGCTGCTCATCGGCGCCGGTGCGAAACTTGAGGCACGCAATCAATTTGGAAACACGGCACTCCTTGCCGCCGTGCAGAACGCGCAACTTGAAAGCGTGAGGCTTCTGCTGGCGCAAGGTGCGGACGTGTTCGCGCGAAACAGCAGCGGCGAGACGGCGTTGACGCTGGCACAAGCAACACGAAACACCGCGCTCGCGAATGTCGTTCAAGAAGCGACCGACAAGGGGCGCTGGTTTCCCGCTTGGTTCTACTGAAGCCGCAACTTCAGAGCGAGTGCCAAGATTACAGCGCTGACATCTGAGATTTGCCGTCGCGGGCTCATGATGAGTATCGTTGCTCGACAACTGCAAAGTATCGTTGCTTGGGGGCCCCGAGAACTGCGTAGCGCGTATGAGGTTTTACTGTGGCCCTTTATGAAGATTCCTTCGCAAGCGCTCTGGCGCGCGTAACGAACGAAGGACGGTACCGCGTCTTCGCAGACATCGTGCGCCAACGCGGGTCGTTTCCGCATGCTGTTCTGCATGCCGGCGAAACGCAGCGCCGGATCACCGTTTGGTGCTCGAACGATTACCTCGGAATGGGACAACACCCCGCGGTGCTGGCCGCCATGCATTGCGCTATCGACGCGGCGGGTGCGGGTGCAGGCGGTACGCGCAACATATCGGGCACAACGCACTATCACGTCGAGCTGGAGCGAGAGCTGGCAGCCTTGCACGACAAGGAAGCGGCACTCGTCTTCACGTCGGGCTTTATCGCCAACGACACGACGCTTTCGACGCTCGGCAAAGTTCTTCCCGGATGCATCTTTTTTTCCGACGAACTGAACCATGCCTCGATGATCGAAGGCATACGCCGGAGCGGTGCAGAGCGGCGCATCTGGCGGCACAACGACCTCGCACACCTCGAACTGCTGCTCGCCCAAGCTGATCCTGGAGCGCCGAAAGTCATCGCATTCGAGTCCGTCTACTCGATGGACGGCGACATCGCCCCGATCGGAAAGATCTGCGATCTCGCGCAGAAATACGACGCCTTCACGTATCTCGACGAAGTGCACGCCGTCGGACTATACGGAGAGCATGGCGGCGGCGTCGCGGAGCGCGACGGGGTGATGCACTGCGTTGACTTGGTCAATGGCACGCTTGCGAAAGCCTTTGGCGTGATGGGCGGCTACATCGCGGGCTCGGCGAAGCTGATCGACGTCGTGCGATCGTACGCACCGGGCTTCATCTTTACGACGTCGCTGCCGCCCGCACTCGCGGCCGGCGCGATCGCCAGCGTGCGCCATCTGAGAACAAGTCAGATTGAGCGCATGCGGCTGCAAGAGCGCGCAGCAACGTTGAAGAAGCTTCTGCGTAGCGCGGGGTTGCCGGTTATGCCGTCGGTCAGTCACATCGTGCCTCTGTCGGTCGGCGATCCCGTGCGGTGCAAGCAACTTTCCGATTTCTTGCTGGCCGAACACGCGATCTACGCGCAACCCATCAACTTCCCGACCGTTCCGCGCGGCACCGAGAGATTGCGCCTGACGCCATCGCCTTTTCACGACGACGGAAAGATGAGCGACCTGGTGGGCGCGTTGAAAGACGGCTGGTCGCGCTTTGCAATCCGCAAGACCGCATAAGCTGCACCCGGCCAAAGCAGGTTGTGACGAACGTGTGGTTTCAACTGTAGCCTGGCGACGTCCGTGTCGTCGCAACAACTGTGCGGCTCGAATTGGTCGCGCCAACCCTTCGGCGCGCAAAGACCACTGGCACGCACCGGATCGCGGCTCATAATCCGACTCAGGAAAGCGCGAAGATTCTAAAATCGTGCATCCGTGGTGAGGTTGTCCTTCTGGCGAAGACGCGTGCCGCTCGCACGCTGGTCGCGCTACGCCGCTTGTCGGAAGGGGACAATGAACACAAACAAAACTGTTTTGACTGTCGCGGGCCTCGCCATTCTGGTGGCCGCAACACCTCACGAAGCTCGCATGGCCGTTGCCGCGGTTGTCGGCAGCGACTACTGGTCGGAGCTGTGGCCCTACGTGGTCGTCTATCTCGGTGCGCTGGCCGGGTACTTCGCAGGGCCGGATATCGCCCAACGCCTTCGGTCTTACGCGCCTGAAAGGATGAACGGTCCTACCAGAACAGGCGGCTGATCCCGCCGCCAGCCGATACGGACACGTGCGAAGCGGCACACGTGGCACAGGGGTCAGGGGCGCCTTCAGTGTCCGGCTTCGTTGTCCGGCTTGTCGATAAGCTTTTGAATTCGTAGTGGAATTGTTGTCCGGTCGATGGTCTCGCCGCGCAGCAAGCGCCGGACAATATCTTCCAGCGCAAAGTTGCGCAGGTTGACCATGGAACACTGGCATAGCCCTCGCGTCCCGGCGCGTCGCCGTCAGTACGTGAACTCGGCCGACAGCCACAGCTTGTCGCGGTCGGCGAACGCGCCGGTACCGAAGCCATCGTAGTCCGCGTACTTAATGCCGGCCGACCAGTGATCGCCGAACTTGCCGACCAGCTCAACGTCTACTTCGGACCCCAGCTCGGCGCTACCGCGCTCTGCTTCGAAGTCATGGTAGGTCACGGCGGCCGTAATGCTCGTCAGCGGCCCGGCGTCGGTGATCTTCGTTTCGTAGCCGAGCGTGCCGTAGGCATCGACGATGCCGTTTGCAGGCGTCACCAGGAACACGTCGGCAAACCCTTGGAACTTGTGCAGCGTGGCAAGCGGAGTTTGAAAGCGATCGACTCCGTTGCCTTCGAGCGACTCGACGCCGCCCAAGAGCTTGAACCCGTGCGCTGCGACCCCGGCTTCGAGCATCCAGTAGTCGACATCGTAGCTGCGCGGGTTGTTGCGGTAGTCGCTTTGCGTCGCGTACTCCGCGGCATAAAGCCCCGTGAACTCGTCCGTGATCGGATGCTTGCCCGCGAAGCGCAAGCCGAACGTGCGGGTTGACGGAAGCGTCGCCTGCGGCGCGTCTTCAAGATCGATCCAGTATCCGTAGCCGCTGAGTTTACCCCAATCCTTGATGTCGTAGCCCGCGTTGAACAAATGCGTGTCGCCTTCCAGCGCGCCTTGGAAGGCGCCAGGGCCGCCTTCCTCGCCGAACACGCGGTTGACCTGGTTCACATAAATGTACGTGAGGTTCAGATTTTCAATGCTCGTGTTGGTGATCCGCGCCGCGTCGAATGTCTGCTCGTTCTGGCGGAACGCGACGCCGCCGACGAAGCGCTGATTGTCGAGGTTGATCCGTTGGCGCCCGACCGTAATCGTCGTTTGCGGCAAACCGGAGTATTCGACCTGCAAGCGGTTAATCTGAAAATCCTCGGGGTCCGCGACGACGGGGAACGTGACGTTGCCGTTTGTCGTATCGTTGAAGTCGTCGCTGAACTGCGCGACGCCTTCGCCTTCGACTAAAAACTGCAAGTCCCAAACTTTGCCGGTCAAAAAGCCGACGCGGGCACGAAGCGTGTTCGCATTCGCCTCGTTTGCGAAGCCGTCCTGATCGACGTGCTCAAAGCGGTAGCGCACATCGACCAAGAGCTTTCCCTGATCGAAGAAGTCGCCGAACGTGCCGTCGGCCTTTGCCGCAAATGCACCGAGGCTCGACAGGGATGCAAAGACCAACGCGCTGGGCAGCGTGGAGGCGAGAACCGATTGCTTGAACGAATGCATGATATCTCTCACGGCGGTCACCTTGTTCTGCATCTTGAGGCGTTGCGATCAACCAATCGTTAACTGCAAGAGAGTGCGCGCTTCGCGTCAAATGCGAATTTTCGAGGCGGTCAAGCCTCCGCTTGATCTGATACGCGGCTCACCAAGGTCGCGAGGCGTTCCAGTGACGCGATGCGGATCGTGTCCCCCTCGGTGTCGACGCCGTAGTCGCGCAACTTCTTTAGCGTACGCGAGAAGGTCTCCGGCTTGATGCCGAGCCGCGTTGCTACTTCCTTTTTCATCCCCGGAAGAACCAGCGTCGCCGGCCCTTTGGTCTTGCCCGATTGGGATACGAGAAAACGGGCAAGCCGCTCCGTCGCACTGTGGGTCTTGATCTCCTTGATCTGGGTGACCAGCCCGCGCCAATGACGCGATAGAGCGCGCGCGCACTGCGCAGCGAGCGCCACGTCGTCGTCGATCAATTGCCGCAGCTTGCTGGCGGGAATGAGCAAAGCTTGCCCATCCGAGGTCGCGCGTGCACTGACGAGATAGGGCAGACCCAGCAACGCTGCGGGAAGCAACACGCTTTCGCCGGGCCCGAAGAACTCGATAGCCGCTTCTTGGCCGTCGGCGCCGGCCACAAGGACAACGCCGCCTTCGACAAAGCAGTAGATGAAGTCGGGTTCCTCGCCTTCCCGAAACAGGTAGCTGTGATTCGAGAAGCGTTGCAGGCCCGAAATCTCGGCGATCCGCGCCAGACTTTGCTCTGGCAGCGGCGCGAACAGATCGATCTTTTTGAGGTACGGCACGCGCGGGTGGTTTGTCGCGCCCGCGCCATGCCTCAAATCAAGTGCTGACATCGGTTTGGTCCTGACTTGCGGCCACATTAGCCGCGACCCTCTGCACTTGGCCTTGACCCACATCAAGGCACCGACGCTTCCGGTTGGGCAGTTTCCATTCACCACTCAGAGGACGCGCGGCCTATGACCACCACCACAGTCACGTCCGGCCAGCAAACCCAAGCAGTCGCCCTATCAACCATCGCCTTCACGATCTGCTTTGCGGTATGGACGATTTTCTCGATCATCGGCGTACAGATTAAGCAGGAACTCGGGCTGAACGAGACACAGTTCGGCCTCCTCGTCGGCACGCCCATCCTGACCGGCTCGCTGATCCGTCTCGCGCTTGGCATATGGACGGATCAATACGGCGGGCGGCTCGTGCTCGCTCTCGTCATGATCAGCGCCGCCGTGGCCACGATGTTGCTGACGCTTGCCTACGATTATCCGACCTACCTCTTGGCCGCGCTGGGTGTCGGCATCGCGGGTGGCGCGTTCTCGGTCGGCATCGCCTATGTCTCGCGTTGGTTCCCGAAGGAGCGCCAAGGCACCGCGCTCGGCATCTTTGGGGCTGGCAACGTCGGTGCAGCGGTGACAAAGCTCGCAGCGCCCACGATCATGGTCGCCTACGGCTGGCAAACCGTCGCGATTGTCTGGGCGCTTGCAATCGGTGCGATGGGACTTCTCTTCTATCTGTTCGCCGCCGACGATCCCGACCTCGCCGCCCGCCGCGCCGACAAGCGTCCCCCGGTCAGCTTCTGGTCGCAGCTTGAACCGCTCAAGAACATCCAAGTTTGGCGCTTCTCGCTCTACTACTTCTTCGTCTTCGGTGCGTTTGTGGCGCTCGCATTGTGGCTGCCGCGCTACTTGATCGGCGTTTACGGGCTCGACATTCAAACAGCGGGCCTGTTGGGCGCCGCCTACTCGATTCCAGGTTCGTTGTTCCGCATCTATGGTGGGGTTCTGTCGGACCGCTTCGGCGCCCGGACGGTGATGTATTGGACGTTCATCGTCTCGGTGGTCGCGCTCTTCATCCTGTCTTACCCACCGACCACTTATATCGTCGACGGCATCTCGGGACAGATCACGTTCCGCATGGCGATGAGCGCCACCGGTTTCACGGTCGTCATATTCATCCTCGGCTTCTTCATGAGCCTCGGTAAGGCCGCCGTCTACAAACACATTCCCGTCTACTACCCCAACAACGTGGGCTCCGTCGGCGGTCTCGTTGGCCTGATCGGGGGCCTCGGCGGTTTTGTGCTGCCGATTCTGTTCGGCGTGATGAACGATCTGACCGGCATTTGGCAAAGCTGCTTCATGTTGCTGTTCGCCATCACGGCAACGGCGCTGATCTGGATGCATCTCGCGATCCGTCAGATGGAACAAGAGGCTGCCGGCGAGGCGCTGTCGAAGCTGCCGCAACTTCCCGAGATGCAGTCGATCCACAGACCGCAGCACCAAGCGAGCCTCGCCGGTCACATTCTCACCGACTGGCGGCCGGAAGACACGACGTTCTGGCGCAACTCCGGCAAACAGATCGCCAGCCGCAATCTCTGGATCTCGATTCCGGCGCTGCTGCTCTCGTTCGCCGTTTGGATGGTGTGGTCGGTCGTGGTCGCCAAGCTCCCGGCGGTCGGGTTCAACTATTCGACCGACCAGCTGTTCTGGCTCGCGGCGCTGCCCGGTCTATCGGGCGCTACCCTGCGCATCTTCTACTCGTTTATGGTCCCCGTTTTCGGCGGCCGCCTCTGGACGACGATCGCGACCTGGTCGCTCATGATCCCGGCGCTCGGCATCGGCTACGCGGTGCAGGATCCGAACACGCCCTACGTCGTGTTTCTGATCCTGGCGCTGCTTTGCGGCTTCGGCGGCGGCAATTTTGCCTCCTCAATGTCGAACATCACGTTCTTTTATCCGAAGGCTGAAAAGGGCAACGCGCTCGCGCTCAACGCCGGCCTGGGCAATCTCGGCGTCAGCGTGATGCAGTTCATCGTGCCCATCGTCATTACGACGGGCGTGTTTGGTTGGTTCGGCGGCGAACCGCAAAACGCAACCGTAGACGGCGCCGCGACCCAGCTTTGGCTGCAGAACGCAGGCTACATCTGGGTGCCGTTCATCGTCGCCTCCGCCTTCGCGGCGTGGTTCGGCATGAACGACATCGCCTCCGCCAAAGCTTCGTTCGCCGAACAGTCCGTAATCTTCCAGCGCAAACACAACTGGATCATGTGCTGGCTCTACACCGGAACTTTCGGCTCGTTCATTGGCTATTCCGCGGCCTTCCCCCTGCTCTCGAAGCTTCTCTTCCCGGACGTCAACGCGCTGCAGTATGCGTTCTTAGGACCACTCGTCGGCGCACTCTCGCGCTCAATGACCGGCTGGGTATCCGACAAGTTCGGTGGCGCGCGCGTCACGCTGTGGGTCTTCGCCGGCCTCATCGTCGGCGTCGCCGCAGTGCTTTTCTTTGTCGGCATCAAGGATCAGCCCGGCGCATTCTGGGGCTTCTTCGGCAGCTTCGTGTTCTTGTTCTTTGTCACGGGCGTGGGCAACGCATCGACGTTCCAAATGATCCCCGCGATCATGCGTCAGGAAATGGTGCGCCTCATGCCGATCGCCGACGCGGAGCAGCGCGTGCGGCAAGGCGACAAGGAATCGGCCGCGATCATCGGCTTCACCTCCGCGATTGCAGCCTACGGCGCGTTCTTCATCCCGAAAGCCTACGGTTCGTCGATCGCGATGACCGGCGGACCGGAAGCAGCCCTCTGGTTCTTCCTCGCGTTCTACGTCTCGTGCCTCGTCATCACCTGGCAGGTCTACACCCGCAAAGGCGGCCTTCTGTACGACGTTGAACGGGGCGGCGGCGCCGGCCCGCGGCGCTCAACCCCGCAACCGCTTGAGATCACATCATGAGCCACTTCCTCGATCGCTTGATGTTCTTCAAGAAGGACGTCGGCACGTTCTCGGACGGCCACGGCCTCGTCACGCGCGAAGACCGCACATGGGAAGACGCCTATCGCAATCGCTGGAGTCACGACCGTATCGTGCGCTCGACTCACGGCGTGAACTGCACCGGCTCGTGCAGCTGGAAGATCTACGTCAAAGGCGGCATCGTCACCTGGGAAACGCAGCAGACCGACTATCCCCGCACGCGCCCGGATCTACCCGACCACGAACCGCGCGGCTGCCAGCGGGGCGCCAGCGCGTCCTGGTATCTCTACAGCGGCAACCGCATCAAATACCCCCTGATCCGCAAGCGCCTGCTGAAACAGTGGCGCGCCGCGCGCAGAACGATGGAACCGGTCGAGGCGTGGGCCTCGATCGTCGAAGACAAAGCGAAGTCTGCTGATTACAAGCAGATGCGCGGTCTCGGCGGCTTCGTGCGCACCAAATGGAACGAAGCGAACGAGATCATCGCCGCCTCGAACATCTACACCGCCAAGACGCACGGCCCCGACCGCATCATTGGCTTCTCGCCGATCCCCGCGATGTCGATGGTCTCGTACGCCGCGGGCTCGCGTTATTTGTCGCTCATCGGCGGCGTTTGCATGTCGTTCTACGATTGGTACTGCGACCTGCCTGCATCGAGCCCGCAAACCTGGGGCGAACAGACCGACGTTCCTGAGAGCGCCGACTGGTACAACTCGGGCTTCCTGATCCTTTGGGGCTCGAACGTGCCCCAGACGCGCACGCCCGACGCGCACTTCTATTCCGAGGTCCGCTACAAGGGCACGAAGAGCGTCGTCATCTGCCCCGACTACAGCGAGGCATCGAAATTCTCCGACCTTTGGCTTTCGGCGCAGCAGGGCACGGACGCAGCGCTCGCGATGGCCTTCGGCCACGTGATCCTCAACGAATTCCACGTCAAGTCGCAGACGCCGTACTTCATGGATTACGGCCGCAAGTACACGGATTTTCCGTTCCTCGTTCGCCTGAAGAAGCAAGGCGGCCGTTACGTGCCGGAACGCTTCCTGCGCGCCAGCGACTTCGACGGCAAACTCGGCCAGACCAACAACCCGGATTGGAAAACGGTCGCGGTCGACGAGACGACCGGCAACATCGTTTGCCCGCAAGGCTCGATCGGCTTCCGTTGGGGCGAAGAGCGCAAATGGAATCTGCAGGAGAAAGCCGCCGACGGTGGCGAGACGAAGCTGGCGTTGACCTTGCTCGGCCGCAACGACGGCCTCGCTGAGGTGGATTTCCCCTATTTCGGCGGTCATGCACACGAACACTTCGTCAAGACAGACCACGCGCAAGTGCTCACGCGCAACGTGCCGGTTAAGCGGCTGCAGCTAGCCGAAGGCGAGACGGTGGTCGCCTCGGTCTATGACCTGTTCCTGGCGAACTACAGTATCGACCGCGGTTTGGGCGGCGAGAACACGGCCAAGAACTACGACGACGACGTGCCCTATACGCCGGCATGGGCCGAGAAGGTGACCGGCGTGAAGCGCCACGACATCGCGCTTGTCGCACGCGAGTTCGCCGACAATGCCGCGAAGACAAAGGGCAAATCGATGGTGATCCTGGGCGCCGGGATCAACCACTGGTACCACATGGACATGATTTATCGTGGCATCATCTCGATGCTGACGATGTGCGGTTGCGTGGGTCAGTCGGGCGGTGGCTGGGCGCACTATGTGGGACAAGAGAAGCTGCGTCCTCAACCGGGCTGGACTGCGCTCGCCTTCGCGCTCGATTGGGGCCGTCCGCCGCGGCAGATGAATTCGACGAGCTTCTGGTACGCGCACACGGATCAATGGCGCTATGAGAAGCTGAACGTGTCCGAAATCATCTCACCGACGGCGGAAGCTGGTGACTGGGGCGGTAGCCTGATCGACTTCAACGTTCGTGCGGAGCGCATGGGCTGGTTGCCATCCGCGCCGCAGTTGGAAACCAATCCCTTGATGGTCGCCGCGATGGCGGAGAAGGCCGGCAAACCCGCGCCGCAATTCGTCGCGGAGAGTTTGAAGTCGGGTGCGCTCAAGCTGTCATGCGAAGACCCTGACGCGCCGCAAAATTTCCCGCGCAATCTCTTCGTCTGGCGCTCGAACCTATTGGGCGCCTCGGGTAAGGGCCATGAATATTTCCTGA
>JBGAPZ010000058.1:0-19979 GCA_044220975.1 Micropepsaceae bacterium | reverse complement strand
AACACCCAAAGGAAGTTGGTGAAATTGACGTACGGCACGTGTGCGGTGAACGTCAGCCAGTCGGTGAGGATCGCAGCAGGAATGAACGCCGCAAAGCTCACCCAACCGAAACGCTTCCACGCCCAGTAGGTGAGCGGCGTGAAGCCGGTCACCAGCAGATAGACCGCGAGGAACCACACGGGGATCAGCGCGGCTTCGGTCGCCATGCGGATCTGTTCGCGCGGCAGCCCGACTTGCGTGAGGATCACGGCCAGAACCGCCCACACCATGAGCAACGGAAAGGTCGGCGTGATGAGGCGCTGCACGCGGCTCGCAAACCAGTCGCGATATTTGCCGATCTGTCCGGGCTCAGCCTTGCGCAGCGTGGCGTCCCAGCTGACCCCGTTCGAATAGCCGCCGACGAGGAAGAAGACCGGCATCACCTGGAAGATCCAGGTCAGCCAGGCCGCCCATGCGGAAACGCTGAGCAGATCGCCGCGTTGCAGCGTGCCCGCCGGATCGACATAGACCCCGGCCATCAGCCAGTGGCCGCACACGACCGCCAAGATCGAGACCGCGCGCAGAAAATCGACCCAGCGGTTGCGCTCAGGCGGCGCCATTTGCGCCAGCTCGCGCGCCTTACGCCACATGGTGCGCGTCCCACGTCGTCAGCATTGCGATCCCTATGGCCGTTTGGATGATGTGTACATCCATACACTTTGAATCAAGCGGGCGACGTGCAGAGAATTTCGAACAGTGCCTAATGACGCATGAAGGCCGGCTGGCGTCCGGTCACGGCAACGTAAATCGACGCGATGACGTAGAGGATCGTTGTCAGCACCACGATACGCGCAAAGAGAAACATGAAGGCCATGGTCACCGTGTGATCGGTGATGATGGCGCCAGCCAGAATGTCGACGGTATCGCTGCCCCTGGTGCCCACAAGATCCAGCAGAAACTGACGCGTGCCGCGTGCGCTCTCGATGACGCCGGCCAAAGCCTCGGGCCAGTAGATCAGCGACAGGATGACGAGTATCCATGCGATGATGACGCTCACGACGCTGCGCCAAGTCTGTGCCAACAGATTTACAAGCATGGGATCGCTCCACCAAAGATAAAGGTCGAGCCCCTCGCTCGACCCCAGATCGTGCGAGCGGGGGGCCGCCAAAGTCAACGCGCTTCCCCAAACTGTTGATTCCATGTGCCTATTCTCCCCTCGCCCGCCCTCGGGCGGGAGAGGGGAAGGGGGTGAGGGTGGGCGATCCCCAAACGCAGCGAATGAAGTTTCGCTCAACAACCAATTCTTGCCCTTCAGTCGTCGCAGCGTGCACCACGCGCCCTCACCCCCATCCCCTCTCCCGCTGGCGCAGGAGAGGGGTGAAGTTTTTCGAGCGAACAACCTCATGTACCCTGAACTTGGGCGTCGGAAACCAGCTTGCGTGCCGCCCGAACCAGTGCCCGCAAGGCGCGCGCTTCTTGGGCCCACGCGTCGCCGCGTGCGCCGTGTTTCCAGGCATTGCGATTGCCGTGCGGCGCGCCGCCGCGAGCGCCATGAAAGCGGCAAACGCGATGGCCGCGAACGGCCGGCGCCTGGCAGGGCATTTTCGTCCGCTTCGAGCGGCTAGCGCAGCGCGGCGCCGCCTGAAGCCGCGTGACCTTCGAGAGCATGTCCGTTGAGAGCATGTCCGTTTCCCTTCTGCGGTGCGGTGTCTGTGCGCTGAGCCATGTGCGGCGCGCCGATCCGCTGCGCAGCGCGCGTGGAGGTGCCGCTCGTGGCCCGAACAATGCGGTGTTCGACGACAACCGTCTTGAGGCCGCCTTCGCCGCGCCGACGATCGAGCGCTTCGACGAGCGCCGCATAGGCCCGCGACAGCCGCGCCGCATGCGCCAGATTTTCGTGACGCATCTGCGGCTGCTCCGCCGGATGCGCCGCCCGGCGAAAGCACTCCATGGCGGCGTTGTGGCAAGCAACAAGCTGCGCGCCCAGCATACCCTCAAGCTCGCTGCGCGGCTCAAGGCTCACCAACGCCGCAAGCGCAGCTTCAGCCTTGGCCCGCCGGTCGTCGCCGTTCCCGGGATCGAGAGAAAGGGCCGCCGTCGTTTGCCGCGCAATCAGCGCGTTGAAAGCGTCCGAACGAGAGCCGCCGACATCCTGCATGGAGGCCGGCCCCGCGCCAGAAGGTGCCGCACCGTGTGTGACCGGCCGGTCCGGCGCACCGTTCGCGGCCTTGCTGTCGTCAGTCATCGCAGCCTGCTCCTTCTGTCTGGATAAGGTGCGAGAATATAGAACATATTAAGAACATTGGCAATAGCCCAAGGCCAGCCGCTAGCCAATCTCACGTCGAAAGTGTGCGGCTGCAGCTCATCATGGCAATCTCTAAGGAACGCCGCTCACTCCAGGACCCGGCGTCCGCTTTATCCCGACTTGTGAAACATCACACGTGGCTGCTACTTGGCGCGAACCTTTGACCGTCGAAGTCACGAATCACCTGGAGAGGCACGCATGCCGTTTCGCCAACAGGATGGGCAGAACATTCAGGAATTTTTTGAAGAGATCGCCTGCGTCAGGGACGGTTATCGCGACGACACGTTCAACTATGTTGCTGTCGGACAAAACGGCACTTTTTTCCTCATTCAGGGAATTCTCTTTCTGAACGCGGTTGCGCCACAAGCACCATCCAGCCATGTCCGCACCCTCAATATTCGAGCTGGACAGTATCGCTTGTCTGAGTTGGGCGTTGGCCCAGAAGAACTTGTACAGCGACTAGGAAACGGCACACTTGATACGCCTGACGGACCATTGCTGTTCCCTGCCGATAACGCAGTTCACACCACCTCTTTCATTCCATTCCATCCGGTCGGACTGCAAAACCAGAGCCGCGTCAACGTTCTCTCGATCTCGGGAGGCGCACAGGCAAACTACCTTCGGCAGCCTTATATCGATTGGGAACTGAAAGCTGCTCAAAAGCCCTACGACGGCTTGCAAGAGGTGCTGTTCGAATACCGCCTTGGCAACCTAACCAACGACAGGTGTCGAGTTGATGTGTTCGCCACCAGCGTTGCTGTGATTGACCGCCAAACAAATGTAAGCGGCACAACGGCGAACGTCTTTGTTCGCGCCGCAGATGGGCTCAACAAGGCGAAGGTACGTGTCGGATATCGTGCAGTCGGCCGGGGAGAAACGAAAGCGCGTGGCTCTGTCGATGGTAGCGACATGAGGTGGAGCGCGGACCGGGGAACCAATGTCGGGCATTTCCAGATTGAGATCCCAAAAGCAACTGCACTTGAATGCATTGCGTCGTTCGATGGGATTGCGCAGAGCCATTATTGGGTTGCGGATCAGAAAACGATTCTCAACCCCCGCCGGGCAGCATACGAAGCATTTGATCCCCAAGTAGCAACGCTTAAGGAAATCGTGACTAGTGCGAGGTCAAAAGGTAATGATGCTCGTGAGTTAGAGGCGGCGATCGCGTGGCTGTTGTGGATGCTTGGCTTCAGCGTCGCGCACTTGGGAGGAACCAAGGGGATGCATGACGCAGCCGACCTGATCGCAACGACGCCATCGGGGCACTTTGCAGTCGTTGAGTGCACGACCGGACAGATTAAAGCAGACAAGGTCGCGCACCTGCATGAGCGAACTGAGGGTGTACGGACGGGATTGGCGAATGCGTCAGCATACTTCCCCAAGGTGATAGCCGTACTCGTGACATCCAAGGGGCGGGAAGAAGTGAAAGGAAATATTGAACAAGCAAAGCGGCTGGGCATCTTGGTGCTGACTCGTGAGTCAATCGACGACGCGATTAACCGAACAGTAGTCGTGTCCGACGCTGACCAGTTTTACAACGACGCTGAGGCAGAGATCATACGCGGGCGCTCTGCGGGATCTAAAGGCGTGCTTCAGCTCCAATGACTCCAACAGCGCGTCTCCGCTCATGCAGCTGCGGGAAACATGACAGCACGGTAATTCAGGGGGACACGTCACAAATTCCATCCACTGTTGAATCTGTTACGTGTCCCCTGAATTAGTCACAGTGGATTTAAGCGAGGCTCGCATGACGAAGATTGATCCGACAGTTTGGGCGCGAGAATTCTCGCGGTTGGAGTTGGAACCTCGGTTGCAAATCGAGCGCGCTCTGACCGGTCAAAGGATCGAAGACACGAACGGTCTCAAGGTACTGAGCGCAGGCATGTGGTTGGAGCCGATAGATTGGCACGCACTAAAACTTTTCAGTTGGGGAGGCGCAGTGGTCGCGGGAGCGTCCTTGATTCTGGCATTTATTGTTGATTTCTCAGAGCGCCAGGAAGTCCTACTGCTTGGAATCATTGGCGCCGGCCTCGCGAGTGGAACGACGGCTTTGGAGGCCAATCGCAGACAGCGAGTTAGCCGCGAAATCCACGACTTCCTTGATCGGGTAATCGTGCACAGCTGCAAAGAACCAACCGCCGGGTCGGCGGCGCAACTCACCACAAGAAACAGCACCAGCGGCAGGGAATAGGTATCATGCCCCCCTATTTCCAGCCTTACTCCGTCAGACCACGTCGGCAGACACGACTACAACGCTGCCGTCCGCTTGCAACTGGTTAGCGCCATATTTGTCCGACGCTGCAGCCTGAACCACATCGGCATACTCGCGATAGACCGCAGCATAGTCCACAACGCCGACTTCCCTCGCTTCCTCGGAGAGATCCTGAAGCGCCTCGTGAGATACCCGCAACGCACGGTCTTCGCACCGTCCTGTCCCCGAAACCAGACGTGAGAGAGGTCCGAAACACCCTCGTTAGAACTGAATGTGAGAGGCATTTGAAAACTCCTGACGTTGAGGGAACGCCTTCCTTGCTACGTACCGCCGGACAGTACGTTCGTCGGCCGAAATAGCGCAAACTCAATTCGCCGGGAACGAAAATTCCTTGATGAAGTCTGCAGACCTATCGGGCATCCCCCCGAGGCCGTGAACGCCCGCCGCGAAGATATTGCAAGTTCTGGCGGCATAATCGCACTTCGTCATGAACTCCACTAACGTCGCAGAGGTATGTCTCGGAGTGTTGCCATCAGCGTCCCAAAAATTTGGCGGCATAAAGCTCAACCCTGTCACAGTCTGACCCTTCTCGTCGACGTAGACGTCAACGACTGAGTGCCAGTGGACGATCTCGTTTCGCGTTTGGTCTAGTTGTCCCACCGCTTTGATGAACGAGTTAAGCCAAATGTTGAACTTCGCGCCGTGACGCTTCTTCACCAACTTCGTCAGAATGTCATTGCGCGCCCGCGCGCTCGCAATCCTATAGAAAATGGTGGCACCGACACCCCGGGGGCGTGCCACTCAACGTTGTCATGAGCAGACACAAGCTGCTTTCCAGAATCGCATAGCTGTTGATCGCTTTGCCTCGGAGCGCCCAAATAGCGTTCTCGCCGGATTGCTTATCGAGACTACTGAGATCGATAGTGGTCATCGCCCTAACTATCTCCATTCCAACATCGGCGAAATGCGTGTTTCACGCTGGCGCTACTGCAATTGTTCAGAAAATCAGGTGACGGCACAACTATTTCACAACTGAAGCTGGGGGATGGTATGCTCGGTATGCGGCGACAGGTAATGGTGCCCCCGCGAGGTTGACCAGGGGACACCATTACCTGTCGCCGTATTTCATATAGGCGAGGAACGCAATTCAGGGAACGCGTCGCAAATTCCAACCGACCCGGTGAGTATGTTCGAGCCTCAAATCATCAAAGGACACGAGGCTCAAAATAGGTGGGCCTTCCACCGGAATTCTGTTTGCCACCGATCATCCGCCGCAGCATACGAGATAAATGCCTCAACGACCCTCTCCACTGACAGTCCCCGGTTGGTGCAGCGAAAGTGAGCGTCAAGCGACCCAGCCTGATACTCGAGCACGAATCCTTCTTTGGCTGCTCCGTGTGTCTGCATGTAGCTTAGGCCGCTTCCGCCCTTCTCGTAGATTGCAAACGAGTCCTCGCCGCCAGGCAAAGCCTTCAACGCGCGGCGAATTTCTGACGGCGAAGGATTCACAATGCGTTTCTTACCTGAGACAATCAACGCGTGATCTTTGGACGGTCGGAACTGGTCTACGTATCGCACGTATTCCAGGTAAGTGAGATTGTCGACGGATTGCTTCCGTTTACGACACTCCTCTGGCAATTCCGATCGGAAGCGTTGGTACCTATCCCAGATGATTGACGCGCCGGGCAAAGTATCTTCTGTCATCGTTGTCAGCCAGTCGCGCACTTCAGATATGAGCGTTCTCGGATCATCCTTGTGCGCAGCTATGTCCTGCCCCGCAACGTCCGATACGTACTTCTGATACCGAAAGCGCTCCTTGTCGAGGATTAGGCACTCCTTGCTGCGCTGCGTCTTGTCTCCCAAGTACTTTGCTCCGAGGAAAATACCAAGCTCAAGTGGCATGTTGAACCTCGGCAGATTCGTTGAGGGCTCCAGTTCCGTTCGCGATATGTCGTGGATGCCTAAGCGAGCGCTTCGGATGAGTTCGTAAATTTTGTGAATGCGCACATGGCTCGCGTCAGCCATTTCCTTCGCGCAACGAATGTGAAATCCGCAGTCCATGACTACAAAGACTGCCGCTTCAAACAAAGGCAGATAGGTGGAGTCGAACGGGCAGTTCAGAAAAACGCTGCGCGCATAATCTGGGTTTCTTACGCGTTCGATTGCCCCTACTCCCACTCAATCGTCCCCGGCGGCTTGCTCGTCACGTCGTAGACCACCCGGTTGATCCCCTTCACCTCGTTGATGATGCGCGTCGCCACTTTCGCGAGGAACGCGTGCTCGAACGGGTAGCTATCGGCGGTCATGCCGTCGGTGGAGGTCACGGCGCGGAGCGCGCAGACGTGGTCGTAGGTGCGCCCGTCGCCCATCACGCCGACGGTGCGCACGGGCAAGAGCACGGCGAACGCCTGCCAGATCTTGTCGTAGAGGCCGGCCTTGCGGATCTCGTCGAGATAGACGACGTCGGCCGCGCGCAGGATGTCGAGTTTTTCGCGGGTGATCTCACCCGGCACGCGGATCGCAAGCCCCGGCCCCGGAAACGGATGCCGGCCGACGAACGCTGGCGGCAGGCCGAGCTCCCGGCCCAGCGCGCGCACTTCGTCCTTGAAGAGTTCGCGGAGCGGCTCGACGAGCTTCAGCTTCATCCGCTCCGGCAAGCCGCCGACATTGTGGTGCGACTTGATCGTGACGGACGGCCCGCCCGTGAACGACACGCTTTCGATCACGTCGGGATAGAGCGTGCCTTGCGCCAGAAACTCGACGCCGCCCACTTTCGCGGCCTCCGCATCGAACACCTCGATGAAGGCGGCGCCGATGCGCTTGCGCTTCGTCTCCGGGTCGCTCACGCCCGCGAGCCGGTCGAGGAACAAATCCTCCGCCTGCACATGCACGAGCGGGATGTTGTAGTGCTCGCGGAAGAGCGTGACGACGTCCTTCGCCTCGCCCGCGCGCATCAATCCCGTGTCCACGAAGATGCAGGTCAGCTGATCGCCGATCGCCTCGTGGATCAACACCGCGGCCACGGACGAGTCCACGCCGCCCGACAGCCCGCACACAACGCGGCCCTTGCCCACCTGCGCGCGGATGCGCTCGATCTGCGTGCGGCGGAACGATTGCATCGTCCAATCCGGCTTTACGCCGGCGATGCCTTGCGTGAAGTTCTTGAGCAGCGCCCCGCCGCGCGGCGTGTGCGCCACTTCCGGGTGGAACTGCACGCCGTAGAACTTGCGCGCTTCGTCCGCGATCGCCGCAAACGGCGCGTTGGGCGAAATCGCAATCACCTTGAACCCCGGCGGCAGCGCGGTAACGCGGTCGCCGTGGCTCATCCACACGTCGTCCTTCGCGCCCTTCGGCCACACGCCCGTAAACAGCGGCGAGATGTCGGTGACCTCAAGCGTCGCGCGCCCGAACTCGCGGTGATGCCCCGCCTCAACCTTGCCGCCCAACTGCGCGCAGAGCAGCTGCTCGCCGTAGCAAATGCCCAAGACCGGCAGGTTCATGTCGAACACGCGTGGCGGCGCGAGCGGCGCTTCCGCCTCCGTCGTGCTCGCAGGTGAACCGGAAAGGATAATCGCGACGGGCTTGTTCTTTTTCAGCCACGCGTCGGCCGATTGGAACGGCACGATCTCGCAATACGTCCCCTGCTCCCGCAAACGCCGCGCAATTAGCTGCGTCACCTGAGAGCCGAAATCGATGATCAAAACGGTTTGTGTCATCCGAACCTAACTGTGAGACTCCCCTCGCCTGCCGAAGCGTCAGCGAAGGCGGGAGAGGGGCTGGGGGTGAGGGCCAGTGCAGCGCCACGCGCTCCAGCGCCGCAAGAGAGATATCTCACGCGAAGCCGCGAAGATCGCGAAAAGAAGAAAATTGAACCACGAAGCACACCAAGCCACTCGGCCTTTCCGGTCGCTCGCCCGCGCGCGAAGCGCGCTGCACTGGCGCTTCGCGCCGAACAAGGGCCGGACATGTAGGGCAGAGAGGCTTGGTGTGCTTCGTGGTTCAATCTACTTTCTTTCTCCTTCGCGTCCTTCGCGCCTTCGCGTGAGACCTCTTCCAGCCGTCGCAGCCAATGGCATCTCTCACCCCCGGCCCCTCTCCCGCCTTCGCTTACGCTTCGCCAGGCGAGGGGCGAGTTCGACGAAAGTAGAGGCGCACGTGCGACGGGTAAAGGCGACAAAGCGTGTCCTCCACAACGCCATCGCAACCTGTGGGCGACACATGAATGGCGTAATTCCGCCGCAACCGCGCCCTACCCTGCCGCTTAGCTCACAACCGTGCAGGCAAATGTGCCCGTTTAGCCGCAACTTCGGGAGAGAGAGCATGCTCCGCCGCGCCTTTGCATTTGCCGCCGTTTTGATCGCCGCCGTCACGTTATCGGGCTGCTTCGTCATTGCGACGAAATCTACCCGCAGGCACCGGCATCACGGATCCGCGCCTCGTCGGCGCCTGGCAGCATCGACGGCAAGGACGGCAAAGACGGCGACGCCTTCCTCCACTTCCAGCGTTACGACGAGACGAAGCCGCTGCGCCTGGTCTGGGCCGAAGACAGCAAAATGCTGATCTACGAATTCATCACCCGCCACGTCGGCAAGAGCAACGTCACTACGCCGCAAAACTCACCGGCCCCGCCGAAGCGCTCAAAGACGACGACATGACGCGCGGCTACTTCATCGGATTTTACGAGGTAAAGGGCGATCGCGCGACATTCCAATTGCTCGACAACGAAAAGGTCGGCGACCTCATCGCCAAAGGAAAACTGCAAGGCACGCGCAAACCCGGCAAGTACGAAATGGCGATGCTGACCGGCTCGCCCGCCGAACTCGCAGCCTTCCTTGGCTCCCCCGACGCGCAAGCCGCGCGCACGGACGAACCGGCAACGCTGCGCCGTCTCACGCGCGCACCGCAGTAAACGAACGACGAAGGGGGAGCCCCATGGCCGACGCAAAAACAGCAAAGCCGTTCACGGTCGGCGATCTCGTCCGCACCATCGGCATCATAATCGCGATGGTGGCGATGGTGGGCCTCGGCCTCTACGCGATGAACCGCCCGGGCTCCGGCGGCCACGCGGGCGGCGCGGTCACGCACTTCCTCAACGGCCCCGCCGGTGTGCCGGTGCTGCGCCGCGTGCTGCTCTCGACCGGCGGCGTCGGTTACTTCGAATACGAAGCCAAGGTCGTCGGCACGCAGGAACTGCAACTGCCCGTGCGCATGGATCAAGTGGACGACGTACTAAAAAGCATCGTGGTCTTCGACGACAAAGGCAACACCGGCTTCGTGCAGCTGCCCTCGCGCGCGCCGCTCTCCGACATCTTCCGCGGGTTGCCGTTCGGACCGGGCGCCTTGGAATCGAACGCCGACTTGCTTGAAGCGCTAAAGGGCTCGGAAGTATCCGTGCGCGCCGACAATTCGATGAGCGGCCGCATCGTCAGCGTCGTCAAAGAAGAAGAGAAGGTCAAAGACGGCGACGCGACCGTCACGAAGCACCGCGTCGGCGTGATGACGTCGAGCGGGCTGAAGCAATTCGTGCTGGAGAACGCCTCCTCCGTCACGTTCTCCGATCCCGTCCTCGCGCGGCAAGTCGAACAGGCGCTCGCCGCCGTCGCCGAACACCGCGAAGGCCAAAGCCGCACGCTGAAGATACGCGCCGTCGGCGAAGGCGCGCGCACGGTGACGATCGCCTACGTCGTCGAAGCGCCGCTCTGGAAGCCGTCTTACCGCATCACCACCGGCAAAGGCGGCAAGGCGCATCTGCAAGGCTGGGCGATCCTCGAAAACGTCACCGGCAACGACTGGACCGACGTCGACCTCACCGTCGCGAGCGGCAACCCCGTGACGTTCCGCCAAGCGCTCTATTCGACGTACTACGTCTCGCGCCCCGAAGTGCCCGTCGAAATCTTAGGCCGCATCATGCCCAAGCCCGACGAAGGTGGCATCGCCGCCGCCGACCGCGACGAGAACTCCGGTATGATAGCACCGCCGCCACCCCCGCCGCCGCCAGCAGCGCCAGCACCTGTGATGGCTCCAGGTACGATGGGACGCGCAAAGATCAGCGCCAGCCGCGAAGATGCACCAGCCAAACCCATCGCCGCGGAATCGAAAGAAACGGCGACGCAAGTGACCTTCCGCATGAAGTTCACGGTCACGGTCCAGAACGGCCAGTCGCTCGCGGTGCCGATCGTCGACACGGAAGTGCCCGGCGAACTCGTCGCCTTCTATCAGCCGGAAACGCATCCGCGCCACCCGCTCGCCGCCGTGCGCGTCGTCAACGCGACGGAGCAAAGCCTGCCGGCCGGCGTGCTCACCTCCTACAACGTCGACAACGACGGCGTCACCGACTACCAGGGCGACGCGCAGCTCGCGACGCTGCCGGTCGGCGAGTCGCGCATGCTGGGTTTCGCGCTCGACCAAAAGGTCTTGATCGACCGCGAAGACAAAGCCGAAAAGCGCATCTCGAAAGCAACGCTTGCGAACGGCATCTTCAAAGCCTCGATCGTCGACGAACGCACCACGATCTACACGATCAAAGGCGCCGCCAAAGAAGACCGCAAGATCGTCGTCGAACACCCGCGCGAGGCGGGCTGGGTGCTGGTGACGCCGGACCCAAAGACCGCCGAGATGACCGACACCGCCTTCCGCGTGCCCTTCGACGTGAAGGCAGGCACGACGGTCAAACAAACCGTGACGACGCAATGGCCGCGCGACGAGGAAACGCAACTCGTCGACATCGATATCGACACGGTTTTGGCTTACGCGTCCAACGAAAACCTGACGCCCGCCCAACGCGCCGCTTTCACGAAGATGGGCGAGATGAAGCGGGGCATCGAAGCGCTCGACACGCAAATCGAGAGCGAGGGCGACGCGCGCGACCGCGTCTTCGAAGACCAAGGACGCATCCGCGACAACATCAAAGCGGTGCCGGCCGGCAGCGACCTGCAATCGCGCTACCTGCGCGAGATGGGCAAGCTCGAAGACGAAGCCGACACCCACAAGAAAGCGATCGACCGCCTGACGCGCGAGCGTGCGGCCGAACAGCAAAAGCTAGCCGACTACGTGGCAGGCCTGCAGCTCTAGCTTGCGCGGCCCGCTGCAAAGCGGGCCCGCAAAGCATCGATCGTAGCGCCAAGCGCCTTCCAATCGGTGAGCTCATAGTCTTGTCCCGGCACGATCTTCACGTCTTTTTCCCACGCGATGACGCGCATCATCCAGCGCTTGAAGAAGTCGTATTCCGTAAACCGGAACGCACCCGCAACGTGATGGATGTCCGCATTCGTCCAACCGCTGTAAACTTTGAAATTCTCGGTGATCGTGTCGAGGCTCTTCTTTTCCTCCGCGTCGCTGCTCACCGCGGACAACGAGACCGAAAGAAAGGCCGACGGCATACGCTTGAGCCACTCGGCGTTGGCGTGCACGAACTCGACGACGGCCTTTTGATACATGCCGACGTGTATAGATGCCGCGACGATCGCGGCCTGAAAACCCTGCACATCGATGCCGGCCGCTTGCGTTGCCGCGTCGGCAAGCGTCACCTCGTCGCCTGCGAACCGCAAACGTTCCGCGATGAACTCGCAAATCTTGGCGGTCTGCCCCTCGACGGTGCCGTAGAGTATTAAAACCTTCATACGCCTCGTCCTCGCTACACTGGATGAAGCTACCAATTCCGGCCCCGGCAACGATTGACGCAGATCAGTTTCATTTGCGCTTGGTCGCGCGATTTGCCTTAAGTGTCCGCAGATTGAGAGCAAGGGAACGAACATGACGGTAAAGGCGCATCGCGACGCGGGACTGATCGCACTACTGGCCGCGGCGCTCGCTGCCTCCGCAACCGCCGACCCGCTCACGCAAGCGAAAGACCCCTACTACACGTCCGCCGAAGCGCAACTGCACGACACACTGACCCGCCAGCCGAACACGCGTCCGGCAAAGAACATCATCTTGTTCGTCGGCGACGGCATGGGCGTCACCACGGTGACCGCCGCACGTATCTATCAAGGCCAAAAGGCCGGCCACGACGGTGTGTCGAACAAGCTGACGTTCGAGCAACTCCCCTACGCCGCCTTTTCGCGCACCTACTCGCACGATTCCGAAGTGACGGACTCGGCCCCCTCGGCCAGCGCCATGACCACCGGCGTCAAGTCGCGCAACGGCGTCCTCAACGTCGATTCCAGCGTCGCGGAGAACGACTGCAAAGCGGGCCTCACCCATCCGACGACCACGATCGCCGAGCTTGCCGAGATCGCCGGCATGTCCACCGGCGCGGTGACGACCACGCGCCTGACGCACGCGACCCCCGCGGCGGTGTACTCGCATTCCGCCGGCCGCGACTGGGAAGGCGATGCCGACATGAAGCCAGACGACATCGCCGCCGGCTGCATCGACATCGCCCGCCAACTGGTGGAAATGAAATACGGCGACGGGCTTGAGGTCGCGATGGGCGGCGGCCGCAACCGCTTCTTGCGCGCCGACCAAACCGACCCCGAATATCCGGATAAGAAAGGCACACGCAAAGACGGCAAGGACCTGACCCAAGCTTGGACCGCCCGCTATCCCGGCAAATCGAGTTACGTCTGGAACAAAGCCGCGTTCGACGCGCTGAACCCAGCGACCGCAGGCCACGTACTGGCGCTGTTCGAACCCAGCCACATGCAATACGAACTTGATCGCAGCAAAGACAAAGCCGGCGAACCCTCGCTCGCCGAAATGACGGCGAAAGCAATCGCGATCCTGAAGCGCAATCCGAACGGCTTCTTTCTGCTCGTCGAAGGCGGTCGCATCGATCACGCGCATCACGCCGGCAACGCCGCACGCGCGCTCGAAGACGCGGCCGCGATGGACGACGCGGTGAAAGCGGCCCTCGCGGCCACGAACACGCGCGACACGCTGATCGTCGTCACCGCCGACCACAGCCACGTGCTGACGATGGCGGGCTATCCCTCGCGCAACAATCCGATCTTAGGGCTGGCCGACGACGGCACGGGCAAACTCGCACTCGCGAACGACGGCAAACCGTACACGACGCTTTCCTACGCAAACGGCCCCGGCGCCGGCAAAGACGGCGCGCCGCGCGAAGACCTGACCACCGTCGACACGAAAGCGCCCGACTACCACCAGCAAGCGCTCGTTCCCGCAGGAAGCGAAACCCACGGCGGCGAAGACGTGCCCATCTACGCCTCAGGTCCCTGGGCGCATCTCTTCCAAGGCGTCGTCGATCAACAATACATCTTCCACGTGATGAACCACGCCGGACGGATCAAACAGCACGCCGAGGCGGCACAACGCAAACGGCACTAGGCCGCCTTCACAAACCGCACATCCAACCGCCGCCCAAGCGCGGCGGCGGCGCGCCCCATCGTATGCAGCGTCACCGATGCGTTCGCCGGATCGAGCAGACGGTCCAGCGCCGCGCGGCTGGTCCGCATCCGCTTGGCCAATTCGACCTTGGTGACGCCTTGCGACTTCATCAGCCGCTCGATCTCCAAGGCAAGCACGCGCTTCATGGCAGCGGCGGTGACCTCTTCGAGAAGCCCGTCTTCCACCAAGAAGTCGTCGAACTTCTGCCCGCGATGTGCGTTGCGCAGTTTCGTCATTTTTCCTTATCCCAATCCTTCTGCCGCTTGCGTGCTAGCTCCAGGTCGCCTTTCGGTGTCGCTTGCGACTTTTTGATGAAGCCGTGCAGCAACACCATGTCGCTCCCGTCGATCAGAAACATCACGCGCGCAATACGATCCTTCAAATCGCTTCGAACCTCATACAGTCCGCGTCCCAGGGCACGACACACGGGAAGGCCGATTGGCCAACCAACCTCGACAACTTTGATGTCCGCACCGACCTGTCGCCGGTCCTCGCGCGGAAGTTCGAGCAACCAATCGCGAACCGGCGAATGTCCGGCAGACGTCTTGAAGAAAACCACCTCGATCTTCTTCTCAGTCATGTCGCG
Organism: Micropepsaceae bacterium; assembly: GCA_044220975.1. GTDB lineage: Bacteria > Pseudomonadota > Alphaproteobacteria > Micropepsales > Micropepsaceae > SZUA-430. The sequence goes on along the minus strand of JBGAPZ010000058.1, from coordinate 5,549 downwards.
AATGTACCAAATTTGATACTACGATGCAAGCGGCTAAGAAAGCCTGAACAAAGTGCTGATCAGCACGAATTGCGTGGAATGAACTGGCCTGCGACCGCAATGACGCAGCCGGGGAAGTCGCCGCGAATGTCCTGCGGCAAGTCCACGCGATAGATCGAGAACACGAGGTAGTTCGACCGCGCCACCGGAAGATTGGAAATCACCCAGCCGGTGGAGTAGCCGCCAATGAGGCGCTCGCTCCACCCGACTTCGCGCTTCTGCGCTCGGCCCACGTCGCGCACCTTCTGCACGGCGTACTGCATAATCCAATCGTTGAACTCGGCGCGCGTCGGGTTGGTGGCAACCAGAAGCGCGATCAACGCCACGACCAAAAACAAAATCGTCCGCATGGATGTTTGCCCCCATCGGTACGGGATGGCTTTTCATGCCCGCCAATCATGGCACGATGAAGGCAGCGCTGCCGTAACGGCACGCCGGATCGGGACAACGGCTCGATAGACTTGGGCGCGCCGCCCGCGTAGCACGGAACGCATGGAAGCCATCTTCAAACTGAACGGCAACATTGCCGAAACCAGCAAATGGGCCGGCGGCCCGTGGAACGAAACGCAGCAGCACGGCTCCGCCCCCGCGTCGCTGATCGCTCACATCGCCGAGCAGATCCCGACGCCGCAGCCGATGCACGTCGCACGTCTGACGCTTGATCTGTTGCGCCCGGTGCCGATCGCTCCGCTGGAGATCAAGACGAGCGTGCTGCGCGAAGGCCGCAAGATTCAGCTCTGCGCGATCAACCTCTTGGCGGACGGCGTGGAGGTGGTGCGCGCGACCGCATTGAAAGTCAGAGCGTTCGACGTCGATGTGCCCGACATCGCGCTTCCACCCGCAGTGACGCTGCCGCCACCGCCGGCGGGCGTCTTCGAACAACCGAAGACAAACAGAACGAGCCCGTTCGTCTCCGGCATCTCGATGCAAGAGGTCAAAGGCGCATTCCAGATTCCCGGACCCGCCGCCGTCTGGTGCCGCTCGGAACGGCCGATCATCGAAGGCGTCGCAATCACCCCGCTGATGCGCGCGGCCGTCGCCGCCGACTTCTGCAACGGCGTCTCCTCCGTGCTCGACTTCAACAAATTCACGTTCATCAACGGCGACCTGACGATCAGCCTCTCGCGCATGCCGGTCGGCGAATGGATCCTGCTCGACGCCGAATCCTGGATCGGCCCGAACGGCGGCGGCATCGCCTTCGGCAAACTCGCCGACACAACAGGCTATTTCGGCCGCTCCATCCAAAGCCTGGTCATCGACCCGCGGTAGCGGCCATGGCAAATTGGCCAACAGAAGACAGAACTGGATCGCAGCAATGACCACGCACCACCTCAAACTCTACCACTGCAAAGGCGCCCGCTCGCTGCGTCCACTTTGGATGCTCGAAGAACTCGGCCTCCCTTACGAACTCCACGTCCTCCCGTTCCCGCCGCGCGTGCTCGCGAAGGAATATCTTGCGATCAATCCGCTGGGCACGATCCCGTGCTTCTTCGACGGCGACTTGCGCATGACGGAGTCGCCAGCGATCTGCCATTACCTCGCTGAGAAATTCGCCGACGCACAAGGCAAGGCAGACTTGCATGTGCCGGTGAGCGATCCCGACTACGGCCGCTATCTGAACTGGCTCTATTTCTCCGACGCCACGCTCACGTTCCCGCAGACGCTCGTCCTCCGCTACACGCAGCTCGAACCGCCCGAGCGCCGCCAGCCGCAAGTCGTCGAGGATTACCGCAAATGGTTCTACGGCCGCTTGCGCGCGGTCGACGCCGCGCTCCAGCAAACGGACTACCTGGTCAAGAACCGCTTTACCGCAGCCGACATCGCAATCGGCTTCGCCCTGCACCTGGCGACGCTGCTCCGCATCGACGGCGACTTCCCGCCGCACGTGCGTGCCTACCTCGACCGCCTACGCGCCCGCGACGCCTTCAAACGCGCCGACGCGAAGTAGATTGAACCACGAAGCACACCAAGCCTCTCTGTGCAATTGACGACGAGATCGCGCGCGTAGCGCGCGGCACTGGCGCTTCGCGCCGATCAAGCGCCCGACCTATTGGGCAGAGCTGCTTGGTGTGCTTCGTGGTTCAAATTCCTTCTAACCCAGCGCCTGCTTCAAATCCGCAACCAGATCGTCCGCATGCTCGACGCCGATGGAGATGCGGATGAGGCCGTCGGGGATGCCGAACCGTGCACGATCGTCAGCGGAAAAACTCGAGTGCATCGTCGTCGCCGGATGACAGGCAAGGCTTTCCGTGCCGCCGAGGCTGACCGCAAGCTTCACGATCTGCAGCCCGTCGAGCACGCGGAACGCCTCGTCCTTGCCGCCCTTCACGACGAACGAGAACGTGGAGCCCGCGCCCGTGCACTGCCGGTCGAAGATCTCGCGCTGCGGATCGCCCTTCGGCAACAAGCTCGGGAAGTTCACAGCCGCGACCTTCGGATGCGTCTTCAGAAACTCGGCAACCGCGCGCGCATTGTCGGCGGCCTTGTTCATGCGCAGCGCCACCGTCTCCAGCGAACGCGTCACCATCCAGCACGAATTCGGATCGAGCTGACAACCGAGCCAGCCGCGCAACGTGCGCAGCGGCGCCAGCGCTTCGTCGCTGCCCGTCACGGCGCCGGCGACGAGATCGCTGTGCCCCGCCACGTATTTCGTCAGCGAATAGATGTTGATGTCCGCGCCATGCTTCAGCGGGTTTTGGAAGATCGGGCCGAGCAGCGTGTTGTCTACCGCGAGGATCGGCTTCTTGCCCGCCTTCTGCCCGATCTCTTTCGCCGCTTGCGCCAGCGCAGTCAGATCGCAGAGCAAGCTCGACGGATTGGCCGGCGTCTCCGCCAGGATCATCTTGATGCGCGATTGATCCGTCTTCGCCAGCGACGCGCGGATCGCGCCGATATTCGTGGCGTCTTCGATCGCGACCGACGTCACGCCGAACTCGCTCAAGAACCGCTCGATCACCGAAGCGGTCGCGCCGTAGAGCGGCTTCGTGAAGGCGACGCAATCGCCCGGCCGCAAATAACCCATCAACACGGTCGAGATCGCAGCCATGCCGGACGAGAACACCAACGCATCATCGGCGTCGTCGATCAGCGCCATCCGGTCCTCGAGCATCTCGAGGTTCGGGTTGTTGTAGCGCGAATAGACGAGGCCGCCCGATTGACCCTCCGGCGCCTTGCGCCGGTTGCCGATCACGTCGAAGAGAATTTTGCCTTCTTCCGCATTGCGGAACACGAACGTCGAGGTCAGGAAGATCGGCGGCTTGATCGCGCCTTCCGACAGCATCGGGTCGTAGCCGTAGCTCAGCATCTGCGTTTCCGGATGTAGCGGGCGGCCGGCGATCGTGCGCTTGTGATAGCGGGTGGTTTTCATGGGGCGTGTCCTCAAAGAAGATGTGCCCGAGTCGTCGGGCCGCGATTTGAGGCGGACCTTAGCCTTCTGCGCGGGCCGAAGCGCTTTCAATTTCGTCTCGTTTCCCGCAATCTTTCGCTTGAACCGCATCCATTCGCAGAAGCAGCATGAGCATCAAACCCCACCCGACCGCATCCCTGTCCGCCTTCGACCACGACCGCCGCTATGGCTTCGAGTTCGCGGGTGCGCGCGACCTGCCCGAAACCCGGGCCGACCATGAAGCCCTGATGCGCGACGGCTATGTCGTGATCGAACGCCTGCTCGATGCCGAAACGTGCGATGCCATCCGCACGGAAAGCCGCAGGCTACTCGGCGCAACGGGGCGCAATCCGTTCGAAGGCCTGAAGACGCAGCGCGTCTACAACATCCTCGCCAAGACGCGCGTCTTCGACGACCTGATCGATCATCCGCGTTTGCTCGCGCTCATCGACCACCTGTTCGAACCGAACTATCTGTTGAGCCAGGCGCAGATCATCAACATCAACCCCGGCGAAGCGCCGCAACCGCTGCACACCGACGACGGTTTCTACAAGATCCCGCGGCCGAGGCCCGCACTCGGCGTCGCCGCCATCTGGGCGATCGACGCCTTCACCGCCGAGAACGGCGCGACGATGATCGTGCCGAAGAGCCATGCATGGGGCGACCGCGCGCCACCAGCCCGCGACGAAACGATCCCGTGCGTGATGCCGGAGGGTTCGGTGGTGATCTTCCTAGGCACGCTCTGGCACGGCGGCGGCGCGAACCAAACGGCGAAAGCCCGCCTCGCCTTCACCAACCAATACTGCGCACCATGGCTGCGCACGCAGGAAAATTTCTTCCTCGAAGTCCCGCGCACGATCGTGCGCAATCTGCGCCCGACAATCCAAAGCCTGCTCGGCTACTCCGTCTACCCACCCTTCATGGGGATGGTGGACTCCATGCACCCGAAGCGCGTGCTGGATCAGGACTGATCGCTCAAACCATTTCGTCATGGCCGGGCTTGACGATCTAAGTCTGTTCCCAGATCGAACGGAAGCCGTCAGGCGCGCCGAGTACCTGCGCGGGGCTCTTCTTGTCGATGTGACCGATGAGGCCGCGATAGACGCCGTAGCCGACCAACTCCTGAAGCCGCGGCGAGAACGTCTTCACGCGCTCCGGCTTCAATCCCAGCTGCTGGTTCTCTTGCTGACGGATGAAGCCGGCACAGTAATTCATCGCAATCCCGGTCCGCCGCGTATCGGTCTTGTTCGCGCCGCCGCCATGCCACAATGCGCCGTCCCAGATCAGCACGCTGCCTTTTTTCATCTCGGCAGCGATCGTGTCGTATTTGCCGCCGTACTCGGGATTGTCCTTCACGTGGCTGCCGGGCACGAGCCGCGTCGCGCCATTCGCGTCGGTAAAGTCCGTCAACGCCCACATCGAATTGCACACGATCGGAATGTGCGGCTTGGCGAGCGGGATCACCATGTCGTCCGCATGAATGGGCTGCGCGCTCTCGCCGGCATCGATCGCGATCGACGACAGCGACGAGATCAAACACCCGTCATCGAGAACGCCTTCCACGATCGGCAGCACGCGCGCGTGCACCGGCACCTCGGTGAACGGCGGCCCGAAGGCCAGCAGATTGTAGATGCGGACGGTCTTGTGTCCCTCAAACCCGTTCATCGCGGGCTTGGCGTCCAACTCCCGCTCCAGCCTGAGCAGTGCCGCGTTCAACGCGTCGACCAGCTTGGGCTCGATCGCGTTCTCCACGATGGTGTAGCCCTCGCGGCGGATTCGCTCGACATGCGCTGTCGTGTCCATGGGATTCCTCTGGCCAGTCACCGGCGCACAAGTCTAGCCTGGCGCAAGTCCATTCGGGAGTACCGTTATGATCTGGCTGCGCCGAATTCTCTATCTCGTCGTCTTCCTCGCCGTGCTTGCCGTGCCGGCCTACTGGTGGCTGATCATGGAAAGCCACATGCCGTCGTCCGGCAGCTATGCGATCGACATGGCCGAAGTGCGCCGGCTTGCAGATTCGATGCCGGGCGACAAGCCCACCGAAGTCCGCGTCGAAACCGTGGCCTCCGGAGACTTCCCGAAGACCGCGATCATGGCCGGCGACACGTGGGAGCCGGACGCTATG
>JBGAPZ010000057.1:0-21517 GCA_044220975.1 Micropepsaceae bacterium | reverse complement strand
AGCTTGAAAAGGTAAGTGTTGTCCTCGCGCAGCACGAGCGCGTCGCGCGGTACGGCAAGCACCATGCGCGGTTCGTCGGCGGGGACGAGAACTTTCGCGGCGTCGCCGACGAAGGCAGTGCCCGGTTCGAGCGCCAGGCGTACTTCGACCGTGCGACTTGCGCTGTCGCCGACAGGGACGACGACGCGAACCTGCGCCTTCACCGGTTTGCCCTGCAGCTCCGTCGTAATCGCAAGGCCTTCCCTCAAGTGCTGCATCGCCGCAATCGGTACCTGGGTCGAGATTTCGATCGCATCCAAATCGACGAGGCGTACGACTTCCTTGCCCGGGCTTGCGTACTCGCCTGTATTGATCAGGCGCGATACCACGCGGCCCGAAAACGGCGCGCGAATCTCAGAGTGGTCGAGCTGGTACTGCGACCGCTTGCGCTCGGCCTCCGCCGCTTTCAGCGCCGCCTCGGTCGCGTCCCTGGTCGAGTCGGCTTGGTCAGAAGCCGCTTTCGAAACCACTTTGCGACCCGCGAGTTCTTGCATACGCGACGCGTGCCCGCGGTCATAGCGCACTTGCGCGGACAGCTTCGCGACGTTCGCCGCATCTGCATCTTGTTGCATGCGCGCACGGTTGGCATCGAGCCGCGCAATCACGTCTCCCTTTGCGACGACGGTGCCGACCTCGGCCACCCATTCTACGCGGCCCTCCACATCGGCAGCGAGCTTCGAGTCGTTTCGCGACACGACAGTGCCGGGATAGGTCGCCTGCGGTGCAATGCGCGTTGCCCTGACCTTGGCGATGCTAACCGGCGGCCATTGGCTTTCGTCCGGTTTCACAGCCGCTTCGGCAGCCGGCGCAACAGTGGCATTCTCGCCCGGCCGAAGCGTCAGCCAAAGACCAAGCGCGAGAACGGCGAGCACGATGACGCCACCGCCAATCCGCGCGCGTCGATCCGAGCGAAACCCGTCGAAAAGCTTCCTGATCATGCGGCCACCTTCAAGTCGCGGGGTTTGTTCGGGGTCACCGGCTCGCGAGTCACGACGACGGGACGCTCGCCGAGCCTGAGCATTGCCGGGATCAATATCACGGTGAAGATGTGGCTGATGAGAATGCCCCCGACAATAACAGAAGCAAGGCCGCGGTAGATGTCAGCGCCGGCGCCCGGGATGACAACGAGCGGAAGCATACCAAACACGGCGGTCAGCGTGCTTGAGAAGATCGGCCGCAGCCGCGTTTCAAGGCTCGAGCGCACGGCCTCAGATCGTGTCATGCCCTCGGCTTCGGCTTGCCGCGTACGCGCCACCAACAGGATCGTGTTGTTGACAACGAGGCCGAGCACAATGATGAAACCGATCATTGTGAGCAGGTCGAGCGGTTGGAACGTGAACAGCCCGACGAACTGCAATGCAGCAACGCCACCGACCGTGCCCAACGGCAAGCCGATAGTCGCAATCGCAGAGTCGCGCATCGACTTGAATAGCGCCGCCATGATGAGGAAGAGCAAGAGAACGGCGAGGCCGAAATTCTTACCCATCGTCCACAGCGCGTTGTCGAGATGGTCGGCAGCCGCACCGTAGAACACGCGCCCATCGGCGGGCAGCAGCTTCTTGATCTCGGGTTCAACCTCTTTGCGAATGATTGTCAGGGCGTCCTGCAGCGCCATGTTTTCGGGCGGGGAGAAGAAGAGCGCGATAGTCCGCCGCCGGTCCAGCCGGTAGAGCCCGCTAGGTGCCAGCGACTCCTGAACGTCGATCAACTGACCGAGCGGCATGACGCCCGCATTCGGTGTCGCAACCGGTGCACTCAGCAAGTCGTTCGATGATGCCAACGGCGCCGACTTCATGATGATGTTCAGCCGCTTGTCGCCGTCGTAGCGCCGCCCGCTATAGACACCTTCGCCGTACGCCTGCACGACGTCGCCTAGTTCCGATCGCGTCCAGCCGGCTTCGCTGATCGCCCGGTCGTTGGGCGTGATCTTGAACTCGGGCCGATCGTAATCGAGCGACGGCTGCGGGTTGACTGAGGCCTCCGGGAATTTCTCGCGCAGCAATTCAAAGCCGCGCTTGGCTGCAGCGCGCATCGCTTCTGCGTCCGTGGACTGCACGTTGATCGCGATACCACCGCCCGCATCGAACCCACCGAACAGGCTGCCGACCGCCGCGAAGGCTTGCGTGTCGGGCAAATCCTTCAAGATCTCCTTGCGCACGATGTCGAGCATCTTCGGCGAGAGGTCCGCGTCATCGAGCACGCGCACGGCCATGTTCAAATTGCCGGGTCCGTAATTGATCAGATAGTAATTGAGCAATGCCGGCTGCTTCTCGCCCTTCATATAAGGGGTCAGCCGCGCGATGATCGGCTTAGCCACTTCGTTCTCGGTGAACTTGGTTGTGGACGCGGGCGGCAGCTGAAAGAACACGTCGATCGCCGCGCGTTTCACCTGCGGCAGGTATTGCAGGCTCGGCGCCATCAGAATTGTGCCTGCGATCGAGCCCGCGATGAGGCCGCCGATCCACAAACGCCGTTTGCGGGGAGAGTCGGTCGTGCCCATCACGTAGTCGGCGATACCGCGCCAGACGTTGGCGAACTCAGGCACACGCGGCCGCGTGTGCAGAAATAGAACCGAAAGCATCGGGACCAGCGTCACCGCAACGATCAGCGAAACGAACACCGCCGCCGCAATCGTCAGCGACAAGTCCGCGAACAGCTGACCCTCAACGTCCTTGACGAAGATGACCGGCAGGAAGATCGCGACATTTGTCGCCGTCGTGGCGAGCAGCGCACCCCAGACCTGATCGGTACCTTTTTGGGCGGCTTCGGCCGCGGGCATTCCGTTCTCGCGCAGCCGCAATATGTTCTCGAACGCGACGATCGCCGCGTCGAGCACCATGCCGGTCGCAAACGCCAAACCCGCAAGGGACACCACGTTGATCGTGCGTCCCGTCATCTGCAGCAGAACGACAACCGCAAGCAAACAGACCGGAATGGCACTTGAGATGATCAAGGTCGCGCGCCACTCGCGCATGAAGAACCAGAGAACGCCGACGGCGAGCAGAATGCCCAAAAACAAGTCCCGCGACAGCATCTCGATCGCCTGGTCGATAAAGTGCGACGGATCGAACGAGTATTGCAGCTTGACGCCTTGCTCCTTCGCCGGCCCCTCGTTGATCTTGACGAGCTCTTCCTTGATCGCGGTGACCGTCGCCAATACGTTGGCGCCTGTCTCGCGCACGATGCGAAACCCGAGCGCGGGGTTGCCATTTTGATAAGCGAAAGAGTTGCGCTTGCCGCGATCGATCTTCACCACTGCGATGTCGCCCAAAAGCACTGGCTTGCCGTCGCGCCATTCGAGGATCAACCGCTTTAAATCTTCGACCGAATAGCGCCCCCGAAACGACAAGCCGTATTCGCGTCGCCCGACATCGATCGTGCCACCCGACACATCGTCTGAGGCGCTGATCTGGCGCGCGATACGCGGAATTTGAACGCCGAGCGAAGCCGCCTTCATGGGATCGAAGACGATCTGCAGCTCTTCTTGCGCGCCGGTGAGGTTCATCTCGACGCTGCCGACGCCCGGTATTGCCTCTAGCCGAGGCGCCACCGTGTAGCGAAGGAACGTTTCATAGTCTTCGATCGCGCGCGGATTGCCCGGCATGCGCTGCAAAAACACGTAGAGCAAAGACGCATTCGAGTCTTGCGTATTCGCGAGCTGCACGAACGGGCGTTCGGAATCGGCTGGCAAGGACGGAATGCGGTTCAATCGCCCGATCACGTCGACCAGCGTGTTGCGCATGTCGGTGCCGATGGCGAAGGTGAGGTTGATGTACGACCCGCCCGAGCCGACAAAAGCATTCATCTCCTCGAGGCCGGAAATACCTTGCAGCACCTCTTCCTGAGGTTCGACGATCTGCGCTTCGACCTCACGCGGCGTCGCGGTGCGCCATCCGGTTTGGATCCCGATTTGCGGTCGTTCGATGTCGGGGAAAAGTTGAATGGGAAGCGTCGTCAGCGCAAAGACGCCGAACAGAATCGTGACAGCCACCGCCACGGCCACAGCCGCAGGACTCTTCAGGCTCATCGCCGTGAGCGCACGCACCAGGAGATTCTCCAGCCAAACCCTCGCGGATTTGACGGGTTCCCCTACCGTTCGCAAACTCACATGCGCGTGAACGCGCTCACGAGCGCGTGGGTTGCTTGCGGGAGTAGCGGGGTCTGCGGCGGCGCAACTTAACCGGCCTCGGTTTTTAACCGCGCCGGAGTTCGATGAGCTGATTCATTGCGCTTCGCGCGTCGGTGTTAGGCGAGGACCGTCATTGGCCCTGGCCGCGCCGTTGGCGTCGCGTAAGTCTGAGCCGTCAGTCTGAAGCCTAGATCGCCGAGCACCGTACGCTGCTCAATGGGCGCCACCCGCATTAACGCTGCGGCCGCACGCTCCAGCGAAAGGAACGGCTCCTGCGCGCGCAACCGCGTCACCCAATTCGCCACCCGTGGCCAGCGCGCAGCGTCGGGCTCAACGCGCGCCCAACTCAAATTCGGAAAGATCCCCTCGATCGCGATATCGGCGATCGAAAGCGTACCAAAGAAATGTCCCTCGGGCGGCAGCTTGGATTCCAGATAATCCATAACGGCGGGATACTCCGTCGTCAGGACTTTCGCGATCGCCTCTTTGTCGCGCGGCCTTCCCCAAATCGCAGGTCCGATCACCGCCGCGTTGAAGATGCGCCAGAGGCAAACGTCGCTCATCCGCGTATCTGCATATTCTTCGAGCCATCGTGCCTCAGCTCGCTCCGCGATGTCGGCTGGATAAACACTCGGGCTCGGATAACGGTCCTCGAGGTACTGACAGATCACGCTTGAGTCGCACAGCGTCACGCGCTCGTCGCGGTAGACGGGAATGCGCCTTACGGGCGAAATTGCATCGAATGCATCGTTCGCAAAGAAAGCGACAATCGGATCGATTTCAACCTCGATCCCTTTCAACGCGCAAACAACAAGAACTTTGCGCACGAACGGTGACACCGGCGATCCGATGATGGTGGCTCTAGGAGATGGTGAGGTCATGCGAGATCCTTCTTGCCCGCCGCGGCGGAAGCCCGAAGACCGGGTTTGACTGGAGACAAGCGAAAGCCGAACCCGTACTATGATATCCGAAACCGCGTTTCAAAAAGGGGTACAATGAAACCGTCTCATCTCATAGCAGCCGTTGCAGCGTTCGTATTCGCCGTAGGTATCTTCGCGCAACCTTCCGACGCGGCAAAAGCGTGCGCCACCTTCACCATCAAAGTGCAGGCGGGCGACGGAGCCGCATTCTTCTCTGTTGAGCCCGCGAAGGAGGGTCTGACCTACAACTGGAGCGTCTCGGCCGGCACGATCCAGAGCGGGCAGGGGACCTCATCCATTATGGTCGCAACCACCGGCATGCCCGCGGGCGAAGACGTCACCGCGACGGTCGAAATTGGCGGCCTTAAACCGTCGTGCTCGAAACAGTCGATCCTATCCGCCAGCACAAAGGTGCCGTGAGGTTCGCCCCATGCCTAAGATAGACGTCGCCGCCGTACCGGCGCGCAAAGGTTCGGGTTATCCGCCACCGTTCGACGCGCAGTGCGCCGAGCGCGTGCGGCAGCGGCTGGGCAATGCGGGCGGGCTTAGCGATTTCGGCGTCAATCTGATGCGCTTGCCTCCGGGCAGTTGGTCGACCCAGCGACACTGGCACAGCCACGAAGACGAATTCGTCTATGTGCTCGAAGGCGAACTGACGCTGGTCGAAGACGGTGGCGAGACGGTGCTGCGCGCCGGCGATTGCGCAGCTTTTGCGAAGGGCAGCGGCAACGGCCATCACCTCATCAACAAATCCAATACGACGGCGGTCTATCTCGAAGTCGGCTCGCGCCAGCCCGCCGACATTACCACGTGCTCGGATATCGACATGATGAGCACCAACGCCGACGGCCGGTTCGTACACAAGGACGGCACGCCTTATCCTTGAACCCCGCGCGCAAGTTCTTCCATCCGCTTGGCGACGTTGTTCAGTTCCCACTTGCGCATCAACGCCGCGGCCGTGCCCCACGTCGGCGTTTGATCGGCGAGACGCGGTAGTGGCGCCTTGCGGTTCATAGTGGCAATTTTCTTGAAGAGACGCAGGTCGTCTGCCTGTTCGGGGAACCGCCCCGCCTTCAGCATTGCTTCAAGGCTTCCAAACTGCCGCACAAGGTTTGCTGCTCCCTTCTCGCCCACACCGCGCGCGCCCGGCAGCTTGTCCGACGGATCGCCGCGCAACGCGATGAAGTCGGGCACTTGCGCAGGCTCGACGCCATAGCGTTCGCGTACCTCTGCTGGGGTCATCCGCTCCGTTATGCCGCCGGGCTTTGGGTACAAGATCGTGGTTTGCGCCGAGGCAAGTTGAAACATGTCGCGATCGCCGCTCGCAATCAGCGCTGCGCCGCCGCGCTTTTCCTCCGCAGCAACAGCCGAGGCCAGAAAATCGTCGGCCTCAAAGCCCGCGGCCCGGGCGTTGGCGAAACCGCACGCCGCGACGACCTCCGGCAACAGCGCCAACTGCTCAAGCAACGCGTCGTCGAATTCGCGCCCGCTTTGATAGGCGGGATAGGCGTCGTGGCGGTACGTGGAGGCATCCAACGTATCCCAGCCCACCAACACCGCACGCGGCTGCTCGGCCGCATAGATACGCATGAGAAAATTGGCAAAGCCCACGATCGCGCCGCCGGGCTTCTTGCCAGCGCGCATGATCGAACTGGGCAGCGCGTGATACGAACGATGGGCGAAGTTGTCGCCGTCGATTACCAGAAGGGGCCGCGCCGCGGTTTTCTTCCGCTTCGGCGGCGCGCTCGCCGCAGATTTCTTGGTTTTCGTAGGCGGCTTCGCTGTACGTCGCGGCATCTTCCCCTCGCTCTTGAGTTCAATCCAAGCCGGCGCATGGTCGCTCGCGCGAGGCTTGGCGCGCTCGTCGCGATCGACACCCGCCGCAGTCAAGCGTTTGGCAACCGTCGGACTCAACAGAAAATGATCGATGCGCAATCCTGAATTTTTCGCCCACGCGTTTCGCAGATAGTCCCAGAACGTATACATCGGCTCGTCCGGATGCATCGCGCGGATCGCGTCAACCCAACCCTGCGCAAGCAATTGCTGAAATCGCTCGCGGCTCTGCGGCTGCACCAGCGCGTTCTTCGCATACGTGCCGGACTTCGACACATAGATGTCGCGGTCCGTCGGCACAACGTTGAAGTCGCCCGCCAACACCACCGGCACACCCTCGGCAATAAGCGCTGCCGCGTGTTTGACGAGCCGGTCCATCCACGCAAGCTTGTATGTGAACTTAGGCCCAGGCTGCGGATTGCCGTTGGGCGCATAGAGCGCGCCGACCAACACACCGTTCACTGCTGCCTCGAGATAGCGGCTCTGCTCATCTTTCGCGTTCGCCAGGCAAAACCGTGCGGGTCACCACGGGCTCGTATCCGCGCGCCAGGATCGCAACACCGTTCCAAGCTTTCTCCCCGCGCCAAACAGCCCGGTAACCCGCCTTTTCGATCTCGCGCTTCGGAAACTGCGTGTCGGCCGCCTTCAACTCCTGCAGCGCAACGACATCCGGCCGCGTCCGCTTCAACCAATCGAGCAGATTGGGTAGGCGCGCGTTGATGTTGTTGACGTTGAAGGTTGCGAGTCTCATGAAACCGGTGCCGCCGAGCGTACACTGCCCGAAGGACTGAACGCGTGTCCAACACACGCGCTGGCACCGGCAGAACCGGCACCTCGCGCTCGCTGGGAAAGGGCGCCGACATGTGGGCCTTACATAAGGGATCTGCAAAAGCCAAATCCGGAGCTTCCACTCCGAGCCTTCCTGATTCGGCGCTTCCCTCGTCTGCCTCGCAGAACGCAGCGAAGCGAAGGCAGCGGTGCGATCTTTATACAATCTTTATGCTACCGCCCTTTCTTCCATATCGAAATCCTGCATTCGCAGCTCTAAATCTTCCATGTCGCTTTTTCGAAGAGCACAACTGTGGAGCGTTCGGGCTTTGATTCTGCCGGCTGCAAACTCGATGCAAGTGGCCGAACACCTCCGAGGCGAAAGACAAACGCGGCTTCGACTCTGGCTCAACAACCAACGAAATGCATCCTCGCCCACGAGCGAGCGAACGACGAGGTTAAATCATATGCCCAGTTCGGACATCTTCATGTTGTTCGTCGGCGCCGGCTTCTTCGGCGTGATGTGGCTGTACGTTGCGCTCTGCTCGCGCGCCTAGTCGGAGAGAACCACATGATTGAGTATCTTCTTGGCGGCATCGTTGCAGTGATCGTCCTGATCTATTTGCTCTACGCGCTCATGCGCCCTGAACAACTCTAACGCCGCGCATCACGGGATAATTTCTCATGACTTTAGTCGGCTGGCTCCAAATCGCGTTCCTGTTCGTATTGGTGGCGCTCACCGCGCCGCCGCTCGGCGCATTCATGGCCAACGTCTTCGACGGCAAGCGCACTTTTCTTCATCCCGTTCTGGAGCCAATAGAGAGAGTCTTCTACCGGCTCTCCGGCGTCGATGCGAAGAAGGGGCAGGATTGGCGCGCCTACACGATCGCTATGCTGACGTTCAGCGTCGCCGGCTTTCTCTCGCTCTACGCCATTCTGAGGTTCCAGGCGTCGCTACCGCTCAACCCATCAGGCTTCGGTCCCGCATCGCCCGACCTCGCGTTCAACACCGCTGTCAGCTTTGTCTCCAACACGAACTGGCAGAGCTATGGCGGCGAAACGACGATGAGCCACCTGACCCAGATGATGGGGCTTACCGTCCACAATTTCGTTTCCGCATCGACGGGTATCGCCCTGGCGGTGGCCTTCACGCGCGCTTTCGCCGGCTCGCAGACGCGCGATCTCGGCAATTTCTGGGTCGATCTCACGCGTTGCACGCTCTACGTCCTTCTGCCGCTTTCTATCGTCGTTGCGATCGCTTTGATCTTGCTCGGCATGCCGCAAACGTTGCTGCCTTGGATCAAGGCCACGACGCTTGAGGGCGTGGAGCAGACGCTGAGTCTCGGCCCGGTCGCTTCGCAGGTCGCGATCAAACAGCTCGGTACCAACGGCGGCGGCTTCTTCAACGTCAACAGCGCCCATCCCTTCGAGAACCCGAACGCGTGGACCAACATCATCGAAACTTGGGCGATCATCGCGCTTCCGTTCGCGCTTGCGCTCACCTTCGGCCGGATGGTGGGCGATAAGCGTCAGGGCTATGCGCTCTACGCGGTGATGGCGGTGCTGCTCGTCGCCGCGACCGTGGGCTGCTATGTCGCCGAAAGCGCCGGTAACCCCATCGTCACCGCAGCCGGGATCGACCCGTCCATGGGCAACATGGAAGGCAAGGAAGTCCGCTTCGGTGTCGCCTCGAGCACTTGGTGGGCCGCGGCCACGACGGGCGCGTCCAACGGGTCGGTGAACTCCATGCACGACAGTTACACGCCGCTGGGCGGTCTCGTGCCGTTGTTCCTGATCCAACTCGGCGAGGTCCTGCCCGGCGGTGTCGGTTCCGGTCTCTACGGCATGCTCGTCTTCGCGATCCTGTCGGTGTTTGTCGCCGGCCTCATGGTCGGCCGTACGCCGGAATATCTCGGGAAGAAGATCGGTGCGAAGGAAATGAAACTCGCCGTCCTCGCGGTTTTGATTCTGCCGGTTGCGATTTTGGGCTTCACCGCCATCGCCGCGTCGCTCGACGTGGGCAAGGCAGGCCCGCTCAACACCGGGCCGCACGGTTACGCCGAAATTCTCTATGCCTTCTCGTCAGGCGCGGGAAACAACGGCTCGGCCTTCGCCGGCCTCACCGCAAACACGCCATTCTACAATGTGTTGATTGGTCTCGCGATGCTGCTCGGGCGTTTCGCTTACATCGTTCCGATGATGGCGATCGCAGGATCTGTCGGCGCCAAGATCAAGACGCCCACCGCCGCCGGTACGTTCCCGACCGACAATTCGCTCTTCGTCGGACTCGTCATCGGTGTGATTCTGATTATGGGTGGCCTGCAGTTCTTTCCCTCGCTCGCGCTCGGCCCCATCGCGGAACACTTCATGATGCAGGCCGGCCACCTTTCTCCATAACGACACAGCTTGCACCGAGACAAAAATCATGATCGCCAAGGCCGCCCGCAAAGCTTCCGCCTTCGACACAAGTTTGTTGAGTCGTGCCGTTGCTGACGCCTTCTTGAAGCTCGACCCGCGCAAGCTCGCGCGCAATCCCGTCATCTTCGTCACGGAAATCGTGACGGTCTTGGTGACGATCCTTGCCATTCGCGACGCGTTTATTGGCGGCCCGATTTGGTTCAGTGCTCAGATCGCGGTGTGGCTGTGGTTCACCGTGCTCTTTGCGAACTTTGCCGAAGCGGTCGCCGAAGGGCGCGGCAAGGCCCAAGCCGACGCGCTCCGCCGCACCCGCACGCAGGCGACCGCCAAGCGCCTCAGCGATCCGAAAGACCGCAAACGCTTTGACAAGATTGGCGCCAGCGACCTCAAAGTCGGCGATATCGTCGTGGTCGATGCGGGCGACTTGATCCCATCCGACGGCGAAATCATCGATGGTGTCGCCTCGGTCAATGAAAGCGCCATCACAGGTGAATCCGCGCCCGTCATCCGTGAGGCGGGCGGCGACCGTTCCGCCGTGACCGGAGGCACGCAGGTGCTCTCCGACTGGATCGTTGTTCGCGTCACGGCTGCCCCTGGTCAAACCTTCATCGACCGCATGATTGCCCTTGTCGAGGGCGCACGCCGCCAGAAGACGCCAAATGAGATCGCGCTCGACGTGCTCCTCGCAGGTTTGTCCCTTATCTTCTTGATCGTCGTCGTGTCGATCGTCGGGTTGGCTTCCTATTCGGGGGCGCAGGTGTCGGTGACGACGCTGATCGCGCTCTTCGTCACGTTGATACCGACCACCATCGGCGGCTTGCTTTCGGCGATCGGCATCGCCGGCATGGACCGTCTTGTGCGCTTCAATGTGATCGCGACTTCGGGCCGCGCCGTTGAAGCGGCAGGCGACGTGGACACGCTTCTTCTCGACAAAACGGGCACGATCACCTTCGGCAACCGCATGGCCGACGAGCTCTTGCCTGTCTCCGGCGTCGCGCTGCGCGATCTAGCAGAGGCGGCGCAGCTTTCGTCGCTCGCCGATCAAACGCCCGAAGGACGCTCGATCGTGGACTACATCGCCACGAAGATCGGCATCAAGACCCCCGACCTCGCAGGAAAGAAGGTGGAGTACGTCGCCTTCACGGCCCAAACCAGGATCTCGGGCGCCGACATCGACGGTGTGCACTATCGCAAGGGCGCCGTCGACAGCGTGCTATCGAGCATCGGCGCGCCTGCAACGGTCGACTTCAACGCGGTCGTCGAGCGCATCGCCCGCAGCGGCGGCACGCCGCTTGCGGTTGCAAAGGACAAACAGCTGCTTGGCGTCATTCATCTCAAAGATATCGTGAAACCCGATATCAAGAATCGGTTTAACGCGCTGCGCGCAATGGGCATCAAGACCGTGATGGTCACCGGCGACAACCGGATCACGGCCGCGGCCATCGCCAGCGAGGCGGGCGTCGACGAGTTCATTGCCGAGGCGACGCCCGAGGACAAGCTTAGTTTCATCCGTAAGGCGCAGGCCGGTGGACGCCTCGTCGGCATGTGCGGCGACGGCACGAACGATGCGCCGGCACTCGCTCAAGCCGATGTCGGCATTGCCTTGCAGTCCGGAACGCAGGCCGCGCGCGAGGCGGCCAACATGGTCGACCTCGACTCAAGCCCGACGAAGCTGCTTGAGGTGGTGGAGATCGGCAAGCAAATGCTGATGACGCGCGGCGCGTTGACGACGTTCTCGATAGCCAACGACGTCGCCAAGTACTTCGCCATTATTCCCGTCCTCTTCTTGTCCACTTATCCGGAACTGCGGGCCCTGAACGTCATGGGGTTGAATCCGGTCACGGCGATCATTTCGGCGATCATCTTCAACGCGTTGATCATCGTAGCGTTGATCCCGCTCGCGTTGCGCGGCGTGAAGTATCGCCCGCTCGGCGCAGCGGCCGTCTTGCGCAACAACCTTCTGATCTATGGTCTCGGCGGCATCATCGCGCCATTCGTCGGCATCAAGATTGTCGATGTCATAGTGAACCTGTTCGTCTGAGCGGAGAGAACCATGAACCCCCTCGAACACATCCGCCCTGCGATCGTCATGATCGTGCTCTTCACGATTCTGACGGGACTGGCTTACCCTCTCGCTATAACCGGCATCGCGCAAGTCATCGCGCCGGATACGGCCAACGGCAGCATTGTCATGAAAGGCGGCAAGGCCATCGGTTCTGAGCTGATCGCCCAGGCGTTCACCGGCGACAAGTACTTCTGGCCGCGCCCATCTGGCGCCGGCGCAAACGGCTATGACGGCGCGTCGTCCAGCGGCTCAAACCTCGGGCCTACCTCGCCAAAGCTCATGGAGCGCATCAAGACCGAAGCGGCTCGCTACCCGGGCGACGCACCCGTTCCCGCTGACGCCGTGACGGCCTCCGGC
Organism: Micropepsaceae bacterium; assembly: GCA_044220975.1. Taxonomy (GTDB): domain Bacteria; phylum Pseudomonadota; class Alphaproteobacteria; order Micropepsales; family Micropepsaceae; genus SZUA-430. Next base: position 8,988 of record JBGAPZ010000057.1, on the reverse strand, counting down.
TCGGGCCTCGACCCACATATCTCACCCGAGAACGCACACCGGCAAGCCGAGCGCGTGGCAAAGGCGCGGGGTATCTCTCTCGACGAGGTGAATGCGCTGATCGACAAGAACACCGAAGGCCGCACCCTCGGCTTTATCGGCGAGCCGCGCGTCAATGTGCTCAAGATCAACCTTGCGCTCGAGGCGGAAAGGAGTGTTGGACCGGCAGCCCCTCCGACCACTGAGCCCGCGACAGCGCCCACTGAACCGGAGACGGCGCCTACCGAACCGCCTCCTCAACCATCTGAACCTGCTGCGCCGCCTGCGCCGTAGCACTATCATAGGTGCATGACCGAGCCCCGCGAACCACGGCGACCCGAGCCTGAAGCCCTTCTCGCGGAGGCCGCCCGCGAAGGGCGCGGTCGTCTCAAGGTCTATCTCGGCATGGCGCCAGGCGTCGGTAAGACGTTCGCCATGCTCGAGGGCGCGCGCCGGCTGAAAGCGCAAAACGTCGAAATCGTTGTCGGCCTCGTTGAAACCCACGGCCGTGCTGACACCGAGGCGATGCTTGAAGGCTTCGAAATCCTGCCGCGCAGGGCGGTGCCATATCACGGCCAGACGCTGCGCGAGTTCGATCTCGACACGGCGCTGCAGCGTCATCCGAGAGTCCTGATCGTCGACGAATATGCTCACACCAACGCGCCCGACAGTCGCCACCCGAAGCGCTGGCAAGATGTCGAAGAATTGTTGCGGGCCGGTATCGACGTTCACACCACGCTTAACATTCAGCACCTTGAAAGCCTGAACGACGTCATTGCTCGCATCACCGGCGTGCGCGTGCGCGAAACATTGCCGGATCATGTGTTGGAAAAGGCCGATGAGGTCGAACTCATCGATCTGACGCCGGAGGAACTGACCGCCCGGCTGAAGGAAGGCAAAGTCTACGGCGGCGAGCTTGCCGGCCGCGCGCTCGAAAGTTACTTCAAGCCGGGCAATCTGAGCGCTCTGCGAGAACTCGCGTTGCGCCATACCGCCGACCGCGTCGACCAGCAGATGGTCGGCTATATGCGTGCCCATGCGATCGAAGGCCCGTGGGCGGCGGGTGAACGCATTATGGTCTGTATCGGACCCGACGCGACTGCCACCGCCGTGTTGCGCTCCGGACGCCGTCTTGCAGACCAAATCGGCGCGCCGTGGATTGCCGTTCACATCGAGCGTTCGGACGCGCCCCCTCTGGTTCCCGCACAGCGCGATATCGTCGAGGAAGCGCTGAAGCTCGCCGAACAACTCCAAGGACGCGTCGAGCGACTTGTCAGCGAAGACTTGCCGGGCGAGCTGCTCGGCTACGCTCGCCGTAACAACGTGACTCAGATCGTCATCGGCCGTTCGCGCGGCAGTCTATTGCGCGAACTGTTTCGCCGTTCGCTGGCGAACGAACTCGTGCGTCGGTCCGAAGGAATTCCCATTCACATTGTGGTACCCGAGCGCACACCGGAGGTCGGTTGGAAACTTCGCTTTCCCGGTATCTCGCCGGGTGTCCGGGGATGGCTCTACGCCGTGATCAGTGTGGCGGTCGTCGTGGGCATCGGGCTTGGACTGCGAACGTTCGCGACGCTGCCCAACATGGCAATGCTCTTTCTGACCGCCGTCTTCTTAGGTGCGGTGCGGTTCGGCGTGCGTGCGGGCCTCGCGACTGCGCTCATCGCCTTCCCATTTTGGAACTTTTTCTTCACTGAGCCGTACTACACGTTTTCTATCAACGATTGGGACGACCTGATCACGCTTTCCGTGTTCCTGGGTGTGGGTGCCACGACCGGCCTGTTGGCTGGACGCGTGCGCGATCAAGCAACCGGCGCGCAAGCGCGCGCCTCCGCACTGCAAACCCTATTCGATTTCTCCCGCCGCCTCAGCGCGGCTGCAACGCCGGACGCACTGCTGCATGCCATCGTGCTGCAAGCGTTTCGTCTGTCGAAGCTCCCCGCGATGGCGCTGCTGCCCGGTGCGACCGACTTGGAGATCCGTTACGCGTGGCCGCCGGACGATGCGCTCGACGACGCATCTATGGCTGCGGCGCGCTGGGCGATGCAACACGGCGAACCCGCCGGTTACCGCACGACCACCTTGCCGTCGGCGGGCTGGCATTTTCGCCCCATTCGCACCGCGAAGAAGATTGTCGGTGTCCTCGGGTTGCGGCAAGGCGCGGCCGACCCGAAACTGCGCCAAGACTTGTTGCAGACGATGGACTCGATCCTCGATCAATCGGCGATCGCGATCGAGCGGTTGACCTTTGCCGAAGAGGCCGCGCGGGTTGAAGCCATGACCGCGACGGACAACCTGCGCACCGCGCTCATGTCGTCCGTGTCGCACGATCTGCGCACGCCGCTGACGACCATCTTGGGTTCGGCCTCGACGCTGCGCCAAGACAATACCAAGCTCGACGATGCTTCGAAGGACGAGCTGTTGGCCGCCATTGAAGACGAGTCCAAGCGCCTCGATCAATACATCACGAATTTGCTGAACATGTCGCGCTTGGAGGCGGGCGATTTCAAGCCGCGCAAGGAGTGGATCGACCCGGCCGAGGTTCTGGAATCAGCCGCGGCCCGGATTGCCCCGCGTGCGAAGGGGCTCTCGGTCGACGTTCGGATCGGCCCCGACTTGCCGTTGTTGCGCGCGGACTTCATGCTGCTTGAGACCGTACTCGTGAACCTGCTCGACAACGCGATCAAGCACGGCGAAGGCGCGCAATATGTTTGGGCCTCGGTCAAGGTTCACGACCGACGTGTCGCGTTCGAGGTGATGGACGATGGGGTGGGCATTCCACCTGATTCCCTCGACAAGCTATTCGATCGCTTCTTTCGCGTGCAGCGCGGCGACTCGAAGCCGGCGGGGAGCGGCCTTGGCCTGTCGATCTGCAAAGGCTTCGTCGACGCGATGGGCGGCAAGATTGAGGTCAAAAGCCCGGTGCACGAGGCCCGCGGCGCCGCCTTCATCGTGAGTTTTCCGGTCGAACCGCAGCCTGCATCCGAACACACGGAGGTAGCGGCCCCATGAGCGAGCGAAAGCCACGCATCCTCGTCATCGACGACGAACCGCAAATCCTGCGCTTTCTGCGCACGAGCCTCATCGCGAACGGCTTCGATGTCGTCGAAGCGCGCACCGGCGCGGAGGGGCGGCGCCTCGCCGAATGCGAGAAGCCCGACCTGATCGTGCTCGACTTGGGTTTGCCCGACGGCGACGGAAAGGACGTGCTGCGCGACATCAGGGCGAAAAGCGAGACACCCGTCCTCATCCTCTCGGCGCGCGAGCGCGAGGCCGAAAAGGTCGAGGCGCTCGACCTGGGCGCCGACGACTACGTCAACAAGCCGTTCGGCATCGAAGAGCTGATGGCCCGCTTGCGTGCCGCGCTGCGCCATCGCTTGCGTCAGCAGGGTGAGGCGCCGATCTTCAAGCAGGGGGATTTGAGCGTCGACATCGCGCGGCGGATCGTCAAGCGGGGCGAAGAGACGATCCATCTGACGCCCAAGGAGTTCGACCTGCTGCGGCTTTTCGTGAAGCATCCCGGCAAGGTTCTCACGCAACGCCAGATTTTGCAGGAAGTGTGGGGGCCGGCGCATGTCGCCGACGCGGAATATCTGCGCGTCTACATCGGTCAACTCAGGCGCAAACTCCACGCAACGCGCACCGAACCGGTCATCGAAACCGAACCCGGCGTCGGCTATCGCCTCAAAGAGACGTGACGATGGCGCGCAGCGGCAACGACAGCCACAAATTCGAGAACGCGGCACTCGTGGTGTTGGCGCTCGTCGTCGCTTCGATTGCCGCCTATGCCTTTCTGACGCGCCCGGAGTCGCGTGGGAAACAAGACGTCGACTTGGAGCGCACGATGCCCGGCGATTACAAGCCCGTCTTGGCCGCCTTGATCCGTGCCACGGGTCAGGAATGCGACAAGGTCTGTTCGGCGACGATCTCCCAAACCGTTCTCGGCGAGCGGCGCGTGCGGGTCGCCTGCGCGGTAGAGGCGCGCCACCTCAGCTGCGCGCAAGCGCTCGACATCGAAATCGTCGTCAGCCCGGCGCCCGAGCCCAGCCGCTAACCAGCGAAGCGTTGGACTACTTGGCTGGTTCAATGCCCAACTTTGACTCCGCGGTCGCAACATCAGCCTGGAGCTTTTGCGCAGCCTGCATGTCACTCTGTCCGTCTGCCATATTGCCAAGGCGGGTCTTCGCTGCGCCCCGTCCATATAGGGCGACGGCGTACTCGGGCCACAGCTTTACCGCGCGATCGTAGTCGTCGATCGCCTTGCGCCAATCGCCAAGGTGAAAATACGCGTCGCCGCGCGTATTGTAGCTCGCCGTGACGCCGTTCAGGGGCGAAAGCTCGATCGCATGATCGCAGTCGGCGACGGCGCGGCGGTACTCGCCTTTGCCGATGAGGGCGCGGGCGCGGTCCACGAACGTGTCGGCACTTTTCGGCTGCAGCTTGATGGCCCGATCATAGTCCAAGATCGCGGCGGCGAATTGGCCTTTCGCGGAACGCGCTTGGCCGCGATAGCTGAAATAAAGGGCCTGGCCGGGCTTCAGTGCAATCGCATGATCGAAGTCGGTGATGGCTTGGTTGTGTTGGGCGCCAAGAAAATAAATCGTGCCGCGGTAAAAATAGGCTTCGGCGAAGTTGGGCTTCAACTTGATCGCCTGACTGTAGTCCGCGATGGCCTTGTCGCGGTTGCTCCCGCCGAGATCATACGCCTTCGCGCGCTTGAAGTAGTCGTCAGCCAAGGCGCCGCGCGTCTCACGCCCGGAGTCGATCAGCGTCGTGCAACCGGAAATTTGCAGATCTTGGGCAAATCCCTCATCGACGAACGCTTTGCCGTCGCACCACGCGCGCGGATCACCATGCTTTTGCCCCCGCCTGCGAGGCGGGCTTTCGCCTCTCGGGCTTCACTCAGTCCGCCCATGGCCATGCCGAATCCCGGGTAGAGCTGCAGCGCTTTCGTATAGTCGGCGATCGCGCGGTCGTAGTCGCCCTTGCGCGAATAGGCCATGCCGCGAAGCGTGAGTGCGCCGTGCGCATCGGGTCTCAGCCCGATCGTTTGATCGAAATCCGCGATTGCTCGGTCGTAGTCGTCCTTGAGGAAGAAAACCTTGGCGCGATTGAAATAGGCATCGGCGCGCACGCTATCGCTTTGATCCGCGGCCTGGATAATCGCCGCACAGGCGGCCAACTTGGCATCGTCGGTTGTGCCAGGACCTCCCTTGCATTGCGTAAGATCCGGCGACGGCGCCGTCGTCGTGCACGCCGTCGCGCCGAGTAACGCTCCAACAACAACAAGCCATCCGGCAGGGTTTTTCATCTGTTCTTCTCACCCTCTAGCGGCACCATTCTAACCGACCAAGACAAGCGCGTCTCAGAACAACCCCTCGATCTCCCCTGCGTCGTTTAAGCGGATGTGGTTCGCGGACGGTGTGCGGGGCAGGCCCGGCATCGTCATGATGTCCCCGGCGAATACGACGAGGAACTCCGCACCGGCGGAGAGCCGGACTTCGCGCAGTGCCACGACATGGCCGGACGGCGCGCCTTTCAGCAGCGGGTCGGTCGAGAACGAGTACTGCGTCTTGGCCATGCAAATCGGCAGCTTCCCAAAGCCGGCAGCCTGCAACTCGCGAAAGCGCTGGCGGATGTTCGTGTCGGCGACGACTTCGCTGGCGCCGTAAAGCTTCGTCGCGATCGTCTCCACCTTCTCCCAAAGCGGCATGTCGTCCGGATAGAGCAGGCGGAACTGCGCGCCGTTTTTGTCGGTGAGCGCCACGATCTGGCGCGCAAGCTCCGCAGTCCCTTTGCCGCCGTCGGCCCAATGGGTGCAAAGCACGGCCTCAACCCCTTGGGCACGCGCGGCAGCGCGGATCGCTTCGATCTCGGCGTCCGTGTCGCTGTCGAACCGGTTGATCGCGACGATCGCCGGCACGCCGAACGACTGCACATTCTTGATGTGGCGCGAAAGGTTCGAGCACCCCTTGGCCACGGCAGCGACGTTCTCAGCGCCAAGCGCCTCCTTCGCGACGCCGCCGTGCATCTTGAGCGCACGCACGGTGGCGACAATCACCGCGGCCGAGGGCGCCAGCCCCATCTTGCGGCACTTGATGTCGAAGAATTTCTCCGCGCCCAGATCCGCGCCGAACCCCGCCTCCGTCACCACGTAGTCCGCGAGCTTCAGCGCCGTCGTCGTGGCGAGCACGGAGTTGCAGCCATGCGCGATGTTGCCGAAAGGCCCGCCGTGCACGAAGACGGGATTGTTCTCCAGCGTCTGCACCAGGTTCGGCATCAACGCGTCTTTCAGAAGCACGGTCATCGCGCCGTGCGCGTTCAGATCGCGCGCGGTGACGTCCTTGCGCTCGCGGGTGTGCGCGACGACGATATTGCCGAGCCGGCGCTCGAGATCCTTCAAGTCGCGCGAGAGACAAAAGATCGCCATCACCTCGGAAGCAACGGTGATGTCGAACCCGTCCTGCCGCGGAAACCCGTTCGCGACACCGCCCAGCGAAATCACCATCTCGCGCAGCGCCCGGTCGTTCATGTCCACGACGCGGTGCCAAAACACGCGCCGCGGGTCGATGCCAAGCACATTGCCCCAATAGATGTGATTGTCGATCAGGGCCGACAGCAGGTTGTTCGCCGTCGTGATCGCGTGAAAGTCGCCGGTGAAGTGAAGGTTGATGTCCTCCATCGGCACGACCTGCGCGTGGCCGCCGCCGGCGGCACCGCCCTTCATCCCGAAGCAGGGGCCGAGCGACGGCTCGCGGATGCAGCCCATGGCCCGCTTGCCGATATGCGAAAGCCCGTCCACGAGCCCCACCGTCGTCGTCGTCTTTCCTTCGCCGGCGGCCGTCGGCGTGATCGCGGTGACAAGGATCAATTTTCCGTCCGGCTTCCCCTTCAGCCCCTCGATGAAGTCGAACGACACCTTCGCCTTCGTCCGCCCATAGAGCAGCAGATCGTCGGCGGGAATGCCGAGCTTCGCCCCCACCTCGACGATCGGCTTCATCCGCGCGCCCCGCGCAATATCGATGTCGCTCAGTCCCATGTCGTCTCCCGCTCTAAAGCACGGCCGATCCTTACCCGGCCAGAATCGCCACCGCTGCCACTCATAGCCACGCGGCCGAGCTACGCCAAAGAACATAGGCGGCGACGGTCAGCACAAGAACCGCAAAGATACTGTTCAAGAGCCCTTTGCGCGCGGAAAGCCGTTGCGCCAACGCAAGCCCGCCGATTCCACCTGCAATCCCGCCGGCGATGAACGCGCCCGCGACCCGCCAATCGACGAGCCCGTCATAGGCGTAGGTCGTGGCGGTAGTCAGACCGAACATCCCGACCGAGAGCAGCGAGGATCCGACGGCGTTCAACATCGCCATACCGCTGCCCAGCATGATGCCCGGCACGATCAGAAAGCCGCCGCCGATCCCGAAGAACCCGGCAAGCAATCCCGTCAGCGAGCCGACGACCATAAGGCGAACCGCGATCGCGGGATTGATGCGCACGGCGGGGTCGCCGTCCGCCTGGCGCGGCCGCAACATCGCGAGTGCGACGGCAATCATCACGATGCCGAAGACGAACAATAGTTTCTGCCCGTCGACAAGCTTCCCCAAGGTCGAGCCGACGAACGCGCCGGCAACACCGGAGAGTCCGAACACGACGGCGCATGGCCATTTCACGTTGCCCGCCCGTGAGTGCGCGATCAGATTGGCGAACGCGTTCACGGAAACGGCGAGGGCGCTCGTGCCGATCGCGACGTGCGGGTTCTTGATCCCGACGACGTAGAGCAACAGAGGGACCGCCAGGATCGATCCCCCGCCGCCGAAAACCCCAAGCGTCAGGCCGACGATGCCGCCTGAAAGAACGGCCAAGACGTCGGCCAGCGCGATCCCCGTCATGGCGAACCGCTTAGTGCGACAGCAGAAGCGGCACGATCCGATGGCGCAGGACGTGCTGCGTGGCCCCACCCAGAATGAACTCGCGTAACCGCGATTGTCCGTAGGCGCCCATGACCATCAGATCGATGCTCTGCGCCTTTAGATATCTATCCAAAACCACGCCGATTGCGTCGTCGTTCGCTTCGACTTCGTCGACGACTGCGCGGACCCCGTGGATGCTCAAGTGCCGTTGCGCTGCCCCGCCGAGGCCGGCGACGGCCGTCGGCTTTTCGTTGACGACGGTAAGGATGTGGACGGCGTCGGCCAGCAGCAGGATTGGAATTGCGTCCGCCATGGCTCGCGCTGCCTGGCGGCTGCCGTCCCAAGCGAGAACGACCTTGCCAAGCTTGGCCTTCGCCAAACGCTTATCCCCCACAGGGAGGACAAGGACCGGCCGGCCGGAGGAAAAGATTGCGCCTTGAGCGACCTCCATTTGTCCGTCGCCCGCGCTCGCGACGGGAACAATGCAGAGGTCGAATGTCCGGGCGCGCACCGCGACATGATCGGCAAGCGCTAGATAGCTGGCAGAGTCCACGATCGCGTCGCGGAACACGCCCGCCGCGTGCGCTTTCCGTTTGAAGAGTTCCACCGCTGCGCGGCATGCTGCGAGGCTCTTCGCACTTTCTTCGCGCGCTATTCCGCTCAGACCGACCACGTAATCTGCAATTCTGTTGGCGACTGGTGGAAACGTGGTCTGAACGGCAAGCGCCGTGACCTTGCCCTGAACGTTGGCGACGAACTGAATAGCGTCATCGATCCCCACCTCTGGAGTCACGTCGGGATAACTGTCGATATGTAGAAGAATATCGTTGAGTGGCATTCCGAAACTCCAATCGCTTTGCGGATTTGATATAGGCGGCGTGGCTTATACCTTCAATCTGCGGCTGCGCCGGAGCGCAGCTTCATCCGCGCGCACCCCGCGCAATATCGATGTCGCTCAGTCCCATGTCGTCTCCCGCTCTAAAGCACGGCCGATCCTTACCCGGCCAGAATCGCCACCGCTGCCACTCATAGCCACGCGGCCGAGCTACGCCAAAGAACATAG
>JBGAPZ010000006.1:0-126565 GCA_044220975.1 Micropepsaceae bacterium | reverse complement strand
GATGACGTCGATGGGCGGCGCAACGGCGGCGGCCCACGCCGATTGGACGCCGCTCAAGGGACGCAAAGTCACGATCTGGCCCGACGCCGACGAAGCGGGCAGGGCCTACGCGAAAGACGTCGCGGTCGAACTCGCGCGCGTGGGAGCAAGCGAAATCCGCATCGTCAAACTCGACCGCCGCTTCAAAGACGGCTGGGACCTCGGCGACTGGGGCTTCGACCACATCCAACAACCCGTCTACAGCGTCCGCGAACTGCACAAACTCGTCGACGAAGCGCCGCTCTTGCCTGGGACCGCCGGCTTCCAGCCGGCACTTTCTGCATCGCCCCCGCCAAAGAGCCGGCAGGATGCCGGCGGTCCCAGGGACACCATCCTCGAACCCCAATCACCCAGGTCCGGTATCTCCGGTCTCGCCCTCCAATCCAAAACCTTCGCGCCGATCAAATGGATCGTGCCCGACGTCATCGTCGAAGGCCTGACCCTCGTCGCGGGCAAGCCGAAGCTCGGCAAGTCGTGGCTCGCACTCAACCTCGGCCTCGCCGTCGCCGCCGGCGGCCGCGCGTTCTCGGCCACGACGTGCGAAGCGGGCGACGTGCTGGTGCTCGCGCTCGAGGACAACGAACGAAGGCTCCAAGCGCGCGTGCAGCAGATGCTGGGCGACCAGCCTTGGCCCGAACGCATCACGTTCCACACCGAATGGCCGCGCCTCGACGAAGGCGGCCTCGGCGCGATCGAGGCCTGGGTGCAAACCGCGAAGACGCCCAAGCTCGTGATCGTGGACGTGTGGGCGAAAGTGCGCGGCCGCGCCGACGGCAAGAAAACGCTCTACACCGACGACTTCGAGCAGCTGGCCGTGCTGCAGCGCCTGGCCTCGAAACACCGTCTCGCCATCGTCGTGATGCACCATGCCTCGAAACGCGAAAACCCCGAAGACCCCTTCGACCTGGTGAGCGGCACGACAGGCCTCACCGGCGCCGCCGACAGCATCCTGATCCTCCGCAAAGAAGCCGCCCAAGCCGACGCCGTCCTCTACGGAAGAGGCCGCGACCTGCCGGTGTTCGAAAAGGCCCTACGCTTCGACGGAACGCGAGGCCTCTGGGCGGTGCTGGGAGACGCGGATGAGTATCGCTCGACGGCGCTGGAAGCGCAGATCCTCAAAGAGCTGTCGAAAGCCGGCGAACCGATGACCGCCCAAGACGTCGCCGCGATGGTCGAAAGCCGCGTGTCGCAAGTGAAGGGCCTGCTCTACCGCATGGCGAAGGCCGGCAAACTCTTCAACGAACGCGGCAAGTTCTCAGCGGCCGCGTAACCGCGAACTTCCGAACTTTCGAACTCCGGGAAGGGTGTGAACCGCGAACTCTCGAACTTTCGAACAGCGATCCGGCGTCCCATCCAGCAGAACCCTACCTACGGAAGAGAGAGACAAGGATGGATGTGAAGGGCAGACCGGGTTCAAGAGTTCGAAAGTTCGCGGTTCACACCCCACATCCGTCATGGCCGGGCTTGACCCGGCCACCCAGGGCCACACGCGCTGGCTTAGCGGGATTCCTGAATTCTGATCGAAAGCCATTCGTGGAACGACGGTGACACCTGTTCGATCTCTTGATCCGTGTCGAGTTCGTGGTCCCAGAATACAACTGGATTTTCGCCGCCGACGGTCGACGCAGTGTCCAGGCAGTAGTTGTTTCCGGCACCATCATTCAAAAGTGGTAGCAAGAAGAGCGGGAGAGGCGGCCCCATCTCATATCGCTCGGACAGGGTTATCTTTAGCAAATCGAGATGGGATGGAACATCCGGCCCGGCGCCATTCACCTCGATCGACCCGACGCTGATCCAACCGAAGCATCTTAGGAAAGAACGGTAACCTCCAACGATGCGCACACCGAGTGAGTTCTCGATCTCCGCTATCGACCCTTCGCTCTCTCCCTTGCCATATGAAGCGCCTTGTTCGGCACGAAGCAGAGCTTCCAGCTGCGCAAATGCCACCATGACCAACTCCCCTGGGAAACGGGAACACTATGCACATTCCTCGCCCGGCCGCGCGTCGTCATGGCCGGGCTTGACCCGGCCACCCAGGGAAGTGAACAACTAAACTCGCAGGCGGTGCAATGCCCGACGACCTTGAGAACATGATTCAGAAGTTCGTGTCGGGCGAGGACACGACACTCTCACTTGCAAATAGGATCGAGGTCGCGATCGACGATGCGTATCCCGACGACGACTATTTGCAGGAAGCGGTGATGATGCTCGCACAATATCGGCCGGGCGGCGGCGAGTTCCTTCACGACACGCCATCGGTACAGAAGAAACTGACCGCTACGCTGAAGTACATACGGTCGCGCGCCGGCAAGCCAGGCGACAAATAACAGCCGACAATCACAAAAACCCCGTCATAGCCGGGCCTGACCCGGCTACCCAGGGCCGCTGCCCAACAGCGGAATTTGCTACTTCTCTGCGGCACCATCGCAAAGCAGCTTCAAACGATCCATCAGAGATCGTATCCGGTCCATCATCGCGCGAACATCAGCGCCAGGATCGACGCCATCCTTCTCTTCCAACCACTTTAAGGCGACCATGGCCTCACCATACTCGTTCGCCTCGAAAAGCTCTCTCAGGTGCGCAGTCATCGACTCTGAGATGCCGGGTGGGAGCAACCGGCACATCGACAACCCAATCGCGGCGATTTCTTCCTCGACCCTATAGATTTCGCCGCGCGAAGAATTCATGGCGTATTTTCCGACTGAACCGGGTCTTCATACTGTCATGGTCCGCGAAGGCGAACCACCCACGACTGCACAACGATGAAGTCGGAGAAGTCGTTGATGGTCGGCCCATGCCGACCATGCCAGTATGGGGGAGAGACGGTTACCAGTGGAGATGCCGTTGCACATCTTGGATCGCGCCTTTCGGATCATCGGATGGACCCTCGGCCTCGCCGCGATCTCATTGCTGGTGGTGCTGTCCGCAGCCTACGCGCCGATGGTCGTTCGGTGCACGCGAACGGCGGAAGGCTGGCTGGCTGAGGCGCCCGCGTCGCTCAAGCCGCCACCAGCGGCGCTGCGGGAAGCGATGATCGCGGAATTGAAGAACAGCCATCCGGCAAACTTTGTCACGCGCTATTTGATACTTGATAGCGGCTGCAGCGGTTGGACGCCGGAGAACGGCCACACCGACCACCACATCGATGAGCTCGTGATGATGTTGCCACTGCGCGTATGGTTCTCGCGCGACGAGTTGCTCGCGGTAAGCATGAGCCGCGCCTACATGGGCACCGAGGAGGGCGAACACATCTACGGATTCGGCAAGGCGGCACGGGCGTTCTATGGCCGCGAGATCGTTGACCTCAAAGCGCCGGAATTCGCCTGCCTGGCCCGCAAGATGCGAGCACCCAGCCATCCCCGCTATCGCTGCAATGGCCACTAGCCCGTCATGGTCGGGCTTGACCCGGCCACCCAGGGAAGCACGCGCCGACATCTCCTCCCACCTGTCATGGTCCGCGCAGGCGGACCACCCACGACTTTTCTTACTGCCGTCGCGCAATGAGAGCCCGAAGCGCTTCGCAAAACCTCTCAGCCGACCTCAGCTCGAACATCTGAATGTTGACGAGCATGGTGCTTTGGCCGGATGGCTGAGAAACGACGAGTTCCATGCGATTTCGTGGCACGTCGACACCAACGCCCTCGTGAACAACGCCGGCACTAACAACGTCCGCAACTGCCACTTTGCTCGAGATCAACCGAAACCGGCCGAACACAATCTCTCGCGGGTAAAGTGCAATTTGCTTCAGATAGAGCCAAATCCAGATCGGCACGACGAGTAGCCCGAAGCAAACAAATATCACCTCATAGACCCAAGCAGCATCGTTGGGCCTCATGATCGCCACCGCCACAGCAAGGATCGCTGGACTGCCAAAGGTCAGACCCAACACGACATATGGCCGCGCAGGACACGTTAGTTTGGCAAGTACCTGGCCATCGTCCATGCTCGTATCCCGCCCGGGCGCATCATGATCCGTCCATATCCTAAGGACGGCGCACCGCATCGCCAACCCAACCACGGCGATCGGCCTGAGCCACGACGACTAGTCGTGGGTGGTCCGCCTCCGCGGACCATGACAAACAAAGAGGATGGCGCCGTGTCCCTGGGTGGCCGGGTCAAGCCCGGCCATGACGACCATTTGTAAAGAGGCGTCGCCGTTTTATCTCGTCGACGCTCGAATACCTTCGCCAGCCATTGTGCACCCAGGGCGGCTGATGCACCCTGGAGCGATGCCCGTGTCCGAACGATTGGTCGACCAGAGCCTCCGCAACCGCGTGATGGAAGCAATGTTGTCGCTGGTCGAGTGGCAAGCTGACCTCGAGACCGTCGGCTTCGCCGAATATTTCGAGATGTTCTTCGACTTCTTTCCTTACGAAGGAGACCCAGATCCCAACAGCGCCATGACACCTGAAGAGAGCGCGGCCGTGGCGCAGGTGCACAAGCTCATGATCGAGGCGTTGAACGCGACGCCGAGAACGATGAAGGAGGCAAAGTTTATCGCAACCGGATGGCCGCAACGAATTGCGCCCGTGGCGGAACAAGCACTCAAGCTAATGTTAGAGCGTGGCCGCTTCTCCGAAGACCACGAAGAAGATCAGCCTTCCAAGCACGACGGCTGGCCTTAGCGCACGGTTGGTCCTAGGTGACCGTCCGGTCTGGCCATGACGGCGGTGTTGAAGTCGCCCGCCGCCCCACCGAATCACGCTAACCTGCCACCCATGCGCCAACTCCACCATTTCCCGCTCTCGCCGTTCTGCCGGCGCGTGCGTCTGATCCTGGGCGAGAAGAAGTTGACGTTCGAGGCGCATGCGGAAAAGCCGTGGGAGCCGCGCGACGAACTCTTCCCGCTCGATCCGGCCAAGCAACTGCCGGTCTTCATCGAGACCGACGGCGCGAAGTTTTCCGACGCGCAGGCGATCTGCGAGTACATGGAAGAGCTCCACCCCGACCCGCCGTTGATGCCCAAGCGCGCGGCCGACCGCGCCGAGGTGCGAAGGCTCTGCGCCTGGTTCGACCGCTTCTTCTTCGGCGAGATCACGGCCGTCGTCGTGCGCGAAAAATATCTGAAGCGCTTTCGCCAAATGCCGACGCCCGAGCCCGACTTGGTGGCGCTGCGCCGCGCGCTGGAGGCGCTGCGCCTGCGCATGGATTTCATCGAAAAACTGATCGATGAGCGCGACTGCCTGGCGGGCGGCTTGAGCCTCGCCGACTTCGCGGCCGCGTCCCACATCTCTTGCGTGGACTATTTCGGCGACGTGCCGTGGCTGCAATTCCCCAAGGCGCGCGACTGGTACGCCAGGCTGAAGTCGCGCCCCAGCTTCCGCCCGATCCTCGCCGACAATTTGCCCGGTATCGGCCCGCCCGCCCACTATGCGAACCTGGATTTCTAATTCACCCCTCGCCCGCGAGAGCGGGAGAGGGGCCGGGGGTGAGGGCCTCGATACGGTGACAGAGTAAATAGATGGTGCCGCCTCGACCCTCATAGGTTCGCTGAGCCCCGCGGAACGCCCACTCCTCACCCCCGGCCCCTCTCCCGCCCGAAGTGGGCAGGCGAGGGGTGATGTGCTAGCGAGGTGTCATGCCAACCCCGCGCGAAAAAATCCGTGACCTGGCGCTCAGCGAAGGCTTCGACGCCGTGGGGTTTGCGAAGGCGGCGCTCGATGTCGGCGTGCGCGAAGGCTTGCGCGCGTTTTTGAGCGCGGGCCACCACGGCGACATGGGCTGGCTGGAAGCGCGCGCCGACGAACGTAGCGACCCGCAAACGCTCTGGCCTGAGGCGAAGAGCGCCGTGGTGCTGGCACTCTCCTACGCGCCGGCCGCCTCGCCGCTCGAAAGCCTTGAGGCGAAATCGAACGCCACGATCTCCGTCTACGCGCAAGGCCTCGACTATCACGACGTCATCAAGAAACGCCTGAAGACGATAGCGCGCGCGATGGTGGCGTCGTTCGGCGGCGACGTGAAAGTGTTCGTCGACACCGCACCCGTCATGGAAAAACCGCTGGCGCAGAAGGCGGGCCTCGGCTGGCAAGGCAAACACACAAACCTCGTCAGCCGCGATCACGGCTCGTGGCTGTTCTTGGGCGTCATCCTGACGACGCTGGATCTGGGCGAAGGCACGGCCGAGAGCGACCACTGCGGCACCTGCACGAACTGCTTGGACATCTGCCCGACGAAAGCATTCCCCGCGCCTTACAAGCTCGACGCGCGCCGCTGCATCTCGTACCTGACGATCGAACACAAAGGCCCGATCCCGCGCGAGCTGCGCGTGGGGCTGGGCAACCGCATCTACGGCTGCGACGACTGCCTGGCGGTCTGCCCGTGGAACAAGTTCGCAAAGGCAAGCCGCGAGGCCGCCTTCACCCCGCGCGAAAACATCACGCGAGCCCACCTCGCCGATCTAGCCCAACTCACCGACGAAACCTTCCGCCAACGCTTCGCGAAATCCCCGATCAAGCGCATCGGCCGCGACCGCTTCCTGCGCAACGTCCTCATCGCCATCGGCAATTCCGGCGACACAACACTCAGTGCTCACGCGCAACGCCACCTCACCGACGAAAACCCACTGATCAGAGGCGCCGCCATCTGGGCCCTAAAGCAACTGCTCGACGACAACGCGTTCGCTGCGCACGCCGCAGCGCAAGCGGCGACCGAAACTGACCCGACCGTGCTCGCTGAGTGGTGCGTTTAACTAGATTCGTCATGGCCGGGCTTGACCCGGCCACCCAGGGTCTCACGCGAAGCCGCGAAGAACGCGAAAAGAGAAACCGCGGTGTGTCAGCCCAGGCCGTTCGCGCTCCCGTGTGCGAAGCGCCCAGCAATGACGCTCGCGTCGACAGAATTCCCGATCACGCTGAGAGGTCCTGGTGCTTCGTGGTTCAATCGAAATGTTTGGGATGCGACCCTGGGTGGCCGTGTCAAGCCCGGCCATGACGCGTATTATTACTGCGTCACCTTCAGCTTGAGCTTGTCCTTCGTGACCTCAAGCTTCTCGATCTCGCGCCGGGCGCTGCGGGCTGCGTCCACGGCGGTGTCGGCGATTTTGCGGTCGGGGTCGGAGGCGATCTCGAGCACGCGCAAAAAATCCTTCCGCGCACCGGCCTTGTCGCCGAGCGCCGCGCGCAAGAGCCCGCGTTCGACCAACGCCTCCGGATAGCTGGGGTCGAGCGCCAGCGCTTGCGTCGCGTCGCCCATCGCACCTTGGAAGTTGCGTTGCGCGCGCCTGGCGCTCGCCCGCAAGACCAGCGCCTCGGAGTTGCCGGGCTCGGCCACCAGCGCCGCCGACAAATCGGTCTCCGCCGCCGTCCACTTCTTCAACATCGCCGACGCCCGCGCCCGGTCGATCAGATAAAGCGCCTCCGTCGGCATCAAGGTCAGCGCCGCCGTGAACGACGCGGTCGCAAGCTCCGGCTGCCCGGCCAAGAGCCACGCGTTGCCCGCTTGATCCATCAACTGTGCGCGCATCTCGGCGCCGCCGGCCGAACCCTTGCGCGCGAGCGCATCGAGCCGTCGCGCGCCCTCGCCGTATTGCTTCAAACCGATCAGCGCGATCGCCGCGCAATGCGCAGCACTGGGCTCGTCGCCGTCCTGCAGCGCGTTCATCGCCATCTCGAGCGCGTCGTCGGGATGGCGCGTGACCTTCGCCAAACACGTGTCGTAATCCCAGGGGACGACGGGCGCGGGCGTCGTCGCAACGGCGGCAGCGGCGGCAATCAGCAGAAACTTGACCATGGCGGAGACTTCGCAGAACGTGCCCGGAATTCAAGCATTAAACGTGTGCAAGGTTATATGAACCGGCTGTTCTGCTTCGGTCTGGGCTTCAGCGCACAAGCGTTGGCAAAGCGCCTGAAACCCAAAGGCTGGCGCATCGCGGGCACCGCGCGCCAGCCTGAGAAGGTGAACGCACTCATCCGCGCGGGCGTCGAGGCCTACGCATTCCCGCTGGCAGATCCGCCAGCAGCGCTCAGCGGTGCAACACACGTGCTCGTCAGCACACCGCCGGCTGCGCAAGGCGATCCCGCGCTCCAATACAAAGACACGCTCCACCCCAAGTGGCTGGGCTACCTCTCGACCACCGGCGTCTACGGCGACCGCGCCGGCGCCTGGGTCGACGAAACGACACCGGAAGCACCCGCCACCGAACGCGGCCAACGCCGCCTCGAAGCGGAACACGCATGGGCCGCATGGGGCAGGCGCACGAACGTGCCGGTGATGATCTTCCGCCTCGCCGGCATCTATGGGCCGGGTCGCAACCAACTCGAAAGCCTGCGCGACGGCACCGCACGCCGCATCGTGCGCGAAGGCCAAATCTTCTCGCGCATCCACGTCGACGACATCGCAGCCGTACTGGAAGCCTCGATCGCAAAGCCGAACGCCGGCGCCGTCTACAACGTCTGCGACGACGAACCCGCCCCACCGCACGAAGTCGTCGAATACGCGGCGAAGCTCTTGGGCGTCGCGCCACCGCCCCTCGAACGCTTCGAAGACGCACAAGCGACGATGTCGGAGATGGGCAGAAGCTTCTACACCGAATCAAAACGCGTCAAGAACGACCGCATCAAAACCGACCTCGGCGTGCAGCTCCTCTACCCCACCTACCGCGAAGGCCTAAAGGCCTTGCTTCCTGGGACCGCCGGCTTCTAGCCGGCTCTTACTTTCTTTCCTATTTTGCTTCACAAAGAGCCGGCAGGATGCCGGCGGTCCCAGGAACACAGCAACACTTAATGCCTACCGTCCACCCGCTCTCCGTGTTGCAAGTGATTCCGGCCCTCGATGCCGGCGGGGCTGAGCGGACTGCGATCGACATCGCGCGTGCGGTCGTGGCGGGGGGCGGCAAGGCCTGGATCGCGACCAAGGGCGGCCGCCTCCATGCCGAAGCCGAAGCAACCGGCGCGAAGCTGATCTTAGGGCCCTTCGACAGCAAAAACCCGCTCACCATCTGGCGCAACACGAAGACGCTCGCCGACGCGCTCATCGAGAACGGCATCGACATCATCCACGCCCGCTCGCGCGCGCCCGCGTGGAGCGCCTACCGCGCCGCCCGCCGCACGGGCGCCAAATACGTCGCCACCTACCACGGCATCTACAACGCGAAGTCCGCGCCGAAGCGCTGGTACAACTCCATCATGGCGCGTGCCGACGCCGTGATCGCGAACTCGAACTTCACCGCCGAGCACGTGCGTGCCGAGCACGACGTCGCCGAGATCCGCCTCCATGTCATCCCGCGCGGCATCGATATCGCAGCCTTCACGCCGGAATCCGTGACGCAAGATCGGATCGACGCTATCCGCAAAGCCTGGAGCTTGCGCCCCGGCAAACCCGCGATCGTGCTCCCGAACCGCTTGACGCGCTGGAAGGGCCAACTCACGCTGATCGATGCGCTGGCGAAACTGCCGCACAAAGACTTCGAAGCCGTACTCGTCGGCGACGCACAGCAGCGCGACGCTTACGTGCAGGAACTGCTGAGCGCGATCGACCGTCACGGCCTCTCGCAGAACGTACGCATCCCCGGCCACTGCAGCGACATGCCGGCGGCGTTCATGGCGGCCGACGTGATCGTGACGCCCTCGATCGAACCCGAAGCCTTCGGCCGCGTCGCGGTGGAAGCGCAAGCCATGGGCCGCCCGCTCATCGCCTCGAACCTCGGCGCGCAGGCCGAGACGGTCGCCGACGGCGTGACCGGCTTCCTGTTTCCGCCGGGCGATGCCGACGCGCTGGCCAATCTCATCATGAAGGCGCTGGCCCTCACGCCCGGCGAGCGCCGCGAGATGCAAACGAAAGCCCGCGCCCGCGTGCTGAAGTCCTACACCGTCGAAGCGATGTGCGTGGCCACGCTCGACGTCTACCGCAACCTGATGGCGACGGCGCGCTGATGGCGGCAAAGACGATCCTGCTGCTCTCCGACGGCCGCCCCGGCCACTTCCGCCAAAGCGAAGCGATCGCGCTGGCACTTGGCCGGCGCATGGAAACGAAGGTCGAGCGGCTCGACCTCATCAAGCCGCGCATCGTACCGCGCCGCCTCGCGCGCTACGCAGCACGCTTTCTGCCGCCGCGCTTTGTGCTCGCCTGGCTCTACGGCATCACGACGATCCCGAAGGCCGACGTCATCGTCTCCGCCGGCGGCAACACGCTGGCCGCCAACATCGCGCTGAGCAAACTGACCGGCGCGCGAAACGTCTTCACCGGCACGCCGCGCCACGTTGGTGGGGCCAAGTTCGCGCTGGTGCTGACGCCGTACAAAAGCCAAGCCAACTTTCCGAACACCGCCTACGCGCTCAAACCCTGCGCCCTCGACCCCGACGCGTTCGCGACGCCAAAGCGTTGGCCCGCCACACCGTTCCGCATCGCCGTCTTCGTCGGCGGCCCAATCCCCTCCGCCGATTTCAAGGACGCGGACTGGCAAGCACTCGCCGAACTGATGCGTACGGTGGCACGCGACCACGACGCGCGCTTCATCCTCGTCACCTCGCGCCGCACACCGGATGCGTTCTATGCGGCACTCGACCCCATCATCAGCCGCAAGGACATCGTCGACAAATTCATCGACCATCGTGCGGCCGGCACCGGCTCGATCGCCGAAGCCTACGCCGCCGACGCGATCTGGGCGACGTCCGACAGCATGTCGATGATCACCGAAGGCGTGGCGGCACGACGGCCGGTGATCGTGCTGGAACCAGCCGTCACCAAGCCCTTCCGCGACAACGAAGCGGTCGCCTCCCTCGCCGCCGACAACCGCCTGGCCGTGCTCCCGGTCCGCACAGCCACGCCCGAGCAAGTGGCAGCAAAACTTGGCACGCTCGAACCGATGAAAGAAAACCACCTCGACCGCCTGGCCGACATCGCAGCAGCGGTTCTTCAAAAATAGCTCGTCATGGCCGGGCCTGACCCAGCCACCGAGGGCCACGAGCTCAGCGCTCCATTAGATTGAACCACGAAGCACACCAAGCCGCGCAGCCCATGCCGGCCGCGCGCCCGCGCGCGAAGCGCGTCGAACGAAATCACCGATCACGCTGAGAGGCTTGGTGTGCTTCGTGGTTCAATTATTGTTTTGCGCTAACCCGCCATCCGCGGCGGCACGAAGAGCACCATGTCGGTCTCCTGCCGCCGGAAGAGGTCGTGCTCCGGCCCCGCCGGCAGCACCTCGCACTTCGTCGCGTCGTGGTGATCGGTGAGGAACAGCGCGCGGTATCCGTTCGCGAACAAAGGCGCGACCACGCTCTGCCGGTTGAACCCGTCGCGCTGCATGGCGTCGCGGTGCAGCTCGAGCAGCAAGACCGGCGCACGCTCGCTCGAGAACAGCGCCTTGCCGCCCGAGATCACCTTGCCCTCATACCCGTCGACATCGCACTTGATGAGCTCGGGCCAGGCGACGTTCGTGCTGAAATGATCGAGGCTGGTGAGCAGCACGCGCGCTTTGTGCAAGCCCCGCGTCTTGTCGCCGCGCAGCCAAAACTTCAACCGCCGATGCCAAGCCTCGCGGTAGGCCTCGACCGGCGGCTCCGTCTCGAACATCTGCGTGCGCGCAAACCAAACGTCGCGCTCGCCGCCGAAGACGTCCGACAAGCCGGCCAGATGCGCATGCACGCGGCCCGGCAGTTTCAGCTTCGCGTATTGCCCCTCAAGGTCGCGCTTGCCGACGGGCCGCATGTCGAACGCGTGCGCCTCGATGGCCGCATCCTCGCGCGATGCGGCAAGCAGCGAAAAATAGCCGCTCGCCGATCCGATATCGAAGAACACGCGCGGCTTCATCCGCCCGAAAAGATAAGAGAGCAACAGCGTCGTCGACTGCTCGTAGAAGATGCCCTTCGCTGCACGCGGCGCAAAGCTCGGCGCCGGCGCATCGGCTGGAAGCAACGCATGTCCCGGCACGTCGAGCCAGCGCTTGCCGCCCTTGTCGATGTAGTTGAGAAGCGTTTGCCGAAGGTGCGCCTGGCACGCCTTGCCCAACTCGATCTCGCTCATCTGCCAGCCAACCCCTCTTCAGCCGCTTCATAAGACGGAAGCTTAAGGCTCCACAAGGCCTTGCCGAGACCGTGTCCCTTGGCCTAAGCCAACGACAAAGGGGCACCCCGTTTGAGCGTTCTCTCCAAAATCACAAAGCAACTGCGCTGGGCGCCCGCGCGCTATTGGTTCTACCTGCGCGAAGGCATGACCTCGGCGGTCAGCGTGCGCGATCCGGCCGACGGCGAGACCTATCGCTTCCATGCCGATTCGCTGCACGCGTTTCAGCGGGGCAAGGAATTCCTGACGAAGGAGCCCAAGACGATCGAATGGCTGCGCAAGAACGTGCGGCCCACAGACGTCATGCTCGACATCGGCGCGAACGTCGGCACGTTCTCGATCTATGCCGCCAAACACATGTCGGCCGAGGGCCGCGTCTACGCCTGCGAGCCGCATTTGCCGACGGCGGTGCAACTGCTCCAAAACGTGGCGGCCAACGGCGTGAACGATCGCGTCTCGGTCGTCTCGGTTGCGGCCTCCAACGAGGACGGCTTCTTCCCGTTCAAGTACAAACGCTGGCGCCAAGGTGCCTCAGGAAGCCAACTCGCCGTCGAAGGCGGCATCGACTTGGCCAAGAACGTCGGCACCGAACTCAAATCGGCGATGCGCATCGACAGCATGGTGGCCAAGGGCCTGATCAAGTCGCCGAACCTCGTCAAGATCGACACCGACGGCCTCGAGATCCCGATCGTCGAAGGCATGAAGGGCATCCTGGCCGGCCCAAACCGCCCGCGCTCGCTCCTCGTCGAAGTCCAACCCGGCGAACTCGACCAGCAGACGAGCCTGATGCAATCGTGCGGCTATCGCCTGACCGAAAAGCACCAACTCACCCCCGACGGCCAAGGCGCCTTCAACGCGGTGTTCGAACCTTCCCTCTAGGGTCGCTGCTCAGCGATCCAACAGATTGAACCACGAAGCACACCAAGCTACTCAGCCCGTGCTGGCCGCGCTCCCATGCGCGAAGCGCACGGCAATGACGCTTCCCGTCGAACAGAGTTGCCGATCACGCTGAGAGGCTTGGTGTGCTTCGTGGTTCAATCCATTCTCTCGCTTGAGAGCGCTCGGACCACGACGATCGAGGCTGGACTACATCTTATCGCTGTTGTGCCGGCTGGCGAACGCCATCGGGCTTGAGAGCCACATCACCAGCATCGAGTCGCGCGCGCCGGTGGATGAGCCGATGAGCTCCCGCCCGTGATAGCTCTGCCGCTCGTCGCAATCGTTGACCGCAAACGCGTAGGCGCTGTTCGGCAGGAACTGAAACCGCTTCACTTCGTCATACGCCCGCCCGATCAGGCGATAGGCGATCGGCAGCTTCTTATAGAGCGACGTGCCGAGATCGATCTGCGTCTCGTCGCGCGGCAGGTAGAACTGCATGGTGATTGTGCGTGGGTAGCCATCCGGATGCGGCTTGATCGCATAGTCCTTGAAGTCGCGAACCAGCGACACGCTCGGATACATCGGCTTCGACAGAACCTCGTCCGGCGTGCAGCCGAGGCGAATCGCGACATCGTGCCGGAACTTCGAAAACACGGCCCGCCGCACATCGTCGTGCTCCATCGCGGCGGTGATGTCGGCCCACAAATCGCGCTTCGACGCATCGATGCGCGCGACCTCGCCCTCCGACAGGAACAGCTGGTCACGCGTGGACTCGCCCCGGTCGTTGTGCCAGCGCTTGATGTTGAGCGGCCGGTAGGAACTGCGGTCCGGAAGCTGCGCCACGATCTCGCCGTACACGTCGGCCGGAAAAACCTCCCGCAGATAGAAGTGCTGAAACGGGGCGTCTTCCACCGGCGCGCCCGCAACTTGCGCGACGAGATGCGCGACAATCCGGTCGCGCCGCGTGGGGTTGGCGGCGGCCACCGGCGTCGTTCGAACGGAAGACTCAACTGTCGCAGACATGACGCATTCCGATTGAAAGTGGCGTTTCTTGATCGTACCAAGCCGGGGCCTGCGGGGGCAAGGCGGCTTGCGTTAGCAGCCCACCGTGTGCAGAAAAGGCGCGAACAAGGAACGACCGCCCGTGCGCATCCGCATTCTGCAAGACATCCGCTACGCCTTGATGGAACGCGAGGGCAAGAAGCGCCGCAAGGCACGCGAGGCCGAAGGTAAAGAGCCCGCGATGTTCCCGCTCGAGCCCGCACCCGCCTGGAACGTGGCCGACCACAAAGATAAGTTCGCGGGCCTGAAATCGCGCTGGGAGCTGACGAAGCTCGTCCGCCCGAATGGCGTCGCCGCCGAACTCGGCGTGGCCAACGGCGTCTTCTCCGATCTGATCCTGAAGAAGTCGAGCGTCGACTATCTTTACTCGATCGACATGTACGGCGACCGCAAGCACACCGTCGATCAATACAAGGGCGCGCTGGCGCTTCTCGTGCCCCACCGGAAGCGCAACTGCATACTGAAGATGAAGTTCGACGAGGCGCTGCCGCTCTTCCCCGACAAGTACTTCGACTTCATCTACATCGACGGCTTTGCCGCCACCGGCCAAGACGGCGGCTCCGCGCTCTTGGACTGGTATCCCAAGATCAAGGACGGCGGTGTGTTCGCCGGCCACGACTACGACGACAAGTGGCCGCACACGAAGAAAGCGGTCGACGAATTCGCTCACCGGCACAAGCTCAAGATCTACACCGTCGGCGGCGAGCACGATCCGATCGACGAGCAGAACCGCTACGCCTCCTGGTTCGCCGTGCGCGAATAGAGATTATTGCGATGGCGCCGCGTCGAACGCCGCGTTGACGTCCAAGGCATCGGCAAGCACGCTCTCGATCGCCTTGGTGCCGACCGAACCCAAGTGATCGTCGTCGAAGTAAAGCGGCTTGCCGTCCTTCGTCGTGCGGCACGTCGTGCCGTCGCAAAGCAGCTTGTGCGGATAGACGACCCTGACGCCTGGCAGCGCGTCGAGTTCGGCCAACATCTTCAATGTCCCCGCTTGACGCCGCGCGAACGATGCGAAGGGCAACGGGAAATCCCTCTCCTGGCCGCGCATCTTCGCCTTCATCATCGCGTTTGGAAGATGCAGCTTCAATTCGGGGATCGGGCCGATCAATGTCACCCGGTGCCCGCCCGCGAGAATGCGCTCGATCGTGCTGCGCATCGAGCCCCAGAATACTTCGCGCGTCCGCTCGACGCTGCCCATGCTGAAGCGGTTCGTCTCCGGCCCCTCGTCCAGATTGCCTTCGGTGTAGTAGGGCCAGCGTGCCGCGATCACGACATGCGTGATGTCCTTGTTCGCCAACAGCGAGGTCACCTGGTCCGAAACCTCGCGGCATTTCGGCTTGCGGAAGTAGAGTTGGTCCTTCGCCGCTTCGATCAAAAGCGGCGGGCAGCCGCCGACGACCGCGGCCGCTCCGCGAAGGCCCAGAGTCTCCGCCGTCAACGACATCTGCTGCGAGAGAGACACGGCGTGGCTGTCGCCCCAAAACAAGAACGTCGCCTTTGGAGCCTTGGTCGCTCCGATTTCGCAGCCCGGCGCGCTCGCCGATTCTTCCTTCGGGTCTTGGCAGACAGGCCGCACCTTGGTGTTTGCCACCGCTTGTTCGAAGGCGACCAACTCCGGCGCCAGGCGCTGCGGCCAACCGCGCGTTTCGACCACGCCTTGCGACAACGCCGCCACCACCGCCATCGCGGCCAAGCCGCTCCCGATCACAACGCGCCGCGAGATCGCAGGCGTCCGCCGCCGTGCGGGCTGCTCGACGAACCAATAGGTGAGGAATGAAAGCCCGACCGCGAGCGCGATCAAACCGATCCGATAGGTAAGTGGCAGGTGCTCGCCGTACTGATATTCGCCGAACACGAACAGCGGCCAGTGCCAGAGATAGAGCGAGTACGAAATCTTGCCGATCATAACGGCTGGCGCCAATGACAGCGCCCGCGAAACCGTCGTCGGCCGCTCCGTTGCTGTGCTGATCAGGAGCGCCGTCCCGACGCACGGCAGAAGCGCCGCCAGCCCCGGAAACGCAGTCGCATCGGAATAAAGCAATGCCGCGGCCAATATCATCGCAAGCCCGATGAACGCGCCCGCCTCGCGCACCGCATCGTTCCGCCACGTGGGAGCAAGCCCGATCACGAGCGCCATGCCCATCATCAACTCGAATGCGCGGGCGTGCGGCAGATAGAACGCAGCCTTACTCTCTTCGAACGCACCGACCGCCGAAGCGGCAAGCGACGCGGCAAAGACCGCAAGGAAGAGCAGCGTACGATACCGGCTTGAGAGCCAGGCCAGCAGCATCAGGAAGAACGGTCCGACGAAATAGAACTGCTCTTCGACGGCGAGCGACCACGTGTGGAGCAGCGGCTGCGTCTCAGCCCCCGGCGCGAAATAGCCCGCCTGGTTGTTGAAATAGAAGTTCGAAAAGAACGCCGCTGTCGCCCGCGCGGAGCGGCCGAGCAGGAAATAGTCTTGCGGCGCGAACAGCCACGCTCCGACCGCAAGCGTGAAAAGCACGATGACGGCCAGCGCCGGAAAGATGCGCCGGATCCGTCGCTCATAGAACCTGAGGATGTAGTCGGTGATCGAAAAGCTGCCGCCCGCCCGCAGCTCGCGCCAGAGGATCGACGAAATCAAAAACCCCGAGATGACGAAGAACACGTCCACGCCGGTATACCCGCCCGGGAAAATCCCAAGCCGCGCGTGAAACAGCACCACGATGCCGACCGCAATCGCGCGCAACCCGTCGATATCGGGGCGGTAGGTGAGATCGGAGTGCGGCGCCGTCGTCATTGCACGTTCGATACATCGGCTTTCGCCACGGGCGCAATCGCAGCCCCAAGCTCGCGCCGGATGAGCGCCACCCCGTTCACGCCCAAATGGTTGTCGTCGCTGTAGAGCGGCATCGCGCCGTCGAGCGTCCGGCACACCACCGCATCGCACAGGCTCTCGTGCGGATAGACGACGCGCACGCCGGGCCGCTTCGCGAGGCTCTGCAACAACGGCAACACGCCGGCCTGTCGCACCTGGAAGTCGGCAAACGTCGCGCGCACGTTCGCCGTTTGCCCGTGCATCATCGCGCGGATCATCACATCCGGTGGGTTCAGCTTGAGATCGGGCACGGGCCCCACGATCGTGACGCTGCGGCCCGCCGCCAAAATCCCGTCGACGGTCGCAGTCAACGCAGCGCTAAACGCAGCGCGGTTCTTCTGCACGTCGCCCAGATCGAATTCCGTCGCAAACCACTTGCCATTGCGATATCCGCCGCCGTCAGCATAAAGCGCCCAGCGCGCGACGAGCACGACATTTTGGGTGCCGCGTTCTTTCAGCAACCGCTCGACCTGCGCCGCCGTCTTCGCGCAATCGCGCTTGTCGAACGGCGTCCCCTTGAGCGCGAGGAACGGAGGGCACCCGCCGCGAAACACGACAAGGCCCTTGATGCCCTTCTCCGCTGCAAGCGACGCGGCCGTCGACGACAACGCCCGCGCGTGGCTGTCCCCCCAGAACAGGAACGACCGCTCCGCCGCCGTCTTCGCGCCGATCTCGCAATCGGATGTGCTTGAAAGCCACGCCTCGTTCTCGGGGCAAGGCGTATAGCCCTTGTTCTTCCTGACCGCGTTGTCGAATGCTGCGATCTCAGGGCCCAACCGTTGCGGCAGCCCGCGCGTGCCGATCACCAACTGCGAAAGGCCGTAAGCCAGAGCAAGCGCCACAAGCCCCGCCGCGAAGATCCGCGTGCGCGTGAGAGCAGGCGTCTTCCGCCGCGCCGGCTGCTCCACGAACCAGTAGGTCAAGACCGAAAGCAGGTAGGCCGCCACGATCAACGCAACGCGGTCGACGATGCTAAGGCCGCCGAACTGATACGCGGCAAGCACGAAGATCGGCCAATGCCAAAGATAAAGCGAATACGAAATCTTGCCCGTGAACACCATCGCCGGTGTGGCAAGCACGCGCGACACGAACGTGGTGTGTCCGGCGCCGCTCGCAATGATCAGCGCCGCGCCGACACAAGGTGCGAGTGCGGCGTACCCCGGAAACGGCGTGGCGCTCGAAAAGAACAACACCGCATACGCGATCAACGCGAGTCCGATGGCGCCCATCGCTTCAGCGACCGCTTGGGTCGGCAAACGCGGCGCCAATCCCATGGCGAGCATCATGCCGAGGATCAATTCGAACGCACGCGAGTGCGGCAGATAGAACGCGCCGCTATCCTCGCTCATCGCGCCCGCGATCGAAAACGCCAGCGACACGGCAAAGGCCAGGACCACAAGGGCCACCTGCCACCCGCGATGCAGCCGCGCGATCCCCCACAAGAACAGCGGCGCGACCAGATAGAACTGCTCCTCTACCGCGAGCGACCACGTGTGGAGCAGAGGCTGCGTCTCCGCATCCGGCGCGAAGTAACCCGCCTGTCCGTAGAAGAAGAAGTTCGCATAGAACAGCGCCGCCGCCTTCACCGACTTCGCCAACACCACGTAATCTTGCGGCGGGTAGAGCAGGGCGCCCGCGATCATCACCGCGCCAAGCACCACGGTGAGTGCCGGCAAGATGCGCCGTATGCGTCGTTCGTAGAAACCGGCAAGCGAAAACCGCTGATGCGTAATCTCGCCGAGCAGGATGGATGAAATCAGAAAGCCCGAGATAACGAAGAACACATCCACGCCCACGAACCCGCCGGGCAACAGTCCAAGCTTGCCGTGGAACAGGATGACGGTGCCGACCGCGATCGTCCGAAGCCCGTCGATGTCGGGCCGGTAGGAAATCTCGCTGGAATGGGCGGGCGAAACGCGTCCATGCATAGGGCTTGGGCAGTGACACAACGCCCCGCCACACTCAAGCCGGTTTCCTTGACTAGCAGCGCGGCCACCACCAATCTCCCGCGCTCCCAACTGCCTTAACCAATGGAGATTCGCACGTGTCGTCGCCCGCCAACGAAATCCGCATCACCCTGCCTGACGGCTCGGTGCGGACGACGACGCGTGGGAGCACCGGCGCCGACGTCGCGGCTTCCATCGGTGCGGGCCTCGCCAAGGCGGCGCTCGCGGTCAAAGTCGACGGCGAGATGAAGGACCTCGACTGGCCGATCCAAAAGGACGCCAAGGTCGAAATCGTCACGCGCAAAAGCGAAGAGGCATTGGACCTCATCCGCCACGACACCGCGCACTTGCTGGCGCAGGCCGTGCAGGCGCTCTACCCGGGTACGCAGGTCACGATCGGCCCGAACATCGAAGACGGCTTCTTCTACGACTTCGCGCGCAACGAACCGTTCACGCCGGACGACCTGCCGAAGATCGAAGCGAAGATGCGCGAACTCGTGGCGGCCGACCTGCCGACGAAGCGCACGGTGTGGGAGCGCGATAAAGCCGTCGCGCACTTCAAGTCACTAGGCGAACAGTACAAGGCCGAGATCATCCAAGATCTCCCGGCCGACGAAGAAGTGCGCGTCTACTATCACGGCGATTGGCACGACCTCTGCCGCGGCCCGCATTTGATGTCGACCGGCAAGATCGGCCTCGGCTTCAAGCTCACGAAGATCGCGGGCGCCTATTGGCGCGGCGACGCAAAGAACGCGCAGCTGCAGCGCATCTACGGCACCGCCTGGCGCGACGAAAAAGAACTCGCGGCCTACCTCACACGTCTGGAAGAAGCCGAGAAGCGCGACCACCGCAAGATCGGCAAGGAGATGGACCTCTTCCACATTCAGGAAGAAGCCGTCGGCCAGGTCTTCTGGCATCCGAAAGGCTGGACGCTCTACCGCACCGTCGAAAACTACATCCGCCGCAAGGTGGAGCGTGGCGACTATCGCGAAGTGAAGACGCCCCAGCTCATCGACCGTAAACTATGGGAGCAGTCGGGCCACTGGGAGAACTATCGCCCGAACATGTTCATCGCCGAGGTGGACGAAGGCACCGACCACGCGCGCCGCATCCTCGCGGTGAAACCGATGAACTGCCCGGGCCACGTGCAGATCTTCAAGCAGGGCCTGAAGTCCTACCGCGACCTGCCGCTGCGCCTGGCTGAGTTCGGTGCCTGCCACCGCTACGAACCCTCGGGCTCGTTGCACGGCATCATGCGCGTGCGCTCGTTCGTGCAGGACGACGCGCACATCTTCTGCACCGAAGAACAGATCGTCGATGAGACCCGCCGCTTCGTCGCGCTGCTGACCGAGGTCTACAAGGAACTGGGCTTCGACAGCTTCATCACAAAATTGGCGACGCGTCCCGAACTGCGCGGCGGCACGGAAGAACAATGGGACCACGCTGAAGCCGCACTCGAAAACGCGTGCAAGGCGATCGGCTTGCCCTACACGATCAACCCCGGCGAAGGCACGTTCTACGCGCCGAAGCTCGAGTTCGTGCTGCGCGACGCGATCGGCCGCGACTGGCAGTGCGGCACGATCCAGCTCGACTACGTTCTGCCGGAACGCCTCGATGCCGAGTACATTGCCGAAGACGGCAACCGCAAACGCCCGGTCATGTTGCACCGTGCGATCGTGGGCTCGCTCGAACGCTTCATCGGCGTCCTGATCGAACACCACGCGGGCAAGTTCCCGCTGTGGCTCGCACCCGTTCAGGCTGTGGCGGCAACCATCGTCTCGGACGCTGACGCCTACGCGAAAGAGGTGGCCGCCCACCTGCGCCTTGCAGGCATTCGCGTCGAAACGGACCTACGGAACGAAAAGATCAACTACAAGGTCCGCGAGCACTCGTTGGCCAAGGTCCCCTTCCTGCTCGTGATGGGCCGCAAAGAGGCGGAGGAGCGAACCGTCTCGATCAGGCGCCTCGGCTCCGAAAAGCAGGAAACGATGACCCTGGACGCGCTGACGAAGCTGTTGGTCCAGGAGTCTATGCCGCCGGACCTGCGGCCATAAGCGCTGGGAACGCAAAGACCTTGCTTTAAGCCACTGATTTCCTATGCTTATGCCATCAGCCGACGCGCCGGGCGTTTCCAACCCCGGCGCGTTGTCTGTTCGCAACCAATGGAGAATACCCAATCGTTAGACGTCCGCATCAATCGACTGCAGCGCCGTCGAAAGACGGCCCGCGCATCAATGAGTTCATCAACGCGCACGAATTGTTGGTGATCGACGACGAAGGCGGCAAACGCGGCGTGATGAGCAAGTTCGACGCTCTGAAACTCGCGCAAGCCGAAGGTCTCGACCTGGTCGAGGTGTCGCCGCTCGCCAAACCGCCCGTCGCCAAGATCATGGACTTCGGCAAGTATAAATATCAGGAACAGAAAAAGGCCGCCGAAGCCCGTAAGCATCAGAAGATCATCGAAATCAAGGAGATCAAGCTCCGCCCGATGATCGACGATCACGACTACGACGTGAAAATGCGCTCCATCAAACGCTTCTTCGAAGAAGGCGACAAAGTGAAGATCACGCTTCGCTTCCGTGGCCGCGAAATGGCGCACATGGATATCGGCATGGAGCTCTTGAAGAAGGTCAAACGCGACATCGACGAGATCGGCAAGATCGAGCAAGAACCAAAGCTCGAAGGCCGCCAGATGGTCATGGTGATGGCGCCGAAATAACGGCGCCAACTACCCCGTTGCGATCTAAGCCGGGGTCAACCACCCGCGATACCGCACCAGCCTGCCGATGACCGGCAGACCAATCGTAACATCGAAGAAGTAGCGCCCGTTCTCGTCGACGGACGCGCTCGCATCGGTGTACGGCGTCAAAAATTGCGGCAGCGGCAACTCACCGAGCCGCGCCCGCGCGATGGCCAGGCGAAATCCTTGCACGCCGGCCGTCGCGTCGAGGTCGAACGTGATAGGGCCGAAGCGTTCCGCAAGCTTGCCCGGTTGGGCTTCGCTGAGGTGGCTCGCAAATTCCGCCGCGCCGAAACGGCGCACCCAAATCTCGCCGTTGCCCTCGCGCTCGATGGTGACGCCAGCGCGCAGATCGCGCGCGGTGGACGGAAATCCCGCGAGCCACGCAATGGCCTGCCCGAACGGATTTTCCGCCCCCTCGATATCGACCGTGCCCGCCAGTTCGCGTGCCGGCTCGGGCGCATGGGCTTCGCGCACCGCTTGCGGCATCTCCGCAAAGCCCGGCAGCACGCGCTGAAAGAGCGGCGCCTGTGAAAGCCGCTCCGTCGTCACGGCGGTGCTGATTTCGTAGCGCGAAAACTCCTGCGCGAACGCGTCGAGCGACAGCAAACCCACGCACGCCGTCGCCCCGCGCGTGGGCATCGTGCCCGCCGCCAGCGCACGCGCCAATGCGAGCGCGGGCAGGGCCGGGATGTTCGGCCCGTCGCCGGCTTTCGCAACCAGCGTCCAGCGCGAGCGCGTGAGCACACCGGCGGCATCGAGGCCGGAAGTCTCCACGATCATGCCGCCCTTGTCGCTGCCGAAGCGGCGAAACCAGGCGGCAACGGCATGCAGCAACTCAGAGAACGGCTCAAGCGAACGCACGACACCCCAGCGCACGGGAAATGTCAGCAACCAGAGCCCGAGCTGCAGGATGGTGAGCTCGACGCCCGCACGAAACGCCGCCTGCCGCACGGTCGCAAACCGCATCCGCACGATGTCGAGGTCGGGCGTCTCGACCAGTGCAACGAACCGCTTGCCCAATCCTTCAATCGCAACGCGCTGCAACAGCCCCCAACCGGGCGCGGAATTCCAGCGCCCGAAGCGCCACACATTCACGGGCCTGCCCGCATAGCTCAAGATCGCGCGCACGACGGATAAGCCCATCGGGGCCGCGGCACCCGGGCTGAGCGCGATTTCAACGCTGTCGACGCGCTTCCAATCGCGGCAGAGTTCGTCGAGCACCGCCTGAGTGAGCGCAGGCGTGGTGCTGGCACCCGTGACGGCAAGCACGCCGCGCGCCTTCGCGGTCTCGTCCAGCGCCCCAAATCCGGCGACGAAATCGCGCGCGTCCGCGAGATCGATGTAGTGCACACCGCTGTCGATTGCCGCGGTCGCAAGGCTGTAAGCGCTCCCCTGAAAGGGACCTGCCGCATCGACGATACAAAAGACGTTGAGCGCGGCGATATCGGCAACCGTCGCGCGGGTTCGGTCCAGAAAGGCCACCGACACCCGCTCGCCGGCACGCAGCGTTCGCGCGAACGCGACGGCGTTCTCGCGCGACCGCCCGCAAATGACGACGTGACAGTCTGTTGTCTCGACAAGGCCGCGCACCAGCGGCTGACCGAACGATCCCGCGCCGCCGACGACGGCGATGCGCTTGTCCGTCAGGGCTTCACCGCGCTCGTAACTGCCGAAGCTGCAGCGCCCGATAGATCCTGAAACGGCCCAAGCGGCTTCTTCTCCGTCTTGACCTCAAGGATCGCAGGCGTGCCCGACCAAAGTTTGTAGACGACGACACCGTCTTGAATGAGGAGCAGCATGGAGGCCTTCCAGCCCGTGCCGGTCGTCTCGCGCTCAAAGCCCAGCACGTCCAGCGCCACGTTGCCGGTGCGGTCCTTCGACGAAATTGAAGGCTCGGCCAGCCACCCCGTGCAGCGCTCGCGCGCGGTCAAACAGGACTGCACGGCCGGGTCTAAATCTTCCTGCTTCATCGACTGCTGCGGCAGGAAGCGCGGCACCATGTCCAGATAGTTCAAAACCTTGATGTTCGGCGTCGTGTACGGATCGAACCCGCGCGCCTTCAGCTCCTTCTGCGTGGTGACGTACGGCTTCACCTGCGCATAGGCGTCTTCTGCGCTTTTGTAACTCTTGAACGGCGATTCCGTTGTCTCGACGGTCGACGGCAAGATGCCCCAACTCGCACACCCCGAAAGCGGCAACAAGGCCGCGACCATGAACGCAACACGCAAACGCATCGTTGAAATCCGAACCATCGAGAGAATGACGCATTCTGGCGAGAAAGTTACCGGAACGCAATTTGCAACCCGTCACATATCGCCCTCGCGACCGCTGGCGAAGGCAGCAGTCAGGAGCGCCTAAATGCCTGCACGCTCGGCCAACTGCCGCAGATTTTCCTCATGGTCGCCGCGGTCCAGCCGGTAGAACCCGATCGCCGCCATCATCGCCATCCAAAACGCCAAGATGACGGGCACGTAATAAGCGCCGAGCCGCCAGACGACATCGGCGGGAACGTCTTCGGGTTTGGCACCAGCTTTGAGGCCCGCGAACGTCAGGACGACGGTCGCCGCCATCACGCCCAATCCCGACACCATCTTGCGGATGAAGGTTACGGCTGAGACGAACGTACCTTCCGAGCGCCGGCCGGTCTTCAGTTCCGCTTGCTCGACAAGATCGGCCATCATCGCGGCGGTCAGGATTTGGAAGCACACGATCAGGCCGACATCGACGATGCCGGTGACAAGAACCAAGAGGTAGATGAACTGCGGCGTGCCGGCGTCCAGCAAACCGGACAGCTTCAATACGATCGGCAATGGAGAGCCGAGGAAAGCGATAAGGCCAACGACCATCGCGCCCCATTTCTTGCCGATCGTGCGCACAACAAATGGGGCTAGCGCCGCACCGATGACCGCAGACAGGAAAACGCCGATCACCAAGCCGCCGATTTCGGCGGGCGTAAATTTCCAGAAGTAGGTCGAGATGTAGAAAGCGAGCGCGGCCGAAAGGCCTGCGCCGATCGAACCGAACGCGGTCGCAACGAAGAGTGCAACGAAAGAGCGGTTTGAAAGCGTCTCGAAAACTTCCTTGAAGACGAGCCCTGGCGTCATGCGCCGCTTCGGCGGCGGCGCTTTGAGGTGCGGAATGCGCGAATGGGTTCCAAGCGCCGAAGCGATAATCGAAAGGCCCATCAGACCCGCGGCGATGACGCCGTAGACCGCATAGGCCTCGCGGTTGAACTGGCCCGTCGTGGTCGCGGTCGCAAACGCTGGGAAGAGTGCCACGAACATCAGGACCGACATCGCGTTGCCGCCGGTCCAAGCAAAATACAAACGCCAGGAGATCAGCGTCGCGCGCTCGTCGTAGTCCGCCGTCAGTTCCGGGGTGAGCGCCGAACTCGGCGTTTCGTTCAGCGTGATGAAGGTTCGGATCAAAACCGCGAGCGCAAACAAGTACCAAAACAGCGACTCGTTCGACCAGCCGACGGGCGGGTTCCAGAGCAAGTAATACGTGGCGGCGACGGGAATGGCGGAGGCATAAAGAAAGGGATGCCGCCGGCCCCATCGCGAATGCAGATTGTCGGACCAATAGCCGACGATCGGATCGCTGATGGCATCGACGATAAGCGCGAGCGTGATCGCCACGCCCACTGCACCCGCATCGAGCCCGATCACCTGGCTGTAGAACAGCAGCAGAAAATACGCGAACCCGCCGTCCTTGATGCCGTACGCCACCGCGCCGAAACCGTAGGCGAGCTTCGTGCCGAGTGAGAGCTTGCCTGTCTGCGGGACGGCCTTTTGCACGGGGAGGGTGTTCCTTAGGTTGCCTTGGTACCTATCACGGAATTGCAACCTGGAAAGAACATCCGCGCTTGAGGGGTGGCACGTTACTTCGCCAGCTTCGCTTTGACGAAGTCGTAGAAGCCCAATTCCTTGCCGCGGCTCTTGTACTTGGCCTGCTTCCAATCGTGCGCATCGTTGGCTTCGGTGCCGTAGTATTGCTCGATCCCGTAGTCCGAAAGCTCCGCGTTCGAGGCGACCACAAACCGTCCGTTGATCAGGTTGCCGTCGGCGTCTTTCGTGTAGTCGACAAGCTTGATCGGCCGCCAATTCCAAAAGCCCGATCCGAGTGCGGGTGCGGTGCGCGGGAATTGCGGGCCGAACGTGCCGCGCGTGACCTGGCGGTCGGGATTCGAATCCACGTAGTGCACGGTACCGTCGTCGTCGACCTTAAAGACGTAAACGACGTGACCCCACGGGTCGTAGATGATCGAGCCCGCACGGATCGCGCCGCGTTCGATCTTCGGCGAATAGAAATCGCTCGCGCTGTAGCCGTTGTCGAACGTGTGCTCGATGCGGAACATCGCGGTCGAAACCGTGCCGCGCAAATCGAGCAACAGCTTCGCGGGATCGGTATCGGCCTGCCACTCAAGCTGCAGGCGCGCGACGACCTGATTGCCTGCATCCGAAAAACGAAAGTCGTCCGTCGGCCCCGAGCGTGACATCACGTAGATCGGATACGAAAACGGCAGACGGTTCTTCCACGCGAAATAGGCGCGCAACTGATAGACGAAGTCGGCGCAATCGCCGTCCATGCGCAGGTTCGGCGGGTCGCTATCGCGATAGGGGTTGGCGGTGCTCTTGAAACAGCTGGCCGGGTCTTTGCAATCGTGCTCGCCGAAGCCCGCAACGAACGCGCCGAAGCGCACCTCGTCGTCCGCGTCCCAGTGGTCCTTGGTGATTTTCCAGCTACCGGTGTCGGCATGCGCAAGCGCGACGCTAAGCGCGAACGCAACAAGGCCTACGAACGAACGAACCATGGTCACCCAACTCCCCCGCCTGGCATGATGTCCGATTGGGCGGCGAAGGCAAGCGCGTGCATGGTTCGTTCCGCCGCTCGGCCGAAAAATTCGCACATTTCTTGAGCACCATGCATGGGGCCAGTGGTGCTAATGTAGTTCCGGCTGTTGGTTTGAATCACCTTTGACGTTGAGCAATTCCCTGAACATTGCGCACCGTGGCGGTGCGGGACTGCGCCCGGAAAACACCCTGGCCGCATTCGCGCACGCGCTCGATATCGGGGTCGACGGGTTCGAACTCGACGTGCATGTGGCCAAGGACGGAACCGTCGTCGTGTTCCACGACGACGCCTTGAAGCCGGACATCGTGCGCGACGCAGATGGACGCTGGCTCGACGTCCCGCCGCCGCTCATCAAAGACCTCCCCTATGCGGACCTTGCGAGCTACGACATCGGACGCCTGAAGCCCGGTTCGAAATATGGCGCCAGGCATCCCGATCAGATGGCAGTGGACGGCGAGAAAATCCCCCGCCTCGCCGACGTGATCTGGATGCTCAAACGCTCTGGTGGGAACGAGCGTCTCTGGATCGAACTCAAGAGCAACTTCCTCGACCGCACGCGCACCGTCGCACCTGACGTCATGGCTGAGGCCGTCATCCGCGTCGTTAAACGCGAAAAGTTCCTCGACCGTACGGTGCTCGTCGGGTTCGATTGGCCGGCGTTGATTGCAGCCAAAAAGCTCGCGCCGAGGGTCGAGTGCTGGTTCACGACGCTTCCGCAAAGCTATTTTGCGGAGGCTCCCGTCCCCGCAGAGCACGGGCCGCCGCCGAAGCCGGAGCTCGAGGCACTGCGCAAGATGGAGCGCGAGGGCGCACCATGGACCGGCGGCTTCGATCGATCGAAGCACGGCGGTTCCGTCATCAAGGCCGCGAAGGCGGCAGGCGCCGATGGCTGGTTCCCGTTCTTCGCCGATATCAACCGAACCACGATGTCTGAGGCGCACGACCTCGGCCTGAAGGTGGGCGCGTGGACGGTAAACAAGCCCGAGGATCTCGCCCTGCTCATCGACCTCGGTGTGGACGGACTTTGCACCGACTATCCGGATCGGTTGGCGGCGCAGCTGAAACATCCCACCACGCTTGCGCGCAGCCAGCGTTAACCCCACGCGGCCCGCGCAGGTGAACGGCGCGTGAAACCCCCGTTCGCCTACCGTTCAGCCCATCCGTGCCAAAAAGCCGCTTGTGGAGACATGCGTGCCTGACGGTTTCGCCGCGAGTGCGGGGTTGCCAGGGCTCGCGTGTCCGACTATTTCACCGCCGCGAATTCGGGGCGGCATGTTGAAGGAGATTGGAATGAAGTCGTTCGCCATAGCCGTTGCCGCTGCTGCCGTCCTGGCCTCCGCCGCCAATGTTGTGGCGCAGCCGTATTACCCCGCCGCCGCAACGATCGCGCCGTCGCAAATGCCGCCGCCGACCGTGATCTCCGTGTTCGACCAGCCAAATTTTAGGGGCCGCACGCTGACGTTCGATCGCGCGGTTCCAAGCCTCGCCAAGATCGACTTCAACGACGTGATCGCGAGTGTGCGGATCAACGGGTCGCGCGACTGGGTGTTGTGCGAACACCGTAACTTCATGGGCAAGTGCGTTCGCGTGCACGCGAAGGAAAAGGACTTGAAGCGGTTGAAGATCAACGGCCAGGTGTCCTCGCTGTACCCCGTGCCGGTTCCGCCGCCGGCCCCGCCGAAGCCGCGGCACCCGTAAGCCTCGAACTTACTGCGCAGCCGGCGTCACCGGTGCCACCGGAGCAGGTGGCGCCGGAACCGGATAGAGCGAACTCACGCGCGCGAAGAGCTGCACGACGCGCATGTCGCCGGCCTTCGACTGCACGCGCACACAACGTCCGCCATAGTTGCGGTTCTCGCAAAGCACCCAGTCGCCGGCACCCGCAACCTCAAAGCTTGCGACCTTGTCCTCGAACTGCTGCACGGCAAGGTTCGGCGTGGCCGCCGTCAGCTTCACCGTGCGCCCCTGATAATTCTCTTTGTCGAAGAGCGTGATGGAGAGCGGCACCGGCGCGGCAGGTGCGGCTGGCGGCACCGCGACCGCGGGAGCTGCAATTGCAGTGCCCGCAAGCACGCAAAGCGAAGCGATCGTCAAACCAAAGCGCCGCATGAAACTTCTCCTCATCGAACCGGATGCGAGCACTAACGCAAATCCGATCACGCCGCTCGTGAACTTGTTGTGAGCCGTCGATCTTGCCAGCCCAAACGAAAACGCGCCGCAGCCTGTTAAGGCATGCGGCGCGTCGAATTTCTGGTGCTGTTGGTGGGAATTGAACCCACGACCTACGCCTTACCAAGGCGTTGCGCTACCACTACGCTACAACAGCATAAGGGGGCGGGGTATAGCGCGCGGGGCGCGTCGAGGGAAGGGGCCGCAGGCCGCGGAAATCAGGGGTCAGAAGCTGTGCTTCCGACCGCTTATCCCGTCAGGCTCGCGCCAACCCAATCGGGCAGCTCACGCCTACACCCCCCAAGCCGCAATACCCATCCGGGTTCTTTGCCAGATACTGCTGGTGGTAGGTCTCGGCATAGTAGAACGTGGGCGCGTCCATGATCTCGGTCGAAATCTTTCCGTGCCCGGCCTTCGTGATTAGATCCTGATACATCGCACGCGATGCCTCGGCCGCCTTTCGTTGGGCGTCGTTCGCGACATAGATGCCGGAACGGTATTGCGTCCCCACATCGTTGCCTTGGCGCATGCCCTGCGTCGGATCGTGGCTCTCCCAAAAGACCTTGAGCAACTGCTCGTACGAAATCTTCTTCGCGTCGAACACGACGCGCACGACCTCGTTGTGCCCGGTCATACCCGAGCACACTTCTTCGTAGGTTGGGTTGGGTGTCATGCCGGCAGCGTATCCGACTGCCGTCGAATAGACGCCGTCCTGCTGCCAAAACTTGCGCTCTGCGCCCCAAAAGCACCCGAGCCCGAACATCGCAAGCTCAAGCCCGTCCGGAAACGGCGGCCCCATCCGCGTGCCCAACACATGGTGCTCCGCAGGCACCCGCATCCCCGTGCCGCGCCCCGGCAACGCCTCGCCCGGCGACGGCATGACGCTCTTCTTCTTCAATCCGAACAGGGCCATCGCTTGTCTCCATTCTCGCTTGTGTTGGAGCGAGGATATAAGCTGGTATGCGCGCACGCCAACCGCGCTGACGTTTCGGTGAAGCATGAGTGAGCAGCGAAAACCCGCTAAACCTGACCGCCTGGCTGCGGCCTTGCGCGCCAATCTGAAGCGGCGCAAAGCCCAGGCCCGTGCGCAAGCACATCCGGAAAGCGACGCTGCTTTGCCGCGACCCGCCGCAAAGCCGCCCAAAACCGGTGAGAATCCGGCCTAAGTCCTGGCATTGCCGCCATTGTTTGGCCCCGGGTGGCGGGCTACACGTTTCGCCCTCAGTTAGTGAGCGCTATGCTCAGCCCGCGAAGTGATTTGCGGATTCACTCATCGGGACAGTTGCGTGGACAGAATTCAAATTCGCGGGGGGCGCCGTCTGAACGGCGAAGTCCGCATTTCCGGTGCCAAGAACGCGGCCTTGCCGCTGATGGTCGCAAGCTTGCTCACGGACGAACCGTTGACGCTGGCGAGCGTGCCGCATCTGACCGACATCTCGCAGCTCGCGGCAATCTTGGGTGGCCTCGGCGTGGGCCTCACGATGAACGGCAACGGTCATGCGGAGGCTGAAGGCCGCGTCCTGCAACTTCACGCAAAGAACATCGCCTCGACTGAAGCCCCATATGAACTCGTACGCAAAATGCGCGCGAGCTTCCTCGTCATCGGCCCGCTGCTCGCGCGCTGTCATAAGGCGAAGGTGTCGCTGCCCGGCGGCTGCGCGATCGGGACAAGGCCCGTGGACCTGCACATCAAGGGCCTCGAGGCCATGGGTGCGCAAATCGAAATCGACAGCGGCTACGTCATCGCAAGCGCCAAGGGCGGCCTGCATGGCGCGACGTTCCAATTTCCGTTCGTCTCCGTCGGCGCGACAGAAAATCTCATGATGGCCGCATGCCTTGCGAAGGGCACCACGGTCCTCGAGAACGCGGCGATGGAGCCTGAGATCACCGACCTTGGCCTTTGCCTTCAAGCGATGGGCGCAAAGATCACGGGACTCGATACGCGCACGATTACGATCGAAGGCGTCGACCGCCTGCATGGCACGAATTACACCGTCATCCCCGACCGCATCGAAACCGGCACATACGCGATGGCGGTTGCAGCCACCGGCGGCGAAGTTGAGCTCGTGGGCGCGCGCGGCGACACGATCGGCGCGGTGATCCCGTTGCTCGAAGCGGCGGGCGTAAAGATCGCCCCCACGAACCGTGGTTTGCGCATCTCCCGCAACGGCGCGCATTACACCGGGGTCGACGTGACGACGGAACCGTACCCGGGCTTCCCGACCGATATGCAAGCCCAGCTGATGGCCCTGATGGCGACGGCGCACGGCGTTTCGCACATCACCGAGACGATCTTTGAAAACCGTTTCATGCACGCGCCGGAACTTGCACGCATGGGTGCCGACATCACGATCGAACATCAAACCGCGATCGTGCGCGGCGTGCCGCGCCTGCGCGGCGCGGAAGTCATGGCGACCGACCTGCGTGCGTCGGTGAGCTTGATCATTGCGGGCCTCGCCGCCGAAGGTGAAACCGTCGTAAACCGCGTCTACCACCTCGACCGCGGCTTCGAACGCATCGAAGAAAAGCTTTCGGCGCTGGGCGCAGATATCAAGCGCGTTAAGGGTTAGACGTCCCGCGGAAATTTGCTGGCCGGGGCTCGGGATAGCTGATCCCCGTGCCTTGTTCTCCGCTTGCACAGCGCCGCCATTTTCTGCACTTTCCGCCCGCATGACATCGCCCCTCCGCCTCCGCGCCATCGACACGCTGGACCTAAGCGTGATCGCCGCGCATTTGCAGGACGCATTGGTGACGATGGCGGACCTTGGACTGGACAAGGCCAAGCGCCGCTTCGCGCTCATTTTCAACCGCTTCATGTGGGAAGATCTGGAAACGGAAAAGGGCAAAGGTGCGAAGGCGGACAAGAATGCGCCCTACCGCCGCGTGCGCTCGGCGCTCCACTTCGACACAGTACGGCGCGTGCAGACGCAAGGCCTCAGGCTTGCGAACACCGAAGCGATTGCGGCGCTGATGACGCTTGGCTTCGAACCGAACAGCGATCTCTCCGGCACCATCACGCTCACCTTCGC
Source organism: Micropepsaceae bacterium (assembly GCA_044220975.1). Classification (GTDB taxonomy): domain Bacteria; phylum Pseudomonadota; class Alphaproteobacteria; order Micropepsales; family Micropepsaceae; genus SZUA-430. The sequence continues at coordinate 94,984 of JBGAPZ010000006.1, read as the reverse complement.
AGGCGGCGGTGCGATCAAGCTCGATGTTGAATGCCTGGATGCCTGGTTGACCGACCTCTCTGCCCCGTGGGCGACAAAGAACAGACCCGGTCACGGCCTCGAAGAGGTGGGCTAGGGCCCATGCGCAGGCTCAGCACGTCGACAACCGACTTCGCAGGCGCGTTCGCAAGCCTGCTTGACGAAAAGCGCGAAGCCGCGACCGACGTGTCGTCCGCCGTCGCGACAATCATTGCCGACGTGCAAGCGCGCGGCGACGCAGCACTCATCGATCTCACAAAGCGCTTCGACCGCTTCGATCCGGTCACGACAAGCCTGCGCGTCGGCGCCGCCGATGTCGCGGCAGCCAAGGCAATGGTGCCGCCGGCCACACTCGACGCGCTGAAGCACGCCGCCGCTCGCATCGAAGCGTTCCACGCCCGCCACAAACCCGTCGATGACCGCTACACCGATGCGGCCGGCGTAACGCTCGGCGCCCGCTGGACCGCGGTCGACGCAGCCGGCCTCTATATTCCCGGTGGCCTCGCCGCCTATCCCTCCAGCGTCTTGATGAATGCAATTCCAGCGCACCTTGCCGGTGTGAAGCGCATCGTTGCGGCAACGCCGGCGCCCGAAGGCAAGCTGAACCCGTTGGTGCTGGCCGCACTCGATCTTGCCGGTGTCACCGAAATCTACCGGATCGGCGGCGCACAAGCCGTGGCGGCATTGGCCTACGGCACAAAGACCATCGCCCCGGTCGACAAGATCGTAGGTCCCGGCAACGCCTACGTTGCGGCGGCCAAGCGGCAAGTCTTCGGCCGTGTGGGAATCGATTCGATTGCAGGTCCCTCGGAAGTTCTCATCATCGCCGACAAAGCGAATGATCCCGCGTGGCTCGCCGCCGACTTGCTGGCGCAAGCTGAACATGACGAAGCAGCGCAAAGCATCCTGATCACCGACGACGACCCCCTGGCCAAAGCCGTGGCCGCCGAAGTCGACCGCCAGCTGGCTGGCCTGCCGCGTGCGCAGATCGCACGCGTCAGCTGGCGACAACACGGTGCCATCATCCTCGTAAAATCGCTCGATGAAGCGCCCGCACTCGCGGACCGTATTGCCGCCGAACATGTTCAGCTCTGCGTCGCCAACCCTGACGCCCTTGCCGCGCGCATCCGTCACGCCGGCGCGATCTTCTTGGGCGCGTACACACCGGAGGCGATCGGCGACTATGTCGGCGGCCCGAACCACGTGCTTCCCACCGCGCGCGCCGCACGCTTCTCGTCCGGCCTCTCCGTGTTCGACTTCATGAAGCGCACGACCGTCATTGGGTGCACGGCCGAAGCGCTCGCTCAACTCGGCGACAGTGCCGCCACGCTCGCCGACGCCGAAGGCCTTTCCGCGCATGCGCGCTCGATCCGCATCCGTCTGAACCGATGACCGACGAAAAGCCGCCGACCCGACTCGTCGACGTGCACCTGGACGAGGCTTCGATCGCCCCGCGCGGACCCGACGTCGAGCACGAACGCCGCATCGCGATCTTCGATCTATTGGAGCAAAACCATTTCGCCCCTGAAGGTGCGGCGGGTGGCCCGTTCGTGCTGAAGCTCGGCGTGCAGGAAAATCGCCTGGTCTTCCATATTTCGCACGAGACTGGCGAAACGCACGCAACGCACGTCCTCTCGCTGACGCCGCTGAAGCGCGTAATTCGCGACTACTTCGTCGTGTGCGACACCTACTACCAAGCGATCCGCTCGGCCGCGCCTTCGCAGATCGAAGCGATCGACATGGGCCGCCGCGGCCTGCACGACGAAGGCTCCCAGTTGTTGCGCGAACGCCTCACCGGCAAAATCGCCGTCGACCACGACACGGCGCGCCGCCTCTTCACGCTCATCTGCGCGCTGCACGTCAAGGTCTAGCGATGGCGAAGGGACCGAACGGCGAAGACCTGCCCGATGCCGTGCTGTTTTCGTGTTCTATGAATGCGATCCGCTCGCCGATGGCAGCGGCGCTTATGAAGCACCTGTTCGGCCGGCACATCTATGTCGAGAGTTGCGGCGTCCGCGCCGGCGTGCTCGACCCGATCGCCGTCGAAGTGATGGACGAAATCGGCATCGATCTCTCTCATCTTCATCCCAAGACGTTCGAGACGCTCAACGACACGTCGTTCGACCTCATTATCACGCTAAGCCCACAAGCGCGTCACAAAGCGCTGGAACTTACGCAAGCGCAAGCAGTCGAGGTCGAATACTGGAAAGTGCCCGATCCCAGCGCTTATGAGGGCTCGCGCGAGCAGCGGTTGGCGGCTTATCGACAAGCTCGCGACACGATTCTGAGGTTTTTGAAGGAGCGCTTTGCCGCGCGCCCCGCGCCTGAGCCCTAATTTGCTTGCTTTTGGCCAGTCGCGTCACCATTCTCCGCCGCGATTTCGATTGAGAAAGATAAGAATGGCGAAAGAAGAACTGCTCAGTTTCGAAGGCACGGTCGTGGAGCTTCTCCCGAACGCGACCTTCCGCGTGAAGCTCGACAACGAGCACATTGTGATCGCGCACACCGCAGGCAAAATGCGCAAGAACCGCATCCGCGTGCTCGCGGGCGACAAGGTGACCGTCGAAATGACTCCGTACGATCTGACGAAGGGCCGGATCGTCTACCGCAGCAAGTGACACCACAATTCGTTCTAGCGAGCGCAAGCCCGCGCCGTCTCGCGCTGCTCGCACAGATCGGCATCACGCCCGTGCGCGTCGAACCCGCCGACATCGACGAAAGTGCCACACCGCAAGAACCTCCGCGCCAACACGCACTTCGTGTTGCGACGGCCAAAGCGCGTGCGGTGTACGCTCGCGTACCAAGCGCCGTTATTCTCGCGGCCGACACGGTGGTCGCATGCGGGCGCAGAATTCTCCCCAAGGCGGAAGATGACGCGACCGTCACGAAGTGCCTGTCGATTCTCTCGGGACGCCGCCATACCGTCATCACCGCAGTCGCGGTTATCGACGCGCACGCCAAGCTCAAAACGCGTCTCGTTGAAACGAAAGTCGCTTTTCGCCGTCTCGATGCGCAAGAAATAGCCGACTACGCGAAATCTGCCGAAGGTTTGGGCAAAGCGGGCGGCTATGCGATTCAGGGCCACGCTGCCGCGTTCGTGCGCGCGATAAACGGTTCCTACACCAACGTTGTCGGCCTTCCGCTAACCGAAACATTGCACATGCTTAAAGCATGCGGTGCCGCGTGAACCTGCTAAGCTGAGCCCAATCGCAACTGATGCATTTGGTATCGCCTTGGCTTCCGAAGTTCTGATTAACATCGGCCCCGCCGAAACGCGGGTCGCCTTCGTCGATGAAGCGCGCTTAAGCGAACTCTTCATCGAACGCACCGCAGAGAGCGGCCGCGAAGGCCGTCAAGGCCACCGCTTGCTCGGCAACATCATGCTCGGCCGCGTGCAGCGCGTGTTGCCTGGCATGCAGGCAGCCTTCGTCGACTTGGGGTTGGAAAAGGCAGGCTTCCTCGCCGCGCGCGAAGCCCGTTGTCTCGCCGACCTGCCGAGCTTCATGGATCAGCCCTGCATCACGAAGTGCGTGCACGAGGGCGAAGCCGTACTGGTGCAAATCATCAAAGACCCGATCGGAGAGAAGGGCGCGCGCCTATCCGCGAACGTCACGCTGCCTGGACGGCTGGTGGTGCTCGTGCCGAACCAATCGGGCGTCGCACTCTCGCGCCGCATCGAAGACGAAGGCGAACGCAAGCGCCTGACCGACGTTCTGACCGACATCGGCGCAAACGATCCGCGCGCCGCTGCCGGCGCCGGATACATCGTGCGAACAGCGGCGCTTTCCGCAAGCCGCGACGACATTGCATCCGATATCGCCCGCCTCGGCGACGAATGGCGCACAATTCAAGCGCGTCGCAACATGGCGAAGGTGCCGACGACCGTCTACCACGACCTCGACCCCGTGGAACGCACGATGCGCGACGGCGTCGACGACGAAACGCAGCGCATTCTGATCGACGACGCCGAAGCGGTTGCCCAAGCCCGCGCGTACGCAACGCGAGCGATGCCGCAAGCGGTTGAGAAGATCCACCACTTCAACGGTCCGGGTGAGCTGTTCGATCAGCACAATATCGAAGGCGAGATCGAACTGCTGCTGCAGCCGCGCGTGCGTCTGCCCTCCGGCGGTTGGATCACGCTCGAGACCACCGAAGCGCTAACCTCGATCGACGTGAACTCGGGCAGCTACACGGAAGCGACCGGGCTTGAGCAAACCTCGCTGAAGACGAACCTGGAAGCTGCCGCCGAAATCGGCCGCCAATTGCGCCTGCGCGGTATCGGCGGCCTCATCGTCATCGACTTCATCCACTTGAGCGAGCCCGAAAACATCGGCCAAGTACTGACCGTTCTTGCCGAAGGCGTGTCGAAGGATCGGACGCCGACGCAGATCCTGCCGATGTCCGAATTCGGCCTCGTCGAGATGACGCGCAAGCGTGTGCGCGAGCCCTTGTCGAAGCTGTTCTCCGAAGTCTGCGATCCCTGCCATGGCCATGGCCGCATCAAGACCGTGGTGACGGTCGCCGCCGAACTGCTTCGCCGCGTCGCGCGCGAAGGAAAGGCGAGGCCGGGCACGAAGCTCGTCGCCTACGCAGCTCCCGAAGTTGTTCGCTGGATCGAGGCGCAAGGCGACGACCTGAAGCAAACGCTCCGCCGCCACGCTGCCGCCGGCCTTCGCTTCGAGGCGCGCGCAAACTTCGCGCGCGCGCAATTCGACGTTGGGGCTGAGCAATGACGCCGGTTTCCCACTGCCCGATCTGTAAGCGCGAAACGCAAGAGCGCTTCCGCCCGTTCTGCTCCAAACGCTGCGCCGACGTCGACCTTTCGCGTTGGCTCAAAGGTACCTATGCGATCCCGGCCGAAGAAAACGTCCCCGACGCTATCAAGGACGAAGACTGACGCGGCTTCCCACGCGCCGTGGGAAAGAGTAATCAGCAGGTCATGACCCTCCGCGAACGTTTGAGCCAAGGCGTTCTCATCGCGCCCGGTGCCTACGATGCCCTCACCGCCCGTATCGCAACTCGTGCCGGCGCTCAGGCTGTCTACATGACAGGCTTTGGCGTGGCGGGTTCGCTGCTGGGCGTCCCCGACATTGGCATCGTAAGCGCGACGGAAATGATCGATCGCGTGCGCGCGCTCACCGCCGCTGCCGCGCCCGCATTTCTCATCGCCGACGGCGACAACGGTCACGGCGGCACCGCAAACGTCGAGCGCATGGTGCGCGCTTACGAGCAAGCGGGCGCCGCCGCGATCCAGCTCGAAGATCAGGTGTTTCCCAAACGCTGCGGCCACATGGACGGCAAAGAGGTCGTGCCGCTCGAAGAAGGCGCCGCCAAAATCCGCGCGGCCGTGGACGCAAGAGCTGGCCGCGACTTCCTGATCATCGCCCGCACCGACGCGCGCGCAATTCACGGCCGTGACGAAACATGCCGCCGCGCCGAGGCCTACCTCGCCGCCGGTGCTGATGTTCTTTTCATTGAGGCGCCACAAAGCGAGCAAGAGTTGCGCTTCTTTGCCGATCGCTTCAAGGGAACGCCGCTGGTTGCCAATATGGTCGAAGACGGCAAGACACCCATGCTGAACGCGACCGACCTCGGCACCATCGGCTACAGCCTCGTGCTCTTCCCGATCACCGCGCTGCTGACGGCGGCCAAGACGGCTGAGCGCGTCTATCACGCGCTCCTCAAAGGCAAACCCGATCCGGCGCTCGAACGCGTGACGTTCCACGCCTACAACGACATCGTTGGCCTTAGCGCGTACCTCAAGCGCGACTGACACGAAAAAGGCCCGCCTTGCGAGCGGGCCTTCGTATCATTCAGGCGATCGTTTCAGTGCCTGTCGCGATGTCCGCCACGGCGACCGCCGTCGCGCCGGCTCCATCCATCGCGGTTACCGCGCCGGTGGCTCCAGTTGTGCTGGCCGCTCCAGTTCTGGTTGCCGCCCCAGTGCTGCCCGCCACCGTTCCAACGGTGGTTGAACCGCGGTCTCGGGAAGGTGCGATACCGATAATACGGATAATATCCGTTGTAGTAGCCGCCGTTCGAGTACCCATAGCCGTAACCGCCATAACCGTAACCGCCGTAGTTCCGGCAGTACCGATGATGGCGGCGGTACCAAGGATCGCGACAACGATTGTAGCCGCCATAGTATCTGCGGTCGTAGCTGTTGACGTTGATGCCGAACCCATTCGATCCGACATAGACGCCGAAGTTGTCCGCCTTGGCGGGCGCCGCCGTGGCGAATGTCGCGGCGAACATCGCCGCCATCGCAAACGCGATTGTGCTCAATAGTTTCATGCCAATGCTCCCATTCCTCGTCCACTCAAGGCCCCGAGAAAATGTTCGGACACCGGCAATGAACCGACGATGAACAGCCGGTTCACACTCGGGGTTCCCGCATCAGGCCGAGCGCCCGCGCGCCTCGATGGTCCAGATGTCGACCAACCTGTCGCTCTCGGCAACATGGTACGCGTCATAAAGGTTCACCGTCGGATCGCAATGCGGCGCGCTGCAGCGCAAACTGGTTCCAAGCCTCAGCACCTTCTCGCTGCCACCCAGCATGACGCCGCCTTGCTCGTCGCCAAAGAAGAAATAGTTCGCGCCCTCCGGCGCGCCGGAATGAATGATCGGCGCTCCCGCTTCTGTTGCGAACGATTTCAAACCCGCATCAGTGGTGGCAAGCCCCGGCATCGCGGACGAGATGACCGTGGTTTGCACGAACAGCGCCGTCTCGAACGGTAGAGGCGCCGCATTCGCGATGCGCACTTCGCCGTATTGCTTGTCCATGAAGATGTAGGAGCCCGCCTGCAACTCTGTGAACACGCGCGCTTCACTGTCGATGTTGAACGTGCCGGTGCCGCCGCCCGAAACGATCGGGCAGGGGATTCCCGCCGCCACGATCTTGTCCCGTGTATCTCCAAGCAGCTTCAACGCCGCAAGCGATTGGGTGCGGCGTTCCTCGAACACGGGCACATGCTGCAACTGTCCCGCATACCCCTGCAGCCCCATGAACTGCAGCTGTGGGTCGGCGGCAACCTTCTGTGCCAGCGCAAGCGCAGGCTCGCCCGGCGCGATGCCGGTTCGATGCAGCCCGATATCGACGTCGACGAGCACCTTGAGCCGCTTGCTCGAGGCTCGCGCCGCCTGCGCGTAACCCTCTACGCAAACCGCGCTGTCGGCGACAATCATGAAGTCGCCAATCCGTGCGTTCAGCTTCGCGATCCGCGCGAACGCCTGTGCCGTCACCACCGGTGACGTAACCAGCAACCCGTCGACCCCGGCCTCGGCGAGCGCCTCGGCCTCGCCGAGCTTCGCGCAGCACTGCCCGACCGCTCCCGCTTTGATCTGCCGCCGCGCGATCTCCGCGCACTTGTGGGTCTTGGCATGCGGCCGAAGCTTGAGCCCCATGCGATTGCAGTGCTCCTGCATCGCCGCAACGTTCCGCTCGAACGCTGGCAGATCGATCACAAGCGCAGGGGTCGCCAGAAATTTCGCGCCGTCGGCCCTACCGATGAGCGGCGCGTTCAGAGGGGGCATGTTCGTCATTCGATCCCTTCCTTCTGCCGCATCTTCGCGACAAACGCCGTCCCGCAGGATAACTTCTTCGCAACAGGACTCTTCGCGTCGATCAACCGCCAGAACGGCGTGATCTTGCCGACCGGCTTACCGTCCTCCATTTCCTCAAGTGCCGCCTCCGCCGCGATCCGCGCGAATATGCTCGCCGTCATCGGACAGGTCGCATCGGCCTTGTGGGCCCTTGCCAGGTCGTCCCGCATCTGTCCAATCGTGCGCGATGAGCCTTTGCGTATTTTCTTCATGTAGTCGCGCACCATGACCGGCGTCGCGATGAAAAGCCTGTCGCCTTTCGCCAGCCCCCACATCGCCTTCGTCATTGGTGAGATGTGCGCAGGCTGCCCGCCAAGCAGCTTCTCGCCCCAAGACTTCGCCATCCGTTCCCTCTCGCGTGCCGTGCCGTTTCGCGCAAAGATGGCGCAACGGAAGGAGAATTGCCATGGACTACGTCCGACTCGGTAAGACCGGCCTCAAAGTATCCCGCCTCTGCCTCGGGTGCATGACGTACGGCACCCCAAAGTGGCGCGAGTGGATCTTGGACGAGCAGGCTTCACGTCCCTACTTCAAGCAAGCACTCGACCTCGGCATCAACTTCTTCGACACGGCCGACGTCTATTCGCTAGGCGTCAGCGAAGAAGTCACCGGCCGTGCGCTGAAAGAAATGGCCAAGCGCGACCAGGTCGTGATCGCGACCAAAGTCTTTTCGCCGATGGGAAAGGGCTCGAACGACCGCGGCCTATCGCGCAAACACATCATGGAAGCCGTCGACGCCAGCCTCAAGCGCCTTGGAACCGACTACATCGACCTCTATCAAATCCACCGCTTCGACTACGACACGCCGATGGAAGAAACCGTCGAAGCGCTGAACGACGTCGTGAAGGCAGGCAAGGCGCTCTACATCGGCGCGTCATCGATGTACGCCTGGCAGTTCATGAAGATGCTGGGCCTGCAGCGTGAGAATGGATACGCCGAGTTCGTCTCCATGCAGCCGCACTACAACCTCGTCTACCGCGAAGAGGAGCGCGAGATGCTGCCGCTCTGCCTGAACGAAGGTATCGGCGTCATTCCGTGGAGCCCGCTCGCACGCGGCTTCCTCACCGGCAACCGCAAGACGGGCGACAACCCGAAAAAGCAGGGCGCCGCGAATGCCGAAACCTCGCGTGCCGGCACCGACGAATTCGCTCACATGCTCTACTACGCGCCGCAAGACTTCGAGATCGTGGAGCGGGTGACCTCGATCGCGAAGAAACACGGCAAGCCGAACGCTCAGGTAGCCTTGGCCTGGATGCTCACGAAACCCGCGATCACCGCGCCGATCGTCGGCGCGTCAAAGCCGGGCCACCTCGAAGACGCTGCCGGCGCGCTCACCGTTAAGCTCGATGCGGAGGACATCAAAGCGCTCGAAGAACCCTACAAACCCAAGCGCGTCATGGGCCATGTCTAAACGAACATGGCCGGGCTTAGACCCGGCCACGACGTTCGACTCGGACGAAGGCTAATCCGCCTTCCGGTTCTTCCCCAAGAACCCGTACATGTGGCCCGCCACATTGCGCATTTGGATCTGCTCCGATCCTTCCGTGATCCGGTAGCGGCGGTGGTGGCGGTAGATGTGTTCGAACGGTTTGTGCCGCGAATAGCCCATGCCGCCGTGCACCTGCATCGCCCAGTCGGCGGCTTCGCAGCAGAAGCGGTTCGCCCAGTAATTGCACATCGATACCTTGTCGGAGAGGTAGATCTGGATCTCCGGCCCCGTCATCTGATCCATCTCCCACGCGGTCTTTTGGATCAGCAAGCGCAACATCTCCGCTTGCGTCATCAACTCGACGGTTGGGAACTGGATCGCCTGGTTCGAAGCTAGCGGTTTGCCGAACGGCTTGCGCGCTTTCGCGTAATCGATGGACTCGTTCAAGCAATAAACGCCGGCGCCCAGCGACGACGCCGCCTGGCGAATCCGGTTCTCGTGCACGAAATGCCGCGCCAGCACTAAGCCGTTGTCGACCGGCCCGAACAACGCCTCATCCGGAACATAGACGTTCTTGAACGAGACATGCGCGTGATCCGTCGGCATGTTGAACGTCCAGTAGTAAAACTCGATCTTCACGCCCTCGGCCTTCATCGGCACCAGGAAGCAGCTGATGCCACGCGCATCGCCGTCGTTCCCGCTCGTGCGCGCGAACACCATGTCGTGCGACGCCGTGTGCACGCCCGTGTTCCAAAACTTCTCGCCCGTGATCCGCCAGCCGTTGCCGTCTTTGACGGCGCGCGTCTCCATCCACGTCGCATCCGATCCGTGCTTCGGTTCGGTCAAGCCGAACGCTGGGCGATGCGTGCCCGCCAACATGCCGTTGATGAACTCATCCTTCTGCTTCGGCGTACCGAAGTCGCGGAACATCAAAACCTGCGGGAAGTTGCCGACGATCGACGCTTCATTCTGCAGATCGTTGTGAAGGCCCAAACCCTTTGCGGCCAGATGCTCGCGAATGATCGCCATCGCCAAATTGCCGATGTTCTGCCCGCCATACTCCTTCGGCAGCGCGAGACGCAAAAACCCCGCCTTGTCCGCAAGCCGGCGCATCTCGCGCAGCAGCGCTTCCCATTCGTGACGCGGAAGACCGTCGCGATCCCAATCCGTGCGCGCATGCTCGCGGCGGTGGTCGAAGAAGCGGATGTTGTCGTCTCTGTTCTCAAGCGGTTTGATTTCGCGTTCGATGAAATCGTCGAGCCGCGCAAGCAACTCTTTCGTCTCTTGCGGAATGCGAAAATCCATGTGGAACAATCCTCAAATGTTGTGATGGTGCGACTGTAACGCCCGCAGCCCACGGAAACAAATGGCCGCTAGTGACGACGCTTAGTTGTGGTACGCTCGGCCCATGCCCATTGCGACGCTCGTCGGCGATCTCACGCAGGCCGAAGCTTTCCCGCTGATCCGCGGCGGCGGACTGTTTCTCATCATCGTGGGCATTGCGATCATCGCCGGCGCATTCTTCTTTCGCATGCGCTACCCGATCTTCGGCGTGGGCGCGGCAATAGCGAGCGGTCTCACGGCGGTTTTCGCCGCGGCGCTCGCTGCACCCTACGGCGCGCCTAGTTTGATCCAGCTCGCCTCACTCGCCATCGCGGTCGCTCTTGAAATGATCTTGCTCGTGCGGGCGCTGAGTTCCAGTCGCGCATACGAAGATCGCGAAACGATGCTCGCGATACTGACCATCGTGGGCGCGCATTTCGTTCTTATGTCGCCGGCCTTCGGTCCTCTGATGATCGTGCTCGCAGGCGCGTCGGTGCTCAACGTGCTCCTCGCATTGCTGGTCCGCACGTATGCAAGCCCGCTAGTTTGGGCCATTGACGGCGCTCTAAAGGCAGGCGTCGGTGCGTTGATGTTCTACGGCGACCGCATTCCCTGCACGATGTGCTTGAGCTGGAGCATGCAGTGAAGGCTGCCGCGAAATGCACCGATAACCGTCACGCATGTACGCCGCGTCGCACCTCGGAAAAATCTTCCAACCCGCGCTTGACTTGAAGAATCGAGAGGCGTAGAAGCCGCGTCCCTTGGGCGTGGAGGCAACTCCGCGACAACGAGAAACCAGAGCGACGCATGAACGGAAGAACCAAAAATCGACTGAGCGCATTCGACCTTGGCGGCACCACGCCATGCGTCTGCGCGCGCGTCGCTCACGGAGGAGCCTTCTGACGGAAGGCAGTCCGGTCCTCGACTTTGGACCCCTCCCGAGCACGCCGCTCCGGAGGGGTTTTTCTTTTCCCCCCGGCTTGAACGTGAAGGGCCGCCTCGAAAGCGGCCAGGGAGACCCGGATCCCAAAAGCGCGGGGCCTGCTGGAGGGAACGGCGCGAGCGATCGCGGTCCGCCGATAGCAGGGCAGGCAAGATGTGGCCTGCTAGACGGCGCGCGATTTCGCCTTGAGCGCCGCGACGAAAGTTTTCTGTTTTGACTGTGACGAACTTCCAGGTGGTGAAGAATCCGGATACTTCGCTGTCACCGAGCTCCACCATGTGGGGCATTCCGAATTCGCTTGTTTCCCCTGGAAGCCTTATTTCCGCCCGACTCGGGCGGCAACTACGACACTGGTGGCGAGAGATCGTGCGAATGTCGGCCGATGCGTCGGTCGGAGGTTCGAGTCCTCCCGGATACGCGAAAGCGTAACCGTAGCTCAGCGGCACGAGTAGGCATTACCGATGCTCGCACGACTCTCGCCACCGGTTACTTTCCTGAATCAACGGTGGTGAAGGGTCCGGATACTTCGCCCGCGTCGAAGCGGGACCGCCCGTCCCGCAGGTCCGCGAAAGCAGAGCTTGGTCTCATACGAGATGACTTCGAGTCCGGCTTATGTCCGCAAGCATCGAAGCGAACCTTCGGCCTACGATCCGCTTGAACCTACGTGCTCGCACGATCAAGTGGTGCTTTTCCGAACTCGCCCGTTCCCCGTTGTACCGAACACACGAAAGCCAGTGGTGAAGAGATCTGTTACTTCGCTAGTCCAAGGGTCGCCGGGTTCGAATCCCGGCCACGTTCGCAAGAACGCGTAGCTCAGAGGGAGAGCATTGGAAGCCCGAGAAGGGCAGTACAGTCTCGACTGTTCCCTGGCCCTGTTTCGGCGGTGGTGAAGAATGCCGTTACTTCGGAAGAGCGCCGGCCACAAGGCTGGAGGTCGCGGGTTCAAATCCCGTCGGCGCGCGGGCAACCGCGAGACCGTAGCTCAGCCGCCCTAGTGGGCAATACCGGCTTCGCCTATTCCCCGTCGATCTTCTAATCTCTGCCCAACCCGAAAGGAGCGCGCCGTCATCGCCAAACTGAACATCTTCAAGCGCTTCAAGAAGGCGCGCACGCATGAAGGTGCGCCCGCGCGCACGTTTGGGCCGGAAGCGCAGCTCCGCCGTTCGGTGATGAACTGCATGCTCTGGGAAGATCAGTTCTACGAAGACGGTGAGGCGATCGGCGATCGCATCCAAGCGCTCGTGCCCAAAGTGGCGCCGGAAACGGTGGCGCAAATCGCCATCGACGCGCGCGAAAAAATGAAGTTGCGTCATGCGCCGCTCCTCCTCGTGCGGGCAATGGCGGCAAGCGAGCAGCACCGCCCGTTGGTCTCATCGACACTGGCCCGCGTCATTCAGCGCCCGGACGAGATGACCGAGTTCCTCGCCATCTACTGGTCCGACGTCATCGGTCTGCAGCAGCAGCGCAAAAAGCGTCCCGTGCCGGCGCAAGTGAAGAAGGGTCTCGCGAAGGCGTTCGAAAAGTTCGACGCCTATCAGCTCGCGAAATACGACCGCGACGGACCCGTGCGCCTGCGCGACGTGTTGTTCATAACCCACGCCAAGCCCGCAAACGCGGATCAGGCGAAGATCTGGAAACAACTCGTCGACGGAACGTTGGCATCGCCCGACACGTGGGAGGTTCAGCTCTCCGGCGGCGCGTCGAAGAAGGAAGCGTTCGAACGCCTGATTGCCGAAAAGAAACTCGGCGCGCTGGCGCTCTTGCGCAACCTGCGCGGCATGCTGACAGCCGGTGTCGCGAAGAAGACGATCGCGACTGCGCTCGATGCGATGCGCACCGATCGCGTTTTGCCGTATCGCTTCATCGCGGCCGCGCGCTACGCCCCGGATTTCGAACCGGAACTCGAGAAGGCGATGTTCCGCTCGCTCGAGGGCCACGTGAAGCTCGACGGCGAAACGCGCATTCTGGTCGACGTGTCGGGTTCCATGGACGCGCCGATGTCGGCACGCTCCGAGATGACGCGCCTCGACGCCGCCTGCGGTCTCGCCGTACTTGCACGCGAGATTTGCGACGATGTCGAAGTCTTCACGTTCTCGCACGACGTGAAGAAAGTCCCGCCTCGCCGCGGCTTCGCCTTGCGCGACGCGATCGTGCAAAGCCAGGCGCACGGCGGAACGGAACTCGGCAAAGCGGTGAAGGAAGTCGACAAAAAGGGTGTGCGCTTGCTCGTCATTACCGACGAACAGTCGCACGATCCGGTCGGCGCGCCGAAAGGCAACGCCTATATGATCAACGTCGCCGCCTACCGCAACGGCGTTGGCATCGGCGACTGGAACCGCATCGACGGCTTCTCCGAAGCGGTGATCGACTGGATCATCGCGCAGGAAAACGCGTCCTAACGAAATGCCCTTCAGTCGCGAGCTGCGGCAGAAGGGTCAAACCCGCATAACTCTGATAGAAGGAGCGAGCACGAACATGCATCGCTGAAGCATCATGCACGAACTCATCGATTCCAAAGGCGTACCGATCAAGGCCTGGACGAACGGCGTGCCGGTCGAGCCGGAGGCGCGCAAGCAGTTGAAGAACATCGCCGAGCTTCCGTTCATCCACGGGCACATCGCCGTCATGCCGGACGTCCACCTTGGCAAGGGTGCGACGGTCGGCTCCGTCATCCCGACGAAGGGCGCGATCATCCCGGCCGCGGTCGGCGTCGACATCGGCTGCGGCATGGCCGCGGTGATGACGAACGTCACGGCATCGCAGTTGCCGGACTCGCTCAAAGCCATCCGCGCAGCGATCGAATCCGTGATCCCGGTCGGCCAGGCGTCGCACAAGCAACCGCCGCGCCGCGCCGAATCCGCCTGGTACCAGCGCCACAAGTTGGGCTACGAGGCGCTCGAGGCGAAGCACCCGAAGATCACGGAGAAGAAGTCGGCGGCGCTGCAAATCGGCACGCTCGGGGGCGGCAACCACTTTGTCGAAATCTGCCTCGACGAGGCGGATCGCGTCTGGGTGATGTTGCACTCCGGCTCTCGCGGCATCGGCAACCGCATCGGTCAATACTTCATCGCGAAAGCGAAGGAGGAGATCGAGGCGGCGGGGTTGAAACTCGCGGACCGCGACTTGGCCTGGTTCGGCGAGGGCACGGACGCCTTCAACGACTACGTCGAAGCCGTGGGTTGGGCGCAAGACTATGCGCGCTCGAACCGCGATGTGATGATGGGCGCGGTGTTGGCCGTGTTGCGGGAAACGTGGCCCGATCTCGAAACGGCCGACGTAGCGGTGAACTGCCACCACAACTACGTCGAACGCGAAGAGCACTTCGGCGAGCGCGTCTGGTTGACGCGTAAGGGCGCCGTGCGCGCCCGCCAGGGCGAGCTCGGCATCATCCCGGGCTCGATGGGCGCGAAATCGTTCATCGTGCGGGGACTTGGCAATCCGGAATCGTTCGAGTCCTGCTCGCACGGTGCCGGCCGCGCCATGTCGCGTACCGCAGCGAAAGAGCGCTTCACGCTCGAAGACCACATTGCGGCGACGGCCCACGTCGAATGCCGCAAGGACGCAGGCGTCATCGACGAAACGCCGATGGCCTACAAAGACATCGACGCCGTCATGGCGGCGCAGTCCGACTTGGTCGAAGTGGTCCACACCTTGCGCCAGGTCGTTTGCGTGAAGGGCTAAAGCTAAAGGTAGAGGCGGGGGGAGGGCCCTCGCCTCTACCGAACGACTGCGTTACACAAGGTCCGCCTCGCCGCCGCTGACAAACATGCTACAATCCAGAGCGGTAAGACGAGCCGGGTAGACTTGCTGATGGGCAAAAACGAAAAGAAATTGCGAGAAATCTACCAATTCTACGAAAGTGGTGACTTGGAGAGTGTTATCTCGATGCTCGCCGACGATGTCGTGATGAGGTCGTTGGGCGCTCCCAACCGACTGGATCACTGTGGAGAGTGGCATGGCCATGACGGAGCACGCGCCTTCATTGGAGCGCTTGCCGAAAAGTGGACATTTGTGCGGCTCGAGCTACTTGAGATGTTCCACGAGGAGGACCGTCGCTTTGTTGTGCGGACAGCCGTGACGGGCGTGCATCGCCGAAGCGGTGCCAGGGTGAGCGTCGAGCGCGTGGACCTGGTCACCATGAAAGATGGAAAGTGCGTTTCTTATCTCGCGGTCTATGACACGGCGCCGCTTGAACGGGCGTCGAGGCGTGCTTCCCGTGGCCAATGAAAGAGCCATGGGACCGAACGAGAAACTCCTCCGCGAAGCCTGCGCTCACTGCGAGCGCGGAGAGTTCCACCACGTCGTCCTTTTGTTTTCGCCGACGATTCGCTGGCGAACGCCCGGACAACCAAATCGTTTAGAAACGGCTGGCGACCTACGGGGTATCGGCGAGGTGCACGCCCATGCCGCAATCACACAACGTTACTGGAATATCCTAGCAGTGCGTATTCACGAGCTTATCGCGCACAAGGATACGAGGTTTGCCGTTCACAGCTCGATTGATCTTCAGCACAACAGCACGAACCAAGTGGCGCACGTTGAAAAGGTCGATCTGATCACGATGAAAGATGGCCAAATTTGCGATCTTGCCGAGTTCCTCGATACGGCGGTCTTAGAGCGCGCCTCCCGCCCAAGGTAAGTGCCGCTTTCGCTGAAATGTCACAGCCGCCAGGCGCTTTGCCGTGTGCATGACAGCCATGCCTTGACTTGAGCCCCCTCTCGCGCGTATCCCCGGCGCAATCGCGAGGCATGGGGCTTTGCGTCCAATCACGAGCCGACAAATTTGATGACGATGTCGATCAACATCATGACCGCTGCGGGCTGCGCCGGATACCCGGCGCCGCGTTTTGCGGTTCTTTTGGCTCGTGAGGGAGTCATGGTTTAGCGCCAAGCCGAAAGGCCTGAGCTGGTCATCACCCCTCCCGAGCACCGCTCCGGAGGGGTTTTTGTTTGCCCGTCGATCCCCGGAAAAGTGAGCGGAATCACCGGCGGGCGCACAAAATGAGCCGTATCATGATCAAGACCGTGACCACCTATTTCGACCGCAATACCGACGAAGCCGGACGCAAGGCGATCCTAAAGCCTTGGGCTGACGAAACGCGCGAGCTGTTGAAGCTCGCTGCGCCGTTGATAGCGATGCAGCTTGCCCAAATCGGCTCGCTCACCGCCGACATCATCATGGTCGGTCATCTGGGCAAGGACGCGCTCGCGGCAACCGGTATCGGTGCCGTGATCTTCTACCTAGCCTGGTTGATCGGCTTCGGCCCGGTGATGGCGGTCTCGCCGATCGTCGCACAAACGTTAGGTGCGCATCCGAACGACCGCGCGCGTGTACGCGCCACCGTGCGTATGGGCTTCTATGCGATCGCTCTGATGTCGCCGGTGTTGATGGTGGCGCTTTTGTGGGCGCGGCCCGTGCTCGTGTTCTTAGGCCAAGACCCGAAGATCGCAGCAATGGCCGAGCCATGGGTGCAAGTCATCAGTATCGGTTTGCCGTTCTGGCTTGGCACCGCGTTGCTGCGTGGCTTCGCGACGGCGGTCGATAAGCAGCGTCCGGTACTCGCCGTCGCAATCGCGACAGTGCTCGTGAACATCGCGGCAAACTACGTGTTCATTTACGGACACTTTGGGGTGCCGGCGTTCGGCTTGGTAGGCTCGGCGATTGCAAGCACGATCGCGTACGTGTTTTCGTTCGCGACGTTGCTGTCGCTGATGTTGCTCGCGCCTGCGTTCAACAAATATCGCCTGCTGCACCGGTTCTTCCGGCCCGATTGGCGTAAGTTCAAGGAGATCTTTTGGCTGGGCTTGCCCATGGGCTCATCCTTGATCTTCGAGGCGATGCTGTTCAACTCGGCGACTTTGATCATGGGTACGTTCGGCGCAACGGCTGTGGCCGCGCACCAAGTTGCACTCAACATTCCTTCGGTCACCTTCATGGTGCCGTTGGGGATCGGGATGGCGGCGACCGTGCGGGTGGGCCTCGCGGTTGGAGCGCGCAACGGCCCCGCCGCTCGTCTCGCCGGTCACACGGCGATCTTCGTCGGCTGCGGTTTCATGGCGCTTTGCGGCGTCGTAATCGCCGCGATGCCGGAGACATTGGCAGGCCTCTACTTGGACGCAAGCGATCCGAACAACGCAGGCGTGATCCCGCTCGCGGGTACGTTCTTGTACATCGCCGCCGCGTTCCAGCTCTTCGACGCCCTCCAAGTGACGGCGCAGTCGAGCTTGCGCGGTATCAAGGACGCGCGCGCTCCGATGTGGATTGCAGGCTTGAGCTACTGGCTAATCGGCTTCCCCTTGGCCTACGGCCTCGCCAAGTGGGCGGGGCTCGAAGGTCTCGGCGTCTGGCTCGGCCTGCTGGCAAGCCTGGGCGTTGCCGGCGTCGGTATGCTCTGGCGCTGGGAAATTCTATCCCGGCGCAACATCTAAGACGTGCGGGCGGCTCTTATCGGCCGCCCGTTTGCCTTTCCGCCGTCGAGCTTGGCGCGAACGCGGGCCACCAGACTGCGTTTGTCGAGTGCAGCCTCCAGACGCGCCAGCGCCTCGGCGACGTTCCCCGCTTCGCGATCGACGTCGCGCGCAGCGTCGTTCAGTGCGGACCAAACCGGAGCGAGCTGCTTCACCATCTTCCGGCCTTGAGCGCTCAACGTCAGCGCACGGCGCCGCGCATCGGCCGGATCGTCCGTCGCTTTAATCAAGCCGCGGGCAAGCAAAGCCGCGCGCGTCTGACTGACGGCCACGTGGGTGACGCCGAGCGCGGCCGCAAGCTCGCTAACGCTCATCGTCGTGTTGAGCGCGAGTTGGTTCATGACGCCGAACCAGCGCTGCTCAAAGTCGATCCCAAGCGCCGAATAGAGGCCATCCGCCTCCCGGTCGATCCGATCCGACAGGCGCCGCAGTCGCGCGCCGATGGCCGCGCCACCGAAACGTGAAGGATAGTCTCTTGACATATCCGTAAGCGCTTACATTAAATTGGCGATGACGTAAAGCCCAAGGGGGAATCCATGTTTCGCTGGCTGACGATCTTCGCGCTTCTCGCAGTGTGTGCTGTCGGCGCGACCGCTCAAGAGGCATTGCCGCCGGCGCCCCGCACGCTCGCGGAATTGGACGCGCGCCTTGAAGTCGTGCTGAAAAAAGGCGCAACCGCAGGCGCCGCCATGGCGGTCGTCGAAGACAACAAAGTCGTTTGGACGAAGAACTTCGGCTACCGCGACCTGAAAGCAAAAGCGCCGGTGACCGACGAAACGATCTTCCGTGCGGGTTCGATCAACAAATCGTTCACCGCACTGCTCGCGATGAAACTTGTCGAAGACGGAAAACTCAATTTGGACGCACGCCTTGCGGAAGTGGCGCCGGGCATTGGCTTCGACAATCCCTGGGAACAGACCGACCCAGTTCGCATCGTTCACCTGATGGAACACACGACCGGTTGGCGCGATCTTGGCTTCCCGGATATCGTCCGCTGGAATCCGCGCGATGAAATCGCGCGCGACATCGGCGTGACGCGCAGGCTTCGCGTGTCGCGCTGGCAACCCGGCCGCTACATGGCGTACTCGAACGTTGGCCCGGGCGTGATGGGCGCGATCTTGGAACAGATTGGCGGCGCACCGTACGCAGAGCAAATGCGCCAACGCATCCTGGCGCCGATCGGCATGACACACACCGAATTCGCGGTGACGGATGCGACGCGGGCCAATCTGTCGAAGAGCTACGACGTCGACGGCGCGACAGAGATCCCCTACCACGGCATCGGCCTCGCCGCGGCAGGCAGCATCCTGACAACGGCGTCCGATCTCGCGAAGTTCGTTGTCTTCTTGAACGAGCGCGGCAAGACGGAGCAGGGCGTGGCACTCGTCTCACCAGAGACCATCGCGCGCATGGAGCGTCCCCAAAGCACCCTCGCTTCGAAAGCCGGGCTTTCATACGGATACGGCCTGGGCGTCTTCTACGCCCCGCAAACGAACTTCATTGTTTATGGCCACAACGGCGGCATCGATGGTTTCGAGTCCGCGTATGTCTATTGGCCGGAGCAGCGCAAAGGCTATGTGCTGATGGTCAACGGCGGACGCGCGAACGCCGACGCGCTCGAGCTGATCACGCTTTATCTGGGCCGCGACTTCAAACCGGCTCCGGCACCTGCGGAAGTCAAAGCAGGGGCGGACTTCGCACCCTACGTGGGTTACTACCACACCATCGCGCAGCGCCACCCGTTCATGAATGCGCTCGTTGGACTCTACCCGAACGAAGTCGCGCTTGCCGGGAACGGCCGCGTCATGGCTTTGGGCGCCGAGCGCATCGGCGTGGGCGGCAACAGGTTTCGCCGCGGCGATCGCCCGGACGCGACGTTGATCTTTTACACCACGCCCGAAGGTCAGCAGGAGATGAGCACTGGCCGCGAAGTCATGCGCAAATTTGCGCCGCTCGAACTTGGCCTACTCGCCGCGATGCTGGCCGGTGCCGCGCTTGCGCTCGCCATCACGGTGCTCACGCTCATAACGCGTCCCGTGCGGATGCTCGTTCCGAGCTGGCGTCGTTCCACCGGCGCGCTGAGCGCCACGATGCGGTGGGCGCCCACGCTTTCGGCGCTGAGCTTCGTCACGATGCTGGGCGTGTTTCTCGTCACCGCGAATGCAGGATATCAAGCCGTGGAAATGCTGGGCCGGCCGGACGCAGCAACGTATGCCATCTATAGCGCCTCACTGGCTTGGCCGGTCCTCGCAGCGCTAGGGCTCATACTCTCCGTGGTCGCCGCCGAAAGCACCAAACCGTCTCGCGCCGCAGCATTCGTAACCTCGATCGGTATGTTGGGCCTCGCCGCATACTTCTTCATGCACGGTTGGGTCGGCATTCGCTTCTGGGAGTGACCTAAACTGCAGGGGTGAAAGACGTGATCTCCTCGACCAATGCCCCCGGGGTTCGGCCGGATTCGCGCCTAACCGCGAATTTCTGCGGGTCGTGACGCGGGATCAGGCTCAGAAACTCACTGGATTGGACAAGATTGCACCCTGTCAGGGCGGCTCCTTATCACAGGGGGACGCTAAGTCCGGGCTAAACCGCCGCGCCCCCTTGTTTTCCGGCTCATCCTCAGGCTATTTCCCGCCCCTCACGAACGGCCGGGCGGGGCATGCCCAGGCTGTTCTTAAGCCCTCAAGGGCTCACACGCGTTCCAGCATAAGGAGACCGAAATGCCCAAGTTGAAGACCAAAAGTGGCGCCAAAAAGCGCTTCAGAATGACGGCCACCGGGAAGGTCAAACATGGCGGCGTGATGAAGCGCCACCGTCTCATCCGGCGCTCATCCAAGCGCAAGCTTCACGCTCGCGGCAGCTTCATTCTCTCTGAGAGTGATACGCCGCGCGTAAAGCTTTGGATGCCCTATAACCGGTAAGGACGAACACTCATGTCACGTGCACCACGCGCGGTTCCGAGCCACGCTCGCCGCAAGAAAGTCTTGAAGCAGGCCAAGGGTTTCAAGGGCCGCCGCAAGAACAACATCACGACCGCGAACGCGGCCGTCGATAAATCGGGCCAACACGCCTACATCGGCCGCAAGCTCAGGAAGCGCAATTTTCGCGCGCTTTGGATTCAGCGCATCAACGCTGCCGTCCGCGAGCACGGTCTGACCTATGGCCGATTTATCAACGGTCTCGGGATTGCGGGGATTGCGGTTGACCGCAAGATTCTCGCAGACCTCGCCGTGCGCGAGCCCGAGGCCTTCAAGGCCCTGGTCGACCAGGCGGCAAGCGCAGCGAAGGCTTAAAGAGCGTCTCATTCGCTTTCGGATCGCATGCAGCCTCTGACCTTCGGGCCGGAGCGTGAGAACATGCGCCCGTGACAGGCGCGAAGCGATTCGGAGCAATTGAAATGCAAGACCTGGAAACACTGGAACGCGAAGCCCTCGCCCGCATTGCCAAAGCGGGCGATGAAGCGGCGTTGGAAGCCGCGCGCGTCGATCTATTGGGCAAGAAGGGCTCGATCAGCGAAGCGCTAAAGACGTTGGGGGCCATGAGCCCGGACGAGCGCAAGTCGAAGGGTCCAATCATCAACGGCATGCGCGACCGCGTG
Organism: Micropepsaceae bacterium; assembly: GCA_044220975.1. Lineage (GTDB taxonomy): Bacteria > Pseudomonadota > Alphaproteobacteria > Micropepsales > Micropepsaceae > SZUA-430. The sequence goes on along the minus strand of JBGAPZ010000006.1, from coordinate 73,606 downwards.
ACGGCAGCGCTTGGGGCACGCAAGACCGCGCTCGGCGATGCCGCGCTGGAAGCGAAACTCGGCGCCGAACGCGTTGATGTGACACTGCCGGTGCGGCCGGAGATGACGGGGCGCATCCACCCGGTCTCGCAAATCCTGGATGAAGCAACCGCGATCTTCGCCGACATGGGCTTCGCGATCGCCGAAGGTCCGGACATCGAGACCGACGATTACAACTTCACAAAGTTGAACATCCCGCCCGAACATCCCGCGCGCCAGATGCACGACACGTTCTATCTGAAGCCGAAGGCTGACGGCACGCGCCACCTCCTGCGCACGCACACGTCGCCGGTTCAGGTGCGTACGATGCTCGCGCAGAAGCCGCCGATCCGCATCATCGTTCCGGGCCGCGTCTATCGCATGGACTCGGACCAAACCCACACGCCGATGTTCCACCAGATCGAAGGCCTGGTCATCGACGAGAGTTCGCACATGGGCCACTTGAAGTGGATCCTGGAAGAATTCTGCCGCGCGCTGTTCGAAGTGCCGAAGGTCGAGATGCGCTTTCGTCCCTCGCACTTCCCGTTCACCGAGCCATCGGCCGAAGTCGACATCCGCTGCGATCGTTCTGGTGGCGAAGTGAAGCTGGGGCAGGGCAACGATTGGCTCGAAATCTTGGGCTGCGGCATGGTGCACCCGAAGGTCATCGAAATGTGCGGTCACGATCCCGCGAAGTATCAAGGCTTCGCGTGGGGCATGGGCCTCGATCGTCTCGCAATGTTGAAGTATGGCGCGCCCGATCTGCGCGCGTTCTTCGACAGCGACGCCCGCTGGCTGAAGCACTACGGTTTCGCGGCGCTCGACATGCCCTCGCTTGCGGGAGGGCTCAGCCGATGAAGTTCACGCTTTCATGGCTTAAGGACCACCTCGACACCGACGCGCCCGTCGAAAAGATCGCCGACACGCTCACTCACATCGGCCTCGAAGTGGAAAGCGTGCACGACAAGGCGAAAGACCTTAGCGCCTTCACTGTGGCTTACGTCGTCTCGGCCGAGAAGCATCCGAACGCCGATAAGCTGCGCGTCTGTATTGTCGACACCGGCAAGGAAAAGCTGCAGGTCGTCTGCGGCGCGCCGAACGCGCGCGCCGGCATGAAGGGCGTGTTTGCACACGCCGGCGTCACCGTACCCGGTACCGGCCTTGAACTGAAGAAATCGTCGATCCGCGGCGTCGAGTCGAACGGCATGCTCTGCTCCGAGCGTGAGATGGGGCTCAGCCAAGAGCACGACGGCATCATCGAACTTCCCGAGGATGCGCCCGTCGGCAAGCCGTTCGCCGAGATCATGGGCCTGACCGATCCGGTGATCGAGATCAAGCTGACGCCAAACCGCCCGGACTGCACCGGCGTGCGCGGCGTCGCGCGCGATCTCGCGGCCGCGGGCATCGGTCACTTGAAAGCCGACCAAGCCATCAAGATCAATCCGCGCTTCAAGAACGCCATCGCGATCGGCTTGCATTTCGACGAAGCGGCAAAGAGCGCTTGCCCCGTCTTCGCAGGCCGCATGGTGAAAGGCGTCAAGAACGGCCCTTCGCCCGCGTGGCTACAACAGCGCTTGAAGGCCGTTGGTCTGCGCCCAATCTCCGCACTCGTCGACATCACGAACTTGATCTCGCTCGACCGCGCACGTCCGCTTCACGTCTACGACGCTGACAAGCTGAAGGGTGAAATCCACGCGCGCCTCGCTAAGAAGGGCGAAAGCGTCCTCGCGCTCGACGGCAAGACATACGAACTCGACGCCGAAATGTGCGTCATCGCCGACGACAGCGGTGTGCTGGGTTTGGGCGGCGTCATGGGCGGCGAAACGACCGGCGTCACCGAAGCGACCACGAACGTCTTCATCGAAAGCGCCTACTTCGATCCCGTGCGCACCGCGCGCACCGGCCGCGAACTTGGCATCAATTCTGACGCGCGCTACCGCTTCGAACGCGGCGTCGACCCCGAATACGTGACGCCGGGCCTCGATCTCGCGACGAAGCTAGTCCTCGATCTTTGTGGCGGCGAAGCCTCCGACGTCACCGTCGCAGGCCGTGCACCCGACACGAAGCGCGACATCACATTCGATCCCGCGCTCGTCGAGAAACTCTGCGGCATGAAAATCCACGCGGGCGAGGCGATGACCATCCTCGACCGTTTGGGCTTCCGCGCCGTCGTCGGCACGCGTGTCGCCGTGCCGCCATGGCGGCCCGACATCAACGGCCCCGCCGATCTGGTCGAAGAAGTCGTGCGCATCGCGGGCTTCGATAAGATACCGTCCACGCCGCTGCCGCGTCCTGCCGGCGTTCCGTTGCCGGTGCTGACACAGATGCAAAAGCGCGTGCGCGCTGCAAAACGTACGCTCGCCGCCCGCGGTCTCACCGAAGCGATGACCTGGTCGTTCGTGTCGAAAGCGCAAGCCGCGTTGTTCGGTGGCGTGCCTGACGCGTTGCTGGTCGCCAACCCGATCAGCGCCGATCTCGATGCGATGCGCCCCAGCGTCCTGCCGGGCCTCCTCGCCGCCGCGCAACGCAACGCCGCGCGCGGCGCGAAGGACCTCGCACTGTTCGAAGTCGGCCCGCAATTCACCGGCCCCGAACCTGGCGAGCAACTGACGGCGGCCTCTGCCATCCGCGTGGGCAGCGGCCCACGCAACTGGGGCAAGCAAACTTGGAACGCCGACGTCTTCCAAGCAAAGGCCGACGTCATGGCGATCCTGGAAGCCTGCGGCTTCGCCGCTGACACGGCGCAGGTTAGTGCCGATGCGCCGGCGTGGTTTCATCCCGGCCGCTCCGGCGCGCTGCGTTTGGGTCCGAAGAATGTCCTCGCCTATTTCGGCGAACTGCATCCGCGCATCCTGGCCGCGTTCGATCTCACCGGCCCCGTCGCCGCGTTCGAAGTGATGCTGGAGACGTTGCCCACGCAAAAGGCAAAGCCCACCAAGACGAAGCCGAAACTCGATCTGCCGGAGTATCAGGCCGTCGAGCGCGACTTCGCATTCCTGGTGGACGCCGAAGTTCCGGCCGCGGACATCGTCAAGGCCGCGGTCACGGCCGATCGCGCGCTCATCGAAAGCGTCACCGTCTTCGACGTGTACGAGGGTCAAGGGATCGAAACGGGCATGAAGTCGCTCGCCATCAGCGTAAGGCTGCAGCCCAAAGACCGGACGTTGACTGAGGCCGACATCGAAGGCGTGGCAGCCAAGATCGTGGGTGCTGTCGCAAAGGCAACGGGCGGCAAACAGCGGTGAACCCGCCGGCCTTCGAATGCACCTACCGCCATGTGCCCTTCGTGCTTACGTCGATTTGCATTCTGGTGGTTGCGATGTTTGCAGGCATGGCCGCCGCCATCGCCTTCGTCGAAGACGGCGATACGATCCTGACGATTGTGCTCTGCCTAGTGGGCGCGGTCCTAGTGTCTATCGCGGCCGTCATGGCCTCGGCCTACGCGAAGCACCGCTGGACGATCGAGGCAAGCGGCGTCCGCATCGAGGAAACGCCAAAGGTGCCGTTCATGGGGCGCACGCGGCATCGGCTGATTGCCTTCGCCGACATCGCAGCCTTTCGCAACGTCGAAAGCGGGCTGGACAGCGTGATCGAAATCGCGACGCGCGACGGCAACGCCTACCGCGTCATGGCGCACGGTGCCGAAGTGCACGCCCTGCAAGCGTTCGGCACGCAGATCGGCACCGCCGCGGCAAGCGTCGGCCACACGCCGCTCGCGATGACCGAAGGTTTAAGTTTCTGGAATAGGTCAGCGGGCCTGATCGTCATTGTCGTGCTGCTGATATTCGCAACCGCTATCGCGGTCGCCGCGTTGTTTGCTCTGTTCGACGGTGGTCTTCAGATCAGGGCGTGCAGCGGCGAGGTTCTGGCGATCGCCGTCCTGCTTCCCTTCGGCGCGGCGTACCTGCTCTACAGATCTCTCACCCGCCGTTGGCGCGTGTTGAAGCAACTCGCCGAGGAAGCGCCTAACGTCGACGTCTGAAGCGCCGCCGCCCGTTCAGAACGTCGGCGGCCGTTCCGGGGGTGTCGTGCGAGTCCGTTGCGCAGGAGGCTCGGCTGGCGGCGCGGGTTCGATGCTGTCGATCCAACAAGCACTGCCCACATCCATCGGCATCGCTCTAAAGATAAGTTGATCGCCCGCCCACAAGCACTTACCCATGCTCCCGCGCGCCAGCTGCACGATCGTCGACCACTTCGCGTCCTTGCACGGCCCCAGGAACGTCACCAGAAACCGTCGCCGCTTATCCTGCATTTTCAGATAGACGTGCCGGTCGTCGACGTACGACCAGGAATGAATCCGATTCGCCGGTGCGCATGTCGGCGTATCTGCTGCGGGCTCGCCTGCAGGCGGAGCCGTCTCGCCTTCCGCCGACACGGCAGCCGCGAAGGCGGTGGCGCAAACCAACAGGGATGCCACAAGGGTGGACGTCTTCATCATGTCGCTCCGGTCAGGAGCATTCGAGCAGACGCCCAAACGGAGCGCAATTCAAGACGAGGATCTGCGCGAAAATAGCGCCGCGATTGGGGGGTTGCAGCCGCACCGCCCCCGACTATAGTCCCGCGCCTGCCCGGTTCCGGGCGGCGTAAGGACAGATGGCCGAGTGGTTTAAGGCGCACGCCTGGAACGCGTGTATACCTTCACGGGTATCGAGAGTTCGAATCTCTCTCTGTCCGCCACTTGCCTCGCCCTTACTCGCTGCGCAGAGCATCGATCGGGTTCAGCGCAGCCGCGCGGCGTGACGGCAACAGACCGAAGACGAGGCCCACGAACAGGGACGCGAGGATACCAACGGCAATCGTGTCGGCGCGAAGCTGGATGGGCCAGTCGCCCACGCTCGCGATCGTGAAGGCGCCGCCCACGCCGGCGAACACGCCGATCGCTCCGCCGATCAGGCAGAGCGTCGTCGTCTCGATGAGAAACTGAAGCAGGATGTCCGACCTGCGCGCACCCACGGCAAGTCGCAGACCGATCTCGCGCGTCCGCTCGGTTACCGACACCAGCATGATGTTCATGATCCCGATGCCGCCGACAATCAGCGATATGGCTGAAGTTGCGGCCAAAAGGAACGCCATCGTCGCCTGCGCCTCTGTGCGGGTGCGCACGAGTTCGGCCGTGTTGCGCACGTTGAACGGTGCTTGATCGTTCGGCCCAAGCTGCCGCCGCGCCCGAAGCACGTCGTCGATGTCTGCGGCGGCCGCGGTCAACTCCTTCGCACTCGCCAGCTTGACGTAGATCTGCTGCACGGCATCCGGCGCCGAACGTGCTCGGTTGCCTTGCAGCCGCGCCCGAGCAGCGGGCAGTGGCACCATCACGACGTCGTCTTGGTCGCGTCCAAACCCTGCTTGGCCCTTGCCCGTAAGAACGCCGACGACCGTGAAGGGAACATTACGGATGCGCAGTTCCGCGCCGAGCGGGTCGTTGCCCTGAAAGACTTCGCGCGCGATGGTTTGCCCGACAATGGCGACCTTCGAACCGATCGTCATGTCGGAATTCTCGAAGTCGCGCCCGCTGGCGAGCGCCCAATCGCGAATGGTAAGGAAGTCCGCCCCAACCCCTTGCACCTGTGTCGTCCAGTTGAAGGAGCCATAGACGAGCGGCGCGTTGGAAGAAACCTGACCCGAGATGCCGACGATCGATGGCACTTGTTCGCGCAACAATCGTATATCGCGTTCGGTCAGAGCTTGCGCGGATCCCACCGCGTCCCGTCGGCCGCCGCCAAGATTGGCAGCCCCCGACTGTACCTGCAGCATGTTCGTGCCGAGGCTTGCGATTTGTTTATCGATCGCGCCTTGAGCGCCGGCACCGATCGAAACCATGATGATGAGCGACGCCACGCCGATGATCACGCCCAACGTCGTCAAGATCGAGCGCACGAGGTTGAGCCTGAGCGCGGCGAACGCCGTCCAAAGATGCTGGGAGAGCTTCATGCCACCACCGGTTCGCGCACGGTGTCCGAAGCGATGCGTCCGTCCTTGAAGCGAATCTCGCGCCGCGCCATCGCACCGACATCCGGATCGTGCGTCACCACGATCACGGTAATGCCTGAGGCATTCAGGTCCGTGAGCAGCTTCATGATTTCATCGGCCGTCGTGCTATCGAGCGCGCCCGTGGGTTCGTCCGCCAGCAGCAACGCCGGCTTGTTGACCAGCGCGCGTGCGATCGCGACCCGCTGCTGTTGTCCGCCGGACAATTGCGTCGGCAAATGGTTCATCCGTTCGCGAAGACCGACACGCTCCAACGCTTCGCGCGCATCCTTCTCTGCGCTCGCGCGCTGCGGCCGCATGTAGGCTGTCGGCAACAGCACGTTGGCGAGCGCCGTCGTGCGCGCCAATAGATTGAATTGCTGGAATACAAAGCCGATGGTTTCGTTGCGAAGCTGAGCCAGCGCATCGCCATCGAGGTCGGCGAGGTTCTTGCCGGCGATCCGCACGCTTCCCGACGTTGGCACGTCCAGCGCGCCGATAATGTTCATGAGCGTCGACTTGCCCGAGCCGGATGGCCCCATGATGGCGACGAATTCGCCGCGCTCGATGGTAAGCGTAGCCTCGCGCACGGCGGCGACTTCCTGCTCGCCCATGCGGTAGAGCTTCGTGAGGTGATCGCAAACAATAAGCGGTTCCCCGGGCATCAGACGCCCGCTTCGTTCGCGCGCGTAATTACGGCGTCGCCTTCCTTCAGACCGCTGAGCACTTCCGTGAATCGGTCGTCGGCGATGCCCGTCGTGACGCCGATCTGCGCCGGGCTGCCGCCGCGCAGCACCCAGATCTGCGCACGCCGCGATTGCGCGCGCGTCGAACGCCAAGTCTCGAACGCCGCCTTTTGTGCGTCGGTCAATAACGGTTCGAGCGCAGCCGCGATGGCGCCGTCAAAGCCGCGCCCGCCGCCGCCACCACCACCACGACCCGCGCGCGGTGCACCGTTGCCGCCGTCCGTCGAAGCGCCATCGCCGCCGCCTCCAGCAATGCGCTGCTGACCGGAACCAGAGCCCGGTTGACGATTGGGTAGGGCCGCACGAAGCGCCGCTTGCTGCTTCTGGTCCAGTGACAACGCGGTCGTCAGCTCGGCGATCATCGTCTCGCGGCGGTTGCCGCGGTTCTCACCGGATGGCGCCGCGGCAGTGGACTGCGCCGCACCCGATGGCCGGAACCGCAACGCTTCGCTGGGTATACGCAGCACATTATCTCTGCGTCCGGTTGTGATCTTCACGCTCGCCGTCATACCGGGCATCAGCGCTTGGTCGCGATTGGGCGCAGCGACGACCACGGTGTAAGTTACAACGCTCTGCTCGCTGACGCCGCCAACTCGCACCTGCGAGACCTGGCCGCGAAAATCGCGCTGCGGAAAACTGGCGACATTGAACGCGACGCTTTGGCCAGCCTTCACGGCGCCGATGTCGGCTTCGTCCACTTGGACGTTGATTTGAATCTGCGACAAGTCTTGCGCGATCTTGAACAAAGTCGGCGCCTGCAGACTCGCGGCGACCGTCTGGCCATTGTCGACGTTCCGTTCAATCACGATCCCGTCGATCGGGGACAAGATCTCCGTCCGCGACAGGTCGATCTTCGCCTGCGTGAGAGCCGCTTCGCGCGCCGCAATCACCGATTTCGCGTTGCTAACTTGCGCCTTCGCGACGGCGACGTCGGCGGTCGCCGAAGCGACGGTCGCCTTTTGAAGATCGAGCGTTGCCGTGGAGCTGAAGCCCTTATCCGCCAGCGTTTGCGAGCGTTCGAGCGCGCGGCGTTCTTTCAAGAGCTGCGCTTGTGCCCGCTCGAAGTTTGCGGCTTGCAGCGCAACCTGCGTCCGCGCGCCGGCTAAGTCGCTTTCCGCTTGCGTGACCCGCGACGTGAACGATTGCGGGTCGATCAATGCCAAACGCTGGCCTTTCTTGACCTTTGAATTGAAGTCGACATCGACGACGGAGATTTGCCCCGACACTTGCGTGCCGACCTGAACCGTCACGAGCGGGGTCACATCACCGGAGGCTGAGACAACCCGTTCGATTGTGCCGCGGTCGACAATCTTCGTCTCGTAGCGCAAGCCATCCTCGGCGCTGCTGCGGAAGGTGAGCCAAGAACCGGCCGCAACCGCCAGAACAAGTGCGGCTCCCAAAGCGTAGGAAAGGTTGCGCGTCATAGGTCCCACCTAATGTTGATCAACAGCCAAGATTGAGCCCACGAAGCTGAAGGCCAGTCGAACCGCGGGTTTAATCCGCGTTCATCAAGCTCACGTTTGCGTGCGCGCCGAGCGTCGTTTCCGGCCGAATAACTGTGAAAAGGGAAGGGTGCACAGAAATCCGGCCGCAAGGGCAGTTAACGCGCGAAGCCGCAACAAGTTTGCTGCGCCGATGAGGCGGGTGAGTTCAAAGCGTGCGTCAACTATCGCACCGCTGCCAACGCACCCCGGCGCCCGACATAACGCTCAAGAACGCCAACCGAACGCTTCTATAACGCCAAAAACAGCGGTTCTCCGCGGAAATAACGCATATAACGGATTCGATTCTGTATCTCGCGAGAACCTTGCTGAGGGCGAGCGGCGCGGGTACGATGCACGCCGGGGTAGAATTGGGGAATGACGATGTTGTTTCGTTTCATCGCGCTGGTGCTGATCGTGCTTGGGCTCATGCTTCTGGGCGCCGACGTCGTCACGCTGCTCGAGCGTGGCACGGAGCCGCACATGCGCTCGCTGGGCGAAGTTTGGGGCCTATTCACGGCGACCGGCGTCGCGAGTTTCCAAGCATGGATGGCGAGCATCGCACCGGCACCGGTGTCGGACGGCTTCGCAAGTCTGCTGGCCTGGCCCGCATTCGCCGTCTTCGGCGTGACGGGCGTCCTGCTCGCGGTGTTGTTCCGCGAGCGCGACGAACTCGGCGAAGCCTACTAAACCTCAGACGTTCAATTCCGCTCGCGTACGCGTGTCGAGCCGCCCGGTCTGCGGCAAGTCTTCATCGCCTTGAAACGCCCAGAGCGCCGCGCGCAAAGCCTGGTCGTAGATGCCGTTCAAAATGCCCTTGTAGTAGCCGAGCCGCGTCAGCTTCTTCTGCGCCTCAAGCACGGCGTTGTTGGCAAGTGTCTCCGGTTGTTCGACGGGTTTCGGCTTTGCCGGCGTCGTCGTGGTGGCAGTTGGTTTCGGCGGTGCCGCGGCAGGTGTCGTGGTCGCAACGCCGCCGTTCGTCGTCGAGGCGACGACGGTCTTCACTTTCCTAAGCCAGTCCAACCGGTCGGAAAGCCCGTTCGTGCCGCCGTTGATCTTCTGCGTGACACCCGTGAAGTCGCCCGCATCGCATGCCGGGTTGATCTTCTTCCACGTCCAGAACGCGCACGCGATCTTGATCGCGTTCTCGGGCTTGGCCGCCAGCTCCGGATTGGCTTCGAGATCGAGCCCCGCGATCTCGCCCACTTTCTTGTATGTCTCGCGTCCCGTCAGCTGAATGTACCCGCGGCCGCGATAGCGATACCCGTCGCCCGGATCGTCGTTGCCCATCCGCCCGCCATAGACGAAGTTCGCAAGCTTCTCGGGGTTGAACGCGTATTTCTTTGCGACCTCGAGCGTCGGAAAACGGCTCGGCCAAATCTCCGTCAAGCGCTGCGCGGAGTAGTTCAGATTCTCTTCCTTGTGCGTGAGCCCGTTGGACTCATGCCCCAACTGCGCCAGGAAGTACTGCAGGCGCGTGGCCATCTCGAGAATGCCGGCACTGCGCAACGCCTCGATGCCGGACGCCAAGAACGCGTCCAGATCCACATCCGGCGCCTTCGGAAAAATCGCCCGCAGCGAAGCCTTGGTGAGCATCATAATCCCCTCTTCACGAATCACTTGCGGCAGAAAGTCTAACGCGAATTCGATGGTCTGAAGGCCACCCGCTAAGCACACGATTTGACAGCAGTTTTTCATCCGCTACGGTCCGCGTCCGAACGCGGGAGGGGAACGTGGGACGCGAAGCACGCATCGCCTACATCTCAGGGAAGGAGCGCGCCGACGTGCGCGCGCATCTCGACTCCGCATCCCTTCAACTGAGCGGCGGCAAGAAGCTGATCGTCCAGCTGAGCGACGTGCGCACGGCGAAGGTCGTCGGCGAGGACCTCGCGATCGAAACGAAGACGGCGAAGTTCAAACTCGCGCTGGGCGCAAAGGAAGCGGCCGCCTGGGCGAAGAACATTCTGAACCCGCCGTCGCTCGCCGACAAACTCGGCGTGAAAGCCGAGACCACGGTGCTTCTCGTGGGTGAACGCATCGACGAGATTGACGACGCCGTCGCCAAGGGCGCGAAGGTCGAACGCGCGGCAACGCTGACCGCCGCCAAGGCGAAAGCCGCAAACATCGTGATCCTCACGCTGGTGCCGGAAACGACACCAAAGCAAATCGAAGCGGCGGCGAAAGTGCTGCCGAAAGGCACGGCGCTCTGGCTCGCTTACACCAAGGGCGTGAAGCCGAATGGCGACGACATCATCCGACTGGCGCGCCAATCAGGGCTCAAAGACACGAAAGTCGCGCGTATTTCCGTGACGCACGCCGCATTGCGCTTCATCGCGGCCTAAGCTGAAATAAGGTCATGAGCGACCTTGACCGCCGCACGTTTTTCGGGGCCTTCGCCGGCGCAGCTGCGCTGCACACGATCCTGAGCACCGGCGCGCTCGCGTCGCCACCGGCAGACCTGAACCGCTGGGCGCAAGACGTGGCGGACCTGAACCGCGCACTCGCTGCGGGAAAGATACCGCTGCTCGGTTGGCAAGATCAGATCGCGACATTGAACACCGGCGTGAGCCTCGTCGCGCTCCGCCACTACCTGGACTTCGAACGCCTAACCGCGGCGATGACCTTCCCGTCGAACCTCGCCGAAACGAAGGACCCGAAGTTCCCGGCGGCGATCAACGTCGCCGGCATCGAGCGCCCGTGGTTCATCCGCTTTTTCGGCATGCGCAAAGGCGGCGCGATCATCCCGCACGTCCACAACAACATGGTCTCGTCGCACCTCGTCATCGAAGGCGCGTTCCACGCCCGCACGTTCGACCGCGTGCAAGACCTGCCCGCCGAAAACGCGGTCTTGCTGAAATCCGCCCTCGACGCCACGCTGAAACCCGGCGGCATGATCACGATGTCCGATGACAAAACGAACGGCCACTGGCTGATCGCGGAACAAGACCGAAGCTTCACCTTCGACGTCGGCCTCGTCGACCTATCGAAGACGCGCACCTACGCGATGCAGGCCAACAAATACAACATGATCTTCGTCGACCCGACCGGCACACCGGACGCAAAAGGCCTCATCCGAGCGAGGACGCTGACCTTCGACGAATGCAAAGCAAAGTTCGCGCCCTAAGCGCTAGTTCTCATCCATCTTCAGCGCCGCGATAAACGCCTCTTGCGGAATTTCGACGCTGCCGAACTCCCGCATCTTCTTCTTACCTTCTTTCTGCTTGTCCAGCAGCTTGCGCTTACGTGAGATGTCGCCGCCGTAGCACTTCGCGGTCACGTCCTTGCGCATCGCTTTGATCGTCTCGCGCGCGATCACCTTGCCGCCGATCGCAGCCTGGATCGGGATCTGGAACAGATGCTGCGGTATCAAATCCTTCAGCTTCTCGCACATCACGCGGCCGCGCATCTCCGCGCGCTGGCGGTTGACGATCATCGACAGCGCGTCCACCGGCTCGGCGTTGACCAAGATCGACATCTTCACCAGATCGCCGGTTTCGTAGCCTTCGATGTGATAGTCGAAGCTCGCATAGCCGCGGCTCACCGACTTCAGCCGGTCGTAGAAGTCGAACACCACTTCGTTGAGCGGCAAATCGTACTTCACCAGCGCACGGTTGCCGGCATAGGTCAGATCGACCTGGCGCCCACGCCGGTCTTCGCACAGCTTCAAGACGGAGCCCAAATATTCGTCCGGCGTCAGAATCGTCGCGCGAATCCACGGCTCTTCGATCTTGTCGATGCGAACGACATCCGGCATGTCGGCGGGATTGTGCAACTCGACCATGTCGCCGTTGGTCAGATGGATGCGGTAGATCACTGACGGCGCCGTCGTGATCAGGCTGAGGTTGAACTCACGTTCCAACCGCTCGCGAATGATGTCGAGATGTAGGAGGCCCAAAAACCCGCAGCGAAAGCCAAAGCCCAACGCCGCCGACGTCTCCGTCTCGTACGAAAAGCTCGCGTCGTTCAGCGCCAGCTTCTGGATCGCCTCGCGCAATTCTTCAAAGTCCGCGGCATCGACCGGGAACAAGCCGCAGAACACCACCTGCTGCGCCGGCTTAAAGCCGGGCAGGGGCGCGTCCGTTCCTTTGCGCTCGTCGGTCAGCGTATCGCCGATCTTCGTGTCGGCGACCTGCTTGATCGCCGCCGTCAAAAACCCGACTTCGCCGGGCCCGAGCTTGTCGACCGCCATGCGCTTCGGATTGAAGATGCCGACGCGATCCACTTCGTAGACGGCGTTCGTCGCCATCATGCGGATCTTCTGGCCCTTCTTGATCTCGCCGTCGACCACGCGGAACAGAACGACGACGCCCAAATATGCGTCGTACCAGCTGTCGATCAGCAAGGCCTTCAGCGGCTTTGCGATCTCGCCTTTCGGCGCGGGCAGCCGCGTAACCACGGCTTCCAACACGTCACCAATGCCGACGCCCGTCTTGGCCGAGATCAAGACCGCGTCCGATGCGTCGATGCCAATCACGTCTTCGATCTGCTGCCGGATGCGATCCGGCTCGGCCGCCGGCAGGTCGATCTTGTTGAGCACCGGCACGATGTCGAGCCCTGCGTCAATCGCCTGATAAACGTTGGCAAGTGTCTGCGCCTCGACCCCCTGGCTCGCATCGACGACCAGAAGCGCGCCTTCGCACGCCGCCAGACACCGCGAAACCTCATACGCGAAGTCGACGTGCCCCGGCGTGTCCATCAGATTCAAGAGATAGGTCTTGCCGTCCTTGGCTGGATAGTTGAGCCGCACGGTCTGCGCCTTGATCGTGATCCCGCGCTCGCGCTCGATGTCCATGGAATCGAGCACCTGCGCCTTCATCTCGCGCGCTTCCAGCGCACCGCAAAATTCGATGAGCCGGTCGGCAAGTGTGGACTTGCCGTGGTCGATATGGGCAACGATGGAAAAGTTGCGGATGAGCGAAAGGTCGGGCATGGGAGGGGCAGGGAATACAGGGCCGCCCTCGCGCTGTCGAGCGGCAAAATGCCCGCATTTCCGCCGGTTTTGCGGGGCTTAGTTTGCCTTGCGTCTCCGCCGCCGCCGAACGGCACGCCGCCGCGTGGGCTTCTGGATGCGCCAACGCTGGCGCGCACCGTTGAGACCCTCCGTGATCGCGATCGAACGCGAGACGTGCCGCCGCTTGCGCACCTTGCCCCGGAAGCGCCGGTTGCGATCCACCACGATCGACTCGTCCACGCCGACCGTCAGCGTTTCACCCGATCCGTCCGTTGCATCCGCCTCGCCTGAGATCGTCGACATTTCCGTCTCACCGTCGTCGGCGACGTCGAAAATGAGCTCCGTACCGCGTATGCCGATCGTGACCGTGGGTGTCGCGATCTTCACGTTCGCCTTCGGCAGCGCGCCGGAGACGAAACGGAACGCCCCCTTGCTCAACGTTACCGCCTGCTCGCCGGCGGATGACAGCGGATCGTAGACATACTTGTCGATCACGATCTTCGCGTTCTCGCCGAGCGTGAGCTTCGACCCGTCGGAGAATTTGACGACGAGCGCGCTTTCCTCGCCCGTCTCGACGACTTCGTTCATGTAGATATCGTCTTCAAGCTCGATCTCGTCGCGCGGCTCGGGGGCAATCGTCGACCAAGCATAGTTGACGATGTCCTCGACGCCGCCGATCTCCTCGGCGTCTTCGGCCCGCGCGGAGCCCGCAACGCCAAGAGCTACCGTCGCAACCAGAGCCTCGCGCCGCGTCAGTTTCATTTGCACTCCAATTGCTTCGCCAAATCACAAGCCGCAAAAAACTATGTCATGGTCCGCGGAGGCGGACCACCCACGACTTTCTGCCGCGGTTCCAGTCCAAGTCGTGGGTGGTCCGCCTCCGCGGACCATGACAATGTGGACGAGATGCCACGCAAACCGTCAGAACCAACCCTGAAAGACCTTTGGCCCGGCCAATCGGTCGAGCTGTTGAAGGCGCTTCACATTCTCACGCGCGACGGCGCACTGAACGCCGACTCGCGTCGCAAGCTGAAGCAAGTCCTTCACTTGGTTCAGCTGCTGCGCGGCCCGCTCGACCGTCTGTTCGAAACGAACGAGGCGCCGCGTCTTGCCGATCTTGGTGCTGGCAAATCCTACCTGGGCTTCATCCTCTACGATCTGATTTTCGCGCCGGCTGGCAAAGGCGAAGTTGTCGCCGTCGAAACCCGCGGGCCCTTGATGGAAGGCGCCGAACGCCTCGCCCGCGAAAGCAATTTCGACCGCATGCACTTCGTTTCCGGCGCGATCGCCGACGTGAAGCTGGACGGCAAAGTCGACATGGTGACCGCGCTCCACGCTTGCGACACCGCGACCGACGACGCGATCCGCTTTGCGCTCCGCCACGACGCGCGCGTGGTGGCGCTCGTGCCTTGCTGCCAAGCCGAACTCGCGCGCAACCTGGAGCACGAGGGCAAGCACCCGCTTCACCAACTCTGGCGCCACCCGATCCAACGCCGCGAATTCGCCAGCAACCTGACCAACGTCATTCGCGCGCTTTACCTCGAAGCGCACGGCTACAAAGTCCGCGTGACGGAACTTGTCGGCCTCGAACACTCGCTGAAGAACGAGCTCATCCTCGCCGAACGCCACCAACTCTCAAACGCCCAAGCCAAAGCGGAACTCGTGACGCTGCTGAAGCAATTGCCATCGCGCCCAGCGTTGGTGGAAGGTCTCTAGCCCAGGGAGCGCGGGCGTCCCGCCCGCTCTTATTGAGTGTCCGTAGTCACCCGCGTGTTGAGAGTAAGGAAGAGCGGGCGGGACGACCGCGCTCCCAGGACGAGCGATTCCGTGCTAAGCACGGCGCTCTACGAGAGACGCTGTCATGAAATACGTCCGCATGCCGATTGAGATCGAATCGCCCGAGGAGCAGGGCTACGACACGATCCGCTTCAACCTCTCCGAAAGCTCGATGCGCGACCGCCAACTCTCCGAGTTGGGCTTGAGGCTAGACAACCTGCTGCTGATGTACGGCGTCCATCGCGGCGCACCCGGCTTGCGCGCGCTGATCGCGAAGAATGCGGGCGTCGCTGAAGAGGATGTGTTGACGACGGCCGGTGCTGCCGGCGCGCTCTTCATTATTGCAACGACGTTGCTCGAGAAAGGCGATCACCTTGTCGTCGTCCGGCCGAACTATGCGACGAACATCGAAACGCCGCGCGCGATCGGCTGCGCGATCGACTATGTGGACCTGAAATTCGAAGAAGGCTTCCGCGTCGACCTCGATCGCCTCGAAGCGCTTATCAAACCGAATACCAAACTCATCTCCGTGACGACGCCGCATAATCCGACCGGTGTCTCGCTCAAGGAGGCCGACCTCAAACGCCTTATCGCCATCGTCGAAGCGCGCGGTATCCGCCTGCTCGTCGACGAAACCTACCGCGAGATGTCGTTCGTGCCGAAGCTGCCCGTCGCGGCGAGTTTGAGCCCGCGCGCGATCAGCGTGGCTTCCATGTCGAAGTCGTACGGCATCCCGGGTATCCGCGTCGGCTGGATCGTCAACAGTGATGCCAAGCTGATGCAACGCTTCCTCGCCGCAAAGGAACAGATCGGCATCTGCGGCTCGATAATCGACGAACACGTGGCCGAAGCGGCGCTGAACCAAAGCGCAACGTGGATCGCAACCGTCGAGCGCACCTTGAAGGAAGCGATCGGCACGGTCGAGACCTGGCTCAAGCGCGAAACCCGCATGGAGTGGGTCCGCCCCGAAGGCGGCTGCGTCTGCTTCCCCCGCATTCGCACCGATGCCGGGATCGACATCGACGCGTTCTATCGCACCCTGCAAGTCGACCACGCGACGGCTGTCGGCCCCGGCCATTGGTTCGAGCAAGACAGAGGTTTTATGCGTATCGGCTTCGGCTGGCCGCTGGCGGCGGAGCTTTCCGGCGGTTTGGCTGCCATTTCGGCAAGCCTGGATGCCGCACGGCGTTGAGGCGTTTGCACTTCGTTCGCCACTTTTTCCTATAGTGAACGCAAAGTTTTGACCCCGGATCGCCTCGGGTGTTAGCTCAAATCAAAGCCTGACCCCCTGGGGTGGTCGATCCGTGCAGAAGACAGCCGAAAATATCGAACCCGAAACCGCGCCCGCAGCTGAAGCGCCGGCGAAACCGAAACGCGTGGCGCCCGCCCCGCGCAAAGTGATCGCGCGCCCCGGCACGATCGAAGAGATCGAGCAGAGCCCATCCGGCAAAACGATCGCCGCAGTCTTCGACTACGACGGCACGATGATCGCGGGATACTCCGCACTCGACGTTTTGCAAGCGCGCATCATGCGCGGCCAAGTGAATGTGCAAGAGATGATCGGTCTCGCCACGCTGGGCGCGCGCGGCATGCTGGGCCAAGCGGGTTTCAAAGAGCTGATCGCCTTCACCGGCGCGAACTGGAAGGGCCGCCAAGATCGCGAGCTGATGATCGAAGGCGAGAAGTTGTTTAAGGCTCGCATCCTCGACCGCGTGTTCCCGGAAATGAAGCGCCGCCTGGAAGCGCACAAGCGCAAAGGCCACACGATCATCCTGGCCTCGTCCGCGACCGAGTTCCAAGTCGAACCCGCTGCGAAATATCTGGGCATCGAAAATGTCGTCTGCACGCGCTTCCAAACCATCGACGGCCGCCTGACCGGCAAGCCCGTTGGCGAACCGCTCTGGGGTGAGGGCAAAGCGAACGCCGTCAAAGCGTTCGCGCGCAAGCACAAGATCGATCTCGACCGCTCGTTCGCCTACGCAGACGGCAACGAGGAAGTGCCGCTCATGACGACGGTGGGCAACCCGCGCCCGACGAACCCGCAACCGAACCTCGAACGCTTCGCCCGCGCGCACAACTGGCCGATCCAGAAATTCCAAAGCCGCGGCCGCCCGAGCGTCGAAACCATCGGCCGAACGCTGGCCTCGCTGGCCGCCGCAGGTCCCATCGCTTCGCTCGCAACCGTCGCCGGCGTGCTGAACAACGACGTCCGCACCGCGATCAACATCCTGGCGCCGAACTGGGCCGACGTGATCCACGCCTTCGCCGGCGTGAAGCTGAACGTGATCGGCGAAGAGAACCTGTGGTCCGCGCGTCCGGCGGTTTTCATTTTCAACCACACGAACAACTTCGACGCCTTCATCATGTCGAAGCTGCTCCGCGTGAACTACACCGGCGTCGCCAAGAAAGAGCTTGAATCGCACCCGATCATGGGCCCCGTCGGCCGCCTGATGAAGGTCGCCTTCATCGACCGCGGCGACGCGAAGAAAGCGGTCGAGTCGCTAAAGTCCGTCACCGATCTCGCCAAGGACGGCATGTCGATCGTGATCGCGCCCGAAGGCACGCGCTCGCAAAAGGGCCTGCTGCCGTTCAAGAAGGGCGCGTTCCACATGGCGATGGAAGCGCAAATTCCGATCGTGCCCGTCGTGCTGCGCAACGCCGAAGATATCGGCGCCAGGGACGCCATCTTCATGCGTCCCGGCACCGTGGACGTGATGGTGCTGCCGCCGATCTCCGTTGCCGATTGGTCGCGCGCCGACCTCAACGAACGCGTCGAAGCCGTCCGCGACCTCTACGTCGCCACGCTCGAAGACTGGCCGAACGGCGGTCTGAAGCTTTTGGGCGTGAAGCCGAAACGCAAGCGCTAGGTCCATGCCAGAGCCATACCATTCATTGGTGATGCTGCTTCTCGTTCTCGGGTTCGCGTACGTTTCCCTCGCTCTGTTTTCACGGTTGAGAGACCATCACGCGACCACCTGGCGTGAGCTTGGCGAACCGCAGGTTTGGCGCTTCGCGTCCAACTCCCGCCTAAAGACGGCGCAATTTGTGTATCTGAGTGGACAGCATCGGAAACTTGGTGACCCGGTACTAACGCGCTACGTTTACTCAATGCGCGCCATATTTGTGCTGTTTGCTACGGGCGCCATCTTGAAAATGGCTGGCTGGACCTTTTTTTAGCGAACCTGCTCGCGAATGCGCTCTTCGCCGAGCGCCTCGACCGTGTCGATGCGATGCATGATGTCGCGAAGCTCGGCCGCGAATGCGCGCCGGCGCCCAGCGACATTGTCCGTCGCCTCCATCAGCTTCTGGTTCTTTACGAGTTGCAGCCCCGTCTGGAACAGGTGCTTCGACACGGACTCTTCGCTCTGGATTCGCTTCTGCAGCAAATACTGCCGCCCCACCGCGCCGCACTCGATGAGCAACTTCTTCTCGTCCACGAAACTCGGATCGTGCGCGGCAAGCGTATCGGCAACCACCGTGTAGGCCTCGACGAACGAGCGCAGCACGCCGTGCGCGGTCAACGGCCGCGCCGCCTTCAGCAACGCCACGACCGCCTCGCGCCCGCTCGATAGTGCCTCGCGCCAACCGGGCGCCAGCACGTCGAGCTCGGCAGCGAAGCTCCGGCGGAACTCGCTCTTCTCCTTGAAGAAGAACTCGAACTTCAAGATATCGCGCAGCCGGAACGTTTCGTCCCAGAACGCCGCCTCGCGATCGCCCTCGGCATCGCAAGCCTTCAGCAGCGCAAGCTCCGCGATCGCGTCGTTGATGAAGAAGTGCAGGATCGTGTTGCGATAAAACGCGGCCGCCAAATACTGATCGGCACCGATGCTATAAACCGTGGCAAGCCCGCCGTTGTGCTCGCGCACGGTCTTGTGTTGCACAAGCGAATCCAATGCCCGCTGCGTCGCCTCGATGTCGTTGATCTTGGCACTCGGCGCCAGCGGCAGCCGCCGTCGCGTCGCGGACGCGACATACTCCGCCAACTCCTCGCTCACTTGGGCCAGCGTCAGCGCGCGGCCGCGATGCGACAGAAGCACGAGCGAAATCAGCGACGTCGCCGTAATCGGCGTAACATCGTTGATCCGCCATGACACCTCGAACGCGACCTTCTGCGTGGCAAGCGTTTCCTCATCGCCCTCGGTCTTCGTGCCGTCGGGCGGTCCCAGCATCTCGCGCATCGAAACCGGCTCGCCCACGCGGAAATAGATGCGCCCGAACGGCTTGCGCTGCGCGCGGAAAAATCGCACGAACCAAGCTAGGTTCTCGGCTTTCTTCTTGCCGCCCTGCGCTTCCGCCGCGTACTCGCTCACTTCATGCAGCTGATCGTACGCGATCGAAATCGGCATCAGCATCAAGTCTTCGACGCGCCCCTCGCGATAGGCGGAGACGAGGTAGGTGAGCAGTCCAAGCTTCGGCGGCAGCAACTTGCCCGTCCGCGAGCGCCCGCCCTCGATGTACCACTCAAGGCTGAATCGCTTCTCGACGAGATAGCCCAGATACTCGCGCAGCACGAACTTGTAGACGGGATTGCCCTTGATATCGCGCCGGATAAAAACCCGCCCCGCTTTGCGCGCAACCGTGCCCATCGGCCAGAACGCCATATTGATGCCGCCGAACGTCGTCGGCGTCGCGAGACGGTTGTCCGCGAACGCAACCGACGTCACCGCGGAATCGAGGTTCGATTTGTGGCTGGGCAGAATAATCCCGGGTGCCCGCTCCAGCGCCGCCCGCGTACGCTCGATCTGCGCCTGATCGTAATCGACCTCGGCGCCATATCCGCGCGAAAAGAGGCCGCGCGCCACCTGCATCATCACGTCGATCCAAAACGGACTGTGCGCGGTGCGAAGCTCGTGCAGATACTTCACCGCCTCCTTCATCACCGACGCATTGCTGCGGCCGAGCTTCGCCGCCGTCTCGGCCACGCCGTCACGAAAGCGACGTGACGCAGCGATCTGCTCGGCAACCAGCCTCGGAAGCTTGTAACGCCGCCCGATCAGCCGGTACTCCGCACGCTCCAGCGCCAACCGCGCTTGGCGCGACACGAACTCAGCAAACGCGTCCGCATCGCTGGCGTCTGCATCGCCCGAAGCCTTCGCCCGCGCGTTCAGCTCGCCGATCGTCGCAGGACCGCCCGCGACCAAGCGGCAGCGCTCCGGCTCCACGGCCACGATCTTCTTCTGATCGGCCTCGCGCGGGTGACGCGGGTCGCGCAGCATGATGAGGTCTGAAAGCCGCGCCGTCCGTTCGCCGCCACGCTCGCGCGGCAACCACGCGATCCGAACTGGCGCGAGAAGCACAGCCGCGTCGCTCAAATACGCTTTGAGCGCCGTCGCGAAAGGCTTCACATCGTCCGGCTTTTGCGGCAACCCCAAGAACGAAACCTGCTCGTCCGTCGTCTCCTTCGGCCGAACCTGCGCGATCCAGCGCTCGACCACGCCGCGCTCCGTTGCGGTCGTGCAGTCGGTCAGAAACACCACGCGCACGCCAGGCCCCGCAGGCCATTGCGGCACCGGTTCGCCGGAAACCTGCGGAGAGACGGTCTCGTTCATCCGGGATCCCGCTCGGAGCCGACCGCGCGCTTCAGCAGGCCGCGAAATGCTTCCTGCGCCGTCCGCCCATCGTTGACGACGCCGTTGACCTCCGTCGCAATCGGCATCTCGCATTCGTATTCTTCACCGAGCGCGAGCACCGTCTTCGCCGACTTCACGCCCTCTGCCACCTGCCGCATGCCGGACAGAATGTCCGCGATCTTGCGACCCTTGCCGAGCTCGAACCCGACGGTGCGGTTGCGGCTCTGCGGGCTGGTGCAGGTCGCGATCAAGTCGCCGATGCCGGCCAGCCCCGCGAACGTCTCGGGCTTACCGCCCATGCGCACGCCAAGCCGCGTGATCTCGTTCAGCGCACGCGAAATAACGGCGGAGCGCGTGTTCTCGCCCGCACCCGCGCCGTCGCCCATACCGGTCGCAATCGCCATCACGTTCTTCAACGCACCGCCAAGCTCGCACCCCGCGACATCCGTATTCGTGTAGACGCGAAACAACCCCGTCTTGAAGATCGCTTGCAGCTCCTGAACGATGACCTCGTCCTCCATCGCGATCACGCTGGCCGCCGCGTACCCCGCCATCACTTCGCGCGCGAGATTGGGCCCGGAGAGCACGCCCGCCGGATGACCCGGCAACTCCTGCTCGATAACCTGCGTCATGCGAAGCTTTGTACCGAGTTCAAGCCCCTTCGAGAGGCTGATCACCGGCACCCAGGCGCGAATGTGCTTAGCTACCTCGCGCGCCGTATCGCGCATCGCTTGGCTCGGCACGCCCATCACAACGACGTCGGCGCTCCGCACAGCCTCTTCGATCGAGGTCGTTGCCCGCAGCGCCGGCGTCAGCCGCGCGCCCGGCAGATAGCGCTCGTTCGTGTGCTTGGCGTTGATCTCATCGACCGTCTCGGCCGAGCGCGCCCAAATTGTCGCGGGCACATTCTTGGCGACCAACGACGCCACCGTCGAACCCCAAGACCCCCCACCCAGAATCGCCGCTCGTATCCGCATCTTTTCTTCTTTCTGTCATGGTCCGCGGAGGCGGGCCACGAACGAATATCTAGCGCGTTCGAAGCCGCAAGTCGTGGGTGGTCCGCCCCCGCGGACCATGACAATGAGGGAGAAGGCGAACGGGCTGCAAGCGAGCAACCGTTAACCGCTCAACGCCTTTGCAAGAATGGGCAGGCTCACGTCCATCCGGTAGTCGACAGACGAGTGATCGTCCGGAAATTCCTCGTACACGTGCGGCACGCCTTGGGAGTTGAGCAGCCGGTGCATCCGCCGCGCCCCGTACACCAGGTTGTATTGATCGACGTCGCCGCAATCGATGTAGAGCGCCTTCAGCTTCTTCAGCACAGGTCCCATCGTCTCCGCCATGACGAGCGGATCCCACTTCATGAAATTCGCCCATCGTTCCGGAATAACTTCGCAGGTGTGCGGATCGACCGGCAGCCTAACGCCCATATAAGCCGACGGGTCTGGATCGTATGACGCGCACATCGCAAACATCATCAACGTGTGCACGTCCTTGTCCTTCGTCTTTTTCTGCTCGAAGAACGTCTCAAGCCACGCTTTGATATCGCCGCCATGCGATTTCAGCGCGCGTAATACGCCTGGAAACTCCGGCAAGTGGCAAAGCTCGTGCGCCATATCCCCGGAATGCGACGCGGCCGCGCTCCAGAAATCCGGATGCATCAACGCGTGCACCATCGCGCCATAGCCCCCCGAACTCTTGCCGAAGAGACCGCGCTTACCCTTGCCGCCGCAGCCATAGGTCTTCTCGACCAAGGGCACCGCCTCTTGCAGCAGAAAATCGTCCCAACGTCCCATCGCAACCGAGTTGATGTACTGGTTGCCGCCAAGCTTCGTGAAGCAATCGGGCAGGGCAGCGACCACCGGCGGCATCGCACCCGTCGCGATCAGTCGGTCCAGCCGCTCCGGCAAATTCTCGCCGAAATTCTTCCAATTCGTGTGTGCAGGTCCCCCCGCCGTGAAGCCGACGATGTCGACGAGCAGCGGCAACCCGCGTCCGTCGGATCCATGCGGCACATAAAGGTCAATCATCCGCCGCGTAGGATCGCCCAGCATGTTGCTCCGCAAAACCTCACTGTCGATCCAAAGCCGAGTTACAGTGCCTGCCGGAGTCGCTTGATCGCGCCGCATGAATTTTCCTCGTGTTCGCGTTCTCAGATGAACCCGATTACGCTCGCGCGCACAAGACGGGGCAGGGAATGTCCGATATCGCCATAAATATCACCTGGTGGGACCTCATTATTTTCTCGCCTGTACTCGGCTGGCCCGGCGCGATCCTCGGCGCCATCTTAGGCGTGTTGCTCTGGCGCAAACGTCCGATCCTAGGTGGAACATTCGGCGCTCTGATTGGCAACTTTGGCCTGTTCGCCGTCCGAATGTTCATGATGTAGGCGCGGGTCAGCGAAGAGCGTTGCCTAAAGCTGCAATTGCGGCCGCGACCGGCGCCGACTGGCTCAAAAACGCTTGCGACGTTTCACCCGCCTTCTGTGCGGCATCGCGCATCGCCGCGCTATCGTTGGCGCGCCCGACCGCCTCGGCAAAACGCTTGGGCTCGAACGGCGTGAGCAAGATTCCAGCTCCCAATTCTTCGAGTGCGCGCGCTGTGGCATGCGCCTCAAAATGGCGTGGATAGACGACGTGGGGTCGTCCCGCAGCGAGCGCCGCATGCGTAAAGCCGCTACCGCCGTGCGAGAACACGACACTCGCCTCGGGCAGCACGTCGGCGAGCGGCGGCGCTTCGTCGTATATCGTGACGCCACGACTGCGGAGCACAGCGGCACGCGTGCCAAGCGACCCGCGAAAATAGGCGCACGCTTGCGGTCCAAGCGACATCAACGCCTGGGTCATCGGCTCGATCATTGCTGCATCCGCAGCCGAATAGGCAAAGAGCTTCCGCTTCGCTGGCAACGGCGTCAGCGCGGGGAGTGTCTCGACGGGCCCTAATACCTTCTCGCGCCGCACGCGGCGATAAGTGTCGAGCGCCGGGAAGGTAAACACGCCGCGGAACACACCGCGGAACGGTTCGCAAATCGTCGTTGGCGCAGCCCTCCCGAGCGCAGCAAGCGCCTCGCAAACCACGGCAAGGACCGGCGCTTGTCTTTGGACATCGCCGCGCCCCACCTCGAACGGCGGAAACTCAGAACCGTCGGCGGGCGGGACCACAAAGCCGTTGCCGACGATCGCAACGGGAATCCGCGCGAACGCCGCAATCGCCGCGCCCGGCGCATGCTCACATACGATCAAGTCGGGCTTCACGAGGTCAAACAATTGATCCCACGCGCCTAACAACGCGCGCGCATTCTGGACCGACGCGAATCCGTTGGCAGCGATCAAATCGGCGTAGGTGCCGCTCAATATCGTCGGCATCGAAGGCGTCGGCCAGAACGGCGCCGGCAATATTTGCGCGCCGATCTCGGCCAGCGACGCGCGCGAAAGCACAGGATCGCGCAGCGCAAAAACGGGTCGTGCGCCTTCGGCCTTAGCCGCAAGCGCGATTGCCTTCAGCGCCGGCAAATGGCCCAAGCCTTCGCCAAGCTCCCACGCAAACAATAGTGTCTTGCCGTTCAGGGCCACGCCGCGACTCTCGAGAACCGCGCTTGTTTAGGCGCTCGCAAATCCCCAGGCCAAGAAAAAAAGGCGCGGATTGCTCCGCGCCTTGGAAGTTGAGGGGCATGCACGGCGAATTAGCACCCGTACTGGGCGCACAGTCTTTGTTGCTCCTGCTGCACCGTTTGGAACAGGTGGAGCAACGCAGAATCCGGATCGTATTTGCGATGACGGTCTTTCAGATCGACCGTCTCGCCGAAGTAATAAGTCATCCCGCCCATGACGCTTTGGTAGTCGTCCTCGCCCCAAACGCCGCGCGCATTGAACGCGAGGCCGGGTAAGGCCGCAAAGCCGGGCTGCCATTCGGTCGCTGCGCTAACAGATTTGCGGTCGTTTTCGTCGATTTCGCCGCCAGCGGAAATGTAGAAATTGTTGGTCAGATACCAGCGCAGGTCCAACGACCCGAAGGCCCCGTCGCCAAGCGCTGACGAAAACTGATAGCCGGCCGTCGCCGAAATCGTGAGCGCCGACAGATAGAACTCGGCTTCACCACCGACACGCGCGACGTTGATGTTGAAGTCGCCCATCTCCGCGTACCCGCCGAACACGCCCAGCAGATAGGCGTCGGGGTTGCGCGTGAACAGATGGCCCCCACCGCCGTAGTACTCGTGCCCGTCGATCGCGCCGCCGCCGCCTTCGAACGCGACGCCGAAATTCTCACCCAACGGTGCAGTAAACTGACCCTGCACATTCCACGAATAGTCGTCGAGGATTTCGCCGAACTGTCCGCTGATCTTGAGATTGGGCGCAGCCACAGCGGGATCGTCGGCGCGTGCCGCGCCCGTCGCGCCAAGTCCGAACAGAGCCGCAACCGTCACCGGCTTCCAATAACGCTTCACGAAGCGCGCAAGCCGCGTTTCCGCACGTTCGACCGACAGATGATCGACCGCAACCAAACTTGTCGCGGGCAAACCGAAGCCGACGCGAACTGCAGGAAGTTCCTGTGCGCCGAACGCACCCGTGACCGCCGCGATTACCGCGCGCTCGATGGAGGCGAGTTCCGCGACCTTCACTTTGTCGCCCGCGATCACGCGCGACGGTTCCAAGGTGACGTAATAAGTGCGCAGATGCGGTGCATAGAAGAGCCCGCGCAACCGTTCCCCCAGCGAAGCGCGCACCGCATGGCTGGCATCGACCAGCGCCTTTGCTCGCGTCAGTGACTGCGTCGGGTCATAGGCGATTTCGCCGTCGGCAAGCTTTGCAACCAGCGCCTCAAGACTGCGCGGCGACATCAGGGCCGGCGTCGCATGGAAACGGATTGCGGCGTTCTCGACCCCAATGTTCTTCAAGACGCTGATAATATTAGATTTCAGCTGCCGCCGACCCGACGTAGTCGAGACGTGCACAACAAGCTGTTTTGCCTGGCGCCGTTCAATCCAGGTCGCTGCGAATACCGGCCCTGAGACCGAGCGCAGTGCCTCAGCGACCGCATGCGCGGCCGCCTGCATTGTTATCGTGCTCACGAAACCCCCAACTGGCTTTTGAGCCCACCCTCTAGGCGAACAATACTCAACCGGTTCGTATTGCCTACAAGAATCAGGCGAATCACCCGCCCACAACACCCGCGAATCAGAGTTTAGGTTATTGCTGTGTCGTCATAAGCACAGTTCAAGTGCAGGAAGACACAGTTGCTGGTTGAGTTGTCTCGTGCGGGCCAATCAGCATTCGGTGACATGATAGGAGCGCGCCGCTGGCCCTACGATTGGCGGCAGGCCTGAAGAAATTTGCCGGTCGTTGCGGTTCCAGGTGCGCCCCCGACTTCGCCTGACGGGGGAAGACGACCGTACCGGCGGCGCCCGCGATTGGTCGGTAATATATCTTGACAACCATCGGTTGGACTAACGGGTGAATCGGTGCGCGCTCTCCGTGCAGTTTTCGACTGCGGGTGAGTCCTGCTCCCTTGGCTAACGCTTTGCGTGTAACCGTTCGCATCCACAGTTGACCGCAGATGACACACCCCGGCCTGCGCTATGACTGCGGCCTCTTGAGGGACGCCCCATGATCGACCGCCGCAAGAACAGCCGCGCCGTGCGAAGCCCGCACGGGACCGAAATCAGCGCCAAGAGTTGGCTCACCGAAGCGCCCCTGCGCATGCTGATGAACAACCTCGACCCAGAGGTGGCCGAGAACCCGGACGAACTCGTGGTTTACGGCGGTATCGGCCGCGCCGCTCGCGACTGGGCGTCGTTCGATGCGATCGTGAGCGCTCTACGCCGTCTTGAAGCAGACCAAACGCTGCTTGTGCAGTCGGGCAAGCCCGTCGGTGTCTTTCGCACGCACGCCGACGCGCCGCGCGTGCTGATAGCGAACTCGAACCTTGTGCCGCATTGGGCCACTTGGGCTCACTTCAATGAGCTCGATCGCAAGGGGCTCATGATGTACGGCCAGATGACCGCGGGCTCGTGGATCTACATCGGCAGCCAAGGCATCGTTCAGGGCACGTACGAAACGTTCGTCGAAGCCGGCCGCAAGCACCACAGCGGCAATCTCGCCGGCAAATGGATACTGACCGCAGGCCTGGGCGGCATGGGCGGCGCGCAAACGTTGGCCGGCACCATGGCCGGCGCCTCGGTGCTTGCCGTCGAAGTCCGCCAAAGCCGCATCGAGAAGCGGCTCGAGACGAAGTATCTCGACACCTGGACGTCGTCGCTCGACGAGGCGTTGGCGATGATCAAGAAGTCTTGCGCCGAGAAAAAGCCGCTCTCCGTCGGCCTGCTCGGCAACGCAGCCGACATCTATCCCGAACTCGTCAAGCGCGGCCTGCAGCCCGACCTCGTCACCGACCAGACCTCGGCGCACGACGTTCTGAACGGCTACTGCCCGAAGGGTTGGACCGTCGCCGACTGGGAAGACCGCATTCGCACCGACCCGAAGGGCGTCGAGCGTGCCGCGCGCGCTTCGATCAAAGAACACGTCGAAGCGATGCTCGCGTTTTCCAAACGCGGTATCGCGACCTTCGACTACGGCAACAACATCCGCCAAGTCGCGAAGGAAGAGGGCGTGACGAACGCGTTCGATTTCCCAGGCTTCGTGCCGGCTTACATCCGCCCGCTGTTCTGTCGCGGCGTCGGGCCATTCCGTTGGGCCGCACTCTCAGGCGACCCGAGCGACATCGCGAAAACCGACGCGAAGGTGCGCGAGCTGATGCCGCACGACCGCCATCTTCACAATTGGCTCGACATGGCGGCCAAGCGCATCAAGTTCCAAGGCCTCCCCGCGCGCATCTGTTGGGTTGGTCTCGGCGACCGCCACCGCTTAGGGTTGGCGTTCAACGAAATGGTAGCAAGCGGCGAACTCAAAGCCCCCATCGTCATCGGTCGCGACCATTTGGATAGCGGCTCGGTCGCCAGCCCGAACCGCGAAACCGAAGCGATGAAGGACGGTACCGACGCCGTCTCCGATTGGCCGCTTCTGAATGCGCTGCTCAACACGGCCAGTGGCGCCACCTGGGTCTCGCTCCATCACGGCGGCGGCGTTGGCATGGGCTTCTCGCAGCATGCCGGCATGGTCGTCGTCTGCGATGGCACAAAGGAAGCGGCCAAGCGCATCGAACGCGTCCTGTGGAACGATCCCGCGACCGGCGTCATGCGCCACGCCGACGCCGGCTACGAAGACGCGATTGCCTGCGCGAAAGAAAACAAACTCGACCTCCCAATGCTGAAAGCATGATCAAACTCTCCCCCGCCAACGCCGACCTCACAACACTCCGCAAGATCGCCCGCGAAAAGCTGGCGTTCGATCTCGACCCCGCCTGTCGCGCAGGCGTCGATGCGTCGCGCAAAGTGGTCGAGAACATTTTAGGCAAAGACGAGCCCGTCTACGGCATCAATACCGGCTTCGGCCAACTCGCGAACCAGCGCATCGCCAAAGACAAGCTGACCGAGCTTCAGCGCAACTTGGTCCTAAGCCACGCTACTGGCACCGGCGAAAACTTTGGCGACAAGACGGTGCGCCTGATCCTGACGCTTAAAATCCTCGGGCTCGCGCGCGGCTTCTCCGGCATCCGCTGGATCGTGATCGACCGCCTGAAGAAATTCCTCGACTTCGACTTGCTCCCGCAAATCCCGGTGAAAGGCTCCGTCGGCGCCTCGGGCGATCTCGCGCCGCTCGCACATCTCGCCTGCGCGCTGATCGGCGTCGGCAAGGTGAAATACCGCGGCTACGAAATGAACGCCGCCGACGCGTTGCAACGCGCCGGCCTCGAACCGCTGACGCTCGAAGCGAAGGAGGGTTTGGCGCTCATCAACGGGACGCAAGTCTCAACGGCACTCGCGTTGCAGGGATTGTTCGCGGCGGAAAACATCTTCTCGGCAGCCCTCGTCTCCGGCGCGCTGACGACCGACGCCATCATGGGTAGCGACACGCCGTTCGATTCACGCATTCACGAGGTCCGTGGTCACAAAGGCCAAATCGATGCAGCAGCGGCCTTGAGATCGCTTATGTCGGGCAGCGAGATCAGGAACAGCCACGCGGAAGGCGACGACCGCGTGCAAGACCCATATTCCATCCGCTGCCAACCGCAGGTGATGGGCGCCTGCCTCGACGCGCTGCGCCACGCGGCAACGACGCTGGAGATCGAGGCGAACGCGGTCAGCGACAACCCGCTCGTGTTCGCCGACAGGGGCGACATCCTGTCGGGCGGCAATTTCCACGCCGAACCCGTGGCGCTCGTGGCAGATCATTTGGCGCTTGTGCTTGCAGAAGTGGGCGCGCTCGCCGAGCGCCGCATTGCGCTCTTGATCGACAAGAACCTGACGGCGGGCTTACCCGGTTTTCTCGTGAAGGACGGCGGCTTGAATTCCGGTTTCATGATTGCGCACGTGACGGCGGCGGCACTCGCCTCCGAGAACAAGTCGCTCGCCCATCCGGCCAGTGTCGACTCGCTGCCCACATCCGCCAACCAGGAAGACCATGTGTCGATGGCAACGTTTGCTGCACGAAGGCTCTCCGATATGCACGCAAACTCCAGCGGTATCATCGGCATCGAACTCCTGGCCGCCGCGCAAGGCATCGAGTTCCGCCGCCCGTTGAAATCCTCTAAGGTGCTCGAAGCCGAACTCGCGGCAATTCGCGAGAAAGTGGCGCCCTACGACAAGGACCGCTTCTTCGCGCCTGACATCGCCGCCGCTCGCGCGCTCGTCGACTCTGGGCGCTATCGCGCCGCAGTCGACGGCCACATCCACTTGCCGTCCGGCACATGACCGCAGCCCCGCCCATCTTCCACCTGACGCGCGGTGAGGCGCCGCTCATCGTCAGCTTCCCGCACTCGGGCACTTACGTGCCTCCTGAGATCGAAGCGCGCATGACGCCGGCGGCGCTTAGCCTGCCCGACACCGACTGGCACGTGCCGAAGCTCTACGCCTTCCTCGACGCGATGGGCGCAAGCCACATCGAAGCGACGCACTCGCGCTACGTGGTGGACTTGAACCGCCCGCCCGACGACCAAGAACTCTACGCCGGGCAAAAGAAAACCGGGCTCGTGCCGATCGACACGTTCAAGGGCGAGCCGCTCTATCGCGACGGCGAAACGCCAACGGGTGAGGAAATCGCCGACCGCCGCAAGTACTGGCAGCCCTATCACGACGCGCTGGCGCAGGAACTGTCGCGCATCAAGGCAATCCACGGCGCCGTGATTCTTTGGGACGCCCACTCGATCGAGAGCGTCCTACCTGAATTGTTCGAAGGCCGCTTACCCGACCTCAACCTCGGCACGTTCGACGGCAAGGCGTGCGACAAAGACATCGCCGACACCACGCTCGCCGCCGCGCAAGCCTCCGGCTTCAATGCCGTCCTCAACGGCCGCTTCAAAGGCGGCTACATCACCCGCCACTACGGCGACCGGAAAAAAGGCATCAACGCGATCCAACTCGAGATGGCGCAAGCCATCTATATGGACGAAGGCCCCCCCTTCACGTACCGCGCCGACAAAGCCACGAAGGTCGCCACCGCGATCCGCGCCATGATCGCCGCAGCTGTGGGGACGCTATAGCGTGGATGCATGACAGATCACGCGACGATCGAGCGCGAACTGATTGTAGACGGTGAGCATTGCCGCATTCATGCGACACGCAATGATAGATTTTTTGGTCACGCCTTGGATGTCCGTCTATCCAGGCACGACAGCACCCACTTGAACACCCTTTCGTTCGCTTGCCATCCTGAGCACGAAAACTTTGAGAAGTACCAGGCGATGAGCACAGAGGAGCTGATAAGCATAGCCGTTCTGCGTCTGGAGTCAGGGTGTCACAACTCCGCACTTAAGAAGTGCCGGACGGACGGTATGGTGCTCCTTCTAAGGTTCAACGACCGTTGAGGATTCGGATGATCGCGAGCCTAAACAGTATCAAGCTACTAACGCGTGACGCATCGGGCGCAGCTGCGATGGAACGCTTGCTCGGCCTGGCAGTGAGCGCAGGCGAGGAGGGTGCCGCGGTACGCCTCGCCAATGTGACGCTCGAGCTTGTGCCATCTGAAGACGGCAGCGAGGGCCTCGCGGGTCTTGCCTTTGCAGTCGAAAATATTGATGAGGCCTACCGCGCCTGCGAGCGACGTGCGTTGAAGCCTGGCGCGCCAGTTGCATTCGCGGAAACGGACGCAAGTGGTTTTCGTGAGGGCCACCATATCGACCTCGACGTTCAGGCCACGTTCGGCGTTGTTCCGATCACATTGACCCACGTCACCAGCGTTTCGCTCCACCAATCGAACGCGGTGGACGAGGGTGCCGTCATCGGCCTCGACCATGTGGTCATTCGCACGACGCATCCGAACCGCGCGGCGGCGCTCTATGGTGCGCGCCTCGGCCTCGACATGCGCCTCGACCGCACTGAGCCGAAATGGGGCGCGCGGCTGATGTTCTTTCGCGCCGGCGACCTGATCATCGAGGTTGTGCACAACCTCGCCGACGAACCGTCGGACGCGCCGGACAAACTCTGGGGCCTCTCTTGGCGTGTCGCCGACATTGAAGCAGCGAACGCGCGTCTGAAATCGCTGGCCTTCGGCGTCAGCGAAATCCGGCCGGGCCGCAAACCCGGCACCCGCGTGTTCACTGTGAAAGACAATACGCTCGGCGTGCCGACGCTCGTTCTCCAGCCCGCACGCTGACATCCCGGGGACACCGCGCCAGCGCCGTGCTACGCTGCCGACCGCATGCGTATGCTTCCAAATCCAGCCGCCGCGTTCGATGCGTTGACGCCCTACTCGAAGGCGGCGGTCATCATGGCCGTCTGTGGCGTATTCGGTGTGCTAAGCGGTTTCGTCCTCTACATCGTCTTCACGCATCTCTTGGAAGCCGGCGGCGTTGCAGCAAAGCTCTCAGGTGTTGCAATCGGTCTCGTCGTCTCCATCGCGATTGCTTGGTTCGCCGACCGTCTCTGGGAAGCAATCGACGACGGTCGACTGACGATCGGCCAAAGCACGCGTCGCACGCTGATCGCGGCCCTTTCGCTCGTCATTGTGTTCGAACTTTCGGCCTCCGCCTTTGAAGATCTGGGGCGTGCGGTCGTGGGCGACTACGACGGTATCCGCCGTGTTGCCGCCGACATCGCGGGCCGCGACCGTGAGAGCCCCGCCGATGTAATCGCAACGGATCAAGCCGCCACGCTCTTCACGCTCATGCGCGACGAACTGAAGGCGATGCCGAACCCGTGCCCCGAGTGCGTGAAGTCGCCCGAGATGCGGCTCGTCGCCCTGCTGCCGGACGCAGTGCGCTACCGCGTGTTCTTCACCGAACTGAAACTCACCGATCAACAAGTCTTTCAAGCGCTGGTCGAACCGTTGAACAAGACGCTTGTGCGCACCGGCCTTGAGCAGTGCGGAACGAGCGGTGAGCCGCAAGGTGGCAGTGCGGCTTCGCGGATGGTGTGGAGCACGTTCAATCCGAAAACGCCCGAAAGCAACGCACTGCAGATCACGACCTGCCGGGCGCAACTTGCCGCGGCGCCGGACGAAGAACGGATCCACCGCTTAACCGACGGCCTGAACGCTCTGCTTGCCCGGCACGATCTCTACGACGCCGGGAGCTTCCGCAGCACCGCTGACGGCAAGCCGCTGGACTTGAGCCCCGCGACCACCGCCCGTCTCGTCGAACAGCGCGAACAATGCGACGCGATCAACGCGACGTTCGGCGCCGGACGCATCATCGGCTGCCTCGCTGCCGCAAAGTCGGGCTTCGCCAAAGCGGGGTCGGGCAAACTCGCACCGGTCGGCGAAATCAGAGCGCTGAACCGCGAACTGCTTGCCGCCGCCTTTGGCGACGACCTCGTTAAGCCACTTCCCGTGTATTGGTGGGACCTGATCCTATTGTTCCTGATCTGGAGCACGGCCGCGGTCGTCCTCGGCGTCTATCTGACGATGTGTGTGTTCGGCGATGGCCCTTCGGTCGAAGGCGCCAAGGGCGTGCCGATGCGGGCTTGGGTCGCGCTGCGTGCAATCGCGTTCGCCTCGCTGCTCGCCGCGCTCATGCTCATGCTCTCGCGCCTGCTGCCGTTCTTATGGCAGTTGATGTTCGACCCGCATGCCGTAAACGCGCCATACCCGATCTTCGCATTCATTCCCTGGCTTGTGGTGTGGCTCGCAAAAGGCGGAATAGGATTTGCGATCCCGGGTTGGATCACGTTGCCAATCATGGTCGGCACCGCGTTCTTCGTCTGGTCGAGGGGCGAGAACAAGCCTGACGACAATCTGTCGACATTCGCCGGCCTCGCACTGCTCGGAATTCTTTTGACCTGCATGGCGCCGGTGATCGGCGGCGTACTCGGCGTGCTCTTCGTCGTCGCCGGCGCGTGGATCGTTCCCGCGTTTGGCCTCGCGTTCATGCTGCCGAATTTGAAGCCCGGCGCGAACCTGCCGCAGTGGTGGGGCGCGATTGCGCTTGGCGGCGGCCTTATGATCGCGGCATGGGTCGCAGCCCTCGTCACGGATCTCGACGCCGTCTATCGCTGGGCGATTGCTTTGGGTGGCGTGGTCGCGGCGGCAACGGGTTGGCTAATCCTTCGCCGCGTGCCCCTCGACGATCTCTGGCCGTTGCTCGCGGTCACAGTCGGTCTTTCTTTGCTCGGCGGCGCCGCCGCATTTCAGCAACTGACATTCGCCGGCGCACTGAAGGAGTTACACCCCGTCACTGCAACGCCGGTCGCAGCGCCCGAGCCGACCCAACTCGATGTCTGGCGTTACCTGTATGTCTTGAACCCGCAATCGGCGGCTGAAGAAGTTCCGGAAGCCTTCCGCGCAGAGCCGGCCGCCAACACGCTGAACGAGGCCCTTCACCTCGAACTGGCGCTCACCGGATCGATCGGCTTCTGGCTGACGATTGGGATGCTGGTCGCCTGGTCGCTAAAGATCGGTCCGCGCCACAGCGCCGAAGACCCGAAAGCCTGATCACCCCGCGAGCATTCGCCGTCCAACGGCGCGGTAGTCGTTGCTCGCACTTTCCTCGCCCGCATGGTGGCGGTCTTTCACCAGCCACGTGCCCGCGACCATCACGTCGCGCACCGCGCGGCGTCCCGCCACGAACACGTAGCTCGCGAGCGCCTGGTTGCCGTCACGGCCCGCGAGCGACACATGATCCGTATCGATCGCCACCAAATCCGCGCGCTTGCCAACTGCAATCTCGCCGGCGGAAAGGCCCAACACTTGCGCACCATTGCGCGCCGTCTCGCCCCACAGGCGCGCAGCCGTTTGCGGCGCGGCGGCGCTTGCCGAAACGTTTCGCCGCCGATGCAGCAGACGTTGCGAGTATTCGAGCGCCTTCAGCTCTTCCGCCGGATCGACGGCAATGTGGCTGTCGCCGCCAATCGCGATACGCCCGCCGGCATTCACGAACTCCGTCAAGCGGAAGATGCCGTCGCCGAGATTTGCTTCCGTCGTCGGGCACAACCCAGCAACCGCTCCGCTCTCGGCCAGAGCGCGCGTCTCGCGCGTGTTCATGTGAGTCGCGTGCACGAAGCACCAGCGCTGGTCGACCGGAAACTGGGTCAGCAGATAGTCGATCGGCCGCGTGCCCAGCGTGGCGATAGCCTCATCGACTTCGCCGGTTTGCTCCGCCGCATGAAGATGAATGGGTGAATCAGCTTCAACGCCGGCAATAGCCTCGCGCATCAACGTCGGCGGCACGGCGCGCAAGGAATGCAGCGCCAAGCCCAACTGCGTGACCCCGGACTTGCCACGCATCGCCTCGCGCAGCGTGAGCAACTCAGACACCGTCTTGCCGAAGCGCCTCTGACGCGCGCTCAACGCCCGTCCATCTGCGCCACCCGTCACATAGAGCGTCGGCATCAACGTCAGTGCGATCCCGCTCTCGTGAGCGGCCGACGCAATCGCCTCGGCCATGGCCGAGGCAGGTGCATAGGCCGAACCACCAGGCTGATTGTGCAGATAATGAAACTCGCCGACCGATGTGTAGCCGGCTTTCAACATCTCGATGAAAAGAAACCGCGCTATCGCCAACTGCGCCGGCGGATCGAGACGTTCGGCGAACCGGTACATCGCCTCGCGCCAACTCCAAAAATTGTCGCGCCCGCCCGCGTCCCACTCTGCAAGCCCCGCCATGGCGCGCTGAAACGCGTGGCTATGCACGTTCGCCATGCCCGGAAGCACGAGCCCCTTGATGACCTGATCGCCGGCACTCGAAGCGCCGACGTCGACCGATCGAATGCGGCCATCCTCGACGCCGACGCGAACGCCGTTGCGAACACCTTCCGGCAACAATGCACACTCGGCAAAGTAATGCTGCATGCTTCCTCCAACCACATTTTGTCATGGTCCGCGTAGGCCGACCATGACAAAGTAGGGTATGTCGAAATGGGATCATCTGTGGATCAACGCCCGCCTCGCGACGATGCGCGAAGGCGCGCAAGCATACGGCGCGATCGATAACGCGGCCTTCGCAGACAAGGGTGGCCGCATCGCCTTTGCCGGTCCGATGAGTGGGTTGCCGGGTAAACCCGACGCGCTCGCGACACGCGTGATGGACGCGCAGAATCAGTGGATCACGCCCGGCCTGATCGATTGCCACACGCACCTCGTCTTTGCCGGCAATCGCGCCGCCGAGTTCGAACAGCGCCTGAAGGGCGCGAGCTACGAATCCATTTCGAAAGCAGGCGGCGGCATCATGGCGACCGTTCGCGCCACCCGCGCCGCGGACGACGATACGCTTTTCAAGCAAGCCCAGGCGCGGTTGAGCGCGCTGCTGGGCCAGGGCGTCACCACGGTCGAGATCAAATCCGGCTACGGCCTCGACCTCGACACGGAACTGCGCCTGTTGCGCGTGGCGCGGCGCTTGGGTGAGGCGTCGGCGATGCGCGTGACGACGACCTATCTGGGTCTTCATGCACTGCCGCCGGAATATGCGAACAAACGAGCAGCCTATGTCGCCGAAATGACTGGCCCAGTCTTGCGCGCGATCGCTGCCGAACGCCTCGCCGACGCGGTCGACGCGTTCTGCGAGGGCATCGCCTTCACGGCTGAGGAAACCGCGCACTTCTTCTCGGCTGCCACAGCACTCGGTCTTAGCGTCAAACTCCACGCCGATCAGCTGTCTGACACGAACGGCGCAGCGGTAGCTGCGAAGTTCGGCGCACTCTCCGCCGATCACCTGGAATACACCGACCCTGCAGGCATCGCCGCCATGGCAAAAGCTGGTACCGTCGCGGTGCTGCTTCCTGGTGCGTTCTTCGTGCTGCGCGAAAGTCGCAAGCCCCCAGTTGAAGCGCTCCGCCGTGCAAAGGTGCCGATCGCGGTTGCGACCGACTGCAACCCCGGAACGTCGCCAAATGTCTCGCTGCACACGACGATGGCGATGGCGTGCACGCTGTTTGGCCTGACGCCTGAAGAGGCATTGACCGGAGTCACGCGCAACGCTGCCCGCGCGCTCGGCTTGGGTTCGGAAACCGGGACTCTCGAAATCGGTAAAGCCGCCGACTATGCGGTCTGGCCCATCGATCATCCTTGCGAACTCAGCTATTGGATCGGCGGCAACATCAGCCCGTCCGCCATCGCGTGCAGTGCTGCACTCGCGGCTGCCAACGCGAACTAGAAGCTCACGCCGACTATTGGGCTTAACGCTTGCAAACGCACGGCTTTCCCGCATTGTGGCCGGAAAATATCGGGAGGAGCGCGCATGACTGACACAACCGGGGCGGAGCCGCAAACACCGGCGGTGCAAGTGAAGCCGCCGCTCGTCTCAGCCAAGACGTTCACGCTTCTGTTGTTGCTGGTCGTCTACATTTCGAACTACGCCGACCGCCAGATTTTGAACATCATGCAAGTTCAGATCATGGAAGATCTCAAGATCGGTAACGCCGCATTCGGCTTCCTCTCCGGTCTCAGCTTTGCGCTATTCTACGCCACGCTCGGCATCCCGATCGCCATGCTGGCCGATCGCTTTAGCCGCAAGTGGATTCTGATCGGATCAATGGTCGTCTGGTCGGTGATGACGACCCTTTGCGGTTTTGCGCAAGGGTTCTGGCAACTCGCCGCCGCGCGCGTGGGTGTGGGCGTGGGCGAAGCGGGCGGCAGCCCGCCGTCGCACTCGATGATCTCCGATCTCTATTCGGTAACGCAACGCGGGACAGCGCTCGCAATCTATGCGCTCGGCGTACCCCTTGGCACCGCGCTTGGAAATATCGTCGGCGGGCAGGTTGGCGGCGAGTGGGGTTGGCGCGCTGCGTTCTACGTGCTGGGCGTCCCGGGCCTTCTGCTTGGGGTGTACTTTGCATTCGCGTTCAAGGAGCCGCCGCGCGGTCACGCTGACGGCGTCGATGCCGCCGGTGCCGCACCGGGCCTTGGCGAGGTTGCACGCTTTATGATGTCGCAAAAGTCGCTCGTACACACGATCATCGGCGCAACGCTGATCACGGCCGTGGGCTACGGCGGCTTGGCATTCACCGCAAAATTCCTGCAGTTTTCGCACGCGATGACGCTGCCACAGGTGGCAAACTACCTCGCACTTCAAACCGGCATTGTCGCGGCCATCGGAACGTTCATGGGTGGCTACCTTGCCGACGTCTTGGCGCGCCGCAATCTGGGCTGGAGCGCCTGGGTCGTCACAGCCGCGATCGTATTCTCCATACCATTCAGCATCGGCGTCTACCTGTCGAACGACCGGCCGACAGTGCTCTGGCTGATGACGGTGACGATCTTGGTCGGCGGCCTATACCTCGCGCCGACGTTTGCCCTGGTGCAAAACTTGGTGGGCGTGCGTATGCGTGCAACGGCCTCCGCCTTGCTGCTCTTCGTCATCAATCTCGTCGGCTTGGGCGTTGGTCCGCTCGCCGTGGGTCTGATCGCCGATGCGTTTGTACCGATCTTCGATAAAGACGCCGTCCGTTACGCGTTGTTTATCTTCTCGATATTAGGTCTTTGGGGTGCGTGGCACTATTGGATCGCGCCACGAACGCTGAAAGAAGATTTGGAGCGCGCCGCCGCAGCATGAGCAACGTTGTCGATCTTCTGCACTTCGACGAAGACGGCCTAAAGGCGCTCTACGCTGAACGCGTAGAGCCGATTCTACGCACCCAGGAAGACGGTCGCGGCGCGGCGATGGGCACCTATCGACTGCGTGTGGTGATAGGCGTGATCGCGTCGCTCGCCGTTGCCGGCATTGCCTATGCGGTCTCTAGCGAAATCATAAACGGCTTGATTTTTGGCGGCATGGCCTTCGCCGGGGCGCACTGGTGGGCCTACCAGCCGCTGCAAGCGGTCGCGACGAACACGAAGCTTCAATCGCTGACCGCAATAGCGAACGCGATAGGCTGCGGTTACGAACTCGCCGGTTTCGCCCCCGCCGCGTTGCCCAAATTCAACGAACTGCGACTTCTGCCGCATTGCGACCGGTCTAGTTTCGAAGATTGCTTCAACGGAAAACACCGCGGTTGCGACTTCGCATTTTACGAGGGCCACCTCGAACAACGGATTCAAACGAAAAACGGCAGCCGCTGGGTCACCGTTTTCCGTGGACAGCTGATACGCATTGCCTTTCCGAAGAAGTTCCTTGGCACGACTATCGTCAAACGCGATGCCGGCCTATTCAATTTCATGCAGAAGTGGATG
The DNA here is from genome assembly GCA_044220975.1 of Micropepsaceae bacterium. Lineage (GTDB taxonomy): Bacteria > Pseudomonadota > Alphaproteobacteria > Micropepsales > Micropepsaceae > SZUA-430. Next base: position 35,449 of record JBGAPZ010000006.1, on the reverse strand, counting down.
ACGGGCCTCCAGCGCGTGGGGCTTGGCGAAAGCCGTCTCGAAAAGGCGTTCGAGGTCTATTCGGATGACCAAATCGAGGCGCGTTATCTGATCCACCCCGTCTTCATGGAACGCCTGCTTGAGCTAGAGACGCACTTCAAGGGCAAGAACCTGCGCTGCGCCTTCGTCGAGGGCGATCTGCTGATCGCGATCGAAGGTGGCGACAAGTTCGAAGTAGGCACGATGTTTGCCCATCTCGACGACATCGAACGCGTTCGCGCGATCGTGCGTGACGTTTCCGAGATCATGCGCGTCATCGAGGCGGTTTTGACGGCAGAGCAGGGCGTGCTTCCAAACGAAACGGGCCCGACATCGCCAGGCCCGCCGTCGTAAATCCGGTCAGAACGTTACTGCGCCATCATGTCTTGGCCGTTCGCGAGGATCTTGCCGTCCTTCGTGAACTGGATGTCGATGATGTAGGCGCGATCGTCCTTCGGGGAAGCCGGATCGGGTTTGCCCATCGCACGTACGGCCGCGATCACGCCCATAATTTGCTGCGCCATCTCGTCTTTCTTGCCGCGCTTCTCCATCGCCTTGGCCAGCGTGTCGATGCCGCTGAAGCGCAGAGACACTTTGCCTTCAGGCATGATGTTCTCGGCCGGCAGATAGCTCGCCAAGCCTTTACCCGTCATCTTCGCTGTCGGCGTCGAGAGGTTGAGCCGGTTGAGCGCAATCGAAAGCTTCGACGCCATCAGCACTTCCATCGCCTTGCCCGAGAGATCGGTCCCCACCTGCTCAAGCGCGGCTGTTCCCGCGGCCGTCGCATCTTCGCCCTTTGCCGTATCGGTCGCGGCCTTCTTCGCCTCGGCCTGCAGCATCGGCAGAGCATCCATGTAGATCTCCCAAAGCTTACGCCCGGGCACACCCGATGCCTCGATCTCCATCGACGCGTCTTGGACGTCCGCTTCCGGCGGCAGCAGCGGATCCTCCGGTGCACCCGACATACCGCCGACGCCGAACACCATCTTGACCTTCGTCATGCCGGCTGTGTCCGGACCCACGCCGAACCCGAACGTCGAGTTCTTCAGCGCGAACTGCATCTTGCCGTCCTGCGCCATTTCGATCCCATTGATCGAATAGGTGTATTCGACCGTGCCCATATAGTCGGGCATGCGCTTCATGAACGCGATCATCTTCGGGTCGATTTGGCCGCCCGTATAGGCTTTGAAGATGTCCGGGTTCGCCAGTGTATAGCCGGCTTCCTTCGCCGCCTTCGCCCATTCTTCCATGCGCGCGCCCATCATGTTGGCCGCGATGCTGATCGTGCTCATCTTCATGACGGTTTTGTCGGACGGGTCGTCCGCCGCAAAACCGGTGACGGTCATGTCGTACTTGCCGTCGTAGAGTCCGCCACCCTTTGGCGTAAGGCCGCCGGTCATGGCGATCTGGTCGATCTTTGCGCCGCCGGGCTTGCCGGGTTCGGTAACCGTGATGTTGCCGAGCCGGATGTCCAGCTTGTCGACCGACTGCAGTTTTTCGACCCACACGCCTTTCAACGTCTGGCTGCCGATCTTGATCTCGCCTTCGACTTTGCCGTCTTTGCCCTTGACGGCCATTGTGCTCGGCATCGTCGCTTCGACGTTGACGAGCCCTTCGCCGCCGTTGCTGAATTTCATCGAGATGGGGTCCAGCACGGCCGATCCACCGTCCGCTCCCTGGAACGTCAAACGCGGCAGCGTACCGACGACGGTGCCGTCGCTCTGCGTCTCGACTTTCGCCGCGCCTTCGGCCTTGGCGACAAGGTCCGATCCCGGCTCAGGCTTCGTGACGGTCGCGACGAACTGGTCAAGCCGCTGTTGCAGCAGCTTCGCGTCCACGGCCGGGCCGCTGCTGGAGCCGCTGCACGCGGTCAAGAAGAGAGCAAACATAAGTGCGGGCGTCGAGCGCCGCACCAGGCGACTACGTATCATTGTGATGGTCCTTAAGTGGGAGCGGTCTCCGGCGGACGTCGGTCCTCATCCGGCATGCATTGTCGCGCGGGAATGTGCAGGGGTGTCCTTGGCGCGGTCAAGTGCGTCCCATCACGCAGCAACGCGCGAATCCTCAAGCATTTTCATTGCCCAGAGCCTGGAAAACGAGAGAATCAGAAGCGGCACAAGCGCGCCAGCAATCGCAATCCACAAGACAGCCCCGGGACCTACAATCTCGGCGAGCGGCCCAGCAATCAATGCCCCAACCGGGAGTGTGACACCTTCGACGGCCTGAAACGTAGCGCCTGTCCGCGCCTGCACGTCGGCCTCAAGCGCCGTCTGTCGTACGCTCACGGTGAGAATAAAATAGGCCGAGAGAAAGCCGTCCCCGATTAGTTGTTGCATCACCAAGAACGGAGCGGCCATGGCACCCTGTCCCTCGGCAGCCGGAACGAACACGCTGGCGACGATCCAACCGCCGAGGCACAGCACGATGGCGCGGCCATAACCCAGCCGGCGGCTCAAAGGCGCGGCCACGAAGGCTCCGGCGAGCGCGCTCACGCCCCCAACGCCGATGATCAGGCCCACAGCCGCCTCGCTGAGCCCCAGCGTTCGAAGCGCGAAGAGCATGTAAATGGCCGAAAAAAATCCGGCAAACAAACCAAACGTCGCTTGCGCCATCAGCAAAGGAAATACGATCGGATGGCTCCGGCAGACGCGCCAACCCTCAGCAATGTCGCGTAGCGCATTGTCCTCACCTGTGGACGACGCCACCTCCTCGGCGGCACGGATTTCGCGAAGCCACCATGCCGACCACACGAAGCTCAGCGCATCGACGACAATTGCAACTGGCGCCGTGACGGCTTGAATCAGTATGCCCGCCGCGCTCGGCCCTGCGATTTCGGCGACCGCTTCCGTCGACTGAAGCTTCGTATTGCCCTCGACCAGCTGCGGCGCGTCGATCAATCGCGGCAAGTACGCTGATTTTGCAACGAGGAAAATCGCTGTAGCAGCTCCGGTCAGTGTCGCAATGACGACCAACTGGGTCATCGTCAGCACACCGAAATATGCAGCCACCGGCAGCGTCAGCAGCAAAGCTGCTCGTACCAGATCCATGAGGACCAGCAACGGCCGCTTGCGCGCACGGTCGATCCGCCCCGCCGCGAACAACGCGACGACCACGCCGGGCAGCATGGTCATAGCGCTCAAGAAAGCGGTCGCCGTCGCCGAGGCATGAAGTGTGTTGACCGCGATGATCGGCAGTGCTGTGCGCGTAATTCGGCTTCCGACTGCGCTGACAGCCTGTGCCGCTAGCAGCCGGCGGAAATCCGGGTGCGCCAAGAGTCCGCCTTTATTGGATGTTTGCGCGCTCATCGCTCGAAACGGATTCACGGATTGTTAATGATTATCTGCAGCCGCCTTAACGGCTCCTTCGCATATCTACGGGATATTGCAAACAAAGCATCAACAAGAACGTTTGGTGGGGCAACCAGCGTGGCCAAGATTTTGATTTGCGAAGACGACGAACTCTATCAACAGATCGCCGAAGCGGCGTTTGTGGGTAGCGATCATGAAGTCACGTTCGCGGCGAACGGCGTGCAAGCGCTGAACCACATCAAAGCGGGCGCTTTTGATCTGGTCGTGACCGACCTCTTAATGCCGGACAAAGACGGCCTCGAGGTTATCCGCTCTATCCGCGAGGGCAGTAAGCGCACGCCAATTCTCGCGATGACGGCGGGCTTGGCATCGCTCAAAGAACCGTTGCTCGTGGCCGCATCCGCGTTGGGCGCGAACGATGTTATTCAAAAGCCGTTTCGACCCGCTGCCTTGCGCGAGCGCGTGGATGCGCTGCTTGAGAAGGCGCGAAAAGACCAAAATTCGATCGCCGTCTGAGCCGGAACCACGCTCGTGAGCGGAAAAGAACCGGCAAGTCATACGTCGAACCCAGCGCAATCGCGAATGGGCCTAGCGCGTATTTTTACGATCCTGGCGATCCTGAACGTCGTTACGGCCTTGGGCGGTCTCTCCGTCGGACACTACACCCTCACGCTTCTTGGTGACCGTCAGTCCCAGAACAAGGCGTGGAACGAGCAGAACACGCAACTTATTCACCTGCGCGATACGCTCGCAGATCTCGATGTGCCGGCCAACAACGTCTTCCAAACTGAAGACGTCGCGCTGGAGCGCAACCGTCTTGCACGCGCCGAGAGCGCGTTTGGCATCGCCTTCGGCAAGTTCGCGGAGGACGACCAGCTGCTCGCTCGTAAGAGTTCGCTTACGAAGGCGCTTCGCCTGGAACTCAACAAAGTGCGCGACGCCGGAACCGAGATGGCCACGCGCACGCACGTTGTGCTGGACTACTTCGCCGTAGGCCGGCGCGCCGACGCAGCCAAGGAAATGGTCTTCGTCGACGAGCTCTACAAAAATGCGAGCACCGCGATCACGCAAATCATGCAGCTGATCATCGCGGACCAGAACGACGACCTGACGCAGGTAAGCGCCTCCATCAACGACGCACAGCTCGCCGAATATGCCTTTGCCGCCCTCGTTATCGTCTTGGTGTTGGCAAGCTTTCTCTATGCCCGCTCCGCCAATCGCTTGTCGCGCGAAGCTGACGAGCAGCGTCAACGCTACGTCGACGAACTCGAGAAGGCTAAGCATGCGGCGGAGCAGGCGAGCGCCGCGAAGTCGGCGTTCCTGGCAAATATGAGCCATGAGATTCGCACACCCCTCAACGGCATCGTCGGCATGGTCGAGATCCTGCTCGATTCGACGCTAAGCCACGAACAACGCGTTCAAGCCGAGACAGCCCGCGCCTCCGCCGACCAGTTGCTACAGGTTATCGGCAACATCTTGGATATATCGAAGCTCGAAGCGGGCTCGCTGTCGTTGGAAAGCGTCCCGTTCGATCTGACGCCGCTTGTCGAGGGCGCCGCACAGACGTTTGCTGCGAAAGCGCATGCGAAGGGCCTCGAAATCTGCGTCGACGTCTCCGGAGAGGCTGAAGGTGCGTACCAGGGCGATCCGACACGGCTGCGCCAAGTTCTGCTCAATCTCATCGGCAATGCGGTGAAGTTCACCGAAAAGGGGCTGGTCTTCGTTCAAGTGGCGTGCGTGCAGGGGCGTCTACGCTTCTCCGTACGCGATACCGGCCCGGGCATGACCCAGCAGGCGCGCGGCAAGCTCTTTGAAAAGTTCTCGCAAGGCGACGACTCGATCACGCGCCGCTTCGGCGGAACGGGCCTGGGGCTCGCGATCTGCAAAGAAATCGTCGAGGCAATGAAGGGCTCGATCTGGGCGCAAAGCGAACTGGGGAAGGGCTCCCTCTTCGTCGTCGAAATCGCGCCGCCCAGAGCCGCGTCTCCCACGATGACATCCGATGCGACTATGCTCGCGGCCAAGCGCGCGCTGATCGTCGATGACGTTGCGCTGAACCGCGAAATCTTGATGCGCCAGCTCTCGCGCTGGAACATGAACGTCGAGGCGGTGCCCGATGGCGTGTCGGCCCTGATCGCAATCGATCGCGCCGCACAGGCGGGCAAACCCTTCGATGTCGTGCTGCTGGACCGTCACATGCCGGGCCAATCCGGCACTCAGGTCGCGGAAGCCATTCGCAAGCTCGAGAACGGCGATGCAATCAAGTTGGTTCTTTGCTCCTCGATCAGCCACGGCGTGACCGTTTCGGCCGGTGCAGGCACCCAATTCGACGCCGTATTGTTCAAGCCGTTGATGCGCGCTGCTTTGCTCGAGTCGCTGACGAACGTTTTCTGCGACAATCCACTGGCGTGGGCGCTGGGCGGCAGCACGGACGATGGTCACCTGGTGGGCGCCGAAATTCTGCTCGTCGAAGACAACGAAACGAACCTCTACGCCGCGACCACGATGTTGTCCCAACTCGGCTGCAACGTCACCACCGCTCGCACCGGCCTCGAAGCCGTGCGCGAAGCGTCGAAAAAGTCGTTCGATCTCATTCTCATGGATATGCAAATGCCTGAGATGGACGGCTTGCAAGCATCTGAGCACATCCGTTCGACCCCCGGACCAAACCAAACGAAGCCGATCTTGGCATTAACTGCCAACGCGTTCGTGGAGGATGCGGCGCGTTGCAAAGCCGCCGGCATGAACGAGCACCTGACAAAGCCGATCCGCCGCCACATTCTGGAAGCGGCGCTATCGCGTCACCTAACGCCGCGCAAGGACGAGCGCGCAGCACCGCTGCTGTGCGCGCGAACCTGGGCCGACTTGCAAAGCGATATGCCGCCGCCTGCGATAGAAAAGCTGGCGTCTACATTCATGAAGAACCAAGCGCACGATCTCCAAGCGATGCGCGCCGACATCGCGGACAACGATCGCGAAACGATGCGCCGTCGCGCGCACTCGCTCAAGGGCGCTGCACGCTTGTTGGGCGCGAACGCACTCGCCGAGGCCGCAATGGCCTTGGAATCGGTTGCGATGACGATCGAACCTAGCGCTGCGGTCGAGCGGTTGACCGATCTCGACCGGCTATTCGCAGATGCCTCGCGCGAGATTACGGCGAAGCTCTCAACGCTCTCAGTGGCTGCCTAGACCGAAGCTGCCGCTGGTGCTGGCAACCGCGGTGGTCGGATAAATGAAGCCCTTCGCGCGATAGAGCCTGCGCCCCCATTGATTGGTGGGCGTGTACCAGACGCGAACCTTGCTCCAATCGTTCTTTGCGCTCTCGTCGCGGATGGGAGCGCTCAAATAGATGCGCCCGTCATTGCCCCAATTGGCGTGATCCACCACGATCGTACGGTCGTCCAAGATTTGCCGGACGACGGCGACGTGTCCGCGGCGGGCGGTCTTGTAGCCGCGCATGACGAAGACCGAACCTGTCTGCGGGCGGTGCGAGCGGGTGTACTTGCCGGCGGCGAGCTTCCACCACCTGTTGGCATCGCCCCGGATATCCACACCTGACGCGTCGCGGGCAAATGGCACGCATTGCAGGTTGGCGTCCAGGACCTGAGGTCGAAGGTCGCCCAGGAGTTCGGCTGCTGTCGCAGGCTTCGCTCGCGGGGAGGGGACCAATGCGTCCTCGACCGTCGCCGAAGCATCGGCCTCGTCGTAGGAGCCCCGGAACAATAGAGTATTCGATGATGACGCCGAACTATCCGCGAATGAAGTCGAATAGTTCGATGGCATTGTTTGGCACGCAGAAAGGCTAGCGCCAGCGACGAGGAGTGCCGTCAGACAACGTGTGGTATTGGTCTTCAAACGATACACTCCCTCGACTGGGATAAGCCCAGTCATGACCTTAAGCACCGATTGGGCCGGGCTTCCTCGCGCCCTAAGGTGGGGGAGTCAACTTAATGATTTATTACCGTTAACTTTTCGCGCAATATCTAGGAAATCTGCGGCGCTAAACCACAATATGTGGATCGCGCACTACGACGAACTTGCAGCACTGTGTGAGCAAAGTGTCAGCGCGAGGCGATACGGCCGCCTTCGTAGGGGCTCAAAATGAACCCCTGGACTTGGTAAACGCGCCCGCCGTAATGGCCACCCGGAGCGTACCAAACCCGGACTTCCGACCAGTCGTTGTCGTCTGAGACGTCCATGACCGGGTTGTCGAGCCCGATCTCGCCACCGTTCAGCCAGTTCGCGTGGTCGACCACAATCTCCCGGTCGTTGACGACACGGCGCACGACGGCCACGTGGCCGCGCTGCGCGTTGCCATAGCCCTTCATGACCATGACCGAGCCAGCCTCAGGCGCCGACGAGCGGCCAAAGCGCCCCGCAGCCTTATCCCACCAAAGGTAGGCGTCGCCCCAGATACCGACGCCGGATTCCTGGCGTGCATAAGGGACGCACTGCAGCGGGGGCTGGTTGCGCAAGACGCGCGGATTGGCGCCGGTCGAATTCCAGGAAACTGGCCCCGGATCGTCAAAGCCCGCGCAGCCGCCGAGGCCAAGCGCAAACCCGACCGCCAGCAGAACTGAGAAGCGCTGAATTTTCATAGCTCGTTAACACCCAGATTTCGTCCCCGCGTCCTGCCGCAAGGGCTTGGCCTTCAATCGCGCGCATTCTCGCGCGCGCTCTGCTCAAGGGCCGTTCAAATGAGAGGTGTGTTTTATTTCAAACTGCAACAGACCAGGAATTGCGCCGTTGCTGCCGTTCGCGTTGGTTGCTGAGGGGTAAGCGAAATAGGAACAATTTCAGGGCTTCGCCGGCCGCGTCGCGTTCCAGTTGAACAAGAATTTGCGATGTTCTGCCCAGGTTTGTCCGTGCACCTCATCCCCGGCCAAGCAAGCGGCCGTGTGATAGGGGCCCACGCCATCGGTCGTCCGGAAGCTGACACACGTGCGCCCCCGAGCGGTCTTCCAACGGCCAGCTTGGATGTCGGATTCGTAGAACGAACCCTCGACCGTGCCGTCCGGCTTCAACGTCAGCACCATAGGTTTGGTGTATGGCGTCCCCGGGTCTGTGGACAAATCGACCACCCAAGGACCATTGAGCTGCTCTTGTCCGGTCATGGGCTCGCTGTGCACGGGAACGCTGCCGACCAGCGCGACCGCCGCCAGTAACAAGATGCGCATGTGTTCCCCCAAGTTGGTGAACAGATACGCCGGCGAAAGGGGAGTGGATCAGCCGCTAGTCCAGCGTACGGCGATAGCGCATCAACGCCAGGGTCATTGCCGCCAGCATGAATGCGCCCAGCGGCCAGATATCCGCGAACATATCGCTAAGGTGGCTACCCTTCAGCATCACGCCGCGCACGATCCGCATGAAGTGCGTGTTGGGCAAGATCGAACCGATCCACTGCGCCCAATCGGGCATGCCGCGGAACGGAAACATGAAGCCGGACAGCAAAATCGACGGCAGGAAGAAGAAGAACGTCATCTGCATCGCCTGCAGCTGATTGGCGGCAATAGTCGAGATCGTAAAGCCGATCGACAGGTTTGCCGCGATGAAGAGCGCAAGCGCTATCGACAGCTCGAAGTAAGATCCCAGCATCGGCACGCCGAACAACAATCGCGCGGCGATCAGCACGACGAGAACCTGGATGTAGCCCATGAATATGTAAGGCAAGATCTTGCCCGCCATCACCTCGAACGGCTTCAACGGCATGGCGAGCAGATTTTCCATTGTCCCGCGCTCAACCTCGCGCGTCACCGCAAGCGCCGTGATCAAGACCATGGTCATCGTCAGAATGACGCCGATCAGACCGGGCACGACGTTGTATGAGGAAATGCCTTCCGGATTGTAGCGTCGATGAACCACGATCTCGAACGGCGGCGGCGTCGAGCGCAATGATGCAAGGGCACCGGTCAGTTCACGATTGAAGACTGTCGACGGCAATTGGGCAACTGCAGCGACCGCGTTGGCGGCCGCCGCAGGGTCGCTGGCGTCGGCTTCGATCAGAATTTTCGGTCTGTCCCCACGCGCAAGTTCGCGTGAAAACTCGGGCGGGATGGTGACGACGAAAGAGACACCGCCGCTGGCAAGCAACGCTGCACCTTCGCGCTCGCCCTTGATCACGTTCGTGACGCGGAAATAGCCGGAGTTTTCTAAAGCGCGCACCAGCGTACGCGAATAGACGCTCGGATCCTGCACATTGACAGCGGTCGGGAGATGCTTCGGATCGCTGTTGATTGCAAACCCAAAGAGCACGAGTTGAAGAACCGGAATGCCGATGATCATTCCGAACGTCAGCCGGTCGCGGCGCATCTGAATGAGCTCTTTCAGAAACACCGCACCGATACGGGCGAACGAGACACCGAACATCCGCTACTCCGTCAGTCGCGCACGGAATGGCGCCATCAGGTGGATGAACACGTCCTCAAGGCTGGGGCTCGACTTCTCCCACGCGAATTCCGGGCGCGTCCGAAACGGCGCGATCGCTTGCTCGAGTTTCGTCGCGTCCTGACCGCTCACATGCAGCGTGACGCCGAAGACCGAGACCTGGTCGATCCCTTCCCGTCCATGCAGTTCTGCGGCAAGCCCGCGAACGTCGCTTCCCATCACGATCCACGTGCTCAAGGTCGAGCCGTCGATCACCTCGGCGACCGTGCCGCGCGCCAGGACCGTGCCATACGCCAGATAAACGATGCGATCGCACCGCTCAGCCTCGTCCATGTAATGCGTCGAGACGAGGACCGTGAGGCCCTGCGCCGCAAGCTGATGGATCTCGTCCCAGAAATCACGTCGCGCCTGCGGGTCGACACCGGCCGTCGGTTCGTCAAGCAACAACAGTTGCGGCCGGTGCAGGATGCATGCCGCCAGCGCCAGCCGTTGCTTCCAGCCGCCCGACAAAGTACCTGCCAATTGCTGTTGCCGTTCAACCAGACCCAGCCGCGAGATCGCTTGATCGACCACGCCTGCGCGATCCTCCATCTCGTAGACGCGCGCGACGAAGTCCAAATTCTCGCGGATCGAAAGATCTTCGTAGAACGAAAAGCGCTGCGTCATATAGCCGACATGGCGCTTGATTTCTGATGCTTGTGTCTTGATGTCGTAGCCGAGGCACGTACCGGTCCCGCCATCGGGTATCAGCAGCCCGCAAAGCATCCGGATCGTCGTCGTCTTGCCGCTGCCGTTCGGTCCGAGGAAGCCCCACACTTGCCCGCGCGGAACCTGGATCGAAAACTTGTCGACGACCTTGCGCGCGCCGAAACTCTTGCTCAGCTCGCTGACGTCGATCGCGAGCGCGCCGCTCATGGGAGCGTCACGTCCACCGGTTGACCGGGCGTCAGCGTTCCGCCTTCCGGCACGGCCTCGACCATCCACACAAGCTTTTCACGCGAACCGACGCTGTAGATGACGGGCGGCGTAAACTCCGCGGCCGACGCAATAAACGTCACGCGTCCCTTCAGTTCCTTGGCGCACCCGTCGCATCTGACCTGCACGACCGACCCGAGCGACAGCTTCGCGCGCAATTGTTCCGGCACGAAGAAGCGCAGCTTCACATTCTGCGGTGGCAGAATCTGCACGATCGCACCACCCGGCGGCACATACTCGCCCGCCCGCCGCAGTGTATCTTCCACCCGGCCCGCGACCTTCGACCGAATGCGTCGCTGGCTTAGACCATACTCAGCACGGGCAAGTGACGCCTTGGCGGCTTCGACGGCGGCGCGCGCGGCGCCGATCTCGTTGCTGCGCGCACCCTTGCGTGCGAGCGCCAGATTGGCTTCGCTCTGCTTCACTTGCATTAGCGCTGCATCGCGTTGCGCCCGCCGCGTATCGACCGCAGCCTGCGAGACAAAGCTGCGCTGTTTGAGTTCGACGGCACGCTTGAACTCGGCCTCCGCCAAAGTGCGGTTGGCAACGGCCTGGGTCAGCGTAGCTTCAAGCGCTGCAATCTCATCAGGTCGCCGCCCCGTTTCCAAGTTGGCGAGCTGCGCCTCTGCCTGACGCATTTGCGCGGCGACTTGATCGCGTTGCGCGATTTGAGCCTCTGCGTCGAGCGCGAACAGCGCGTCGCCCACATTCACTTGGGCACCGCGCGTCACAAGCATTTCGCTCACCCAGCCTCCCTCTGGCGCCGCGACATAGACGTACTCGCCCTCCGCATAGCCGGTGACACTACCTTGTGGCTCGCTCCCGCAGGCGCCGAGCGTCAGCGCCAAAAGGATCGCAATCGTGTTTCGAAGTCTCATGGCTCACCCCCAACAGTGATGCCGCGCAAGAACGTCTCGATGTGCTGCTCGACAAACGCTGGGCCGTCGAGCGGTGCACTGTCGAAGCGCTCGAAGGTCGTGCGCCAGATCGCGACAAAGAGCACGGGCGACATCGCGCCATAGGCCGCATGCGTAGGATCGATCTTGCGAAAGCGTCCCTCCGCGATTCCGCGTTCTATGATCGACGTAATAACGCCGATGCCACGTGAGATGATCTCGCTCTTGTAGGTCTCGGCGAGTTTCGGAAAGCGGCCGCCCTCGCCAATGATGAGGCGCGGGAACAACGCCATGCGGCCGTCGCCCAGCAACGCACCCATAAACGTCAGCACCCGCCGCAGCATCGCATCCGCCGGCACCGACGCGTCGGCGGCAAGCGCGCGCAACTGCTCGATGTTGGGCTGCGGGATAGCGCGCACCAGCGCTTCGAACACGTCCTCTTTGCTCTGGAAGTAGAGATAGATCGTGCCTTTGCTGACCCCGGCGCGCGCTGCGATGTCCTCAAGACGCGCAGCCGCAAACCCCTTCTCGAAGAAGACGTCGAGAGCGGCGTCCAGAAGCTCCGCCGGACGGGCGTCCTTCCGCCGTTGCCACCGTTGAGATCGAGCGAGCTGGTTCATGGTTAAATAAATAACTTACCAGTCATTTATTAGCAGATGTCGCGCTCGTGAACAAGATTAAGAAGTGGTTACAACGGAAACATAGTTAAGGCATTGAAAAATAAAGATGAAAACCATGGCTTACCAAAGCCATGCAGGGAACTCAGACCTGACATGCACGCAGTGCAGTTGAATTCTCAGTATTGCGAACAACATACTAGTCTATCGACAAGGACAAAGCCGGCCCCGCCCGCAGGACCCCGAGGGGACGGAAACGAGAGAGAGAGAAGGAGAGACGGCAATGAAGACACTTACGGTCATGGTGGAATGGTCTGCGATCGCAGTCGCGCTCTACGTGACGCTCGCGCTGGCCCTACCGGTCGAAGCGCTTGCCGGCGTCGCCTGATCCCCAAGCCCACGAAATTTCGAAAACCCCAAGCCCGAAAATTTTAGGAGAGACAACAATGCAAACCCTCACAACGGTTGTTCAATGGTCAGCCATCGCTTTCGCAGCCTACATGGCGATCTCGACGGTTCTCATCGGAACCCCCGGCTTCTTCGCTTAACCGCGAAACCAAGCCTTTCAGCTTCGGGGCCCGCGGCAAATCACAAGCCGCTGGGCCCCGAAGTCGTTTTGGGCCTCGAATACAATCTCGTGCCCATCGCGTTGGCACAGATGACGCAGATCGAGTGGCGCCAACGGATCGGTAACGGTCACCACCAATTGCTCACCGGGTACCATCCCCCGTAGTGCTCTCTCTGTCATCAGCGACGGCATCGGGCACTTGAGCCCTGTCAGGTCGAGTTGTCGCGCCGCGTGCCAATCGGCCTCGTCCGAGCGTTCGTTCATGGAAAGTTCGATTGACCCATTCGTTGCAGTCCCTAGTTTCGCCTAGGAACGTATGCGATGCCCGCCATCGCAAGCGAATCCAACAAAATCGGCCTTTGAGCCGCAGGGGGACGAAGGGGTGTTCGGCGCTATAGCCCGCGAGTGGCGGTTTCTTTCTATTACGACCCGGCTCTTGCGCAGGATGAGCAAGGTCACGCCGGACTCCAAACACACAGTCGCCGACATCATCGAAGGGTGGGCAACCAAACGCCCGAACAGCGTCGCGATTTGGTTTGAGGACAAGAAGTACACCTACCGCCAATACGACGCGCAAGCGAACCGATACGCCAGGTGGGCGCAATCGCTCGGTCTAAAGCGCGGTGACGCGGTCGCCCTCCTGATGGAAAACCGGCCCGAGTACCTGTTTGCCTGGGGCGGCTTGATCAAGATCGGCGTGACTGTCGCCCTCATCAACACGAACCTGCGCGAACGCGCGCTCGCCCATAGCCTTGCCATTTCCGGCGCCAAACACCTCGTGCTCGGCGCTGAACTCGCCGCCAACTACGCCTCGTGTATTGACGATCTGCAAGACAAGCTGACGGTCTGGGCAACCGGCGGTGCCGTCGCCAATTCCAACGATCTCGACACCGCGTTGGCGGCACAATCCGACGCACCGCTGCCCAAGGACGTCCGCAAGGACGTGACCGCGAACGACAAGTGTTTCTACATCTACACCAGCGGTACGACCGGCCTACCAAAGGCTGCGAACATGAGCCACCTGCGCATCCAAATGATGATGCACTCGTTTGCGACCGCAATGAATTCGACTGAGCGCGATCGTATGTACGTCGTCCTCCCGCTCTATCATTCGGCCGGCGGTGTCTGCGCCATCGGTTCGACACTGACAGTTGGCGGTTCCGTAATCATCCGCCGTAGATTTTCAGCGACCCAGTTCTGGGACGACTGCCACAAGTACCGTGCGACACAGTTCCAGTACATTGGCGAACTTTGCCGCTATCTTCTGAATTCACCGTCCCACCCGCTCGAACGCAGGCATCGATTGCGTGTGGCGATGGGCAACGGCCTTAGGCCCGAGATTTGGCCGGCCTTCAAGGCCCGTTTCCGGATCCCGCGGATCATCGAGTTCTACGGTGCGACCGAAGGCAACGTCTCGATGGTGAACTTCGACGGCAAGGTCGGCGCGATCGGCCGCATTCCGGGTTACATGCGCCGCATCATCCAAACCCGCCTCGTGCAATTCGACATCGACGTGGAACAACCCATACGTGATGCGAAAGGCCTCTGCATTGAATGCAAACCCGACGAATCGGGCGAGGCAATCGGCAAGATCGACGAGCAACGCGGCCGCTTCGAGGGATACTCGAAAGGAACCGATACCGAGAAGAAGATCCTGCGCGATGTGTTTGAGAAGGGCGACGCTTGGTTTCGCACCGGCGACTTGCTGAAGCGCGACGCCCAAAACTACTTCTATTTTATCGACCGCATCGGCGACACGTTCCGCTGGAAGGGTGAGAACGTGGCCACCAGCGAGGTCGCCGAGGCAATCTCGATCTTCCCTGGCATCAAGGAAGCGAACGTCTATGGCGTGAAGGTGCCGGGCACTGACGGCCGCGCCGGCATGGCAGCGCTCGTGACCGCAAGCCTTCCCGACCTTGCAAAGTTCAAAGCGCACCTTGAGAAGAATCTGGCTGCCTACGCCCGCCCGATCTTCCTGCGTATGCAAGGTGAAATCGAAATCACCGGCACGTTCAAGCACCGCAAAGTCGAACTGGTGAAAGAGGGCTACGACCCGCGCACGGTCAAAGAGCCGCTCTACTTCCTCGACCCCGTCGACGGACAATACGTGGCCCTGACGCCTGAACTCTACGATCGCATCGTCGCCGGCGAGATCCGGCTCTAGAAGTTCAGAACTTCGACCGGCGTCCAGCGTTGCTTGCGCCGCTCGCCGCGTGACGATGAATCTTCATTGTCGTAGCTGATGGTGACGATGGGCGCGGTAAATGAAGCGCGGTCATGTAAGACATTCGCGTTGACGATCCCCCAATACTCGTCGCCATCGCCGTAAATCGCGCCGACATACACGCCGCATCGTGCACAGATCAGGAAGTCGGCTGTCTTGAGCCCGAATCGATAACGAACGAGCGAACCTTGGTCGGCGTCAAACCGAAGAGCGCCGTCCGCATCGCTAACCGTCAAGGCGCCGTGCGAACGGCAGAACGAGCACTGGCACGCCCGCCGTTCGATACCGCCGGCGGGCCGTGTGCTTTCGAACGTCACCGTCAACGCGCCGCAGTGGCACCCGCCGGCGTATGCCATCATAGCGCCCATGAGGGCTCTCCTATTCAGCGGCGGATTTCTTATCCTTAGCCGCTTGCTCGACCGCGTGCTTCTGGATCGTCGCCATCGCCGCCCCCATCGCGGCCCCGATGTACTTCTCCGAGTGCTTCGCCGCGTCGTCGAAGCTGTCCTGCCGGTTGACGTTCGACTTGTTGATTACAGGCGTCACGTGCCGCTGCCACAACTCGAAGCTCTTCTTCGTGTTGTCGAACGTCGCCCAATTGTGTGCAAGCTGCAGGAAGCAGCCGAACTCGCCCTGCTTGGCCTGTAAACGCTTGATCTGGGCGATCGCATCGTCCGGCGTGCCGACGACGATAACGCCGTCCTTGATCCCTTGCTCCAGCGGATCGGTGTTCTTGTCTTGCGTAGCGCTGGCCGGACTGATTTTTGAGAAATAATCGGCCCATTTGTGGAACCCGTAGCGGATGTTTTCCATCGCCTGTTGTTTCGTCTCGGCAATGTGCACCGGTCCGACGAGGCGCAAACGCTCCGCATCCATCTTGCGTCCGTTTTCCACAGCAACGTCGTTCGCTATTTTCCAATTGATGCCGAGAGCGTCGTATCCGCCGGTCTGCGTTGCGGCGACGCACAGCATGCCAAAGCCGTGCTTGCCCGCAAGCTTACCGCCCGACGGCGTCACGCTTGACGCCACGCAAATTTCGGGATGCGGCCACGAATACGGACGAAGCTGCGAGATGGCGTTCGAGAGATTGAACCACTCCGTCTTCTTCGTCACGCGCTTGCCGGCAAACAAGTCGAGGATCACCTCGATCGCTTCGACCATGCGGTCGCGCTGCGTGTTCGGATCGATACCAAGCTGGAAGGCGTCCGAGGGCAAGAGGCCCGGCCCCACGCCGAACATCACGCGTCCGCGCGTTTGGTGATCGAGCTGGATCATCCGGTTCGCGACGGTCAAAGGGTTGTGGTACGGCAAGGACACGACGCCGGTACCAAGGCGAATACGCTTCGTGCGTTCCGCTGCGGCCGCAATGAAAAGCTCGGGCGAGGCTATGATTTCATACCCGGCCGAGTGGTGCTCTCCGACCCACGCTTCGTCATACCCCAACCGGTCCAAGTGCTCGAACAACTCAAGGTCGCGGTGCAGACAAAGCGTCGGATCTTCGTCCAACGGATGGAAGGGCGCAAGGAAGGTGCCGTTACGGAGTTTGATGCTCATGAGATTGTTCCTTCGGTGGCAATGTCGTTTCGCCTGACATACTGTCAGCCGACCACGCCATTGACAACCGACGAGGAATTCCATGCGCGCCGCCGTCTTCAAGGGAACAGGAACGCCGCTCGCGATTGAAACGGTCGCAAATCCGGAATGCGGCCCCACCGATCTGATCCTCAAGGTGAAGAACTGCGGCATCTGCGGCTCCGACCTGCACATGACCGAAGCAACCTCGATCCAACCGCTGCCGGCGGGCAGCGTGATGGGCCACGAGTTCGCAGGCGAAGTCATGGAAGTGGGCTCCGCGATAAAGGGAAAGTGGAAGGTGGGCGATCGCGTCGCAGGCTTTCCTTACATCTATTGCGGAGAGTGCGCGGGCTGCCGCAACGCCGGCACGGGTTTTGGCGTATGCGAGAAGGGCATCTCGGTTGGCCTCGGCCAAAGCCACGGCGCCTACGCCGAGTACGTCCGCATCGGCGCGACCGGCGCACACAAATTGCCAAGCGTCGTGAACTTCCACGAAGGCGCGATGGTTGAGCCGCTCGCCGTCGGCCTACATGCCGTGGACAAGGCGAAGATGGAGCGCGGGGCAACAGTGCTCGTGATCGGCGCAGGACCCGTGGGTCTCTCCGTCATGCTTTGGGCGAAATTCCTAGGCGCGCGTCATGTGATCGTGAGCGATAAGGCCGAGCTACGCGCCAAGATGGCGGCACGCTTCGGTGCAACCGATGCGGTCGATCCTGCAAAGGCCATGACGCCGCAGGTCGAAGCGATCGCCGGGAAAGGCCCGGACATCATCTTCGAATGTGTAGGTGCTCCCGGCCTTATCAACGAAACGATGATGATGGCGCCGCGCAACGCAAAGATTGTGGTCGCCGGTGTTTGCCAGCAAATGGACATGATCATGCCGCTCATGGGAATCGTGAAAGAGCTCACGCTGCAATTCGTTCTCGGCTATCGCCCCGCCGACTTCGACTATGTGATTGACATGATTGCGAAAGACCGCGTCGACGTTGAGCACATGATTACGGATGTTGTTAACCTCGACGCACTACCCGCCGCGTTTGAAGCGCTTCGCAAACCCGCGCACCAGTGTAAGGTGATGCTGGAGAACTGAGGGCAGGGGCATCGATGACAGACACCGGCATCCCGTTCATCTGGGCCGACATCCCGGGTCATATCTCCTATGTTCTCATCGCGATTTCATATTGGCTCACGAACATCTATTGGCTGCGCGTCACGGCAGTCGTCGGTTTGACGCTTGAGATCGTCTACTTCCAGCTCTCTGGCGGCGCGATGCACACGGGCATCGTTTGGGACGTCGTGTTCATCGCGATCAATGTCTACCAAATCTATTGGCTGGTCGACGAACGCCGTAAATTAAAGACGATGGAACACGCACACCTCTTGCGCCAAGGCGTCTTCGCGGGCTTCACCGACGCACAGCTTGCGCGTCTCGTCAGCGCCGGATCATGGCGCGAACTGGATCCCGGAACGGTCCTAACGGAACAGGACAAGCCCGTGCCCGAACTCGTGCTCATTTGTGACGGTCAGGCAATCGTCAACGTGCATGGGACCACCGTCGCACATCTGCGCGGCGGCGCGTTCGTCGGCGAGATGGCGTTCGTGTCCGGCAATCCCGCGTCCGCGACTGTGGTGATCGAGCAGCCAACCCGCGCTTTCGTGTTCGACATCGCGCGCCTGCGCAACCTCGTCGAAAAAGATGACCTCGTCGCAGTCGCAATCCATCGTGTGATCGGCCGCGATCTAGCGAAGAAGCTGCAAAAGCAAGACGAAGCGGAAGCGGCCTAGGGGCCAACCAGCTGGTCGGGCAGTGACGCCCAAGCCTGCGGCAACTCAAACCTGCTCACATGGGCCGCTCGCGAGTCGGCACCGAACACCATCGCGGCGGGCGACGCTTTTGACCACTGCGGCCAAGCGTCGATACCCTTCGCCTTCGGTGTGCCGGCACGCGCAAACGAGGTCCAAGCCTCGATCATCGCGCGGCTGATGGCGTCGGCCTCTGGACCCTTGCCGAAGAAATTGTCGGCACCGGGCAAACCGAAGGTCCCAAACACGAAGCCGAGCTCCAACGCGTGACAGGCCCCGAACGCACCGCCCATTGCGGGCGACCGCCAGTCGAACACGTATTCATAGACGGGTGCTTCCGCACTTTGCGCGGCAAGCAGCCTCAGCGTCGGCTCGCGAAACGCGCGATCGGTTTGCATCGACACATAACGCTCGTACGGCGATCCGTCGCGATCCGCCGCAAGCAGCGCAGGCGCAGCCTCGCCGAACTGGCGCGAAGCCCACCGTTCGAGCTTACCTTCGTCCATGTTGTGAAATTTCGTATCGAGAGCCGTCCAAAGTTTCCATTCCTCCGTCGTCGAGCCCGCAATCACAGGAACGCCCGCCGCCGATCCCGCACGAACCGCATCGATCGGCCGCACAGGGAGCACGTTGCCGTCAATCACAGGCTGGAACGCCATCGCGCCGAGCTTGTGCGGATCGTGCTGCGTATCGACCTCGACCACAACGTCGGCCTGCGCCTTGAGCAACGCCTCGACCGGCGCGCGCTCCAGATCGCTCGCAGCACCGCCCAAATGTTTGAGGAACGCTTCCGCCACGCGGTTCGCGTGATCGCGCGGCCGCGCGATATGAGCGCCACCGCTCTGGCAAATTGCTTTGTGAAACAATCCACGCGCCGCAGGACTGGCGAGCAAGCACGCAACCGACATCCCGCCGGCGCTCTCGCCGAAGATCGTGACGTTGCCCGGATCGCCGCCGAACGCGGCGATGTTGTCGCGCACCCAGCCAAGTGCCGCGATCTGGTCCTGAAGCCCTTCCGTTCCCGTCGACCCAATCCGCCCGTTCGTCGTGTCGGCGAGCCGCAAGAAGCCAAGGCTGCCGAGCCGATAGTTGATCGTTACGACCACAGCATCGCCCGCCGCCACCAACGCCTTGCCGTTGTAGAGCCCGATGCTCCCCGCACCCGTGACGAACGCGCCGCCGTGAATCCAAACCATCACGGGCCGCTTCACGCCGTCGCATGCGGGCGTCCAAATGTTGAGCGATAAGCAGTCTTCGCTCTGCACGGTCTTGCCGCCGCTCCCAATCAATCCTTCCAGCGCCGTGGGATTTTGTGGCGCCACGGCGCCGGCGGCGCGGGCAGATCTGACACCCGCCCATGGCACAGCGCGCTCCGGCGCATGCCAACGCCGCGCCGTCGCAAATGGAATGCCTTTGAAACTCGAAACGCCACTGCGACGAACACCTTCCAGTTTCCCGCACGGTGCCTCGACGATTTCCGGAGTCGATTCAACTACGTTCATGAGCACATCCCTCAAGCCGAAATGACCAAGAATCCCGCGCGCGGAAAATGCACGACCACATCGCCGACCGCCGGGTCATGCCGCTTGATCGCAATCTCTTGCGCCGTCGAAAAGACAAGCTCGCCCGACACCGGATCGCGGCCATAGTCGTCGGGCATGACGCTGACCCGATCGCCCGGCTTGCGCCCGTTCGGATCGTGCTCGTCCGCGCGCGCTACCGCCGTGGACGTTGCGGCCTTCGCGATCGCGAGCGCCTCTTTCGAATCCATCGGCGTAGGTGTGCCATGCCCGATGGCTGTCACCCGCGCGTACCACGCGGTGATCCGCGGAAACTCTTTCAACAAAGCCTCCGCCGTCGGCGCGAAGAAGCCCTTCAAGAACCAAATGTTGAGATGGCAATGCACATCGTCGATATTTGCAGCCTCGCCATGCAAAAACTTGCGACCGTCTTCAAGCTGCGCCTCAAGGAAATCCGCGTGCGCGCGCCACTGGTCTTTGAACGCGGGGATGGCGGCTTTCATCACCTCGTAGTTGAACGGCCTTTCCGGGAACATCTGTTCGCGGTCCTTCTTGAAAGCCTCCGGAATCATTGGCCCGACCTCGCCGAAGATCAGCGGCACGGTGGCCTGAAAAAACGGCCGGTCCGACCAGAACGCCAATGCGAAGCTCAAGCCTGCGTGCGGAACAACGGCAGGCGTCGGGTGCCGCCGTTCCAACTCGCGGATGATCAGCTGCGTGTCGCAATAGATGTCGGCGCCGATCTGCATCACCGGCGTCTTTCTGTACCCGCCGGTCAACGGCGTCAAATCGGGTTTCGGCATCATGTTCGGGATTTCGACGGAGCGCCACGAGAGCCCCTTCATCCCGAAGACGACACGCACTTTCTCAGAAAACGGCGACGTCCAGTAGTGATGGAAGATAATCTCGCTCATTTGCCTTACCTGAATTCGTTCGAGAAGCGGATCGTATCGGCCTTGATGCCGTCGAGCACGACGTCGATCCCACCGGAGCGCATCATCCACTCAAGCCGGTGATCGCGATATTCGCGTTTGAAGAGCCGCTGGCGCACCGCCTCGCCCACCATCGCCATACCTTTGATGGACTCGGCCGCTTGGCTCGCCGCTTGCGCAACAGAGGGCCGCGCGTTCGCGCGCACCTGCCACTGCCCGAGCTTCGATGTGGCCGACGGCCCGACACCAAGGCCCGCCGACCCGTTGATGTAAGGAATGACGGACAGATCCGCCCATCCGAATGCACCGCAGAACCAATCTTGATCGCCGAGTTGCCGCTCCAACCAAACAAAGAAATCGCGCGCTTGCGCGGCGGCGCGTGTTTCGATCATCCGCGCTTGCTCGCCCTCCGCGCGCTTGAACCAGCGTATTTCGCCCAAGCCCCAATTGATCGGCTCATAAAGCGTGTCCATCGCATCTTCGATCATCCGTGCCTTCGCGCGCAGCTTCGGATCGCGCGGCAGCAGTGCGGGGGTGGGGAACGCATCTTCGATGTATTCCAGAATGACCGTCGAATCGAACACGGCGAAATCGCCGTCGATCAGCGCCGGAACCTCACCCCGGGGCGATGCCTTCAAAAAGTCGGCATCGACCTGACCGGTCCCGATAGCTGCCGGCATCTTCAGCTGAAAAGGCACGCCCTTCTCGACAAGTGCGATCTTGCACTTCTGTGCATACGGGCTAAGCGGATGTTCGTAGAGCATGAGCATGGATGACGGCCTTCAAGGGGTGCGATAGCGTGACTTACCAGAACTACGAGAAAGAGGGCAGTTCGGATGCAAACGCACATGGGTCTTGACGCTAGGGCATTTGATCAAGCGCGCGTGTACCGGAATGTGACCGTGCGGCCCCTCTTGGCATCGGACCGCGCCGCTTGGGACCGCCTCTGGAAGGGCTATCTGGATTTCTACGAAACGACTTTGCCGAAGTCGCAATACGATCTCACGTTCGGTCGCTACCTCGACGCAACCGAACCGATGTTCGCCTACCTCGCCGAGCACGAAGGCAAACCGCGCGGCCTCGTCCACACCATCCTGCACCGCCATGGCTGGATGGACGCCGCCACTTGTTACTTGCAGGACCTCTACGTCGACCCTGACTTGCGTGCCACCGGCATGGGACGCGCGCTAATCGAACACGTCTACCACGTGACTAAAGCCGCCGGCGGCGCGCGCGTCTATTGGATGACGCACGAAACAAACGCAACCGCGCGCCAACTCTACGACCGCATTGCGGACAGGACGGGCTTCATCCAATACGGAAAGAAGCTCTAGCCGCGGCGCTTTTTCCAAATCTCGCCCATCAGAGCAAACAGTTCTGCTGGATTGGGCGGCGTCGCATCGCCGGAGAACTCGCGATAGAGCGTCGCAACGTTAACAGCGATGCGCTCCGCATCGCCCCACGCGTCATAGTCGCCAAGCGCAATATCGTGCGCAGCATCTCGCGCGGACAGGCCCGCGTCATACCGCTCGCGCGCCTCGTCGCGAATGTAGACGAGGTAATCCTGCACCGCCTTGACGCCGCGCTTGTCCGTGACAGGCCCATGCCCCGGCACGATCGTCTCGCAGTCGAGCCTCAAAATCTGGTCGCACGCGGCAATCCAATTCGCGATTGGTCCCGCCCACATGATCGGCGTGCCCTCGATGAAGAGAATGTCGCCCGTGAACACGGTGCGATCCGCAGGCACGTGCACCAGCACGTCGCCACCGGTGTGCGCAGGCCCAACTTCGATGAGATTAATCGTCTTAGCTCCGACATGCCGGTGCATCGTTCCGGAGAACGTCGTCGTGGGCATTGTCGGTGTAATTCCGTTGAAATCGAACGCGCCGAAGCAATGCATCAGGTACTCGCCCGTCAGGCCCATTCCCGGCGCCGCCTTCATGAAATTCGCGAGCAACGCGGGCTGCTCCCGCTTCATCTCCTCTGCCGCATGCGCCGAGGCGATGATCTCCGCCCCCTCGACCAACTCGTTCCCGTAACAGTGATCGCCGTTGTGATGCGTGTTGACCAAAGTTCCGATCGTCTTCGCCGCGCGCGGCGCCGCCGCCCGCATGGCGCTGAGCATGTCGCGCGTAAGCTTCAGGTCGAACAACGTATCGATCAAAAGCGACTGATCCCCATCCGTGATCAACCCCGCATTCGACCAGCCCCACGAACCGTCCGGCTGAAGGTACGCGAACGTCCCATTGCCGAGATCGGTGAGACCTTGGCGGTAGGCGTATCCGTTCTTTGCGAGCGACATCGCCGCCTCCTTTTGCAGTGCGAAAATAACATCATGCCCAGCGACCCGCATCGGCCCCGCGCCGTGCGCCGTTGGCGGTGACGCCAAAGGCGAAGCGTCGGCAAGGGAAAGCACAGGCCTGACGGCGGCGTAACCCGCGCGTTGCAGTCAGGGACCGAACGTCAAAAGCGTGCCTCGTGACCGTAACAGCGTAACATCGTTGGAAATGCGTGCTTTTCTGTGTAACGAGAAGCGTCACGCGTGTACACACGCGCCGTCTGCTTCAAGCGCCGGAAGCGCGCGTCGAACGCCATATGACGCCGTGGCCGCTCCTCGTCCGTGAGCAGTGAATTGACGATGGGTCGGTTGCTGGCCGACCGGCCTTGCGCAGGCGTCATGCGTTGCGGCGCGAAGAGGCGTTTGTCGGCCGCGTCCGCCCCGCGAAGCCGGACACGTGGCACAGGGGTCGGGGTATCTTTCGCTGTCCGGTTTCCGCTGTCCGGTTTCGCTAAGCTTCTGCAATCGCTGTCGAATCCAGGCGGGCAAGCCAGCCGATCCGGGGAAAGCGAACACCGCGCCGGAGCGTGCATGGCGATCTTTCGTTTTGGATGGCGTGGCGCGCGGGCTTTCCGCGGAGTGCAGACGTAGCGGGGCATGGGGCCCATCCTTGCGTGAACGGCTGGAACGGCCGGCCGCGGGCTCAAACCCCCAAGCGCAGGCGCATGTCTCCAACAAGCCCCGACTATAGCCGAAGTCGGCGCTTGCAATCAATTGCACACTATGTCGCATCACTCTGACTTATGTTACGCGGTCAAGACCGAAGCGCAAGACCGGTCGCCCAAGACCAATCACCAAGACCAACCGCCAAGACCGAACCGGTCTTTGGAAAAGGCGAAACGCGCTCGTCGGTTCATTGCCCTTCTCCCGCTGCCACAACCGGGTGACGAGCTTGCGGGGTGCGGCCGTTTGCTATGGTTGTTCAATCGCACGCGAAGTCGTCGCCGCCGACAGCGCGGCACCGCGGCGGGAAGCCGTGCTTGCGCCAATAGACGTCGAGCTTGCGCTCGCGCATCACCCGCTTCCGTTCCGGAGATTTCGCCCATTCGGGAAAGCCGGTCGTCGTCCAGCACCAGCTAGCTCCACTTGGGTGCATGCGCTCGTAGGCGCCGAACAGAAACGCAAGACGGTTCTCAGCGGGAGAGTTCGGCGCCAACGGTGCGCCCATGCTCTTGAGCCGCGCCTCAAGAATGCGCAGCGCTTCCTTCCGGTCATAGGACGGGTTGGTTCGCGCCTGAAACAACATATCGACAGCCCACCGCATGTCACCGGTGCTGAGATCACCGGCAATGCGAGTCATCTCGTACAGGAATTCGGGTTCATCGCCACGAGCAAGATAGGCGCCCCATGGCCCTGGTTGGAAGGAGCCGCCGAAGCCTCGACGCAAATTGTCCTTCAATGTCGCCAACCCACCAGCGATATCTCCTGCCAAGATCAGCGTGGACGACTTGTGATCGCGGCAATTGTTGTAGTCGGGATTAAGAGACAGGCATCGGTCGAAGTCGGCGAGCGCGCGGTCGAAAAAGCCAAGATCGCGCCAGACCCCTCCGCGCCACATATAGATGGTCTCGTCCTTTGGGTTGCGCGCAATCGCTTTGTCAAAGTTGGAGAAGGCGGCCTCATAGTCGGCATTATCCGCGGATTGTCCGCCGAGGACGGCGTAGGGAAGCGAAAGCGACGGGTCGAGTGCGATCGCCTTTCGTGCCGCGTCGTCCGCAAGCGCAACAAAATCTCGATTGAGGTCGGTACCGCTCAGCCAACTCGGCGCAATCCAATAGGCGGCCGCGAGCACCGCCCAGGCGCGGGCGAAGCCCGGATCGATCTCGATCGCACGCTCAAGCGCCAATACGCTGCGATTGACATTCTCCTGACCGCGCATGACGAAACGCGTCTGCCCCTCGAGGAACAGCGCATAGGCGTCCGTATTTTCCGTGTCGGCACTGCGGGTTGCCGGCGCCGCGATCGGTTGCGCGCCAATGCGGCTCGACAACTGGCCCACGATCGCTTTGGTGATTTCGTCTTGAATGGCGAAGATGTTCTCCGTCGTCATCGTCCGGTCGAAAGTTTGCGACCACAAATGCTTGTCGGTCTTCGCATCGATTAGCTGGGCCGTGATGCGGATCGTGTCGCCCGCTTTGCGCACGCTGCCTTCCAGGACATGGCGCACGCGCAGTTGCTGGGCGATCAGCGGTACGCCGATCTTCTCCTGCCCCTTGAACTGAAACGACGAGGTGCGCGAGGCGACTTCAAGCCCCGAGACATTGGCGAGTACGTTGAGGATTTCCTCGGCGATTCCTTGCGAGAAATATTCCTGGTCCTTGGCGGGCGAGAGGTCGGCGAAGGGAAGCACGGCGATGGAGGCGGCAGAGACCGCGGTCACCGCCTCGACGGGCGCGGGCGTTGACGCCGCGACTGCCGCTTCCTGTGCTGGCGAAGTGATCTTCACCGTTATTGCTGCCAGAACCAAGACAAGTGCCGCAGCCAGCGCCATGTCCGTCGCTTGTAGCCTCAACGGCAGAATCTCGTTCGAGGGCATGGTGCGGCGAATGCCTTCCGGTGTGAACTCGAAGAACCAGCTCACGAGCACGGCCACGGGAAACCCAATGATCAGCAACGCCATGATAGCGCTCGAAAACCATGCAGGCAGCGTCATTGCCGCCTGCAGCGACAGGGCCACCTGCAAGATCACCCACGCCGCAACGACGTAGCCGGTTGCGACACGCAGAACTTTGCGGCGCTGAAGTTCGCTCAAGAATTTTTGCATAGGGCGCTCGGTTCAGGTGTCATGGGGCGTCAATTGCAAGCAAAGTCGTTGGCGCCAACCGCGCGGCACCGCGGCGGGAAGCCGTGCTTGCGCCAATAGACGTCGAGCTTGCGTTCGCGCATCAGCCGCTTTCGTTCCGGCGATTTCGCCCATTCTGGAAATCCGCTGGTCACCCACCACCAGCCATCCTCAACCGGATGCATGCGATCGTAGGCGCCGAATAGAAACAGGACGGAAGATTCGACGTAAGAACTTGGCGACAGCTTCGCACCCATGCCGTCGAGACGCGCCTCGAAGATGCGCAGCGCCTCCTTCCGGTCATAGGTTGGGTTGGTTTGCGCCTGAAACATCATGTCAACAGCCCAATGCATATCGCCCGAGCTGAGACCACGGGCAAGATCTTCAATCTCGTAAAGGAACTCGATTTCATCGCCTCGGCTGAGATAGGCGCCCCATACCGCTGCAGTCCCTCCTCCGCCGAAGCCGCGGCGCACATTCTCTTTCCTTGTCGCCAACCCACCGGCGACATCTTCTGTGAAGATTTGCGCTGTGGACGTGTGCTCGCGGCAAATGTTGTAGTCCGGATTCAGTGATAGGCAACGTTCCCAATCGGCTATCGCGCGGGTAAAGAACCCAAGATCGCGCCAGACCGATCCGCGCCACATATAGATGGTCTCGTCCTTTGGGTTGCGCGCAATCGCTTTGTCAAAATTGGAAAAGGCGGCCTCATAGTCGGCTGCATTTGCAGATGATCCGCCAATGACGGCGTAGGGAAGCGAAAGCGATGGGTCGAGTGCGATGGCCTTTCGTGCGGCCTCAACCGCAAGCTTTGGAAAGTCTCGAACAAGGTCGGCGCTGTTCAGCCAGCCCGGCGCAATTAAGTAATCGCCAGCAAGCACGGCCCAAGCCCTGGCGAAGCCCGGATCGATCTCGGCCGCACGCTCCAGCGCGGCCATGCTGCGTTTGATGTTCTCCTGACCCCGCAGGGCGAATCGTGTCTGTCCTTCGAGAAACAAAGCATAAGCGTCCGCATTTTCCGTGTCGGCGCTGCGGGCGGCAGGCGCCGCAATCGGTTGCGCGCCAATGCGGCTCGACAGCTGGCCCACGATCGCCTTGGTGATTTCGTCTTGAATGGCGAAGATGTTCTCCGTCGTCATCGTCCGGTCGAAGGTTTGCGACCACAAATGCTTGTCGGTCTTCGCATCGATCAATTGCGCCGTGATACGGATCGTATCGCCGGCCTTCCGCACGCTGCCTTCCAATATGTGGCGCACGCGCAGTTGCTGGGCGATCAGCGGTACGCCGATCTTCTCCTGACCCTTGAACTGGAACGACGAGGTGCGCGAGGCGACTTCAAGCCCCGAGACATTGGCGAGTACGTTGAGGATTTCTTCGGCGATCCCTTGCGAGAAATATTCCTGGTCCTTGGCGGGTGAGAGATCGGCGAACGGCAGCACGGCGATGGAGGCGGCGGAGACTGCGGGCTCCGACTTCGGTGCCACAGCTGTGTTGACCGTCGCCGGCGGCGTCGTGAGTTGCACCACCACGGCGGCGAGCACGAGCACCAAACCCGCCGCCAGCGCGAAGTCCGTCGTTTGCGGCTTGAAGCGCGGGACCTCGCCTGACGGCACCGTTCGCTTGATCCCATCCGGCGTGAACTCGAAGAACCAGCTGACGATTACGGCAATCGGAAAGCCGATGATCAGCAACGAGACGATCACAGTCGAGAACCAGTCGGGCAACTTCATCGCCGTCTGCAACGACAGCGCCACCTGCAGGATCACCCAGCCGGCGACGACGTAGGCGGACGCCACGCGGAGCACCTTGCGCCGCTGGAGTTCGCTCAGGAATTTCTGCATCAGTGAACCCGCCTGGAATCGCCTAAGTATAGTCGTTTAGGCGTTGTAGCAGATGGTCTGAGAACTGGGTGATTCATGACAGCCTCTCGCACATGTTGCGGTGCGGTGTGGCGCGCTTCGGTGCCTGGAATTTCATGCGGAGACCACGCGTGATGCTGGAGTTCGGCGTCTAACGACAGCCAATCGTGTCCCCAATGGCCACGCCGCCGCGCCGCCGGTCGTTTGTGAACAACATGTGGAACGCAGATCAATGACGCGAAGCGGTCGTTAACCTGGCACCAGCCCGGTTTGGCATATCGCCGCGAAGTCCTTCATACTCCGCTTCCAGCGACTTGGAGGAATCCAGATGCTCTTGCGCCGTGTCATCGCGCACCTGCGCGAACAGGAATGGACGGCGATCGCCATCGACTTTGTCATCGTCGTCGTCGGCGTCTTCATCGGCTTGCAGGTCAACAACTGGAATGAGGCGCGCGTCGAACGCGCGAAGGAGTTCGGCTATCTCGTACGTCTTCACGAGGACTTGGCACGAAGCATCGTTACAATTGAGCGCACTGTCGGGATGCTGGAACGGCAATCAGCGGGGCAAACGGTTCTTCTCGACGCGCTTGCACGTTGTGCGGTCCCGCCGGGCGCAGGCGGCGAGATTGAATATGCGATTTCCACGTTGGGGTATATAAACGCTCCGATCTTTTCGAGCAGAACCTATGATGAGCTCACGTCAAGCGGTTCCTTCGACCTCATCGCAAACGAAAAAATCAGGACCGGGCTTTCAGACATCGTCAGAAGGGTCGGGCACCTAAGTCAAACGGTCGAAAATATTTATCGTATGACCGAACATCATCGTTTTACGGTGGAAGAAAATGTTCTGTTCACAAACATAAAACCCTACGGTGTTTTTGGGGCGGCGGCTTCTGTCGAGTACGACATCGGCGGATTGTGCAAAAATCGGAAGATCGCCTCGGCCGTTTCTGCAATCAGACTGCAAACGATGGATCGCCTCTACGCCTATCAGGCGCTCGATGCCCTCTACCGAAAATTACCGCCAGTGATCGAGGGTGAGGTCGCCGAGCGATGGGGCGTAAAATTGGCTGCGGTGGCGACGTTGGCGGGCGAGGCCGCTCCATGATCCTCCGCCGCATCATCGAACACTTTCGCAAGCAGGAATGGACGGCGGTCGCCATTGACTTTGTCATCGTCGTCGGCGGCGTCTTCATCGGGATACAGGTTTCGAACTGGAACGAGGCCCGCAAGGATCGAAGTATAGAACATGCATTGTTGCAGCGGCTTCACACCGAAACGCGGGAACTCCTCGCAATCACGCGCGAAGAGTTCCGCGTGCACCGGGAACGCGTGGCGCCTTCCGTGACGGCCAATCCCATTCTGTTTTCTCAGGAGGCCGCGCGCCCGCTGACGGTCAAGGAGTGCGAATGGATCGCCGGGTCCCATATTTACCGTCGGCCAACCGATGAGTTGCCCGTCCTCGATGAGATGCTCGCCACCGGCCAGCTCAACCTGATCGAAGACCAGGCCGTGAAAGAGCACTTGCGCAAGTACATCCTGTTCCGCGAACGCGAGCGCGGCAATCATGTCGAGAGAACGAACGAGCTCTTTAGACTCTACAGTCGTCACCCGGAACTGATAACCGTGGCGCGCGCGCCGATGGAAGACGGCTATGAGGGGCGATGGACGTTTCTCAGCGGGAAAGGATTCCGATGGGTGTTGAACTGCCACGTCGACAAGATGCGCGCAAGCGCAAGTTTCCTGAACGACTATGTCGACAATACCGCGCGCAATGCCAACGTTCTCGAGACTTTCGCGCGACGGGAACAACAACTGGTCGCGCTGGAGGCCGTTCTCGCCGTCAGGCTTGGAATTCAACCGCAACGTGAAGCGCCCACCCCATGATCCTCCGCCGCGTCATCGAGCATCTTCGCGAGCAGGAATGGACAGCGATTGCGATTGATTTCGTGATCGTCGTCGTCGGCGTCTTCATCGGTATTCAGGTCTCCAACTGGAACGATGAGCGGCAGGAGAGAGCCGACGAACGCGCTTTCATGCAACGCCTGCACGACGACGTCGTTGAGGCCGAAGCCAAGAGCGCGAGGCTCCGCGAGCGCCGCTTTGCGCAGAGCAAAGCGATAATCGAGGGGATGGCGGTGATCTTCGGCGAGACAGAGCGCAAGGACCTCCGCGACGAGGAATGCATCTACATCGCATACAGCCATGACTACGTGCTGACGGCGCCCGCCATTCCGTCGTTCGACGAGCTATTGAGTGCAGGAAGGCTCAACATTGTCCGCGATCGGGAACTGAAGCGAGCGCTCGCGAAGTTTCAGCAATCGTTGGAGGTGCTTTCATACTGGCGCAGCTGGGGAACGCGGGAACAGCATACGCTGCCGGACAAGTATCCGGCGCTGATCAAGCTCCGTTCCTATTTCGACGAAGGCCGCGGCGAAGTCTGGTCGCGGGCGAGCTGCGATACCGGCGGGATGCGCAAAGACCAGCGCTTCCTCAACAATCTCAGCGAGAACGCCGACACGTTCGACGGGTTTGTCCGCGATGCGCTGGCGCCGTGGAACGATAATTTTTCGGCACTCCACCGCCGGCTCGACGAAATCCTCGGTATCAACCACGGGACCGCTCGATGATCCTCCGCCGCATCGTTGCGCATTTCAGGAAACAGGAATGGACCGCGATCGCCATCGACTTCGTCATTGTCGTCGTCGGCGTCTTCATCGGTATTCAGGTCTCCAACTGGAACGAAGCGCGGATCGAACGGGCAAAAGAGGCGTTCACGATCGCTGCATTGCGCAGCGATTTTCAGGCGCTGGATTTCTCCGTCAGTCACGGCGTGTGTTTCCATCGCCGCGCGCTGGACGGGTTGCAGGTTGTCGCCGAGTCGCTCAATGCCCGGCGCCTCGATGCCAAGCTCAAGGAGCGCTTCGAAAACGGCTTGCGGTTCGGCTATGTGAATTCCGCGTCGAAGAAGGCGTCAGGCGTGTTGAACGAGCTGTTGTCGAGCGGGAGCATGGGGCTTCTCAGCGATCCTGCGCTACGCGCGGCGCTGATCGACTATGAAGGATTTCGTGAGACGGCGGCTAGGTCCGGCGACGAGTTCCGCTTAATCGCAAACAATTATATACGATCGTTCACCGACCGGTTCGACTATGATCTGCAGCGCGATCATTTCCGGTCCGATCAGAACAGCCGCCTCGCCTTCCGCTATTCCGCCATAGGCGATTATGATTTCGCCGCCATGTTGGCCGATCGAGAGTTTCGAGAAGCGGTCTTTGAGTTGCGCGAAGTGCAGCGCATTTTTCTTCAATGGGAGGAGGCTTCGCTGCGGCGCGTGCGCGAGATACAGCTCCTATTGGGCGACAAGCCGCTCGACGAGGTGAGATGCCAATGATCCTCCGCCGCATCACCGAACACGTCAAAGCGCAAAACTGGTTTGCGGTCGCCGTCGACTTTGTCATCGTCGTCTTTGGCGTCTTTCTAGGTCTGCAGGTCAACAACTGGAATGAGGCGCGCGCCGACCGGCTGGCGGAAAGAGAGATTATAACCGCCATCGCTGACGATATTCGCCGTGAACGCGAGGAGTTGGGCGTCGGACGCGAGAGCGCCCTGATGAGCATCCGGGCGGCGAATGCCGCGCTGATCGCCGCGGGTGAACCACCGACCGTCGCAGTCCAATTTCCGAACTCGAATGTCGGGCTACTCGATTATCGTTCGCTTGATGTTTCCGGGTCAGTCCTCGAGCCGCTCGATAAAGACGTCAGCGCCTGGACGTGGATCACCGCGCGCTATTTTCCAAGCGCGAGTTCGGCGGCGTTCGATTCCCTCGTCAGCACCGGTCGGCTCGGCATCATCAGGAATGTCGAACTCGTTCGTAAGTTTCAGCTATACCGGCAACGTTGGAATAGTCTGGAAGGTTCACAACGCGCGATCTATAGGGAGCTCCGCGACCGAGCCGTCTATGCCGGCCAAGAATCGGGACTGAGCCCTTTCACGAATATCGACCCAGCGGCGCTTGGCGCGTTGGTTCGGGAAAGCCCGATCTTGCGGGCGACCATGCGCACCCATCTTGAGTACACAATCCTCCATCTCAGTCAGATGGCCGCCATGGATGCGCAAGCGGCCGCGACCATCGAGATGATCGATGCGGAGATTGCCAGGTGATCCTCACCGATGCCTTCCGCAAGCAAGACTGGTTCACTGTTTTCGTTGAAACCATGATCGTCGTCCTTGGCGTCTTTCTCGGCTTGCAGGTCAACAACTGGAACGCGGCGCGAGGTGATCGCGCGAAGGAGGCGGAAAAAACGGGGGCATGATAAATATTCCCCTACTCAGCTACTTGGCGCACTATGGCAACCCTTGGCATCTCCACGTCAGCCGGCGTTGCCTTAGACGAGATTACAGAGACACGATAAATATTCTCCAGCCACCAACCTCACTTCGCCGGCAACCCTTGATCCAGGAACCGCTCCGCCACCGCCGCGTAGAGCGCGATCCCGTTCGCCATCGCGTTCTCGTCCAGCATCATCTTGTTCGAATGACAGGGTGCCGCGTGATGATGATCGCAGCCATCCGGCGTAACGCCCAAAAACACCATGCAACCGGGAATGCGCTGCAGCACGTAACCCCAATCCTCCGCGCCCATCACCGGTGCCGGCATCGGCACGAAACCGCTTTCGCCGAACAATGTGCGAGCTGTTGCTGCGGCAAGGTCCACCATCCGCCCGTCATTCACCGTCACGTCGTAGCCGGGCGTGATCGTGACGTCCGCGCGGCAATCGTGCGCCTCGGCGATCTTCTTGGCGACCTGAACCAAACCCTCCCGCGCGCGCTTGCGCGAGCCTTCGGAAACCGCGCGCAGCGTGCCCAGCATGTTGACCGCTTCGGGGATCACGTTGTTGGTCGTACCGCCGTCGATCTTCGTGATCGTCAACACCACCGGATCGAACGCGTTGATCTTGCGCGTCACGAATGTCTGCAGTGCTGTTACGATCTCGCAGGCTACCGGCATCGGATCGACCGTGTGATGCGGCGCCGACGCGTGCCCGCCTTTGCCTGAGACTTTGAGGTTGAGAACATCGCCGGACGCCATGAACGCGCCGGCCTTCGCCGTGAACACGCCCGTCGGCACGTTCGGCGTGATGTGCATCGCGAACGCGCCGTCCGGCTTCGGGTGCCGGTCGACCAATCCATCCTCGATCATCTTGACCGCGCCGAAGTAACCTTCCTCGCCCGCCTGGAACATGAATTTCACGGTTCCAGCGAGCCGCGCGCGATGCGCATGCAACAACTTCACCGCACCGGCGAGCATCGCGGTATGCGAATCATGTCCGCACGCGTGCATCTTTCCCGCTTCTTTCGATTTGAAGGGAACGTCGGTGTCCTCCGGCATCGGTAGCGCATCCATGTCGCCGCGAAGCAGCACCGTCCGCCCTTGCGTCGGTCCTTGCAGCGTCACGATCATGCCGCTGGACGAGGGTCCCGTTTCGATGCCGACGTCGAGACCGTCGAGCGCCTCGCGAACCGCCGCAACCGTCTTGGGCAGGAATAACCCGAGCTCCGGGTTCTCGTGAATTTTGCGCCGAAGCGTCACCGCTTCCGGCAACAAGCCCTTCGCACCCTTAAGCCAAAGCTCACCGTTTTCCATTGCAGCGTTCCCTATCGCAATCCCGTCATGCCGCCGTCGACGGCGAGAATTTGTCCCGTAATGTAGGCAGCTTCGTCCGACAGAAGAAAGAGCGTCGCGTACGCCGTCTCCCATCCCGTGCCCTGCCGGCCAAGCGGCACCGGCGTCTTCGCGCGCCCCGGCCGCCCCTGCGTCGCGGCGCGACCGATCGAAGTATCCATCAGCCCGGGCGCCACGATGTTCACGCGAATGCCGCGCCGTTCGCCCTCGACACCGGCATGGCGCATCAACCCGGCGAGCGCGGCCTTAGAGGCATCGTAGGCGGGCAGGCGGGAGCCCGGCTTCATTGATGCAATCGAAGATATCAGCACGATGGACCCGCCATCTTCCATCACCGGCATTGCCGCTTTGAGCGTCAGCATCGCGCCGCGGATGTTCACCGCAAACACGCGGTCCCACTCGTCGGCCCTCGCGCCTGCAAGCCAAGGTTCGCCGACGCCGATACCGACATTGTAGACGAGTCCATCCAAACCGCCGAACTTTGCCTTTGCCTCGGCAACCATCGCATCGATGTCGGAGGGAATGCCGACATTCGCCTCGATCGCAACAGCGTCCCCTTTGATCAAGGCGACGGTTGCTTCGGCGCTGTCATAAATCCGATCGGCGACGGCGACCTGTGCGCCTTCGCGCGCGAACAACTGGCACATCGCGCGCCCGTTTCCGATAGGCGGGTCATCGAGGCCGCGCGTATCTTGGCCGCCGCCGACCACGAGAATGCGTCTCCTCGTCAAGCGACTGCGCCCCGGCGCCTCACCGCGCGATTCCAAAGGCATCGGGCGGACAACGTCCTCGCTCATGACGGACGCTTCTGGCTGTCGGGGAACTTAACGCCGGCCGTCCCCGGTTGCTCGATGTCGATATCGAACGTCTCCAAGTACCGGCTCACCATCATGTAGAACCCGATCGTGATCGTGAGTTCTTGCATCTCCTGCAGCGACAACCGCTCGCTCAACGGTTTGAACGTCGCATCGCTTGCGCGAACGTTCTTCACAACGTCGTCGGTGTAACGCATCACGAGTCGTTGCATGTCGTTCAACACCGGATCATCCGGCCCTGCGTGCATCGCCTTGATCAACGCCTCGCTCATGCCGACATCGCGGCCGATCCGCTCGTGCTGATGCACTTCGTACTTCGCCTTTGAAAGAACACCGGCGCGAATGATCGCGATCTCGCGCAGGATCGGGTCGAGCTTCGACTTGAACAGTAAATAGTTTCCGAGTTTCAAAAACGCGGGCATCAGGCCTTCACCGCCCGCGAGCATTCGAAAGATGTTGAGCGGCGCGAGCTTGGACAGGGCCTCCCGCGTATCGGGTTGCAGCGCGGCAGGATCGGGGTAGGGCACACGGGCCATCGGAGCGTCTCTCAAGGTTGCAAGGTCCGCCCACTCTATTGCTTCCCCGGAACCGGACGCTAGATTGCACCTCAAACAAAAGACGCCATGGGAGGACGACAATGTACGACTTCAACGGCCTGAATTCGCTCGCCGATATCTCGCGCCAGCAGGCCCGGAGCCGTGGTAACTCGCCGGCCTTCTTCTTCGAGGGCCGTGAGACGACGTTTTCCGCTTTCGACAAACACACAAGCCAAGTCGCGAACGGCCTGATCGCGCTCGGACAAAAGCCGCATGCCCGCATCGGCTACATGGGCATGAACTCCGACCGCTATTTTGAAGTGTTGCTGGGGTCCGCGAAGGCCAACACGGTCGTCGTCGGCATCAACTGGCGCCTCGCCGGTCCCGAAGTCGTCTACGTGTTGAACGACGCCGGCTGCGAAACG
Organism: Micropepsaceae bacterium; assembly: GCA_044220975.1. Taxonomy (GTDB): domain Bacteria; phylum Pseudomonadota; class Alphaproteobacteria; order Micropepsales; family Micropepsaceae; genus SZUA-430. The sequence continues at coordinate 191 of JBGAPZ010000006.1, read as the reverse complement.
ATGTTCGTGGGCGCCGAATTCGTGCCCCTGATCGAGGCCGTTAAGGCGAACTGCCCGAAGCTCAAACACATCATCGCCATCGACGGCGGTCACGCCACCTGGCCCGCCTACGCAGATTGGCGCGACACGCAAAGCGACAAGGATCCAAACCTCAAAATCACGGCCGACGACGACGCCATCCAGCTCTACAC